>NZ_CP078079.1:2048277-2731036 GCF_020809045.1 Pseudarthrobacter sp. L1SW | reverse complement strand
CGGAAACGGTAGTCGCAGTCGTTGGAGCGGACCTTCAGGGGGCCTGCGGGGATAACCAGGCGTTCACCTTTGAACTGGCCGGAGATGGCCTTGCGCCGGGTCGCGGCGTAGCTGGCCACGGCATCGCGCGCCGGGAGTTCCTGGCGGGAGGGCGCCCAGTTGCTGGCCATGAAGGCCTTGAAGGCGTCGGAACTGGGCCGCTGGGAGCGGTTGTTGACGCGCTCGTCCAGGGGCTGGGAAGCAGAGTTCGGGGTGTTTTCGGCATCGTTCACGGCACCATCGTCTCACCAGCTCAGCGGCTGCGCGAACAGGCGGATCACAGGCTGGGCCGGTTCTGCCGGGGCGGGTACCGTCGCGCGGGTTGCGGCAGGGCATACGCGGGGTGAACTCAGGGTCAACTACTCTGGACAGGTGAGGATCGACCTGCATGCCCACTCCAATGTTTCCGACGGCACCGAGAAACCGGCAGACGTCATGGCCTCCGCTGCCCGCGCCGGCCTGGACGTGATAGCGCTGACCGACCATGACTCCACGGCCGGCTGGGACGAAGCCTCCCAGGCGGCTGTTGAATACGGTGTTGCGCTGGTACCGGGGATGGAGGTTTCCTGCCGGACGGAGGAGGGCATCAGCGTGCACCTCCTGAGCTACCTGCACGATCCGACGCATCCGGGACTCCTTGAGGAAATCACCAAGGCCAAGGATGCCCGGCAGACGCGTGCCGAGCGGATGGTCACCCTGCTGGCGGAGGACTACCCCCTCACCTGGGATGACGTCATCCACCATGTGGCCCCCGGCGCTACCCTCGGCCGGCCGCACATCGCAGACGCGCTCGTGGCCGCCGGCGTCGTGGAGGACCGGTCGGAGGCTTTTGCCTCCATCCTCACCTCGCGGTCGCGCTACTTCATCCAGCACTACGCACCCGCGCCGGCCATCGCCGTCGAACTTGTCCGCGCTGCCGGCGGCGTCCCGGTCTTCGCCCACCCCGTGGCGTCCTCCCGCGGACGCATCGTGGGGGAGCGCGTCTACCAGGAGATGATCGACGCCGGCCTGGCGGGCCTGGAGGTCGACCACCGGGACAACCCGGAGGAGGGACGGGGGTTCCTGCGGCGGCTTGCGGCCAAGCATGACCTGCTGATCACCGGCTCGTCGGACTACCACGGCACGGGCAAGCCCAACCTGCTGGGGGAAAACCTCACGTCGCCGGACGTCCTGGCGAGGATCGAGGACCTGGGGACAGGGAGCAGTGTGGTGCGCGGGCGGGACTAGCTTGCTGCCGCGCATTGACTAGCGGGCAGGGCGGAGTAACCTTGCGCGTACTGGGGGAGCGGCGCCAGCCGGTCCAGGTCTCGTTGAGTCACTGCCAACTGATGACGGAGAGATCGATGCTGAAAAAGTCCCTTGCTGCGGCCGGCCTTGCTACAGCCTTCTTGTTTGTTCCCACAGCAGCCAACGCGCTTGACTGTATCAACGTCAGCAGGCCGCCCGCCGCCTGCGGCTCAACCTGTACTGACGGGCCCATCCTGAACGGGAACTGGGGTTGGCTTCCCAGTGTCTTCCCGGGTGCTCCCGAAGTGTGGGCCTTCGTCCCGCCAGGAACGGTCCAGGACTTCGGCCTGCCCGGCGAGAAGGGCAACTACCAGAACGGCGACGGGCATGCCCTGCTGGTCAATGCCATCTGCGATGCCCAAGGGTCAGTGCTCGTGAGCCGGCAGACGGACCACGGGATCCAGTTGATGGAGGGGTGCCCGTAAAGCAACCCAAGTGAGGAAGTAAGTCGCGCCAAGTGTCGTTTTGCGGGCTCAAAACGACACTTAGCGCTACCTAGTTGGGCGGGAACGCGGTGACCTCCGCGTGGGCACCCAGGCGCCTGGCCATGATGTCGATGGCTGGCTGGTTCTGGTCCACGCACACGAACTTCCGGTCCATCTTGGCCGCCACCGCCCCGAGCGTTCCGGAGCCGGCGAAGAAGTCCAGGCACCAGTCGCCGGGCCGGCTTGAGGCCGCGACCACCCGGCGGACCAGGCCTTCAGGCTTCTGCGTCGGGTAACCGGTTTTCTCCTTGCCGGTGGGCGAGACGATGGTGTGCCACCAGACGTCTGTGGGTAGCTTCCCCAGTTCGCGCTTGGCTGGCGTCACAAGGCCCGGTGCCATATACGGCTCACGGTCCACCTCGGCGCTGTCGAAGTGGTACTTGGCCGGGTTCTTCACGTACACCAGGATGTTGTCGTGCTTGGTGGGCCAGCGGTTCTTCGCACGGGCGCCGTAGTCGTAGGCCCAAATGATCTCGTTGAGGAAGCACTCCCGGCCGAAGATCGCGTCCAGCATCACCTTCGCGTAGTGCACTTCCCGGTAGTCCAGGTGCAGGTACAGGGTGCCGTCCTCCGCCAGCAGGCGCCACGCTTCGACGAGCCGGGGTTCCAGGAAGGACCAGTAATCGCTGAACGCGTCGTCGTAGCGGTGGAGGGCCCCCTTGATGGTGTCGTAGGAGCGTCCCTTGAAGCCGACGCGGTCACCGGCGCCGTCCGCGTTGGCCACCATGGTGGTCTGCTGGCGGCTTTGGGCCCGGCCCGTGTTGAACGGTGGATCCACGTAGATCAGTGTGAAGGCGCCGTCCGGCAGCGAGGGGAGGAAATCCGCGTTGTCCGCGTGGACCACCAGGCTGCTGCCGTCCGGCGCCCAGACAGTGTCAGTCATAAAGGGGTTTAGGCCTCAGCGCTGCCGGGCTGCCCCGCGTTGTCGCTGCCCACTACCTCGCCGTTGCGGCGGCGGGTGCGGGTGCGGGGGCGGCGGGTACGGGAGGGCTGCTCTGCGTCGCTTGCAGAGGTGTTGGCATCACCGGCAGGAGCGGAGGCTGCAGCGGGCTCGGACGTACGACGGCGGCGCTCACCTGAGCGGGCGGCAGAGTCACCGCTGCGGCCGCCTTCGCGCCTGCCGCCGCGTTCCCGGCTGTCACGCTCGCGGCCGTCACGGTCGCGGGAGCGGTCTCGGGAGCTGCCGGCGTCGCGGCCGCCGCGGGTGTTCTTCTTTCCGGTTTCGCCCAGATCCTCCAGCACCTCGGCGTCAACGCCGGCCAGCGTGCGCTTGTCGCGCGGAAGCCGGCCCTTGGTACCTTCGGGAATGTCGAGGTCCTCATAGAGGTGCGGGGAAGAAGAGTAGGTTTCAACAGGTTCCGGCACGCTCAGGCCCAGGGCTTTGTTGATCAGTGCCCAGCGCGGCATGTCGTCCCAGTCCACGAAGGTGACGGCGGTGCCCTTGTTGCCGGCGCGGCCGGTACGTCCTACGCGGTGCAGGTAGATCTTTTCATCCTCGACGCACTGGTAGTTGATGACGTGGGTGACGTCCTCGACGTCGATGCCGCGGGCGGCCACGTCCGTTGCCACCAGGACGTCCACCTTGTTGTTGCGGAACGCACGCAGCGCCTGCTCGCGGGCGCCCTGTCCCAGGTCGCCGTGGATGGCAGCGGCAGCAAAGCCGCGGTCCACCAGTTCCTCGGCCACCTTGGCGGCGGTGCGCTTGGTCTTGGTGAAGATGATGGTCCGGCCCCGGCCCTTGGACTGCAGGATCCGGGCAACAACCTCGATCTTGTCCATGCTGTGCGCACGGTAGATGAGCTGGCGGATGTCGCGCTTGGTGAGCCCTTCATCATCCGGATCCGCAGCACGGATGTGGGTGGGCTGCGTCATGTAGCGGCGGGCCATGGCAATGACAGGGCCGGGCATGGTGGCGGAGAACAGCAGGGTCTGGCGAACTGCCGGGGTAGCCGCGATCAGGGTTTCGACGTCGGGCAGGAAGCCGAGGTCAAGCATCTCGTCAGCCTCGTCCAGGATGACGATCTTCACGTTCTTGAGGCTAAGGTGCTTCTGCTTGTAGAGGTCGATGAGGCGCCCGGGGGTTCCCACCACAACCTCCACGCCGTTCTTCAGGGCCTCCACCTGGGGCTCGTAGGCGCGGCCGCCGTAGATGGTGGCAATCCGGGCGTTGCGCTTGCGGGATGCAGTCTGGAGGTCATTGGCCACCTGCACCGCGAGTTCGCGGGTGGGGACGATGACCAGGGCCTGCGGTGCGCCCGGGACGGCAAGTTTCTCGTAGCCGGGGTCGTCCTGGCCCACGACCCGCTGCAGTGCAGGGATGCCGAAACCGAGGGTCTTGCCGGTGCCGGTCTTGGCCTGGCCGATGATGTCATGGCCGGACAGCGCCACCGGAAGGGTCATGGCCTGGATGGGGAAGGGATGGGTGATCCCGGCGTCGGCCAGGGATTCCACGATGTCGGCGCGCACGTTGTAGTCCGCGAACGATTTTTCCGCGATCTCGTGCGGCTTCTCGTCCGAGATGATGGTTTCTTCCGGCTCAAGGGTTTCGGTGCCGGAATCGTCGGTCAGAAGCTGGTGGGTGTGCAATTCACTCACTGGGGAGTTTCCTTATTCATTTGGGCAATGTGCGCTGCCTGCTCAACGGGCCTGCCATAAGGCTGTTCCGGAGCACGCTCAGGCGCACAAGCAATTCCAGTGGAAGCCGATCGCGGGCTATCTAAATGCTGGCACTGGTGACCAGCGGGTGGTTCTCAAGATCGCGTAGGGGCGGGCTTGTTGGTTTCAAATCAAGGAAATCAACGACCGGGCATCCATTTCTACTTCTTCAGTCTAGCCGCAAGGGCGCGGAAATCCGGCTCTCGTCCGCCCGTCGGTTGGTGGTGCCACAAAACGATCCCGGCTCAGGGCACCCTCGGCACCAGTTCGAAATGCACTTCCCGCGTGGCAATGTCTGAGGAAATGAGGCGGACCCGGACCTTGGTGCCGGCCTCCAGTTCACCGGCGCAGCGCGCCGTCACTGCGGGTTCGGCGATCTGGATGATCCCGGAGCCCCCGTTGCCGTTCTTTCCGTTGCCGTTCTTGGCAGTGCCATTCCTGGCCCTGCCGTTGCCGTCGCCGCCCGCAGCGCCGTTCCCGTTCTCCTTCTGGGGCTTCGACGCGGAAATCACGATCGCGTCGAACTCCTGTCCGATGTGGTTGATCAGCAGCGCCGCCTCCACCGTGTCCAGCGCCATTCGCTCCATCCGGGATGCCAGCTGGTCCGAACCGGCCATGATTTCGGGAAGCGACGGCAGGGCATCCCGCACCCATGCGGGCACCTCACCGCCGTTGCTCAGGGCCTCGCACGTGACCAGCACGAACCGGTCCACCAGGCGGCGGAGCGGGGCGGTGGTGTGGGCATACGCAGCGCCGATTGCGGACTGCACGGCGTCATCCGGGACGGTCCCGTCAAAGGCCGTATAGGCCGCACCGCGGAAGAGCATCCCTGCGGAGTGGAGGATCGCGAGCTGGCCTGGATGGGTGGGATCGAGGCTGCGGAGGTATTCGCCGTAGCTGACTTCGCCATCCCAGGGCTTGCCGAGCGCCTCTGTCTGCAGCCGGAAATGATTCAGGGAACGCTCGTCCGGGGCCGGCATGGTGCGCAGGATACCCACTTTCCCGGCCAGCATCATCTGGGCGGCGGCCATACCGGTCATGAGCGATATCTGGGCGTTCCAGTCCTCCACCGGCAGCTGCGGGGCGGCGGCAATCCGGTAGCCGCCGTCGGGAAGCTGGACGATCTCCTGGTCCGGCATGTTCAGGCTGGCACCCTCCCGGGCGCGCTCCAGCTCCACCCGCTTGAGCCCAACCTCCTTAAGGAGGAGCAAGACAGGGGAGGGGCTGCCGGCGTCGAGTTCCGCCTGGGCGCCCTTGTAGCTGAGCTTGGCGCGGCTGCGCATTCGGGCGCGCTGCACCGCCACGGCAGTGACCTCCGCGTTGCCGTCAAGGCGGAAGTCCCACACAAACGCGGAACAGACCTGGCCCGGCAGGAGGCTTCCCGCCCCCTCGCTGATGATTTCCGGATGCAGCGGGATGCGGCCGTCCGGTGTGTAAAAAGTCTGCCCCCGGCGCCGAGTCTCAACATCCAGCGGACCCCCCGGGGCAACAAATGCCGGCACGTCGGCTATGGCGTAGAGAACGTGGTAGCCGCTGCCGTCCCGCTCGATGAACAGCGCCTGGTCGAGGTCGGTGGACGACGCCGGATCGATGGTGATGAATTCAACGGACGTCAGGTCATGGGAGGGCAGCCGCAATGCGGCCACCGCCGCCTCGGCGTCCTTCACGGCATCATCAGGGTAGGCGCCCGGCAGCTCAAGCTCACTCCGGAGTGCACCCAGCGCCGCTTCGAGGGCGTTGGTGTGCTCGTGGACATTGGGGGCCAACCGATGATGTGACACGAAAATCAGCGTAGCCCGAATTTCGCCAATAATGCACGGAAGGGGCCCGGTGAGGCAGGGCAGTTCCGGAGCCGGGTTAGGGGCGGGCGGCGTCCAGCGCGGCCAGGAGGGAAGCGGCGGCCGCAGCCGGATCGTCAGCCTCCGTGATGGCCCGGACCACCACGATCCGGCGTGCACCCGCTTCCACCACCTCTCCGACGTTGGAGTGGTCGATGCCGCCGATCGCGAACCAGGGCACCCCGCCGTCGGGCTTGTCCTCCTGCCCTTCCGCCCCCGCAACAGCTGCGGCGGCGTACCTCACCAGGTCCAGCCCGACGGCGGCCCGGCCGGGCTTGGTGGGCGTTGCCCAGAGCGGCCCCACGCAGAAGTAGTCCAGTGCCGAGGGGCCGGCGGCGGCCGCCAGGGCGGCGTCCACCTGCTCCGGGCTGTGGCTGGACAGGCCGATGGCCGCATTGCCGTTCAACAGTGTCCGCGCCGCCTTGAGGGGCAGGTCCTTTTGGCCGATGTGGAACACCGGGGCTCCGGACAGCACTGCGATGTCCGCCCTGTCATTCACCGCCCATAGCCGGCCGTGCCGCACCGCCGATTCCTTGAGGACGGCCAGGAGCTCAAGCTCCTCGGCCGCTTCGATGGACTTGTCCCGCAGCTGGATGATGTCCACCCCGCCCTGGAAGGCGGCATCGACGAACTGCCCGAAATCGCCCTGTTCCCGGCGCGCGTCCGTGCAGAGGTAGAGGCGCGCGGACTGCACCCCGGAACTGCCTTCGGCGTTGACAAAGGCGTCGGTGCCTGGGATCGGGGATGCAGCGGCAGGGGGGTGGGACACATTCATGGGTGCCAGCCTAGTTCCTCTACACTGGCCTCGTACTGCGGGAGCCGCGGCAGCTGTCACAAAGCGCCGGGCTGAGAGGGCGTTAGAGCCGACCGCTTGACCTGATCCGGCTAGTACCGGCGTAGGGAAGGAGACAACCATGGCCAATGCGCCCGAAGCGCCGTACCGGCGTGGGCCCGGCTCCGCAGTGAAGGCCGACGTTGCGGTCATCGGTGGGGGAGTCATCGGCCACGGCATCGCCTGGGAGGCAAGGCGGTCCGGACGTTCAGTGGTGGTCATCGATGACGCCCCCGGCTCCGGTGCCAGCTGGGCGGCTGCAGGGATGCTTGCCCCGGTGAGCGAGCTGCACTACCAGGAGGAGGACCTCCTGGAACTCATGCTTGAAGCCTCCGGGCGCTGGCCGGGATTTGCGGCGGACCTCACGGCGGCTGCCGGGTCGGATCCCGGGTATCTTACGACGCCGACCCTCGCCGTAGGTGCCGACGCCGCCGACAGGCAGGCCCTGCTGGATCTGCGCGGGGTGCAGCAGGCCAACGGGCTGACGGTTGAGCCCCTCACCATCCGTGAAGCCCGGCGCCGGGAGCCATTGTTGAACCCGGGCATTGCCTCGGCGCTGGATACGCCTGGGGACCACCAGGTGGATCCAAGGCTGCTGGTGGCCTGCCTCCGCCGTGTCCTGGCCCGGCACGCCCGCGGAGCCGGGAGCGGCGGAAGCTTCGTGGCCGGAGCCACGGATGGCTTCGCCGTGCCGGACCGCGCAGCCGGCCTTCTCTGGGAGGACGGAGCCGTTGCCGGGGTCATGCTGGAGAGCGGGGGAACGGTGGTGGCCAGGGAGACCGTGGTGGCCAACGGACTGCACGCCGCGGCCCTCACCGGGCTGCCGGAAAACCTGCACCTGCCGCTGCGGCCGGTCCACGGGGACATCCTCCGGCTCGCCGTCCCCGCCCACCTCCAGCCCTTGCTGACGGCCACCATCCGCGGACTGGTCCGCGGGATTCCTGTATACATCGTCCCTCGGCAGGACGGCACGGTGGTGATCGGGGCTACGCAGCGTGAGGACGCCCTGGGGCAGGACAGCGGGACCAGCGCAGTGTCTGCTGGCGGCGTCTACCAACTGCTCCGCGATGCCCAGGTCCTGGTGCCTGCGGTTGCCGAACTTGAGTTGCTGGAGTGTACGGCCCGGGCCCGGCCGGGCACTCCTGACAACGCCCCGCTGCTCGGGCGGGTCCCCGTGCCCGGTGCGGCGGCCCGGTACTCCAGTGGTGCAGCGGACGGCCCTGCAGGGCCAGGCCACGTGGAAGGGCTCATCGTCGCCACCGGATTCTTCCGCCACGGTGTCCTCCTGACCCCGGCAGCGGCCGTGATCTGCCGGGACCTGCTGGACGGCAGGGAGGACCCCCGCTGGGCCCCCTTCAATCCTGGCCGCTTTTCCGGCGGCGCCCTCCGGCCTGCCGAAGCGGCCACCCCATCCAACCGCAAGGAGACAGCATGAACATCACCCTGAACGGAGCAGGACACACAGTGGCTGACGGCGCGTCCATCACCACGCTCGTCAGCGAGGTCACCGGCCGCGCACTGGCAGCGGACGGCCATGCCACCGACGGCCGGAAACTGGGCGTCGCCGTGGCGCGCAACGCCCAGGTGGTGCCCCGGAGCCAGTGGTTCGCCACGGCACTCACCGAGGGTGACGACGTCGAACTTGTCACGGCAGTACAGGGAGGCTGACCAGCATGACGGAAACCCGCACCACCCCTACTGGCACCCCGGCGTACCTTCTTGACCCCCTGGTGATCGACGGCGTCGCGCTGGCGTCCCGGCTCATCATGGGCACCGGCGGCGCGCCCAGCCTCGACGGCCTTGGCGCCGCGCTCCTGGCCTCCGGCACCTCCCTCACCACGGTGGCCATGCGGCGCTATTCACCCCAGGAGGCTGGCTCCCTCTTCCAGCTGCTCCTGGACCACGGCATCAGGGTCCTGCCCAACACGGCGGGGTGCTTCACTGCCCGGGAAGCTGTCCTCACCGCGGAGCTCGCCCGGGAGGCCCTGGAAACCGACTGGGTGAAGCTCGAAGTCATCGCTGACGAACACACCCTCCTGCCGGATGCCGTGGAACTCGTGGATGCCACTGAACAGCTGGTCAACCGGGGCTTTAAGGTTTTCGCGTATACCAATGACGATCCCGTCCTGGCGCTTCGGCTCGAGAACCTGGGAGCCACCGCGGTGATGCCGCTCGGCTCGCCGATTGGCACCGGGCTGGGCATCCTCAACCCGCACAACATCGAGCTCATCGTGTCCCGGGCCTCGGTTCCGGTGGTGCTGGACGCGGGCATCGGCACCGCGTCCGACGCCGCCCTCGCGATGGAGCTGGGATGTGATGCCGTGCTCCTGGCCACGGCGGTGACCCGGGCGCAGAACCCGGCCATGATGGGCGCTGCCTTCAAGCACGCCGTCGTGGCCGGCAGGCTTGCCAGGGCGGCCGGCCGCATACCCCGCCGCGAACACGCGCTGGCATCCTCCGCCATGGAAGGCCGGGCCGAGTTCCTCTGACAGTTGGCTGAAAACAAAACAGCGGTGGCCGCTACCCCTTACGGGGAGCGGCCACCGCTGCCTAAGCTGCTGCCGGCTGCCTTGCGCGGGCCCTACGCGCGGAGGATTGCGGTCAGCCTTTCGGCATCCCGGCGTGAACGTGTGCGGCCAAGGTACACGGCCACCCCCGCTGCGGCCCCGGCGCCCAGCACAATGGGCAGGACCCACGGCAGCCAGGTCAGCCCTGGCAGGTAGCCGAAACCGGCCGCCATCAGGACAATCCAGCTCACAGCCGCCACTCCCACGGCAACCCCCGCGGGCAGGCCTGCGCCATACTTGGCGTGCCGCTTGTCGTTTGCCCAGACGACGAAGCCTGCCGCGGCGGCAGCCAGTACAACGATGGTCAGCGAAAGCATGGGTCTCCTTGGGCTACGGACGGGTTCTTCAGCCGGATTCTTCGGCCGGCGCTAGAACTGGCCGAAACCTACGCGCCGCGCCTCTTCCGCACCGATCTCCACATAGCCGAGAGCGTTTCCGGGAACAATGATCAGGCGTCCCTTTTCGTCCTTCAGGCGAAGTTCGCTGCCCGTGGTGATGGCTTCCCCCACGACCTTGGCCACAGAATCCGCGTCCTCGGTTGATTCGAGCACGATTTCGCGGGCAACATTCTGAACGCCGATTTTAATCTCCACAGGGGCCTCCCAGCCAGTCAAAGTTTCTCGTGCTTCTCTACGGTTTTTCTCAACGCGTTTTCCCTACGAGGTGTTGTCTTATTTGTAGTCTAGGACTCTTTGGGGAAGCGAGAGATTCCGCGCCAAGCTAAACGGTAGATGAGGTCACTGGCCACATTGATGTCCAGGTTGCCGTCCGTTTCAAGCCAGTACCTGGCGCTGACCTGCGCCATTCCGGCCAGCCCCCGGCCCAGCAGCTGCGCCTCGAGATGGGGGAGCTTGGTGTCCTCGGCGATGACGCGGGCGATGGCATCGGCAAAGGTCCTGTTGAACGTCTCCAGCCGTGAACTGACGTCGGGATCGTTGATCAGGTCTGACTCGAACACCAGCCGGTGGGCCTGGTCGTCGCTGGCGATGAACTGGAAGTAGGCGCGCATGACGGCCTGCACACGTTCGTCGTTGTCGGTGGTGGAGTTCAGCGCGCCCAGCATCAGCTCGGTGAGCGATGCCAGGTGGCTTTCCAGCAGGGCGAGGTACAGCTCGCGTTTGGAGGGAAAGTGCTGGTAAAGGACGGGCTTGCTGACGTGCGCGGTCTCGGCGATCTCGTCCATGGCCGCACCGTGGTAGCCGTTGGCCACGAAGACTTCCTGGGCCGCGTTGAGGAGCTGCGCGCGCCGCTCGTCACGCGGAAGCCGGGCGGACCGCTGCCCTGCGGGACGCGGGGGAGTTTGCGGTTCGGCGGCTGACGGGCGGTCAGCCCGTGCTTCATGGACCACAGTTGTCCTACTTTCCGTTGCAGTTACTTCCACTTTACTGCGGGGTAATATGACCGGGCAGTATCCGGGGGATACATTGAAGTATGGCTTCGACATTCACCGCAAATGTTTCACCTGTGGCATTGGATCCGCTGGTGGAACCGGCCGCAGACCTCACCCCTGCCGAGGTGGAGCGCTACTCGCGGCACCTCATAATCCCCGAGATCGGCACCCTCGGTCAGCGGCGGCTCAAGAATGCGAAAGTCCTGGTCATCGGAGCCGGCGGCCTCGGCTCCCCGGCGCTCCTCTACCTCGCCGCGGCCGGCGTGGGCACGCTGGGAATTATCGACGACGACGCCGTGGACCTCAGCAACCTCCAGCGCCAGGTTATCCACGGCGTGGCGGACGTCGGCCGCCCCAAGATCGAGTCCGCCCGCGACGCCATCGCCGCCCTCAACCCGCTGGTGGACGTCCGGCTGCACAACGTCCGGCTGGACGCGTCCAACGCCCTGGAGCTGTTCGCCGATTACGACCTGATCCTCGACGGCGCGGACAACTTCGCCACCCGCTACCTGGTGAACGACGCCGCCGCGATCCTGGGCAAACCATATGTCTGGGGTTCCATCTTCCGGTTCGACGGCCAGGTGAGTGTCTTCTGGGAGAAGCACGGGCCCACCTACCGGGACCTCTACCCTGAGGCGCCGCCGGCAGGCTCGGTGCCCTCGTGCGGCGAGGGCGGCGTGTTCGGCATGCTGTGCGCCGCCGTTGGATCCCTGATGGTGACGGAGGCAGTCAAGCTGATTACCGGCGTCGGGCGTTCCCTGCTGGGCCGCGTGGCACTGTTTGATGCCTTGGGCGGAAGCTGGCGCGAGATCCGTGTTTCGAAAGACCCCGCAGCCGCGCCCATCACGGAACTCACGGACTACGAGGCGTTCTGCGGCATCACCCCGGCGGCCCCGTCCGACACGGAACACACGGTTACGGCAACCCAGTTGGCCACCATGCTCGCCTCGCGCAAAGCGGGGCTGAAGGACTTCGAGCTGGTGGATGTCCGGGAGTCGGGGGAGTACGACATCGTCCGGATCGACGGGGCAAGGCTGATTCCGCAGGGGCGCATCCTTGCCGGCGAGGCGTGGAATGAGCTCCCGCAGGACAGGGACATTGTGTTCCACTGCAAGGCCGGGACGCGTTCGGCCAACGTGCTCGCCGCGGCGCAAAAAGCGGGCTACCAGCGGGTGAGTCATCTCGACGGCGGCATCCTCGCCTGGGTGCGCGAGGTGGAACCCCACAAGCCCGTCTACTGACCCGCCCCGCAACCCTCTCTCACTTAACGTGCCGTTTTTATGGACGCTCTCTCACTTAACGTGCCGTTTTGATCGACCCTCTCTCACTCAACGTGCCGTTTTGATCGACGCTCTCTCACTTTCCTCAAACGAGTGAGAGAGGGTCGCCAGAAAGCGCGCATTAAGCGAGAGAGGGTCGCCAGAAAGCGTGCATTAAGTGAGAGAGGGTCGCGTGGGGGTGGGTGCGGTCAGGCGGTTTCGAGGCCGCGGTGGTCCACCGGGCATTCAGCCTGCGGGGCCGCAGCTGCCGGCTGTTCCACGGTGATGCCGTAAAGCGCTTCCAAGGCAGCCACGTAGTCATCCTGCTGGCCATTGGCGGCAAGCTCGCGGGCGCGCACCGTGGGCACGTGGAGAAGCTGCTTGACCATGCGGCGGAGTGCGAACTCCACTTCCTCGGCCGCGGCGGTGCAGCCGTGCCGGGCCCGGACCTTTTCCATCTCCGCGTCAAGCACGCTCATGGTGTGGCGGCGGAGGGCAACGATGGCCGAATCCACGGACCGCACCTCGCGTTCCTGCTCGAACGCCTGGGCGGCGCCGTTGACGATGCCGCTGGCCTGCGCCAGCGACTCGGCCTGCTCCTGCGGGGCGGCAAGGCGCACCGATTCCAGAGTGAGCAGTTCCACGCCGTCGAGCTCGCCGACCGCGGGATCGAAGTCATGGGTGAGCGCAAGGTCGATGGCGATCAGGGGCTGCGGCGAGTTGGCCCGGACTTCGGCCAGTTCGTCGGCCTCCACCCGGGTATCTGAACCGCTGCAGCCGATCATGACATCCGCTGCCGCAACCGCCGGCCGGAGTGACTCGGCGTCCAGCGCCGTGCCGCCGCGGGTGGCGACAAATCCTTCGGCACGGCCGGACGAGGAGAAAACCGCGATGTCGGTGCAGCCGCGTTCACGCAGGAGCGCCATGGTGGCCCCGGCGTAGGCCCCGGTGCCGAAAACCACAACCTTCTTGCCGGACCAGTCCGGATTTTCGGAAAGATCAGTTGCCAGGTCCAGGGCGACGGAAACGATGGAAAGGCCCCGGGAACCGAGGGCGGTCTGGGCGCCCACGTCTTTGGCGGTCTTGGATGCCGCCTGGAAAAGCCGGACCAGGCCGGAGCTGGCCGTGCCTTCGTGCTGGGCCGTAATAAGTGCCCGCCGTACCTGGCCGGCAATTTCACGCTCTCCGACTACTGCGGAGTCCAGGCCGGCGCTGACGGCAAAGAGGTGCTGGCTGACCTCAGGACCCGTGCGGGTGCTGAAGGAGCGTGAGACGAGCGGTTCACTGAGCCCGCTGGATTCGCTGATCTGGGCCACCAAGGCAGCGCGGGCGGCCTCCACATCGTCCGGACGGGCGGCTTCACCGTAGATTTCGTAGCGGTTGCAGGTGGCAAGGACCACCGCACCCGTCACTGCCGGCGATCCGGAGAGGGCGGATGTGGCGATCCCGGAAGAACCGTTGCTCAACTGAGCAACGGTCTCAAGATCGATGTCGGCGTGAGTAGCCACCAATGAAAAAAGAACCACAGCAGGACAATCATAGCTTTTTCGTTACTTGGTAGAACAACTCTCCGGCCTGCCAGGCGGTGGCGCCGGCTGTGATTCCTGCCACGGCGCGGCGGCAGCGCTGCAGCATGACACTTTGTCGTTATCTTTTGCAGCCGTTTTTGGGCACAATCAAAGGCATGACTTCCAGCCCCGCCACGTCCGCTGCAGGCGCCCTCGCCGCAGACCACCCGCTGGTGGATGGCCGCACCGCAGACTCACCGCTGATCACCGCCTACCGCGGGGGCAAGCCGTCACGCCGCCCCGTCTGGTTCATGCGCCAGGCCGGACGTTCGCTGCCGGAATACCTGAAGGTCCGCGAAGGCGTCGCAATGCTGGACTCCTGCCTGCGTCCGGAGCTGGCGTCGGAGATCACCCTGCAGCCTGTCCGCCGCCACGACGTTGACGCCGGCATCTTCTTTTCGGACATCGTCATTCCCCTGAAGCTCGCCGGCGTCGGCGTGGATATCGTTCCCGGTGTAGGGCCCGTCCTGGACACCCCGGTTCGCACTGCTGCGGACGTGGCAGCGCTGCCGCAGCTCACCTGGGAATCCTTGGAACCCATCCGGGAAGCGGTCCGCCTTACCGTGGCCGAGCTCGGCAAGACGCCGTTGATCGGCTTTGCCGGTGCTCCTTTCACCCTGGCGGCATACATGGTGGAGGGAAAGCCGTCCCGTGACCACCTGGGCCCGCGCACCATGATGCATGCCGACCCGGAAACCTGGAACGCACTGGCCAACTGGGCCGCGGACGCCTCCGGGATGTTCCTGCAGGCACAGCTCGAGGCCGGCGCCTCGGCGGCCCAGCTGTTCGACTCGTGGGCCGGCTCCCTGGGCCTGGCCGACTACACAAAGTACGTGGCACCGGCCTCGGCGCGCGCCCTGGACCACGTCCGGCACCTCGGAGCGCCGCTGATCCACTTCGGCACCGGAACGTCCGAGCTCTTGGTTGCAATGCGCGACGTCGGTGTGGATGTTGTGGGCGTGGACTACCGGCTTCCGCTCGATGAAGCGAACCGCAGGCTGGGCGGCACGGTGCCGCTGCAGGGAAACATCGACCCCGCCCTGCTGCCTGCGCCATGGGAAATCCTCGAGGCCCACGTCCGCGACGTCCTAGCGGCGGGCGCAGCTGCGCCCGGGCACGTGGTCAACCTGGGGCACGGCGTTCCGCCGGAGACGGATCCCGCGGTCCTCACCCGGGTTGTTGAACTCATCCACTCCATCTCCCCGGAGTAGGCCAAAGTGGGCAGCACGCCGGCGACAACCGGGACCGCACTGGTGCTGGGAGGCGGCATCTCGGGACTCCTGTCAGCCCGCGGGCTGGCGTCCGCCGGGTACCAAGTGACGCTCCTGGAAGCCGGTACGGAATGGGGCGGCTGCGTGGGCAGCCACGTGGTCGCCGGCCTGACCCTGGACAGCGGTGCCGAGTCTTTCGCCACCCGGTCGGACGCGGTGGCAGGGCTGGCCGCCGAGCTGGGCCTGTCCGCCAAGATCGTGTCGCCCCGCCCCGGCGGAGCCTGGGTCCAGCTGCCGGACGGCCCGCGTGAGCTGCCACGGACGGGTGTGCTGGGGATTCCGGCCAATCCGTGGGACCCGGAAGTCCGCCGTTCACTCGGCCTCATCGGCACCCTCCGGGCTTCCTTGGATAAGCTCCTCCCGGCTTCGCTAGGGACCGCGGCGGACGTTATCAGCGTCTCCGCACTGGTCAAGGCGCGCATGGGCGCCCGGGTCCTGGAACGGCTGGTGGCCCCGGTGGTGGGCGGCGTGCACTCCGCTGACCCCGGGATGCTCGACGTCGACATGGTGGCACCCGGGCTGCGCGCCGGGCTGCGGCGCCACGGATCCCTGGCCGCCGCCGTCTCCGCCCAGCGCCGCACGCCGGCCGGTGCTGCCCTCGAGGGGGACAGCCCCGCACCTGCCGCTCCGGCCAAGGCGGGCTCCGCCGTCGCCGGGCTGGAGGGCGGCATGCACACGCTTGTTACCGCCCTGGTCTCCGATCTCCGCCGCCGGGGAGTCACGCTGCTCCCGGGGACACCCGCCGGGGCGGTTGCCCGCACCTCCGAAGGCTGGCGGGTCACGTCCGCAGGAGCAACGTTCGACGCCGGCCTGCTGGTGGTGGCAGTGGACGGTCCGGCCGCCGTCGGACTGCTTGAGGACGCAGTGCCCGGCATCGCCGGGAAGAGGCCGCCGGCAGGCCCGGACGTCAAGCTTGTCACGCTGGTCCTGGCGGGCCATGAACTGGACCGCCGGCCGCGGGGCACGGGCGTCCTGGTGGCGCCGCAGACTCCCGGCATTGAAGCGAAGGCGCTGACGCATGCCACCGGAAAGTGGGACTGGCTGGCTGCCGCTGCCGGGCCCGGACGGCACGTGGTCCGGCTCTCCTACGGGCGGGTGGACGGGGCCGGGGAACAGGCCGCTGGCCCGGACACTGATGAGGAACTCCTCGCTGCGTCCTTGCGCGACGCCGGAGCCCTGCTGGGTGCCGCCATCACCAGGGAAGACGTGGTGGACTGGGACGTGGTCCGCTGGCGCGGGTCGCTTCCCTTCGCCGCCGTGGGCCATAAAGCGCGGGTGGCCGGCATCCGGGAAGCCTGCACGTCGGCGGGGAACCTGGCCGTGGTGGGAGGCTGGGTGGCCGGCAACGGGCTTGCAGCAGTGGTCTCCGACACGAACGAACAGATCCGGAACCTGGTCCGCTGACTGTTGCTGCTGGTCAGCGTGGCAGCAGGGCGTTAGGGCCCCGCCCAGGCCCGGAGACCGGGCGCTGCGCCGGTTTTTATTTCCCCTTCCGATGTGGCTAGGGTCGATGACTATGGCTTACAACAGGTCCGAACTTTTCAAGTCCCGGACCGGTATCCATGGGGGACTCCGGCGCGGCACTGCAGCCGCCGCAGTCGGAGCGGTACTGGTCCTTGCAACAGGCGTTCCGGCGTCCCAAGGTGATGAAGGGAATCCGCAATCCGGAGGCACTGCCGCCCCCGCGAGCCAGGGTTCCCCCGGCCAGGACCGGGATGGCAAGGAAGCAAAGGACCAGGGTTCCAGGCCTTCCAAGGATGCGGTTTCCCCTTCTCCTGTTCCACGCCAGGCGCCCGCCCCGGCGGCCCTGTCAGTTCCCTCAGCGCTTCTTCCCGCAGTCAGGGCTTCGCTGGCGCCGGCCGTGACCGCGGCTCCCACGGATGACTCGCTGGCACTTGCGACGCCCCTGCCGGCGATACCCCTCCCGGCGCCGTCGGACGTTCCGCTTCTTCCTTCGGCACCCGCTCCGGCAGTAAGCGTTCCGGTGCCAGCCGTGCCGTCGCCGGAGTCACCGGCCCCGCAACAGCCCGGCATTGCGGCTCCTGCCGCCCCCACCCCGGAAACCGCCGCCCAGGACGCACCATCCGGCGCAGTACCGGTGCCGACGTCGGGCCCCGGCGGACTTGCGAATGGCGCTGGGGCAGCCGGTGGAAATACGTCCGGGGGCGACATTCCGGCTGGCCAAGGCGGGGCCGCGGAGGCCGGGCCCGGCAGCCAATCCGCGGCCGGCGCCGAAGTGCCTGTACCTGTGGCCGCAAACCAGGCTGCGGCCACACCGCAGGAAGCCGGAGGCCGCGCGCCGCAGGCTGCCGGCGTCCCCCGGAGTGCCCCGCAAAGCGTTGGCGCCGTTGTCAGGTCGCAGCCGGAGCTGGAGGCCGTGATGATCGGGCTCGGTGTGGGCCTGGTGGGCCTCGCTGCTGCTGCCGGCGCCGCCTACTTCCGGATGCGGAAGCCATAGCCGGACCGGCGCCCGCCGCACGCTGCCTTGGCTGGGATGTGACTTTAACCACTTCTACCGCTTGTAGAAGTTCTTGGTTTCGACTTGGTGGGTAGTAGGGGGCAAACTTGTAACCATGAGCCACACTTCTGCCGAATCTGTCACTAAAACCGAAGAATCAGCCGAGCAGTTTTTCACCCTCTGGACGGTATTCAAGCGCTCCGAAAACGTGATCCGCAGCGCCGACGCTGCCGCAGACTTCGAAGCCCTGCTGGAACGGCTCGCCCAGGCCGGGGTCACGCACCGCGGCAGCTACGACGTATCAGCCATGCGTGCTGACGCCGACGTCATGGTGTGGCTCCACGGCCCCAAGCCCGAGGCCCTGCAGCAGGCCATCCGCGACATCCGCCGCAGCACCCTTTTCGCGGGCACGGAAATCGTCTGGTCCGCCATGGGCGTGCACCGCGAGGCCGAGTTCGCGAAGAACCACACGCCGGCGTACTCCCGTGGCGTTGCGCCCGCGGAGTGGCTGTGCGTCTACCCCTTCGTCCGGTCCTACGAGTGGTACATCCTCCCCGAGGCTGAGCGCGGCAAGATGCTCCGCGACCATGGACTGCTGGGCCGCGACTTCCCCCAGGTCATCTCCAACACGGTTTCCTCCTTCGCCCTGGGCGACTGGGAATGGATCCTGGGCCTGGAGGCCCCGGAGCTGGTGGACCTGGTTGACCTCATGCGGCACCTGCGTGCCACCGAGGCGCGCAACCACGTCCGTGAGGAAATACCGTTCTACACCGGCCGCCGGATCAGCGCCGACGAAGTAGCGGAGGTCCTCGCATGAGCCCCCTGGACCCCCAGGCGGGCACCGCCGTGAACCCCGTTACCGAGGCAGGACGGATGGCGCCGAAGAATTACGACGCCGTGCTCCTCGCCTCGTTCGGCGGCCCGGAAGGCCAGGAGGACGTCATCCCGTTCCTCCGCAACGTCACCCGCGGCCGGGGCATCCCGGACGAGCGCCTGGAAGAGGTCTCGCACCATTACCGCGCCAACGGCGGCATCAGCCCCATCAACCAGCAGAACCGCGAGCTGAAGGCCGCACTGGAGGCCGAGCTGGCCGCCCGCGGCATCGACCTGCCCGTGCTCTGGGGCAACCGCAACTGGGCGCCGTACATCCCGCAGACCCTTCAGGACGCGTACGACGCCGGCCACCGCCGCCTGCTGATGGTCACCACGAGTGCCTACTCCTGTTACTCCAGCTGCCGCCAGTACCGCGAGGACATCGGCATGGCCCTCACGGAAACCGGCCTGGACGGCCGGCTGGAAGTGGACAAAGTGCGCCAGTACTTCGACCACCCCGGCTTCGTGGAGCCCTTCATCGAAGGCACCGCTGCAGGCCTCGCCGAAGTCCGCGAAAAGCTCGCCGCAGCCGGCACTCCCGACGCTCCCGTCCAGATCCTCTTCGCCACCCATTCCATCCCCACCCGGGACGCGGAAGCGGCAGGCCGGTCCGAAGGCGAACCCCGCGAGTTCGAGGAAGGCTCGGCCTACGTGGCCCAGCACCTTGCCACCGCGGCCGCCGTCATCCAGCGCGTGGAGGAGGAATCGGGCCTCACCGCCCCCTGGTCCCTGGTGTACCAGTCACGCTCCGGCGCCCCGCACGTGGCGTGGCTCGAGCCGGACATCAACGACGCCATCGAGGAGCTGGCCGGCCAGGGCGTCAAGGGCATCGTCATTGTGCCGCTGGGCTTCGTCAGCGACCACATGGAAGTGGTCTGGGACCTGGACACCGAAGCGCTGGAAACCTGCGCCAACCTTGGACTTGCCGCCACCCGCGTCCCCACGCCCGGCACGCACCGCAAGTTCGTCAACGGCCTGGTGGACCTGATCACCGAGCGCACCGTGGCGAACAACATCAGCGACCGTCCGGCGCTTACGGACCTCGGTCCCTGGTACGACGTCTGCCGCCCGGGATGCTGTGCGAACTTCCGCGGCGAGAAGCCCACCATCGCCGGAGCTGACACCACCGTTGGCACCGGGCACGACCCCTATCCCGGCGAAGCCGGGGCGGAGCAGCCGGCGGCTTCCGGGGGAGCGCCGCAGCAGTGACGGTCCGCATCGGCACGCGTGCCAGCAAGCTGGCGCTCACCCAGACGCAGCAGACCGCGGACCAGCTTGCCGCCGTCGGAGGCTTTCCGGTGGAACTCGTCCACATCCGGACCGACGGCGACGTCCTCACCGGCTCGCTCTCGCAGATGGGTGGCACCGGCGTCTTCGTCGCGGCCCTGCGGGATGCGCTGCTGCGGAACGAATGCGACGTCGCCATCCACTCGCTCAAGGACCTGCCCACCGGGCCAGCGGTGGGGCTGAGCCTCGCGGCCACCCCGCGGCGCGTTGACGTCCGCGATGTCCTGTGTGCCCGCGACGGGCTGAAACTTGCCGACCTTCCCGCCGGCGCCACGGTGGGCACCGGATCACCCCGGCGCGCAGCCCAGCTCCGCACCGCCCGTCCGGACCTGGAGATCGTGGACATCCGCGGCAACGTGGACACCCGCCTGGGCCGCGTTCCCGGGTTGCCGGGCAACACCGTCAGCGACGTGGTTCCCGGCAAGTCCTGCGACCTGGATGCCGTGGTTCTCGCCGCCGCAGGCCTGGAACGCATCAGCCGGCTTGATACGGTGAGCGAGTTCCTCGAGACGGACGTTATGCTGCCCGCCGCAGGCCAGGGCTCGCTTGCCATCGAGTGCCGTACCGCCGACGCTCCGCCGAGGCCCGGCTCTACGGAAGGTTCGAAGGAAGTCCTGGCGCAGGCCCTGGCTGCACTGGATGATCCGGACACCAGGCTGGCCGTCACCGCTGAACGGGCCCTGCTCGCGAGGCTCGAAGCCGGCTGCGCGGCGCCCGTCGGCGCCTACGCCTACCGCAAAGGGAGCCTGCTCCACCTGGAAGCGGTGGTCTGCGCTGTGGACGGCACCGCCTCCGTCCGGGACAAGCGCGCCACCGACGGCCTGACAGAGGTGGGTGCCACCTTGCTCGGCATCGAACTCGCCGAAGTACTCCTGGCCGCAGGCGCCGCTGACATAGCGGACCTGCAGGCTTCCTGAACCCGGCCATGCCCTTGCCTACCGTCTGCGCCCGGTGTTCACGGCCGGGGCGCAGCTGATCATGCCGGCCAGGGCTCCGCAGGAGGGCGCCGGGACGCCCACGGCGCCGCTGGCGGGCGCACGGGTGCTCATCACCCGCAGCCCCGAGCGCTCGCTGCCTCTCGTCGAGGCGCTGAGGGACGCGGGAGCCGACGCGCTGCTGCTGCCCTTGATCGACTTTGAGCGGGCTCCGGACCAGCATTCCCTTGACGTTGCCTGCGATGCCCTGGCTGCCGGGGCCTTCGACTGGCTGGCGGTCAGCAGCGCCACCACGGTCCATGTGCTCGCGGCCAAAGCCGGCGAACGCGGCCTGGCGCTGGCGGCCTGGGTCCCGCCCGCAACCCGCATCGCAGCCGTGGGCGCGGCGACCCGCAGCCTCCTGGAAGAGCACGGGCTCGCGGTGGCCCTGGCGCCGGAGGAAGAGCAGTCCGCCGCCGGGCTGCTCTCGGTGTGGCCAGGCGGTGGCGGCAAGGTCCTGCTGCCTCAGGCCGACATCGCGTCGCCGCGCCTGGCGGAGGGGCTCTCAGCGGCAGGCAGCACCGTCACGGCTGTCACGGCCTACCGCACCGTGGACTATCCCGCGGCAGCGGAGCGGAGGCTCGCCATCCCGGCGGAGGACAGGGCAGGGGAGGGGCAGCCGCCGTCGTTCGCCTTGCTGACGCCGGCAACTGCGGCCGCCGAACTCGCCGCGGGACGCATCGACGCCGTGATCGCCGCTTCACCCAGCGCTGCTCGGCGCCTCCATGGGTTGGTTCCCCTGGGCGGTTGCCGCTTCGTGGCGATTGGACGGCCGACGGCGGACCAGGCGTCCGCGCTTGGCATGCCGGTTGCTGCCATCGCGGCGCAGCCCACGCCGGCAGGGCTTGTTGCCGCCGTCGCGGCAGCCCTCCAAGCAAATAAAGACGCCGGCGGACAGCCGCCCTGATGCGGGGGAAGCCCGCCACCGGACACCCACCCACCGCTTGAACCAAAAGCAAAGGACAGGATCATGACTTTTCCCAGCGACCGCCCCCGCCGCCTCCGCACCACACCGGCCATGCGCCGGCTGACCGCCGAAACCCGCCTGGCGCCCGCCGAGTTGATTCTTCCGGCCTTCATCCGCGAAGGCCTGGCCGAACCCAACCCCATCACCTCCATGCCCGGAGTTGTCCAGCACACCACCGACACCCTGAAACGCGCCGCGGCAGAGGCCGTTGAGCTGGGGCTTGGCGGGATCATGCTCTTCGGCATCCCGGAAACCCGCGACGCCGAGGGGACGGCGTCGCTTGACCCGGACGGGGTGCTGAACAAGGCCATCCGGGACGTGCGCGCAGAGGTCGGCGACAGCCTGGTGGTCATGAGCGACGTGTGCCTGGACGAGTTCACAGACCACGGGCACTGCGGAGTGCTCGACGCCGACGGCTACGTGGACAACGACCGCACGGTGGAGATCTACGCCCGGATGGCCGTGGCCCAGGCGGACGCCGGTGCCCACATGCTGGGCCCCTCCGGCATGATGGACGGCCAGGTTGCCGCGATCCGCTCCGCCCTTGACGAAGCCGGGCACACCAACACCTCCGTCATCGCCTACGCAGCCAAGTACGCTTCAGCGTTCTACGGCCCGTTCCGTGAAGCCGTTGATTCCCAGCTGAAGGGCGACCGGCGGACCTACCAGATGGATGCCGGCAACCGCACCGAGGCCCTGCGCGAAGTGGAACTGGACCTCGCCGAGGGGGCCGACGTCGTGATGGTGAAGCCTGCAATGAGCTACCTGGACATCGTCGCCGACGTCGCCGCCATGTCCTCGGTGCCGGTGGCCGCTTACCAGATCTCCGGCGAGTACGCGATGATCGAAGCCGCGGCTGCCAACGGCTGGATCGACCGGCGGGCCGCCATCACCGAATCGGTGCTGGGCATCCGCCGCGCCGGTGCCCACATGGTCCTGACCTACTGGGCCGCCGAACTGGCCGGCTGGCTGAAGGAGTCCCGATGACCGAAGCAACCCCTGCACCGCCGGAAAGTCCCACGGCGCCCGTGGGTGCAGGCCGCATCCTGCTCGGCCTCAACACCTTCGGAGACGTCGGCGAGAATCCGGACGGGAGCCCGCAGCCCCATGCCCAGGTGCTGCGCCAGCTGCTGGAACAGGCCGAGCTGGCTGACGCCGTCGGACTCCACGCCTTCGGTGTGGGGGAGCACCACCGCAAGGACTACGCGGTGTCCGCGCCGGAGGTTTTCCTGGCCGCCGCAGCCGCCCGCACATCCCAGATCCGGCTCGGCTCCGCGGTCACTGTCCTGAGTTCAGATGACCCCATCCGCGTGTTCCAGCGCTTTTCCACCGTCGACGCCATCTCCAACGGCCGGGCGGAAGTCATGCTTGGCCGTGGCTCCTTCATCGAGTCCTTCCCGCTGTTCGGGCTGGACCTGGCGGACTACGAGGTCCTGTTCGAGGAAAAACTCGAGCTTTTTGACAAGGTGCGGGCGCAGAAACCGGTGCACTGGGAAGGCCGGACCAGGCCTGCGCTGTCGGGACTGAGCGTCTACCCGACCCTGGAACACCACCTGCTGCCCACCTGGATTGGCGTGGGCGGAACGCCCGAATCGGTGCTGAGGTGCGCCCAGTACGGCTATCCCATCATTTTCGCGATCATCGGCGGGCAGCCGCGGGGCTTCCGGCCGCTGGTGGACCTGTACCGCGAGGCCATGTCAAAGTACGGGCACCCGATGCAGCAGATTGCAACCCACTCGCCCGGGCACGTGGCCGAGACCGACGAGCAGGCCCGGGAGGAACTCTTTCCGCACTGGCTGAAGCTGCGGAACAAACTCGGTGCCGAACGGGGCTGGGGACCTGCCGGCCGGGGCGAGTTCGAGGCACTGTGCGCCCCGGAAGGTGCCCTCTACGTGGGCTCGCCGGAAACGGTGGCGCGCAAGATCGTCCTGCTCAAGCAGAACCTGGGTGTGGACCGCTTTGACCTCAAATACAGTAACGGGCCGCTGCCGCACTCGGCGATGATGCGCTCCATCGAGCTGCTGGGCACGGCGGTGGCGCCCCGGGTGGCTGAACTGCTCGGCACCTGACGCGCCGGCGGAAGACAGCGTCGGCTAACTGAGAGAATAGGAACCATGACATCCAGCACCCCTCGCAATGAGGAACTCTTCGACCGTGCCCGCCAGCTGATGCCGGGCGGGGTCAACTCGCCGGTCCGTGCCTTCGGTTCCGTGGGCGGGACACCGCGCTTTATGGTTTCGGCCAAGGGTCCGTACCTCACGGACGCCGACGGCAAGGAATACGTGGACCTGGTCTGCTCCTGGGGGCCGGCGCTGCTGGGCCACGCCCACCCCGCCGTGCTGGAGGCCGTCCACGCAGCCGTGGACCGCGGCCTGTCCTTCGGCGCGTCCACCCCGGACGAGGCCAACCTCGCTGAAATCGTCAAGGAACGCGTCCCCGCCGTCGAACGCGTCCGGATGGTGTCCACCGGAACAGAAGCGACCATGACCGCCGTGCGCCTGGCCCGCGGCTTCACCGGCCGCAACCTCATCATCAAGTTCGCCGGCTGCTACCACGGCCACCTGGACGGACTTCTTGCAGCCGCAGGTTCCGGCGTGGCCACCCTCGCCCTGCCGGGTTCCGCCGGCGTCACCGAGGCCACGGCCGCCGAAACGCTGGTGCTGCCCTACAACGACCTCGCAGCCGTCAAGGAAGCCTTTGCCGCCCACGGGCCCAGCATCGCTGCTGTGATCACCGAGGCAGCCCCGGCCAACATGGGCGTGGTGACGCCGGAGGAAGGCTTCAACCTGGGCCTGTCCCGCATCACCCGCGAACACGGTGCACTGCTCATCGTGGACGAGGTGCTCACCGGTTTCCGCACCGGCTACTCAGGCTACTGGGGCCTGACCGGCGGAGCGCCGGACGCCGCCGAGCCGTGGACCCCGGACCTGCTCACCTTCGGCAAGGTCATCGGTGGGGGAATGCCGACGGCGGCCCTCGGCGGACGTGCCGACGTTATGGACTACCTCGCGCCCACCGGTCCCGTCTACCAGGCAGGCACGCTGTCCGGAAACCCAGTGGCGATGGCCGCCGGCGTGGCCACGCTGACGCATGCCACCCGGGATGTGTACTCCTTTATCGACGTCCGCTCCCTGGAGTTGTCCTCCGCCTTGTCCGGGGCCCTGGATGCCGCCGGGGTTGACCACTCGATCCAGTTTGCCGGCAACCTCTTCTCCGTGGCTTTCGGCACTTCCGCCAACGGCGTCCACAATTACGCTGACGCCCAGGCGCAGGAGAGCTTCCGCTACGCCCCGTTCTTCCACTCGATGCTGGAATCCGGGGTGTACCTGCCGCCGTCCGTCTTTGAGGCGTGGTTCCTGTCCGCCGCGCATGACGACACCGCCATGAACCGGATCTATGACGCACTGCCGGCCGCGGCTAGGGCTGCCGCGGCGGCCCAAGGCTAGGGCCTGGGGCGGGTCCCGGGGTCGTCCGCCCCAGCCGCCGCGAGGCGGCACCCCGCAAAAAAATCCCCGGCTGCGTGCTGCAGCCGGGGATTTCTTTATGCGCTCTTCGGGACGGGCTACAGGACGTCCGAGAGGAAGCCCTTGAGCCGGTCCGTTGCGGGTGCGGTGAAGATCTGCTCCGGCGGGCCGGACTCCACAACCACTCCGGCATCCATGAAGGTCACGGTGTCCGACACATTGCGGGAGAAGCCCATCTCGTGGGTCACCACCACCATGGTCATGCCGCCCTTCGCGAGGTCGGTCATCAGTGCCAGGACTCCCTTGACGAGCTCGGGGTCCAGCGCGGAGGTGGCCTCGTCAAAGAACATCACCTCCGGCTTCATGGCCAGTGCCCGGGCGATTGCCACGCGCTGCTGCTGGCCGCCGGAAAGGTTTGCCGGGCGGGCATCGGCCTTGTGCTTCAGGCCCACCAGTTCCAGCTGCTCCAGGGCCTCGGCCCGCGCCTGCTCCTTGGAAAGCTTCCGCAGTTTCCGCAGGGCCAGGGACACGTTGTCCACCACGGTTTTGTGCGGGAACAGGTTGAACTGCTGGAATACCATGCCGATCCGCTGCCGGAGCTCGTCCGGGTTGTCCTTAAGGACCGATCGGCCATCCAGGAGGATGTCGCCCTGGTCCGGTTCAATCAGCCGGTTCATAACGCGCAGCAGGGTGGACTTACCTGAACCCGAAGGGCCGATCACCGAAGCGGTGGTGCCCTTCTCCACGTGCAGGTCAATGCCGCGGAGAACGTGGTTGTGCCCGAAGGAGAGGTGCAGGTTCTTGCCGGTCAGGGTCCCGGATGCGAATTCCGTCATGCCTGTGCCCCCTTGCCGATAGGTGCTGCCAGCTCGTCCGGTTCCTTCTTTTCCGGCTTGCCGGTACGCAGCCGGTGGTCGATGAAGTTGACGAAGTGGGTGAGCGGGACGGTCAGGATCAGGTACAGGACACCCGCGGCAACCAGCGGAGACAGGTTGCCGGTGTTGGCCATGGCGTCATTGCCGATCCGGAAGATTTCCCGGTCCGAGGCAGCGAGCCCGAGCATGAACACCAGCGAGGAATCCTTCAGCAGCGAGATGAACTGGTTCACCAGGGCGGGAAGGACCCGCCGGATGCCCTGGGGCACCACCACCAGGCGCATGGAACTGCCGTAGCTGAAGCCAAGCGCCCGGGAGGCCTCCAGCTGGCCCTTCTCCACGCTCTGGATACCGGAGCGGAAAATCTCGCCGATGTAGGCGGCCGCGATCAGTGTCAGGGCCAGTATGCCCAGCGGGTACGGGTTCCGGGACCCGGTGATTTCCCTGGCAATGGGACTGAGCCCGATGCCGATGACCAGGATCACCAGGATGGCAGGGAGGCCACGGAAAATATCGGTGTAGATGCGCGCCACCCAACGGGCACCCGCGTTGCGGGAAATCCCCATCATGGCGAGCCCCAGCCCCAGCAGGGAGCCGAGGATCCCGGAGGCCACGGCCAATATCAGGGTGTTGGGCAAGCCCACCATGAACAGGGCGGGAATGACTTTGGCCATTTCCTCCCAGTTGAAGAAGGTGTCAGCCAGCTGGTCCAGGAGATCCATAAACGTCCCGGCTCAATCAGCTCTGGGGAACCGTGGCGGCCTTGCTGCCCGGCTTCCAGTCGCTTGGCATTTCGCGGTCCGGGTACCATTCCTTGGTCAGCTTGGTCCAGGTTCCGTCGGCGATGACAGCGTCGAGGCCCGAGTTCAGCGCGTCGATCAGCGGCTGGTTATCCTTGGCCACGGCGTAGGCAGTGAAGTTCTGCGTGTTGACGACGGATTCGACGATGGCGGTGCCGTCGCCTTCCTTCACCTGGCCGGTGGCCTGCTGCGACGGAGCCACCCAGGCGTCAACCTGGCCGTTGCGCACGTTGGCGTAAACGGTGGCGTAGTCCGGGAATCGGATGGGTTCCATCTTCAGGGTGTTGGTGACGTAGTCGTCCTGGACGGTGCCCTGGACCACGCCGATGCGGAGATCGTCCTTGAGGTCGGCAAACCCCTTGATGCCGCTGTCGGTCTTGGCAACCACGGCCATGAAGCCGAAGTCGTAGCCGTTGGTGAAGCCGACGTTCTGGCGGCGGGCGTCCGTGGTGGAGATGGAGGAGGACCCGACGTCGAACTGCTTGGTGGAAACCTGGGAAAGCAGGGCGGAGAAGTCCGTGGCAACAAACTCGACCTCGAGGCCGAGCTTGCCGGCGATGGCGCGGAGCAGTTCGTTGTCGTACCCGGTGAACTTGCCCGAGGGGTCGATGAAGATGTTCGGCGGGGCGTCCGACAGGGTGCCCACTTCAAGCTTGCCTTCGGTGTTCAGTCCAAGCTTGGTCTTGTCGATCTGGTCAATCGGGGTGACGTCTGCGGTGGTGTACTTGTCCAGCGTCTGCTGGTCGCTGCCGGCGAGGGCGTCCGTGGGGGTGCCGCTCGGCTGGGCTGATCCTGAGCCGCACGCTGCCAGGGAAACCGCGAGGGCGATTGCCACGGGAGCGGTTGTCAGCCACTTCATCGCTTTGATTTTCATCAGTCTGTCGCTTTCATTGAGTCATAAGTCAACCGGGCCGCAAGGCTGCGCTGGTGGCGCCTGGCACCTGCCCGATGCTGTTCAAGCACTGCGGGGCAGGGGTGACCGCAAAACTTTATTGTCTCACTTCGGTGTTTTCAGGCCCGCCGCTGAATATAAAGGAACTCATTGGGGCGTCAATCGAATCTGATTCGAAGAAAGGGTTCCTCAGGTGCTCCGTTGAACGAAGGATCAGCCCATGAGCCGAATGACGGCTGCTGAAAATCAGCCAGCTTATTAAGCGATGTGACCGACATCTCCCTCGGGAAACTGAACCGCCCCGCTAGAAGCCCCCGGTGCTGGCATCCTGCGGCGGGAGGACAGGCCAGTCACCTTCAATGACGGCGGTGGGTTTGGTCTTGCGGAGGTAGCCCTGGAAATCGGCTGCCTGGCTCACTGCCCAGTCAACCTGGAGCTGGTGCAACTGGCTGGCCGGCATGCTGAGTTTAGGGAACTTGCCGGCCATGGCGTCCAGGACCTTTAAGGTGGCGAGGGCATCAGCGGCCGACGTGTGGGCGTTGTCCAGGACCACGCCGTACTCCTCGCACAACGCCGTGAGGGTCCGTTTGCCCTTGCGGTAGCGGTCCACCTGCTTGTTCATGATGTACGGGTCCAGGACCGGGAACCGGGTCAGCTGCGGAACCCCGTACCGTGCAGACTCGGCAGCGAGCACCGTGAAGTCGTAGCTGGCGTTGAAGGCAATGACTGGAGTCCCGTCGTCGAACAATCCCTGCAGCACTGCCGCAAGCTCACGCGTCACCTCGTGGGCAGGCCTGCCATCACGCTGTGCCTGTTCAGTGGTGATGCCATGCACATCGCTGGCCTCAGTGGGTATCTCCACCCCAGGATCCGCCAGCCACTCGTGCTCCCTGACGACGTCGCCCTTGTGGTCCACCACGGTCACAGAGGCCGTGACGATGCGTGCAGCCCGGGAGTTGCGCCCTGTGGTTTCGAGGTCGAAGGCCGCGCGGGGGAGGGTGTTCCAAGTGCTCATGCTCCAACGCTAAAGGGCACCACCGACAATTCCGGGGAACGCCACTGCCGCTAGATTGGATCAATGCGGATTGAGTATGTGGAGGCGGTGCTGGCCATTGTGGAACTGGTTCCCGCCGGATCCGCCGTTGCATACGGCGACGTCGCCGAACTGCTGGGTTCGGGCGGCCCGAGGCAGGTCGGCACGGTCATGAGCAGCTACGGCAGCGGGGTCCCCTGGTGGCGGGTCCTTAAGGCGAGCGGCCACGCACCGGAAGGACACGAGGCCGAAGCCCTCCGCCGCTACCTTGGTGAAGGCACACCCCTGCTGGGTGCCTACCTTGACTTCCAGCGGACCGGCGAGGGGCGTTGGCGCGTGGATCTTACGGCCGCCCGCTGGGCGCCAAGCGAGGCCCAGTTCGACAGGATTGACGCCGTTGCCGGGATGCTGGAGCGGCGGCTGCACAGATTGTCAGTGGCCGATGATGGAATGTCCCTGTGACAGTAACCATGCCCCTCACCGGCCCGCTCGACGAACCCCGGGATGATTCCGCGGATGGCCAGGCCCCTCATCCTGGTGGATCCACCGGCCCCGGAGGGGCACGTACGCCGCGGCAGGCCGGGCCGGGAGCAACCGGCCTGCGGCTGCTCCCGCCGCGCCAGGTGCATGCCGTGGCGCCGCTGTTGTCAGCTGATCAGCAAGCTGCCGTGGACGTCCCCCAAGGAACAGGGCCCGTGCTGCTCCCCGGTGCTCCGGGGACAGGCAAAACCACCGTCCTTGTCGAGGCCGCCGTCAGCAGGGTCACCCGGGACGGCGTGGACCCCGAGCGGGTACTGATCCTGGCGCCCAGCCGCCTTGCCGCCGATGCCTTGCGGGACCGCTTCACCGCCCGGCTGGACAGGAGCCTGAGCACAACCCCTGCACGGACCTGGGCCTCCTACGCCTTCGATGTGATCCGGCGCGCCAAGGCTGAAGGGATCCTTCCGCTGTCCAGGCCCCCCAGGCTGCTCTCAGGCCCGGAGCAGGACCTCATCATCAAGGAACTCCTTGACGGGCACCGCCTTCCCGGGCTGGAGCTTCCCTGGCCCGAAGATATCGCGGGGGCGCTGGAAACCCGGGGCTTCCGGCAGGAAGTCCGGCAGTTGTTCGACCGCATCATCGAGTCGGGCCGTACCCCGGGGGACCTTGTGCGGCTCGGCCACGAGTGCCGCAGGCCTGACTGGATTGCCGCCGCAGCACTCTACGCCGAGTACCGGGATGTCCTGGACCTGCGGATGCCCGAGGCCTTTGATCCAGCCGGCATCATCACGGCAGCACGGCAGATCTTCCAGGATTCCCCCGGCTTCCTGGCGGCGGAACGGGACCGGCTGCAGGTGATCCTGGTGGACGACATCCAGGAAGCCAACCCCGCAGTCTTTGAGCTGCTGGCTGACATCGCCGGCGGGCAGGACTGCTATGTCGCATTTTCTCCGGACACTGTGGTGCAGGGCTTCCGGGGTGCCAGGCCAGACCTCGTGGCTGAACTGCCCGGGCTGCTGTCACCCGACGCACCCGTGGTGGAGCGTCCGCTGCAGTACGCCCACCGGCAGGCACCCGCGGTGGCCCAAGCCTGGCTCGGAGTTGCCGGGCGGATTTCACAGCGCGCGGGCGGGCAGTTGGCCAGGCGGCTTGAGCAACCCGTCGGCCGCAGGCCTCAAGGGGCTGTGGAGGCACACCTCGTCCCGTCCGCCGTACATGAATTGCGCTATGTAGCCCAGCGCATCCTGGACCAGCACGTCAACCATGGACGCGACCTTTCCGAGCTCGCGGTGATCGTGCGCAACGGCGCCAAGGTCAGCGAGTTCCAGCGCTACCTGTCGGGCCAGGGGATCAGTGTGAGGGTCCCCGTGGCTGAGTCCGCCGTCCGGGACGAAGTGGCTGTCCGTCCGCTGCTTGATGCCTTCGCGGTTGCACTTGATCCCATGCTGCTGACCCCGGAAGCCGCAGTATCCCTCCTGACCTCCCGGATCGGCGGAGCCACCTCCATTGAGCTCCGCCGGCTTCGGCAGTCACTGCGGAGGGAAGAAATCCTGGGCGGCGGGGGCCGGACCAGCGACTCGCTGCTGGTCGAAGCGTTGCTGGAACCCGGCGCGCTGGCTACCCTCGGCATCGAAGGCCGTGCCGCGCGGCGGGCTGCACGCATGATCCAGGCGGGCCGCCACGCCGCTGCGCAACCCGGCGCCAACGCTGAATCAGTGCTCTGGGCGCTCTGGGATTCAACCGGACTTGCCGGTTCCTGGACGGAAACCGCGCTTGCCGGGGGTCCGCACGGCGCGCGGGCGGACCGCGACCTGGACGCCATGATGGCGCTCTTCCACACCGCGGAGCGTTACGTAGACCAGATGCCCGGTGCCGGCCCTGAGCAGTTCCTCGAGTACCTCCTGAACCAGGAGCTTCCCATGGACACCCTTGCCGCCCGTGCCCAGGTGGATGACGCCGTGGAACTGCTGACTCCCGCCAGTGCGGCCGGACGGGAATGGCCGGTGGTGATAGTTGCAGGCCTCCAGGAAGGTGTGTGGCCCAATACCCGGCTCCGCGGCGAGCTGCTGGGAAGTACGCTCTACAGCGATGCCGTGGAACATGGGGCAGGGTACGCCCTGCAGCGTGTTCCCCTGAGCCGGCTCCGCGATATCAGGTATGACGAGCTGCGAAGCTTTTCCACTGCAGTCTCCCGCGCACGTGAACTGCTGGTGTGCACGGCTGTTTCCTCCGAGGATGACCAGCCGTCCTCTTTCCTGGACTATGTTGCGCCGCTGGCACCCGGCCAGGAGGGCCGTCCGTTCACGGCAGTGGAGCGGCCCATGGCGCTGCGGGCCCTTGTTGCCGAACTCCGGCAGCATGCCCAGTTGGACGGCAGGGACGCTCCCCAGGCGGATGAGGCGGCCAGGGTCCTTGCCCGGCTGGCGCAGGCCGACCCGCCGGTGCCCGGCGCGCATCCGCAGAGCTGGTGGGGCCTTCTTCCGCTGACCTCTGCTGCAGCGGTGGTTCCGCCCGGCGGTACCGTCTTCGTGTCGCCGTCAAAAGTCGAGACAGTGCAGAAATCCCCGCTCGACTGGTTTGTCCAGGCCGCCGGAGGTGAGGCCGCCACAGACTTTGCCCGCAGCCTTGGCACCCTTGTCCATGCCATTGCCCAGGAGCTGCCGGACGCGTCCGGCAGTGAGTACGTCGCCGAGCTGGTCCGGCGCTGGCCTGCACTCGGAATGAAGGACAACTGGGAGGGCAGGCTGGACTTCCAGCGTGCGGAGTCCATGGTGCGCAAGCTGGCACAGTATGTACTCCTCATGCGAAGCGAGGGCCGAAGCCTGCTCGGAGTGGAACAGGATTTCGATGTAGCACTCGGAAAGATTCCCGTCGATGATGCTCCTGCCCGGGACGCCGTCCTGCGCGGCCAAGTGGACCGGCTTGAGATAGACAGCGAAGGCAGGCTGGTCATTGTTGACCTCAAGACCGGAAAACGGCAGCCCGGCAAGGGGGAACTGTCGCGGCATCCCCAGCTTGGCGCCTACCAGGCAGCGGTGCTCGCCGGAGGCTTCCAGGACCGTCCGGACGGCCCCGCCGCCCCGCTCCCCGGCGGTGCTGTACTGGCCCAGCTCGGAACCGGGGCAAAGAATCCAGCCGTCCAGCATCAGGACGCAATCGACCCGCAGGAGAACTGGGCCATGGACATGGTGAAGGAGGCAGCCGCTGTTATGGGTGGGAGCACGTTCGAAGCACGGCACGATCCCTCGAGGGGAAGCCACGGCGGCCACGGCTGCAGGCTCCCGGAGGTGTGTCCGCTGTGCGTGCGCGGAAGGCAAGTGACCGAATGAGGCCGGAGATGGAACTTTCCTCGGCTACCATTTCCGCAGCGCTCCCGCCTTCCGGGCCCGCCGGCAATGCGGGGTCACCCCCGGCGCCCCGCTTCAGTCCGGAGGAACTGTCCGTGCTCCTGGGGGAGAAGAACGTTCCTACCCCTGAGCAGTCGGCCATCATTTCGTCGCCGCTGGCCCCCCGGCTGGTCATTGCGGGGGCAGGATCCGGCAAGACAGCCACCATGGCGGACCGCGTGGTGTGGCTCGTGGCCAACGGCTGGGTACGGCCGGAGGAAGTCCTGGGCGTGACGTTCACCCGCAAGGCGGCAGGTGAACTCGCCTCCCGAATCAGGGGCAAGCTGACCGCCCTCCAGCGCCTGGTTATCCAGGACACTGCTTTTCGGGGCAGGGATGTCCAGGGCCGGGCTGAAGGAGGCAGCAGGCCCAGCGTGTTCCAGGACGGGCTGCTCAGCACCGACGCTTTGGAGCCGAAAGTGTCCACCTACCACTCCTTCGCCAGCGGCATCGTCTCTGACTACGGGCTCCGCCTGGGAGTGGAGCGGGATGTGGTCCTGCTGGGCGGCGCGCAGGCCTGGCAGCTGGCCAGCGAGGTCGTGGAGGGATACGACGGCGAATACGGTCACTTCCGCGCCGCCAAGTCAACCCTTGTGAAGGCAGTCATTCAACTTGCCGGTGAATGCGCAGAGCACCTCCAGGAACCTGAGGACGTTGAATCCTGGCTGATGGCGCGGCTGTCCGACTTTGAGTCATTGCCGTACCTCGCGGCCAAGAAGAGGAACCCGCCGCAGGCAGCGGCCGACCTCGCCGGCATGCTGAGGACCAGGGCAAGCGTGGCAGACATGGTTGGCCGGTACGCGGCGGCGAAGCGAGCCCGTGGGGCGCTTGATTTTGGCGACCTGGTGGCCCTCGCCGCCCGCGTGGCGCAGGAGGTGCCCCTGGCAGCCCAGATGGAACGGCAGCGCTACAAGGTGGTCCTGCTCGACGAGTTCCAGGACACGTCCCACGCCCAGCTGGTGCTGTTCTCCCGGCTCTTTGGCGGCGGGCATGCTGTGACCGCCGTTGGAGACCCCAACCAGTCAATTTACGGCTTCCGGGGCGCTTCGGCGGGCCAGTTGTTTCACTTCGTACGCGAGTTCCCCGTGTGGAAGGGGACACCGGGACATGGGACAGCCCTCGCCGGTGAGAATGCAGAGGGTGCAAGGGGAGAGGATATGGCGGAAAGCGCTGCCAGTTGGTCTCCCGCACCCACGTCATACCTGACAACGGCATGGCGGAACGGACGGTCCATCCTGGCCGCCGCCAACGTGATGTCCGAATCCCTGGCCCGGGCCGCGGCGCAGCGCGGCCCAGCGGGCGGGGGAGGGGCGGCGGCACCCAAGGTGCCGCCGCTGCAGCCCAGCCCCCATGCGGCAGCGGGATCAGTGGTGCTGGGGCGGTTTGGAAGCGATGTGGATGAAGCCGCAGCGCTCGCCGATGACGTCCTGAAGTACCGGGTGACGGATTTTGAGCTGAAGCCCGACGGTTCGCCGGTCCCGCCCGCCATCGCTGTCCTTTGCCGGCGGCGCGCACAAATGGAGCCCATACGGCGGCAGTTGGAGGCCCGCGGCATTCCCTACGAGATTGTCGGACTCGGCGGGCTCCTGGATACGCCTGAAATCGTGGACCTGGTTGCAACCCTGCGTGTCCTCGCCGACCCCGGCCGTTCCGATGCTCTCATGCGCCTGCTGGCCGGGGCGCGTTGGCGGATTGGCCCCGCAGATCTGATGGCCTTGCGGGACTGGTCCAGCCAGCTTGCCCGGCGCCGGGGCCAGGCTGGACAGGCCAGCGACCACCTGCCGGAAGCAGAGCCGGCCGTCCTGGAAGGCGACCTTACCGACGCCGCCAGCCTGGTGGAGGCACTTGACTGGCTGCCCCGGGAAGGATGCCCCCCAGCGAACGGCAGGTCCTTTACCCCCGCTGCCAGGGAGCGGATGGTCCAGCTCTCAGCGGAGCTGCGCCAGCTCCGCGGCTATCTTGGGGACGACCTCACTACCCTGCTCGGGGAGGTGGAAAGGGCCATGCTGCTTGATATCGAGGTTGCCGCAAGGCCCGGCATCAGCATCCACCAGGCACGCCGGAACCTTGATGCCTTCCAGGATGCCGCGGCCGGGTTCCTGCGGACATCCCAGCGCGTGGATATCCTCGCCTTCCTGTCCTGGCTGGAAGCTGCGTCAGCAGAGGAAAACGGGCTGGAAGCACCACCGGGCGACGTCAACCGGGAGGCCGTGCAGCTGCTCACGGTCCATGCTTCCAAGGGGCTGGAATGGGACGTCGTCTTTGTTCCTGGACTGAACGCCAAGGACTTCCCCAGCGATCGTGACTCCCGCTGGAGCAGCGGGTCCGCAGCTTTGCCTTGGCCGCTTCGCGGTGACCGGGAAGATCTTCCCCAGTGGGACCTGGACCAGCCCGACCAAAAAGGGTGGCTGGATGCGGAAAAGGACTTCAAGGCAGCTGTCCAGGCACATGCGGAGTCTGAGGAGCGCCGCCTGGCGTACGTGGCGTATACCCGGGCAAAGCATGTCCTGTGGGCGTCCAGTGTGGCTTGGGTGGGATCGAGGTCGGGACGGGCGGACATGTCGCCGTTCCTGGCGGAGCTTGAAATTCTGACCGCCACGGCCAGCGAAGGGCCCGCACGGGCAGTCATCCATCCCCTTTCGGTGGAGGAGGCCTCCCTGCCTGAAACCAGCCCCCTGACGCTTGATACAGAGGTGGCCGGCTGGCCCTACGATCCCTTGGAGGGGCCGGTGGATCCGCGCACGGGGGAGCGACTGCGCCTGGCCAGCGGACGCAGGCACGCGATGGAAACCGCGTCTGCGCGGGTGATGGCGGCGCTGGAGCCCTCCATCCGGCGTCCCGCTGCTGCCCGGCCGGACGCCGGAGCGGGCGCGGGAACCCCGTCCGTCATGGATCCCGGCCTCCTGCGGACGTCCGAACTGCCAGGGGTTGCTGCCGGCTGGGCGCGGGAAGCAGCGCTGCTGCTCGAACGCCGGGCAAGGAGGTCTTCTTCCCAGGACGTCCACCTTCCCGCCCACATTTCGGCATCCACCCTGGTTGACCTGGGCGAGGACCCGTCAGCGGTGGCCTGGCGCCTGCGAAGGCCCGTGCCGCGGGAACCGGGAATGTCGGCCCGGAAGGGAACGGCTTTTCACGCGTGGGTGGAAGAGTACTTTGGCACGGCCGGCATGCTGGACCTCGATGAAGCACCGGGTTCGGATGACCACATCGATGCGGCGTACGACCTCGACGCCATGGTGGCCACCTTCCGGTCGTCCCCCTGGGCCCACCGTTCTCCGGCATTCATTGAGGTGCCCGTGGAGACGCGCGTAGGGGACGTGGTGGTTCGTGGCCGTGTGGACGCAGTATTCCAGGATCCTGACGGACGCTGGGACCTGGTGGACTGGAAGACGGGCCGGCGGCCCTCCGGGGACCTGCTCCGGACCAAGGCAGTCCAGCTTGCTGTGTACCGGCTGGCATGGTCCCGGCTGAAGGGGGTGCCGCTGGAGGACGTACGGGCGGCGTTCTTCTACGTTGCCGACAACGAGGTGGTGCGGCCCCACGACCTTGGAACTGCAGGCCAGTTGGAGGAGATCGTCACGGCCGCACTCGCTTCTCCCTGAGGAGGCGTCCTCCTGGCCGCGCTTCCTCCCCGCCGTAGTCCTGTTATGGCAGTAGTCCCGTCACGGCGGGAGCTGGCCTAGTCCTTCTTGGCCTCGACAATTGAGAGTGCGGCGGTGGATGTATCGTCGGGTCCGCCGGCGGATCCAAGGCGGGAGGATCCAGCGCCGCTCTCGGGATCGCTTTTCGTCCCGGTGCCGTCGTTGTCCGCCCCCAACCGCTGGCCGGCAGCGGGTGCCGGGTGGGGCGCAGGTTGGGACACAGGGACTGGCGCCACCGGAATTGGAGTCACGATGACGGCAGGCCCGGCAGGGACAGGCTGGGCCGGGACGGGCAGGACCGTGACCGGCGGCACGCCAGCCGGCATGTCGTCGTCGGCCGCGCGGATGCCCGGAACAGCGTCAGGTGCCGCAGCCCCATGCGCCGCCGTGCCAGCCGCCCCAGCCGCAGTGGTCCCGGCAGCTGCCGCAGGCGGAAGGGGCTCAACGCTGATGGGCTGCCCGCCGTGCTCAGCGATGTCGTGGGCCAGGGTGTCCAGCATCTCCTCCGCCTCGGCAATCATGGAGGAATCCCCGGCCGCGATGCCCTTCACCAGGTACTGGGCAAGGGCGAACTCAGCGGAGAGCGCAGCCCGCCGGAGCAGGTGGTTGTCCGGAGTGTCCCGGCGGCCGGACGTGTAGGACGCCAGGACGGCATCCACAAAATCCTGCTCGTTGGAAGCGACCAGCCAGGCGAAGTCGTCCGCGGGGTCGCCGATGCGGAGGTCGGTCCAGCCGGTCACCGCCGTGACCCGCTGGCCTTCCACCAGCAGGTTGTCCTCGTGCAGGTCGCCGTGCACGACACACGGATTGAAGCGCCACAGGGACACGTCCTCCAGCGCGTGTTCCCAGCGGAGCAGCAGGGCGGGGGGAATCTTCCCGGTGGTGGCTGCCTGGTCCAGCTCGTTCAGCCGGCGCTGCCGGAATTCGTTCGGGGTGTAGCTGGGCAGGTCCGCGTTGCTGACCAACGCACGCGGAAGATCGTGGATCGCCGCCAGGGCAACACCGATTTCCCGGGCAAGGGCGTCCGGTCCCGCCGTGAGCTCTTCGACGCTGCGGGTGCTCCCGCCCAGGTGCGAGTAGACGAACGTGCTCAGGCTGCCCAGCCGCACACTGCCCGCCACGGTGGGCATCAGGAAAGGGAGCTCAGCCCTAATGCCCGGCGCGAAGGCGCGCAGGACCAGGAATTCGGTTTCCAGGCGTGCGCTGGCCTCGGCGTGCCGCGGCGACCTCACCCGCCAGCGCTTCCCCTCGGAATCAAGGAGCAGGGCAGAGTCGAAGTCCGCGGGGTCGTCCGGGGCAGAGCTAACGGCCGTCGGGGTCAGTCCGGGGACTGCCGCGGTTGCAACGGCTGCCAGTTCAATCGGTTTTCTTCTCACCATTCCACGGTAGATTGCCTGCCGTCCGGGAGGCCGGTCCGGCAGCGGCGAGTCTTCAGATACCTGCAAATCAGGGGGCATGGAGAGGGCTTCGAAATGTCAATTGTCAGCGCCAGTCAGTACGGTGGACCTATGAGCCATGCCGAGTCTGTTACACCGGTCTACCAGGAGCAGCCGGCAACGCTGCCCGCAAACCACCTCATGGATACCCTGCTCCCCGTAAGGCCTGCGCTGGTGGACCGCGGATCGGCCGAGCGAACTGCGCCCGGGATAGTGGCCAGCCAGTTGGCCAGCCCCGCAACGTTGGCTGTTGTGTTGTCCGGCCGGCAGGGGCTGGTGCAGGGCGACGGATTGTTTGCGGCCGCCGCGGCGCCGCTGCTTGAAGAACTTTCCGCGGCAGGGTCGGCGCCGGAACTGGTGGTCTTCCTCGGTTCCGCCCTCCCGGACTCGGACTTTCCCGCAGGAACCGGGCTGCTGCTCTTTGTCCTGCCGGAGCCGGTGGCCCCGGGAACAGCGGGCATCCCGTCCGACGCCCGCTGGGCCGGCTTCCGCGACGTGGCTGGCGGGCTGAGCCCAACCCACACTGCACTTTTTGTCGAAGCGAGCGCCATCGCCAACTGGCACTCCGGCCACACACACTGTCCCCGGTGCGGCAAGCCCACCGAGGTGGAATCCGGCGGCTGGGTGCGCCGGTGCCCCGAGGATTTGTCGGAACACTATCCGCGGACGGATCCTGCCATCATTGTCACCGTCGTGGGCCCTGACGGCCGGCTTCTGCTGGGCGGCGGCGGTCCGGCGGATGCCAGGAACTACTCCACGCTGGCAGGCTTCGTGGAGCCGGGGGAGTCCCTGGAACAGGCAGTGGTCCGCGAGATTTACGAAGAGGTGGGCGTCCGGGTGACCGCATGCCAGTACCTCGGTTCGCAGTCCTGGCCGTTCCCGGCCTCCCTTATGCTTGGATTTACCGCCGTCACCGAAGACTCCGAAGCAAAGCCCGACGGCGTTGAGGTCACCAGGGCGCGCTGGTTCAGCCGGGAGGAACTCCAGGAAGCCGTGCTCAGCGGGGAGATCACCATCTCCAGCCGGCTTTCCATTGCCCGCTCGCTGATTGAGCATTGGTACGGCGGACGCATCCAGGACCGGCCCGGCGCCTGACTCCTTTACGTATCCACCAGACTCCAGCACGCGGTAGTCGAGACCAAGAGCAGCAGAAGTGACTACAGAACATATTGACGGCACAGCATCCCTGGAGGATCGCATCCTTGGCGGCCTGGACGCGGAGCAGCGGGAAGTGGCCAGCACGCTGAACGGGCCGCTGTGCGTCCTGGCCGGTGCGGGGACCGGCAAGACCCGTGCCATTACCCACCGGATCGCCTACGGCGTCCACTCGGGGGTCTACTCGCCGCAACGGCTGCTTGCCGTGACGTTCACTGCCCGGGCTGCTGCAGAGATGCGGAGCCGGCTGCGGGACCTCGGCGCGGGCAACGTGCAGGCACGCACGTTCCATGCCGCTGCCCTGCGCCAGCTCCAGTTTTTCTGGCCGCAGGCGGTGGGCGGAACCCTGCCCAACCTCCTGGACCACAAGGCGCAGATGCTGGCAGAGGCCGCCCGAAGGCTCCGGCTCAGCACGGACAGGGCATCCATCCGCGACCTCGCCTCCGAAATCGAGTGGGCCAAGGTGTCGATGCTGACGCCGGCCAACTACCTGGAAAACGCCCAGGACAGGGGCGCGCCCGGAGGGTTCGACCTCACCGCCGTGGCACGGGTTTTCCAGTCCTATGAGGACGTGAAGACGGACCGCAATGTCATCGACTTCGAGGACGTACTGCTGATCACGGTGGGCATCCTCCAGGAGGACGAGAAAGTCGCCGCCACCGTCCGCGAGCAGTACCGGCACTTTGTGGTGGACGAATACCAGGACGTCTCCCCGCTGCAGCAGAGGCTCCTGGAACTCTGGCTCGGCGGCCGGGACGAACTCTGCGTCGTGGGCGACGCAAGCCAGACCATCTATTCGTTTACGGGGGCGTCCCCCAAGCACCTCCTGGAATTCAAGGCCCGCTACCCGCAGGCCAATGTTGTGAAACTCATCCGCGACTACCGTTCCACCCCGCAGGTGGTGAAGCTCGCCAACGACCTCCTGGCGGGCAGGCGCAGCGGCGGGCCCGTTGCGGATGCATCCTGGGCAACACCGCTCCAGCTCGTGGCGCAGCGGCCGGCGGGACCGGCACCACAGTTCACCGAGTGCGCGGACGATGAAGCCGAGGCAGCCACTGTTGCCCAGAAGATCAAGGCACTGCTCGACGCCGGCACGCCCGCCAGTGAGGTCGCTGTCCTGTTCCGCACCAACGGCCAGTCCGAAGCGTACGAGCAGGCCCTCGCCGCCGCCGGCATCGGGTACCAGCTGCGGGGCGGTGAGCGGTTCTTCGCCCGCAAGGAGGTCCGCGACGCCATCCTGCAGCTGCGGGCCGCCACCCGGGCTGTCGCGGAAACGGACGCCCCCGAGCCCCTGGGCCAGCTGGTCCGGGACATCGTCTCCTCCCTCGGCTACACGGACTCGGCCCCCCACAGCGGCGGTGCGCTGCGGGAACGCTGGGAATCGCTGGCAGCCTTGGTGGCGCTTGCCGATGAGCTGGTCCAAACCCGGGGCGCCCAGTTTGGGCTGGCCGACTTCGTCAACGAACTCCAGGAACGGTCCCTTGCCCAGCACGCCCCCACCGTCCAGGGCGTGACCCTTGCCTCGCTGCACGCCGCCAAGGGCCTGGAGTGGGATGCGGTGTTCCTGGTGGGCCTCAGCGAGGGGCTGATGCCCATCTCCTTCGCTGACTCGCCGGAATCTGTGGACGAGGAACGCAGGCTCCTCTACGTGGGAATCACCAGGGCCCGGGAGCACCTGTCGCTGTCATGGTCCACGGCCCGGACTCCGGGCGGCCGGGCAAACCGGAAGCCGTCACGGTTCCTGGACGGGCTGCGCCCGGATTCCGTGGCGAGTTCAAGCACCAGGGGAAAGGTCACGGTGTCCCGCCGGAAAGCCGCCGCGCCCGCCATGTGCCGGGTCTGCGGAAGCATGCTCGCCACCGGCGCGGAACGCAAAATTGGCCGGTGCAACTCCTGTCCGCCGAGCTATGAGGAACAGACCTTCGATGCCCTGCGGACCTGGCGCCGCGAAGTTGCCCTCGCCGCGGAGGTACCGGCGTTCGTGGTCTTCACTGACGCCACGCTCACCGCCATTGCCGAGGCGCGTCCCGCCTCGCTCGAAGAGCTCGCAGGGCTCGCAGGAGTTGGCCCCTCCAAGCTGGAACGGTACGGGGAAGACGTACTGCGCGTCCTGACGGAAAGCACTTCCCTGTGAGGTCCGGGAACGGCGCGACAGCGGCTGCCGCTGCCCGGACCGCCGCCAACGGGACCACTGCCCCCCTGACCACTGCCGACGGTGCGCCCGTTGTGGTGCGCCGATCCGCGCGGCGCACGCGCACTGTGGCGGCCTTCTGGGAGAACGGAAGTGCAGTTGTGGCCATCCCGGCGCGGTTTACCGCGGCGCAGGAGGCCGAATGGGTCCACCGGATGGTGGCCAAGCTGCAGCGCCAAGGGGAGCGGCGGGCAGCGTCAGGCCGGAAGCGCCCGGCCACCGACGCTGCCCTCGCAGCCCATGCCGCCCACCTGTCGGCACAGTATCTCGGGGGACGGGCAGTGCCGGCGTCGGTGCGCTGGGTCAGCAACCAGAATTCCCGGTGGGGTTCAGCCACCCCCGCGGAGGGCACCATCAGGCTTTCGGACAAGTTGCGGCCAATGCCGCAGTGGGTCATCGACTATGTGCTGCTCCACGAGCTCGCCCACTTGCTGGTGGCCGCGCATAACGCTGCGTTCTGGAAGCTGCTGGAGGCCTACCCCGAGACCCAGCGGGCCAAAGCGTTCCTCGAAGGTGTCTCGTTCGCCACCGGGCGCGGCATGGCCGACCCCGATGCGGACTGAATCCGCCGGCGCAGCAATGCCGGCCAGGACGGCCTAGCCCTTCGGCTGGCCGTCCTGCCCTTCCTCCGGCCGTCCGCCGTCGCCGTCGTCCTTTGCAGAGCCGCCCAGGCCTTCGCCGCCGCCCTGGCCCTCCGGGGAGTCCTGGCCCCCAGACCCACTCCCGCCCTCCGGGGCAGCGTCGAAGCCACCGCTGAGGAGTTTCTGCAGGGCGTCGTCCACTTCGCTGTCGCTGGCTTCGGCCAGCTTGCGGCGCCCGCTGAAGCCCTTGGGGTCATCCAGGTCCTCGGCGGTGGGCAGCAGGTCCGGGTGGTGCCAGATGGCGTCGCGGCCTTCGATGCCGCGCTCTTCCTTCAGGATGGCCCACAGCGTGGCGGCATCACGCAGCCTGCGGGGCCTCAGCTCGAGGCCCACCAGGGACGCGAAGGCGTGCTCGGCCGGGCCGCCGGTTGCCCGGCGGCGGCGCACGGTTTCGCGGAGGGCGCCCGCGGACGGCAGCAGCTTCTCCGTGGCGGCCGCGGTGAGCTCGTCCACCCAGCCTTCCACCAGGGCGAGCGCTGTCTCAAGCTTCTCCAGGGCCTGTTCCTGCGCGGGAGTCCGCTGGGGCATAAACACGCCTTGCGAAAGGGCGTCCTGGATGCCCTCGGGGTTGCTGGGATCAAGGTCCCGCGCAAGTTCCTCAATCCGTGAGGTGTCAATGTGGATGCCGCGGGCATAGGCCTCGATTGCGCCCAGCAGATGGCCGCGCAGCCAGGGCACCTGGACAAAGAGCCGTGCGTGCGCCGCTTCCCGTACGGCGAGGAAGAGCCGGATGTCGTTCTCGGGCAGGGACAGACCTTCTCCGAATTTGGCAACGTTGGCCGGCAGCAGTGCCATTTCAAGGTCGGCCAGGGGGACACCGATATCGGTGGAACTGACAACGTCAGCGGACAGGGCGCCGATGGCCTGCCCCAGCTGCATGCCGAAGATTGCGCCGCCCATGTTCTGGAGCATGGAGGATGCCCCGCCCATCATGGACTTCATCTCGTCGGGCATCTGCTCCGTCATGGCGGAGGACAGGGCGTTGGCAATGCTGTTGGCAACGGGCTCGGTGAGCCGCTTCCACGTGCCCAGGGTGGCTTCCACCCATTCCGCCCGGGACCATGCCTTGCCGATCAGTCCGGTAGACGGGAGATCAGTGACGGGGTCCAGCCAGAGTTCCGCCAGGCGCAGGGCCTCGTCGACCTCGCGCGACTGCTGGGATGTCACCGAGGGGTCGCTGCTGCTTGCCGCAACCCGGCGTGCGTTGTCGTGGGCCAGTTGCCAGTTGACGGGACCTTCGGAGGGGGCGCTCATCATTGCCTGCACCTGGGAGAACATCTGCGCCAGCAGGTTGGGGTCGTTGGGCAGCCCGGCAGCCTTGGCCAGCTCCGCCGGGTCGAAATTTTCCATCCCCTTGCCGCCCATGAGGTTCTGCAGCATTTCGGTCAACGGGTCCTTGGGGGTGTCATCCCCGTTGGACGAATTGAGTGGATTGGAGGCCATGATCCCGCCGATCGTCGGTGTGACTGTCAACCTTCACGGTACCCCGGCCGTGGTCGGCTGTCTGCCGGACGGCGGGGCCGTTCGCTCTAGGCAAAGAGCTGGCGGGTACGGTCACCGCGTAGTCTTGGTTGGGTGACTACAACCCGTGGCGGCCATCCCTCAGAGGACCACGCTCCTGAGCTCTTCACCCGCGGGTTGCCTGCGCAGACAGAAGAAGCGCCAACAGAAGAAAACGAGGACGACGGCGGTCCGGCAGCCCGCGGGGCCCTGCCTGCCCCCGCGCCCCGGGACCGGAAAGTATCCGCCATGCTGCTGGCAGGGATGTCGGCGCTGGGGCTGGGTATCGCCGTCGGCACCCTTCCGGTGCCTTACGTGGTGGAGTCGCCCGGCCCCACGTACAACACGCTGGGCGAAAACCAAGGGAAACCGGTCATCAGCATCACGGGCCGGGATACGTACCCGGCGAAAGGCAACCTGGACCTCACCACCGTCTACGTCGACGGCGGACCCAACGGGCCCGTCAGCATCCTGGATGCTTTCTCCGCCTGGCTTACCCCATCCAAGGCCGTGCACCCGGTGGAACTGATCTACCCGGCGGGCACCACCAAGGAAGAGGCCGAGGAACAGAGTTCCGTGGCCATGACCACGTCCCAGGAAAACGCCGTGGCGTCAGCCCTCAAGGAGCTGGAGATTCCTTTCGGGCAGCAGCTCCAGGCGGCGGCCCTCTCGGAAGGTTCCGCGTCCGCCGGGAAGATCGAGCCCGGGGACATCCTCAAAACCATCAACGGCAAGGACATCACCTCACTGGCCGTTGTCCAGGAGGAGCTGGCGGCAGGAAAAGGAGCGCCGGCCACCGTGGTGGTGGAGCGCGGCGGGCAGCCGGTCCCGGTGGCCATCACCCCCAAGGACAACGGCCAGGGCCGCTTCATCCTGGGAGTGATGCTCAAATACCTGTTCACGTTCCCCTTCACGGTCGACATCTCGCTTGAGAAGGTAGGCGGTCCGAGTGCCGGGCTGATGTTCTCGCTCGGCATTATCGATACCGTCACGCCAGGTGACTTGACAGGCGGCAAGCATATTGCGGGGACCGGGACCATCTCCCCGGACGGCCTCGTGGGACCCATCGGCGGGATCGAGCAGAAAATGCAGGGCGCAAGGGCCGGGGGAGCCACGATGTTCCTCGCGCCGGCCGCAAACTGCCAGGAAGTGGTGGGGCAGGTCCCCGAAGGTCTGCAGGTGGTCCGGGTGGAGAACCTGGCCGAGGCGCGTGACGCCGTCGAACGCGCCGGCAGCGGCCAGGACACATCCGGCCTTCCGGCGTGCACAAGCAACTAGACTGGGCGCAACTAGACTCGACAGGAACTAAGCCTTACCGCCACTCGTGGCAATTGTGACGGACGAAACCAGCTGTTTGACCGGTGCCGGACGTCGCTCGCACGCACGCATCGAATAATCTGACGACCAGCTATGAGGTACCCAGTTTGTCCCGTCCCGCCAGCACCATGTCCACAGGCAGGCCCCCTTCACGACGCGGGGCGTTGACGCCCACCCTGATCGTTGTTGCCCTGGTGGTAGTGGGCTTCATCTTCTTCGCCAACGTCTGGACCGACGTCCTCTGGTACCGCCAGCTCGGCTTCATCGAAGTCTTCGTCACCGAGAACCTGGCCCGGATCGGCATCTTTGCAGCCGGTTTCGCCGTGATGTTCGCGGCGGTCTTCTTCGCCATCCGCATCGCCTACCATGCCAGGCCGGTATACGCGCCCGACTCTGAGATCCGGGACAACCTCAACCGGTACCAGGCGCAGCTGGAACCGGTCCGCCGGGTAGTCATGGTGGGCCTGCCCGTCCTGTTCGGCCTCTTCGCCGGCAGCGCGGTCGCCAGCCAGTGGCAGAAGGTCCTCCTGTTCTTCAACCAGGAGCCCTTCGGGCAAGCGGATCCCGAGTTCAACATGGACATCAGTTTCTACCTGATGACCCTTCCGTTCCTCGGCTTCGTGACAGGGTTCCTGATCAGCGTGGTGGTCATTGCCGGCATCGCAGGCATCCTCACCCACTACCTCTACGGCAGCATCCGGCTGATGGAACGCGGCGTCTTCACCAGCCGGGCGGCGCAGATCCACATCGCCGTCACCGGCGCCTCCTTCCTGGTGCTCCTGGGCATCAACTTCTGGCTTGACCGCTTTACAACAGTGCAGAGCAACAGCGGGCGCTGGGCCGGTGCCCTGTACACGGACGTCAACGCCGTTATCCCCACCAAGGCCATCCTGGCCGTGGCAGCGGTCCTCGTTGCCATCCTGTTCGTCGTCGCAGCGGTGATCGGCAAGTGGCGCCTGCCCGTCATTGGAACCGCGATGCTCGTCATCACGTCCATCCTGGCCGGGGGCGTCTACCCCTGGGTGATCCAGCAGTTCCAGGTCCGCCCCTCCGAAGAGACGCTGGAAAAGGAATACATCCAGCGCAACATCGACAACACGCGGGCTGCCTATGGCCTGGACAAGATCCAGGTGGACCGGTACGACGCCACCAACACGGCCAGCACCGGAGCCCTCGCACCCGATGCCCAGACCACCGCAAACATCAGGCTGCTGGACCCGAACCTGATCTCGGATGCGTTCTCGCAGCTGGAACAGTACCGCCCGTACTACCAGTTCCCGGAAGCCCTCAACGTTGACCGGTACGAGGTGGACGGCAAGATCCAGGACACCGTGATCGCGGTCCGTGAACTGAACCCTGCCAACGTGGCCACCAACCAGCAGGGCTGGCTGAACCAGCATGTTGTGTACACGCACGGATACGGCGTGGTGGCAGCCAAGGGCAACAAGTTCACGGTGGACGGCAAGCCGGAGTTCCTGCAGTCGGGCATCCCGTCAACGGGTGTCCTGGGCGACGACTCCACATATGAACCCCGGATCTACTTCGGCGAGTCCTCGCCGGACTACTCGATCGTGGGTGCGCCTGACGGTGCCCGGGCGCGCGAGCAGGACAGGCCCTCCGGCCGGGAAGGCGAGGGCGAGACCCAGTACACCTTCCAAGGCAACGGCGGACCCAACGTGGGGACGTTCTTCAACCGCGTGCTGTATTCCATCAAGTTCCAGTCCTCGGACCTGCTGCTCTCGGACGGCGTGAACCAGGAGTCGCAGATCCTGTACGACCGAAACCCCCGTGAGCGCGTGGAAAAGGTAGCCCCCTACCTGACCGTCGACGGCAACGCGTACCCCGCAGTGGTGGATGGCCGGGTCAAATGGATCGTGGACGGCTACACCACCAGCCAGTACTACCCGTACTCCCAGCAGGAGCAGCTCTCGGACGCCACCGCTGACACCCAGACCACGTCCGGCCGGGCAGTTGCCCTGCCCAACAGCACCGTCAACTACATCCGGAACTCCGTGAAGGCGACGGTGGATGCGTATGACGGTTCCGTCACGCTCTACGCCTGGGACGACCAGGACCCGCTCCTGAAGTCCTGGCAGAAGGTGTTCCCCTCGACGCTGAAGCCGTACTCGGAAATGTCCGGCGACGTCATGAGCCACGTCCGGTACCCGGAGGACCTGTTCAAGGTCCAGCGCCAGCTCCTGGGGGAGTACCACGTGACCAACCCGTCCACGTTCTACCAGACCAAGGATGTCTGGAGCGTTCCGGCGGATCCCACGGTTGACTCCACCAGCGGCGTCAAGCAGCCGCCGTTCTACATGTCGCTGCAGATGCCGGACCAGGACAAGCCCGCCTTCCAGCTGACCTCGTCGTTCATCCCGCAGATCGTCAACGGAAACGCCCGCAACGTGCTCTACGGCTTCCTGGCCGCCGACTCCGATGCCGGCAACCAGGCAGGGGTTAAGGCCGAGAGCTACGGCAAGCTGCGGCTGCTCCAGATCCCGCCGGAGATCCAGGTCCCCGGCCCGGGCCAGGCGCAGAACAAGTTCAACTCGGACCCCACGGTGTCGCAGGCCCTGAACCTGCTGCGCCAGGGCGCCTCGGAAGTACTCAACGGCAACCTCCTCACCCTTCCGGTGGGCGGCGGCATCCTGTACGTGCAGCCCGTCTACCTCAAGTCCACCGGCGAGACGTCCTACCCCACGCTGCAGCGCGTCCTGGTGGCTTTCGGGGACAAGGTGGGCTTCGCACCCACCCTCGACGAGGCGCTGAAGCAGCTGTTCGGCGGGGACTCCGGAGCTGCTGCCGGCGACTCGGACAACAACGGCCAGACGCCGGCCGGTCCTGCCACCCCTGCCACGCCGGCGGGTGCCGACGCCAAGGCGGAGTTGAAGGCAGCGCTGGACGAAGCCAACGCGGCCATGCAGGCCGGGCAGGCGGCACTGGCTGCCGGTGACTTCGCCGCGTACGGCGAGGCGCAGAACCGGATCGCCGCTGCCCTCAAGAGGGCCGTGGAGGCGGAGGCCAAGATTCCGGTCGCGGCTCCGGAGGCATCTCCGGCGCCGGCGTCCACGGCTACGCCTGAGGCCACGCCTTCGCCCTCGCCCTCGCCGAGCAACTGATGCGCCAGCACGGGGTACCGCCCGGTAGCTGAGGGCATACGACGGCGGGATGCGGCACCTGCTCCTTTCGGGGAGCAGGTGCCGCTTCCGTTAGGGAGACGGACATCACGCCGCCCCGATTTGGCCTGGTGTTCACGTGCCGGTAAAGTAGTTCTTGCGACGCGGGGTGGAGCAGTTCGGTAGCTCGCTGGGCTCATAACCCAGAGGTCACAGGTTCAAATCCTGTCCCCGCAACTGATGGGGAAGCCCGGGCACTGGAAACAGTGTCCGGGCTTTTTTGTTTAATCGGCGCGTGGAAAAAGCGGCCGGCAAAATAGGGTAGAGTTGTTTCAGCGACGCGGGGTGGAGCAGTTCGGTAGCTCGCTGGGCTCATAACCCAGAGGTCACAGGTTCAAATCCTGTCCCCGCAACTATGAAGAAGACCCCGACCGGCATCAGCCGGCCGGGGTCTTCTTTTTCCTTGGATACGAGTAGTTCCTAGTATTCTCTTTCGCAGAGCCTCACACGTCGTGAGTACTTGGCCAGTCATTCTCGAGAGGAATGTTGTTCGATGTCCACACCCACGAAGAAACCCGGTACCGCGGCGGGTAAGCGGTCGCGACTCTACTGGGGGGTCCCTGCCGTCCTGGGCGGACTGGTCCTCGTGGTGTTGATTGCCAAATGGCTGATGGGCCTGCCTGCCATTGCCTCCTTCGTTGCCGACTATCCCGGCCATTCCGAGCTTCCGGACGCTGCCCCCGTGGGCTTTCCTGCCTGGCTTGCCTGGCAGCACTTCCTCAACGCGTTCTTCCTCCTGCTGATCATCCGTACCGGCTGGCAGGTGCGCACCACCACCCGCCCCAGCGGGCACTGGACCCGGAACAACAAAGGGCTGATCAAGACCAAGAACCCGCCCACCAAAATCACCCTTGAGCTGTGGTTCCACTTGACGCTGGATGCCCTGTGGGTCGTCAATGGCCTGGTGTTCGCTGTCCTGCTCTTTGCCACCGGGCAGTGGATGCGGATTGTTCCCACGGGCTGGGATGTTTTCCCCAACGCACTGTCGGCCGCCCTGCAGTATGCCTCCCTGGACTGGCCCACCGAGAACGGCTGGATCAACTACAACGCCCTTCAGCTGCTGACGTACTTCGTGACGGTCTTCGTCGCCGCTCCGCTGGCCTTCATCACCGGCCTCCGTATGTCCGGTGCCTGGCCCAAGAAGGCGGCAAGCCTCAACAGGGCCTTTCCCATCGAGTGGGCACGGGCCGTCCACTTCCCTGTGATGATCTACTTTGTGGCGTTCATCGTGGTGCACGTGTTCCTGGTGCTCGCCACCGGAGCACTTCGCAACCTCAACCACATGTATGGTGTGCAGGACAATGACGGGTGGTTCGGTTTCTGGGTCTTCCTGGCCTCGGTCGTGGTCATGGTGGCCGCCTGGTTCCTGGCCCGGCCGCTCTTCCTGAGACCGGTAGCCTCCCTGATGGGCAAGGTCAGCCGCTGACCAAGGCCAGCCGGCGCTGCTGAGGGTTTCTCAGCTGTCCTTGAGCCGCTGGTAGGCCTCCAGGGCCCGTTCACGGGACTCCGGCAGGTCCACCAGGGGAGCGGGGTATCCCCGCAGCTCGCCACCGGCCTTCCACGGCTCGTGGACGCCTTTCCCGTCCAATTCCGCCAGCTCAGGGATGTAGCGCCGCAGGTAGCTCCCGGCGGCGTCGAACTTCTTGCTCTGGGTCACCGGATTGAAGATCCGGTAGTACGGGGACGCATCCGCTCCCGACGCTGCCACCCACTGCCAGTTGGCGGGATTGCTTGCGGCGTCTGCGTCCACCAAAGTGTCCCAGAACCAGGCCTCCCCGGTCCGCCAGTCTGCCAGGAGGTTCTTGACCAGGAAGGACGCTGCCGCCATCCGCACCCGGTTGTGCATCCAGCCTGTCTGCCAGAGCTGCCGCATGCCGGCATCAACAAACGGGTATCCGGTACGTCCCTGCTGCCAGGCTTCCAGTTCGTCGCTGCCCAGGGACTGCCACTCAAACCGGTCAAACTCCGGCCGGTAGTTGCGGGTGGCAAGTTCCGGGTTGGTGTACAGCAGGTGCCAGCAGAATTCGCGCCAGCCGAGCTCGGAACGGAAAATCCCGACGTCGGCCGGCACCTCCCGTGGAAAGCGGCCGCGGATTTCCCGCCAGACCCTGAAAGGACTGACTTCGCCGAAGCGCAGGTGCGGAGACAGGCGGCTGGTTCCTTCCACGCCGGGCACGTTGCGGCCGGTGCCATAGTCCGCTGCGGGACCGCCCAGGAAATCCTCAAGCCGGCGCTGGGCGCCGTCTTCGCCAGGATCCCAGGTATCGGCCAGCCCGCCGCTCCAGTCGGGGGAGGTGGGCAGGAGGTGCCAGCTCCCGAGGTCGTCCCCGGCAGCGCCTGTTCCCTCAGGCGGGGCCGGCAGATTCCTTGGCGCATCGAGGGGGTCGCGCACCTCACCGTCCGCCAGGCAGGCCCGCCAGAACGGAGTGAACACCTTGTAGGGGCCGCCGGCGCCGGTGCGGACCGTCCATGGCTCAAACAGGAGGTTCGCCTGGTAGCTCGCGGCTTCGATCCCGTTCCCTCCGGCCCACGCCTTGACGGCGGCGTCGACTGTGCGCTCCGGAAGGCTGTAGCGGCGGTTCCAGAACAGATGGCCGGCGTTGGTTTCGGCCGCGAGTTGCCGGATGACGTCCTGGGCGGGACCGCGGCGGAGGAGCAGCCGGGAGCCTTTGGCTTCGAGCGCCGCGCCCAGGGAGGTGAGGGAATGGTGCAGCCACCACCTGGTTGCCCCGCCCAGGGGCCGGATTCCTTCGGACTCCTCGTCGAGGATGAAAAGCACCGTCAGGGGCAGGCCCAGCGCCGCTGCTTCCGCCAGGGCAGGGTTGTCATCCAGCCGAAGGTCGTCGCGAAGCCAGACGATCGAGGTCACACCGGAGGATTCCATAGCACCACGCTACACAGGGACAGGGACAGGAACGGGTAAGGCCAGGGCCGTCCATGGCCCTGGCCTTACCCGTTCTGTTCAGTCGTGGCGGATCGCTCCTCCGCTGTTCAGAGTTTGTCGAAGTCAGCTTCCTCAACGGTTGATGCTGGGGCCGCGGACCCCGAAGCGCCGAGGGCCGGCTTTGATGAATTGCCAGATTTCAGGGCAGCCAGGCGCGCCTCGATCTCAACCTGCTCCCCGAGGTCTTCAAGCTGGTTGAACTGGGCGTCCAGGCTCGAAGCGGCGAGCTCCTGCTGGCCGCGGACCTTGGCTTCTTCGCGGCGGATCTTCTCTTCGAACCGGCCAACCTCGCTGGTGGGGTCCATTATGTCGATGCTCTTGATGGCGTCGTGGACCTGGGACTGGGCTGCCGCGGTCTTGGACCGTGCCACCAGCTCGTTGCGCTTGCTGGTCAGCTGGTTGAGCTTGCCCTTCATCTGGTCCAGCCCGGTCTTCAGCTTCTCCACCACTTCGCGCTGGGAAGCGATGCTCGGCTCCGCGCCCTTTGCCTCATTTTCGGCGGCCATCTGCCGCTGCAGGGCTACCTTGGCAAGGTTGTCGAACTTCTCGGCGTCCACCACGTCGCCGCTGGCGCGGAATTCATCAGCCTTGCGCGAGGCGGCGAGTGCCTTGTTGCCCCAGTCGCGGGCGTTCTTGACGTCCTCGTTGTAGTCGTCCTCGAGCATCCGGAGGTTGCCGATGGTCTGCGCAACGGCGGACTCTGCCTCCGCGATGTTGTTGGTGTAGTCCCGGACCATCTGGTCCAGCATCTTCTGCGGATCCTCAGCGTTGTCCAGCAACGAGTTGACGTTTGCCTTCGCCAGCTGCGCGATGCGGCCGAAAATGGACTGCTTAACCATGGTGTTACCCTTTCGTCCTGCTCTGTGGTGACCACTGAAACCAGTGAACAATTGTGTATGTCCTGCATTCGCCAGCCGTTGTGTCGGCCGGATAGGCCTGGGCGAGCTGAAGCTTAGAAGCTTCCGGAGTCGCCTCCGCCAAAGTCACCGCCACCGAAGTCGCCCCCGCCACCGAAGTCGCCGCCGCCCCAGCCGCCGCCATCATTGTGGCCGCCACCCCAACCGCCGCCAACGCCGCCGTTGAGGATGGAGTTGATCAGGATGCCGCCCAGGATGGCGCCGCCCAGGCCCCCACCGCCGCCGCCGCCGAACATGCCACCGCGGCCGTAGCCCTGGTTGGCGTAGCCGCCAAAGTGGTCCACATCCGCTTGCGCGAGCTGGGCTGCCTGGGCGGCGAGTGCGTGGGCCTGCTGGGCGTAGGTGAGTGCCGTGACCGGATCGGTGCGCGAGATGGACAGCGCGTAGTCGAGGTTCCGCTGCGACTCAGCCAGCCGGGTGCGTGCCTCGGTCCCCACACCGCCGCGGCGGGCGGTGATGTAGTCCGAGGTGGCGCTGATCTGCGCCTGGGCAGACATGATCGTTTGCTGGAGGGAGGCCTGGGCCCGGCGGGCCTGCTCCTGCTGGTCCCTGATGCCGCTGAGGGCCTGGTCAAGCGACTGGTGGGCGGTTTCCACCCGCTGCAGGGTGGCAATAGGGTCAATCTTGCCGCCTTGGATTTCCGCTTTGACCTGGGCCAGGGCGCTTTCAACCCCGGCCACCGGGCCTGCCAGTTCCGGGTGTGCGCCGGACTGGATCATGGCCCTTGCCTGGGCGAGGTCCTGGGAGGTGTCCACAACGGCCGCCTCGAGGCTGTTCCGTGCCTCATCCAGGTTGGACGAGACCTTGGCGATGGCATCCAGGAGGACATTGGTCTGGTGCAGGCTTTCCTCGGCGGCACGGACGGCAACCGCCGCCAGGCTGCCTTCGCCTTCGCTGAGCTTTTGCTGGGCAGTGGCGGTGGCGTTCTGCACGAATGCCAGACGTTCCTTGGCCTGCAGGATGTTGTCCGAAACCTGGGCCAGGGCGCTTTCCGCATACTTGGTGCGGAGGGTCGCCAGGGAGGCTTCGGCGCTGGCGATCTTCGCGTCGGCCTGGCGGGCACCATCATTGACGGTGGCAAGTGCCTGCGGAGCGTTTTTCTCGAGTTCGCGCAGCGCATCGAAGTCGGCCTTCTGCTCCTGCAGGGAAGCCAGCGCGGCCTCGGAACGGCGGATGATCTCGCCCAGCCACGTGCGCTGCTGCTCCTCGGTGTCGGGGATGTGATCGTCCAGCTGTTGCTGCAGTTTGAAGGATTCCGTCATGTGGCCTTTGGCTTCCTCCAGCGCCTTCGTGAAGTTGCCGACGGCGGAATCGCCGTATTGTGCCTGGGCGAAAAGGAGTTCCTGCTCGCTGGACTTGATGGCGTCGTCCGCCTCGATCAGCAGTGAACCACTCTTGCGCCGCAGTTCCTCCACGCTCAGGGATGCCAACGGATCGACGGCGGTGCCCTGCGGGCCGTAGCTGCCGCTGGACGCCTGGACTGCCGCAGCTTTCTTCCGCTTGTTGCGGAAGTAGAGGTACGCGCCGGCACCTCCGGCCGCCACCACGCCTGTTCCTACCAGGACAGCTGCACCGGCTCCGCTATCGGAAGGGACGTTGCCGCTTCCGCCCCGGGCCGCGTCGCCGATCGCCGCCGCTGTGTCAATCGCCGCCTGGGCGAAATCGCGTTTTCCACCGGCCAGGTTAGCCGTTACCGCGTTCTGGCTTATGGCTCCCTGCTTGGACTTGATGGGGCTGGCAGAGTTCAGGACAAAGCTGAACTTTCCGTCGTCTTTAGCTATGGCGAGGATGGCGTCGGACCTGCCCATGCCCTTCTTCGCGGCAACGGCAGCGGCCCAGTCTGCGGGTACTGTCGGGTTGGTGAACGTGTCCACGGTCACGACGTAGAGGTTGTACTTTTCGTCCTTCAGCAGCTTCTGGATTGCTTCCTGGACTTCGCCCTTGCGGCTTCCCAGTACATTCGCGTTGTCCACGATGTTTTGGCCGGACGGGATGGTGACCGGATCCTCCGCCCAGGCCGCTCCGGCGGGTACCGCCAGCAGCCCGGCCAGGCCGATCACGGCGAGGATACGTTTGAACTTTGACCGCATGTGCAACCCTTCAGCACGCCTGACGCCAGTTCGGGACGAACCGGTCATCTCAGAATGCACAGCGCCCCCACGCTTGGTGTGAAGCCGCAGGTCGCTGTGGCAATTCATCTTGATTCTATGGTGCACCCCAGAGCCAGTCCATTGGCCCGACTATGCCACCAGCGAAACGCCAGCCCGCGGGCGCGGGGCGCCAAAAAGGTCTTTCAGCAAGCTCTCAGCAAACATCCGAACTTGTTCCAGCCGGGGAGTCCATAGTTAATGCAGACGAGGATGAAAGGAAGTCCCATGACTGAGAACCAGACGCCCGGGCAGGCCCCGAGGAATGGCGGCGCGGAACGGGATCCCTGGGAGCGCCAGCACCCCGGCCAGCCGGAGGACAATGCTGCGGGACCGCAGCAGTCCGGCGGGGCGGGAACCGGTGAGCGCGGTCCACGGGAGTACCCCACGGAGCGGCTGGACCGGCAAGGGGACAACCCCACGCAGGAGATCCCCGGAGCACCGCGTCCGGTCTATCCCGAGCGGCAGCCGTTCTATGGACAGGGTGCCTCCCAGGAGCCAGCGCCTGGTCACCAGCAGGCACCACCGCAGCCCGGCTACGGTTACTACGGCCAGGGCGGCCAGTATGGAGGCGCGGTGGGCCTTGCCCCCAACCCCAAGGACGCGCCGCGGCGGAAAGCCTCGTTCGGCGTCGGCACGCTGGTGGCCAGCATCCTCGCTGCCGGACTTGTGGGAGGCGGAGTGGCCACGGTTGGTTCCGCGGGACTGGGTAACGCCGGTGCCGGCACCACGGTGGGCAGCAACAGCCAGCCCGGGACGGTCATCGTCAATAACCAGGACAGCGTCAATGCCATCACCGCAGCTGCCGTGAAGGCATCACCCAGCGTGGTGACCATCAGCGCCTCCACCGGCAGCGCCGGCGGCACCGGCTCCGGCATCATCCTCAACGACCAGGGGCATATCCTCACCAACACCCACGTGGTCACCCTGGACGGCCAAACGGCCAACGCAGCCCTCGAAGTGCGGACCAGTGACGGGCGTGTCCTCGGCGCCAAACTCGTGGGCACGGATCCACTGTCCGACCTCGCCGTCATCAAGGTGGACAACGCCTCAGGCCTCACCTCCGCAACCCTGGGCGACTCCGGCAAGCTGAACGTCGGGGACACCGCCATTGCCATCGGTTCGCCCCTGGGCCTGACCGGCACCGTGACGGACGGTATCGTCTCGACCCTCAACAGGACCATCAGCGTGGCCTCCGCCGCCGCACCGGAAGGGGACAAAAGCGAGGACAGCGGCGACGGCTTCCAGTTCGCACCTCCGGGCGGCGGTGAAAGCCAGCAGCCCGCCAACAAGGGCGAGATTGCCATCAACGTCATCCAGACAGACGCCGCCATCAACCCCGGCAACTCCGGCGGCGCCTTGGTAAACAGCAGCGGCGAGATCATCGGCGTGAATGTGGCGATCGCCTCGGCGGGGTCAAGCGCATCATCCACCAGCGGCAACATCGGGGTGGGCTTCAGCATCCCCATCAACCACGCCAAGCGCGTAGCCCAGGAGATCATCGACACAGGCAAGGCATCCCACGGCCAGCTGGGCGTCAGCGTCCGGAAGAAGGCCGCATCCAGCACCTCGTCCGAGTTCTCGGTAGGCGCGGACGTTGCCACGGTGGAAGCGAATTCGGCTGCGGGCAAGGCCGGGATCAAGGTGGGCGACGTCATCACGAAGTTCAATGACCTTGCCATCGGTGAACCGAACCAGCTGACCGCGGCTGTCCGCGAACAGCGTGCCGGCGCCAATGTGAAGATCACCGTCCTGCGCAACGGCGCGGAGCAGACCTTCGACGTCACGCTCGGCACCGCGGCCGGCTAGCAGCGCCAGCCCGGCAAGGCGCCATCAGCAACGCCCGACGGCGGCCGGCGTCCCCACCTTGGGGGCGCCGCCGTCGGACATGGCACGGTAGGAAGGCAGGCGGTGCCCATGTCCAGCCCGCTGACACAGGCGTTAACGGAACAGGGCGCCGGGGCGCGCCTATATGGTTAGCTAGGAGCTACCCGCATGCCGGGCATTCCGCGGCCATGACCCTACCCGGCTGGCTGTCCACAAGCATGGAAGGCTGCTGTAAACACAGTGGAAGATACATTGAAGATCATCGTCCTGGTCAAGCATGTACCGGACGCGCAGTTTGACCGCCACCTCAACGGGGAGGGCTACACGACTGACCGCGACGAGAGCATCCTGTCCGAGCTTGACGAATACGCACTTGAGGCAGCGCTGCAGCTGGCCGAAGCCCGCGGGGGAGTCAAGGCAGGCAACCAGGTCATCGCGCTGAGCATGGGCCCCTCGGGTGCAGTCAACGCCATCAAGAAGGCGCTGCAGATCGGAGCCACGGAGGGCGTGCACCTGACGGATGACGCCCTGGCCGGCTCGGACGCTGCGGCAACGTCCCTGGCATTGGCGGAAACAATCCGGCACCTGGGCAGCGTGGACCTGGTTATCACCGGCATGGCGTCAACCGACGGTGAAACCTCCCTGGTCCCCGCCCAGCTCGCGGAACGGCTCGGCCTGCCCCAGGTGACCTTCGCTTCCACGCTGGAGGTGGACGGCGGACGCCTCACCGCACGCCGCGACGCGGATACGTCGTCCGAGACGGTCGAGGCCCCGCTCCCCGCTGTTGTCTCCGTGACGGACCAGATCAACGAGCCGCGCTACCCCAATTTCAAGGGCATCATCGCAGCCAAGCGCAAGAGCATCACCACACTCTCGCTCGCTGACATTGGAGTGGACCCGGCGCAGGTGGGACACGCCGGTTCCTGGACCCGTGTGCTCAGCGCCGAGGAACGCCCGCCCCGGACAGCCGGCACCATCATCACCGACGAAGGCGACGCCGGCATCAAGCTCGTTGACTTCCTGGCCGCCCAGAAGCTGCTCTAAGAGGGACCACAGACATGGCAAACGTACTTGTATTCATTGACAACCCCGGGGCTGCGCTCAAGAAGGGCAGCCTGGAGCTGCTCACCCTGGGCCGCTCCCTCGGCCAGACGGCCGTTGCGCTGAACGGCAAGCTGCACGACGACGTCGCAGCCACCTTCGCTGAGTACGGCGTCACCTCGGTGCTGCTCCCCGCAGCAGAGGACCTCGACGACTTCCTCGTCGCCCCCAAGGCGGCCTACCTGGCAGCTGCGGCCGGGCACGTGGGCGCGGACATCGTCCTGCTGGACAATTCCCCTGAGGGCAAGGAGATCGCCGCCCGTGCCGGCATCCGCCTGAACGCCGGCGTTATCACCGATGTGGTTGCCGTGGACGCTGACGGCACCGCGCACAAGTCCGTCCTCGCGGGTTCCTACAACACCGCCTGCAAGGCCTCCACCGCGGTCAGCGTGCTGACGGTGAAGGCCAACAACGTCAGCCCGGAACCGGCTGCGTCGCCAAGCTCGCCGGAGACCACCACGGTGGAGGTTCCCGCCGGCAGCACGGCCGCGGCGGCCCGGATCACCGCCCGTGAGCAGAAAGTGGCAAGCGGCCGCCCGGACCTGACCGACGCCCGCATCGTGGTCGCCGGCGGCCGCGGCCTTGACGGCGACTTCACCCCCGTGGAGGAACTTGCCGACGCCCTCGGGGCAGCCGTGGGCGCCTCCCGCGCGGCCACCGACGCCGGCTGGATCAGCCATGATGCGCAGGTGGGGCAGACAGGCAAGACCGTGTCCCCACAGCTTTACATCTCCGCGGGAATCTCCGGCGCCATCCAGCAGAAGGCCGGCATGCAGACGGCGAAGGTGATCGTGGCCATCAACAAGGACGCTGAGTCGCCGGTTTTCGAGATCGCCGACTTCGGCATCGTCGGAGACCTCTTCGACGTCCTCCCGCAGGCCACCGCTGAAATCAAGAAGCGAAAAGGCTGACTCCTTGACTGCCTCTCCTGCAAGGGAACAGAGCCCGTTCAGTCCGGACCTACACCGGGTTGGGCGGGTGCTCTGTTTCGCGGCACATCCTGACGACATTGACTTCGGTGCTGCGGGGACCATCGCTGCCTGGACCGCGGCCGGCGTCCAGGTCAGCTACTGCATCATGACCGATGGTGACGCCGGCGGCTTCGACCCGGCACACCGGGCGGACATCATCGCTCTGCGCGACGCAGAACAGCGCCGGGCCGCCGAAGTGGTGGGAGTCACGGATATCCACTACCTCCACCAGCGGGACGGCTACCTGGAACCGTCGCACGAGGTGATGAAGGGAGTGGTGAAGCTGATCCGCGAGATCCGTCCCGACGTCGTGCTTTCCATGCATCCGGAACGCAACTGGAAAAGGATCCAGAAGAGCCACCCCGACCACCTGGCCGTAGGCGAAGCCGTGACGCGCGCCGTGTACCCGGCGGTGGAGAACCCCTTCGCCTACCCTGAACTCGCCGAAGCCGGCCTGGCTTCCTACAAGCTTCCCTGGCTGTGGCTCTACGCCGGGCCCGAGGAACGGGAGAACCACTTCGTGGACGTCACGGAGCACGTGGAGTCCAAGCTCCAGGCGATCCACGTCCATGTCAGCCAGCATCCCGACGTGGAGGCCATGGAAGCCACGGTCCGGCGGGGGATGCACACGAATGCCGCACGGGCCGGACTCGCGGAAGGGCGAAGCGCCGAAGCCTTCCACGTGGTGGCCGTCAACGGTCCGGGAACCATCGCCGGTTTCTAGGCAGAGGGAAGACCACAACGGAAAACGCCCCGCTCCATGTCCTTCCTGGAAGGTGGAGCGGGGCGTTTTCGGTTGGTGCGGCAGCCTGCTTTACGCGCCCAGGGGTGCGGCAGCGACAGTGGGCAGGGTGGGGGACTTCGATCCGCCCACGGGCTCGACCGTAATGCCCAGCGCGGCGGCGGAGGAAATGCCCTCCACCACAGCCGGCTTGGAGAGGGCTTCCTCGTCCATAAGGCCTTGGGAAACGGGCGCCGAGCCATCCTTGGGAATCAGCCACATCTGGTACACCTTGCCCGCGGGCGGTGCGGGAACGCCATTCATCCTGACGACGGCGGCATCCTCCGAGGACGAGATCAGCAGCGTGGCGGTACCGCCGCCGGCCACATCCACCGAAGCCTCCCGCATATCCCCGGCCCGGACCACCTGGTTGATGGGATCGTTCTGGTCCGCAATGTAGGAACCCACACCCACGCCGCCCAGGGCAATGGCCGCCGCCGCGGCCACTCCGGCGAGCCAGCGGCGGGCGCCGGAAGGCCGGCGGCGTTCCTCCCTGCGCTGCCGCGCCTTGGCGAGCTCGTCCCCAGTGGTGGACGGCCCTGGTGCCGGCGGCCCGGCAGGTCCCGCGGCCGGGGCCGGTGCGCCCGCGTCCGCCGGGTTGTCCTGGGCAGGGAGTTGGGCAACGATGCGGTCGAAAAGGTCGGCAGGTGGCTCTTCCTCGGCCCGGAAGGTCCTGGCCAGGGTTTCCCTGGCCTGGCGAACGCGTTCGAAAAAGAGTGTACGTTCCGACGCCGGGGCTGCCGAGATGTACTGCTCGATCGCACGGCGTTCTTTTTCGGTCACCGCGTCCAGGGCATAGAGCTCTGCGAGGTCCACAGCCCGGCCGGAAGCCAGGTCCATGGCAACGGTGTCGCCAAAGGAACCGGAACGGCCACTGCGGCCATGGTTCATGTCAGTCATCTCAACTCACCCCCAGACAGGTCTTCAGCCGGATCAGTCCATCGCGGATCCGGGATTTTATGGTCGGTACTGCTGCGTTCAGTCGTTCGGCGACTTCCCGGTACGTGAGGCCGCCGTAATAGGCCAGGCGGACCGATTCCTGCTGCGTCTCGGTCAGCGTGCCCAGGCACCGGACTACCGCCTCGGCCTCCAGCCTGCTCCCCACCTGGTCCGCCACGGTGTCGTGGTCGATGTCCTGGGTGCTGGCGCCGTATTTGGCTTCCCGGTCGGTGGAGGACTGCGAGGACCGGACCCTGTCCACAGCGCGGCGGTGCGAAATGGTCATCAACCAGGAGAGCGGGCTCCCGGCTTTGGGATCGAATTTGGCCGCGTTCTGCCACACCTGGAGGAAGACCTCCTGCGTGGTGTCTTCACTGAGTTCGGGATCGATCAGCACGCGGCGTGCCATGCCGAAAACCCGGCGTGACGTAAGTTGGTAGAACTCGGCGAAGGCTGCCTGGTCACCCCTGCCTATGGCTTCCAGCAGGACTGAAAGCCGGTGGCTGAGGTCGGCAGGCGGGTCTGTCACCGCGGCCGGCGCCTCGGCATGCGGGGCCTCGGAATGCGGGGCATTGGGGGTTTCCATTACTACCAAGCATAAGTCTCCGGATCGCGAATCCTCAGCCGTGCCGCCACGGCTGCTGCGGGAGGTCCTGGAACGTGACTCCAGCAATGTCACCTGCAGCTCCTTGAACACGGTGGAATGTTGTCGGGAGTAGTTCGGCGCCGCCGCGGGGGCGGATGGGTTGGCTGCGAAATAAGTTGCGGCCCGTCAGCCGGGGTGCCTGGAACCCCGCAGGTCAGATTTTGGCGCCCGCGAACCCCTGCTGGCGCCAGGCCTCGTAAACAGCAATGGAGGCGGCGTTGGCCAGGTTCAGGGAACGCAGGGCCGGCAGCATGGGCAACCGGACGGTGGAGGTGACGTGGGGGTCCTCCTTCAGTTCTGCCGGCAGCCCGACGGACTCCCGTCCGAACATCAGCACGTCTCCGGGCTGGTAGGAGATGTCCGCGTAGCTGGCGGTCCCGTCCGAGGTGAACGCGTACACCCGTTCCGGCTGCAGGTGCTGCCAGGCGTCCTCGATGTTCCGGTGCACGGTGACGACGGCGAGGTCGTGGTAGTCGAGGCCTGCCCGGCGGAGCTTCGCATCCGAGAAATCAAAGCCGAGCGGTTCCACGAGGTGCAGTTCAGCGCCGGTGATGGCAGCCAGCCGGATGGCGTTGCCGGTATTGCCGGGGATTTCGGGGGCGTGGAAAAGGATGCGGAACACGCTTCCATCCTAGCCACCGTTGCAGGTGCCACCGCGTTCAGTGCACGCGGCGATCAGTGCATCCCGCGCAGCAGCCTGGCCAACACGGGAACGTTCACCGTATTGGGCGCCGGTCCGGAGGCAAGGAATTCCTTGAGCCCGCGCACCATCCCTGCGGCATTGACCACCTGGACGGTTTCGAGCCCGCCCGCCTGCCGGCGGTGGTTGTCGATTACCGGCTCGTGGAGGTTGCCGCCAGGACTGAGCACCACGGTCCAGCCCGTCACGTTCAGCTCGGGGAAGATGTCCTGCATGGCCCGCACCACGTGCGCCAGTTGCGGCGGGGGGATGGCACGGCCGCCGTGGTTCAGCGTCCGGCCGTCCCAGGCGTAGGCGCCTTTGGGCAGCAGCATGGAGCCGATGAGCGCCAGCCGGTAACCGGACAGCACGGCGTGGTCGATGTGGCTGTTGTCCGCGGGGGACTGGAGGCCGTTGATGAGCCTGGCCGCCGGAATTGCCGGCAGGACCTGGCGGGTGAGGAGTTGGACGGTGCGCATCTCCCGCTGGATGCGTGCCTCGGCACCGAATATTCCCCGTTTCCGGGGCATGCCGTGGACCTGCTGGCTGGCGAGTGCCAGCGGGATAAGGGGAACGTCGCCGGCAGGAACGCCCTCGTAGGCCGGGACGTACACCGGGGGATCGCCGGCGGTGTTGCGGGCGTTGCCTGGCCGGTGCACGGTGGCCGAAGCCCGGCTGCCGGCCGGCGGGGCGTCGAAATGCGGCTCCCTGTCGGCGGCCTCGTCACCGCGGATGGTGCCGGCGGCGTAGGAGCGGTCGTACGCTTTCCTGCGGGTGGGATCGATCAGGGTTTCATAGGCCCTGGTCACCCGCCGGAATGCCGCGGCATCGCCGCCGTGATCCGGGTGGGCCGTGCGGGCAGCCCGGCGGTAAGCCACCTTGATTTCCTTTTCCGTGGCTGTCACAGGCACCCGAAGCACCTGGTAATACGAGCTGCTGCTCTCGGTCAAGCACCCATCCTTCCCCTGATTCGGCCAGTCCTCGCAGGTAGCCCGGTCCGCACAGTTTAACGGCCCGTCCTGAACAACGACGTTCCGGCCCTCCATGGTTCCCTGTGGCAAGCCGGGACCGGCGTGAAGATACCTGTGCCGGGGTATTGGCCCGGGCAGATGCCTCTAGACTCGTGCATGCGCGGCCGTCACGGCCGCCGCGGGATACATGGGGGTGGGAATGGACATGCCGACGACGGCGGGAACGGCCGGCGGGGCGAGGCGGCGGACAGTGCCGCTGCTGGCAGCCGCCCTGGGGGCCGTGCTCGCGGGCGGCTGCAGCGTTGAAGTGCGTGATCCCGCCGCTCCGGAACCCGTGGCCAGCACGCCTGCCGTGGCCACGCCCACCATCACGCCGGGCCACGACGCCGAGGCAGTGGCAGGCCAGGACCTGCCGTTCGGTGCGGGCGGCATCCTGGCCCCCGGCGTGCCCGTTGGAATCTCGGATGGACTCAAGGAAGCCCCTGGCTGGAAGGCACAGAGCCGCAACGTCGCGGGCGAAAGCAGGTACATCAAGGCCGACGGATGCCTGGTGGCCGCTAAAGTGCGCACCGGCCAGGCCGCCCTGGCCCGTGGTGATGACCGGGAATCGACCATTGCCCTCTTTGAATACCTGGATCCGTCCATCCTGCCCGGCTACCTGACGACCGAAACCCTGCGGTGGGGCGCAAACCCGGAAGGTCCAGGGCACACGGTGGAGGTGCTGGCCCTGGACCAGGCAGCGCAGCCGGACGGCAGGGCAACGTCGGTGCTGGCCCGGCTTTTCGGTACCGCCGGCTCGTCGGTCTATGTCTCCATCTCCTGCCCGGACGCAGCCTCGCTCGCAGCCGCCAGGGCCGACGTCGTACGTTTCCTCCCCGTGCTCCCGCCCTCCTCCTAGCCGGCCCCGGGACGCAGCACCTCCTGCCTCGGGGCATGGCCGGTAGAATTGGGGGGTGCCCGTTTACCTCGATCATGCCGCAACCACCCCCCTCGCACCTGAGGCGCTGGCTGTGCTGACGCGTGAGCTCGCGCGCACCGGCAACCCCTCATCCCTGCACGGCTCCGGCCGCCGGGCCCGCCGGGCGGTGGAGGATGCGCGGGAGGCAATTGCCGCTGCGGCGGGGGCCCACCCCTCCGAAGTCATCTTCACCTCGGGGGGCACGGAGTCTGACAACCTGGCCGTCAAGGGCCTCTACTGGTCCCGGGTGGCAGAAAACCCCGCGCGGCGGCGCATCCTGTGTTCCGCCGTTGAGCACCATGCCGTCATGGACACCGTGGAGTGGCTCGAGCGGCACGAAGGCGCCGAGGTGGCATGGCTTCCCGTGGACAGCAACGGGGTGGTGGACCTGGCCGCCCTTGAAGCGGAACTCTCCCGCGACCCGGACACCATCGCGCTGGCGACGGTCATGTGGGCAAACAATGAAGTGGGCACCATCCAGCCCATTGGCCGGATCGTGGAACTGGCCCATGCAGCCGGGGTGCCGGTGCACTCGGACGCGGTACAGGCGTTCGGTTCCCTTCCGGTGGACTTCAAGGCGTCGGGCCTGGACGCCATGTCAATCTCCGGCCACAAAATCGGCGGACCGGTGGGGGTCGGCGCCCTCCTGCTCGGGCGCGCGGTGAAACTGACACCCGTCCAGCACGGCGGCGGCCAGGAACGCGACGTCCGTAGCGGCACGCTGGATACCGCCTCCATAGCGGCCTTCGCCGCGGCGGCGGAAAAGGCTGCGGCCACCCTGGGTGCGGAATCTGAACGCATCTCGGCCCTCCGTGACCGGCTGGTTGACGGCGTGCGGGACCTGGTACCGGAAGCCGTCCTGCGGGGTGCCGAGGGGAGCGGCCGGCTCCCCGGCAACGCGCACTTCACCTTCCCCGGCTGCGAGGGGGACTCCCTGCTGTTCCTCCTGGACCTTGCCGGGGTGGAGTCATCCACCGGTTCTGCCTGCACGGCAGGGGTGCCCAGGCCTTCGCATGTCCTGCTGGCCATGGGCCTGGACGAGGAGACCGCACGCGGAGCGCAGCGGTTCACCTTGGGCCACGCGTCGGTAGGGGCCGACGTTGATGCGCTGCTGGCGGCGCTTCCGGACGCCTATGCGCGGGCGCGCCAGGCGGGCATGGCAGGGCACGAGTCCAGCATCCAGACCGCAGGAACCCTGTCCCGCCAAGGTTCACCCGGCCGCTGATCCTGTTTTCGGCGGAGGCCGTAGAATAGGTAGGCGAAGATCGTTTCCCGGAAGCCGGCCTGCCCGGGCCGCCCATACCGCCTTGAGCCGGAAACACCCCAACAGAAAGCCACTATGCGAGTTCTAGCAGCCATGAGCGGCGGAGTTGACTCCGCCGTTGCCGCCGCCCGCGCCGTCGAGGCAGGGCATGACGTCGTCGGCGTCCACCTGGCGCTGTCGCGCATGCCCGGCACGCTGCGCACCGGAAGCCGGGGCTGCTGCACCATTGAAGACTCCCGCGACGCATGGCGCGCCTGCGATGTGCTGGGCATTCCGTACTACGTCTGGGATTTCTCCGAGCGGTTCAAGGAAGACGTTGTCCAGGACTTCATCGACGAATACGCCGCCGGCCGCACGCCCAACCCCTGCATGCGCTGCAACGAACGGATCAAGTTCGCGGCGCTGCTGGAAAAGGCCATCGCCCTGGGTTTCGACGCCGTCTGCACAGGCCACTACGCGAAGGTCATCGAGGACGCAGACGGGAACCGCGAACTGCACCGCGCGGCCGACTGGGCCAAGGACCAGAGCTACGTCCTGGGTGTCCTGACCCACGAGCAGCTCAAGCACTCGATGTTCCCGCTCGCCGACACGCCGTCCAAGGCTGAAGTACGTGCGGAGGCTGAGCGGCGCGGCCTGTCCGTCGCCAACAAGCCGGACAGCCACGACATCTGCTTCATCCCCGACGGCGACACTGCCGGCTGGCTCGCTGAAAAGATCGACATGTCCACCGGCGACATCGTTGATGAAACGGGCGCCAAGGTGGGCGAACACCCCGGTGCCAACGCCTTCACCGTCGGCCAGCGCCGCGGGCTGAAACTGGGGACGCCCGCTGCCGACGGCAAGCCGCGGTTCGTCCTTGAGATCCGGCCCAAGGAAAACAAGGTTGTGGTTGGCCCCGAGGCACTGCTGGCCATTGACGAGATCCGCGGCATCAAGGTCTCCTGGGCCGGGCTGCCCATCGCCGAAGTGGGGACCGGCGAGGAGTTCGAATGCCACGCCCAGGTCCGTGCCCACGGGGATCCCGTTCCTGCCACGGCCCGCATGGAGCCGGCCGGACAGGATGCGGAAGCGGCTGGAGACCAGCTTGTTGTCCGGCTCACCACCCCGCTGCGGGGAGTGGCCCCCGGCCAGACGATCGTCCTTTACCAAGGCAGCCGGGTGCTGGGCCAGGCAACGATCGACGCCGCCCGCTCCCTTCAGCGCGCCGAACTTTAGGCCATCAGCTTCCGAACACCGTCCCGGTCCTGCCGGGGCGGTGTTCTTTGTTGTGCCGCTGTTCGAAAAGGACCACGGCCCGTTCAGGTAAATTTTGTGTCTCAACTCACAAAATGGCCCCGCCTGAGGGTTCACTCTCTGATTGAATCTAGGCATCAGCACCGCGCGCTTTCCGCCTGAGCAAATGCACCCATCAGCGGTCGGCGGGCGCGCACTCATCGAACAGAAAGTTCACAGATGACGAAGAGCATCAAAGCACTGCACGGCGCCATCGCGCTGGCAGGCATCTCCGCCCTCGCATTGACTGCCTGCACGGGCCCTTCAGGCGGAGGCGGAACCTCAACCGGCGAGGCAGGAGGCGGTGCCATCACCTACGGCACCACGGACAAGGTGGTCACCCTCGATCCCGCCGGGTCCTACGACGGCGGTTCCTTCATGGTGATGAACCAGATCTACCCGTTCCTGCTCAACTACAAGCCCGGCACGGCCGATGCCGCGCCGGACATCGCCGAGTCCGCCTCCTTCACCAGCCCCACTGAGTACACGGTCAAGCTGAAGCCCGGCCTGAAGTTCGCCAACGGCAACACACTGGATTCCTCGGACGTCGTGTTTTCCTTCAACCGCGTCAAGTCGATCGACGACCCCAACGGCCCGGCGTCGCTGCTCTCCAACATGGAAAAGATCGAGGCGACGGACCCCAACACCGTGGTGTTCACCCTTGCGGCCGGAAATGACCAGGTGTTCCCCGGCGTCCTGGCCTCGAACCCCGGTCCGATCGTGGACGAGCAGGTCTTCCCGGCGGACAAGATCATGGACGACGACGCCATAGTCGCCGCGAAGCCCTTCGCCGGCCAGTACACGATTGAAAGCTACAAAAAGAACGAACTGGTGAGCTTCAAGCCCAACCCCGACTACCAGGGGCTCCTTGGCAAGGCCTCCAACGAGGGCGCCACGCTCAAGCACTACGCCGACCCGAACAACCTGAAGCTGGACGTGCAGCAGGGCAACATCGACGTTGCCGGCCGCATCCTCACGGCCACGGACGTCGCCGACCTCGAGAAGGATTCCAAGGTCAAGGTCCACAAGGGCCCCGGCGGCGAGCTGCGGTACATGGTCTTCAACTTCGACACCATGCCGTTCGGCGCGAAGACTCCCGAGGCGGATCCCGCGAAGTCGCTTGCCGTGCGCCAGGCGATTGCCCACCTCGTGGACCGCGACGTCATCGCCTCCCAGGTCTTCAAGAACACCTACACTCCGGTCTACTCCTACGTCCCCAAGGAATTCGAAGGAGCAGCGGAACCGCTGAAGAGCCTGTACGGCGACGGAAACGGCAAGCCCAGCGTGGACAAGGCCAAGAAGGTCCTGGCCGACGCCGGCGTCACGTCCGTGGTGGACCTGAAACTGCAGTACACGGACCGCTACGGCACGTCAGCCGCGGACGAGTACGCCCTGGTCAAGGAGCAGCTTGAGAAATCGGGCCTGTTCACCGTTGACCTGAAGTCCACGGAATGGACCACCTACACCAAGGAGCGCCGTGCGGATGCCTACCCCGTGTACCAGCTGGGCTGGTTCCCGGACTACTCGGACGCGGACAACTACCTGACCCCGTTCTTCATCCCGGGCAACTTCCTCGGCAACCACTACGAGAACCCCGCCGTCACGGAGATCGTGAAGAAGCAGCTTGTCACCACGGACAAGGCGGAACGGAGCAAGCTCCTGGGCCAGGCGCAGGAAGCCATCGCGAAGGACCTCTCCACGCTCCCGCTGCTGCAGGGCGCCCAGGTAATGGTGGCCGGTACGGACGTCAAGGGAGTCGAGAAGACCCTGGACGCGTCGTTCAAGACCCGCCTTGGCGTGATGTCCAAGTAGGTCCACCGAACAATCCGGCTCTGACCCACGACGGGGCGGGACGCGGTGCGCCTGCACAGGTGCGCGTGTCCCGCCCCGTCTGCTGGTCGGGAAGCGGTGCATGCCCTCCGCAGGCACCGTAAAAAACAACCTGAGGCACCATGACTACATTGATCGACGCGCCGCCAACGGATGCGGACGGCCTGCTTCCGGCGGCCAAGAAATCCTCCGGCGGGGGATTGGGACAGTACATCCTGATCCGTTTCCTGCTGATTTTCCCCACCATCTTCATCCTGGTGACCATGGTCTTCTTCCTGATGCGGATCACGGGAGACCCCATCACCGCGGCCATGGGCGGACGCCTGCCCGAGGACCAGCTCCAGGAGCGGATCCAGGCTGCAGGCTACGACCGGCCCCTCCTGGTCCAGTACTTCGAATACCTCGGCCAGCTGGCCACCGGCAACTTCGGCCGCACGCTCACGGACAACCGTGCCGTCGTCGAAATGCTCACCACCTACGGCTCGGCCACCCTGGAACTGAGCATCAACGCCCTGCTCGTTGCCCTCCTGGTGGGCATCCCGCTGGGAATGTTGGCGGCCCACCGCAGGGATAAGGCGCCTGACGCCGTCCTGCGGGTTTTCGCCATCCTTTGCTACGCAACCCCGGTGTTCTTCGCCGGCATGCTCCTGAAGCTGACCTTCTCGGTCTGGCTCGGATGGCTGCCGGTGGCCGGGCGGGCCAAAACCTCCAGCGAACTCGCCCTGACCTCCCTTCAGGCCCCCACCGGAATCTACTGGCTTGATGCCCTCCGCAGCGGCAACATGGCTGCGCTCGGCGATGTCCTGGCGCACGCTGTCCTGCCTGCGGTGGCACTGGGCCTGCTGACGGCCGGGATCTTCCTCCGCCTGGTGCGGACCAACGTGATCGGCACCCTGGGCAGGGACTACATCGAGGCGGGGCGGTCCAGGGGAGTCAGCGAATACCGCCTGGTCACCAAGCACGCCTACAAGCCCGCACTCATCCCCATCATCACGGTGATGGGCCTGCAGATTGCGGTGATGCTCGGCGGCGCGGTGCTGACAGAGAAGACGTTCGAGTGGAAAGGCCTGGGATTCCAGCTGGCCAACTACCTCACCGCGCGCGACTTCGTCGCAGTGCAGGGCATCGTGGTGCTGCTGGCCATCATCGTGGCCATGACCAACTTCATCGTGGACATCATCGCCGCGCTGATCGATCCCCGCGTGAGGTACTGACCATGAGCATTCCCGCTGTTCCCGTCCCCATGGAAAACCCCAGGGCTCCCTGGTACCGGCGCCTGCCGGTGGTTTCCCACTTCAACAAGAGCGTGGGCCTCCAGCGAGGCATGCTGGTGGCCGGCCTGATCCTCACCGGCATCTTCATCCTCACCGCGCTTTTCGCGCCATTGCTGGCACCCTACGGTTTCTCCCAGCTTTCCGACGCCGACGGCAACTTCCCCACGCAGGAGGCCCCTGGCGGCAAGCACCTCCTGGGCACAACCGTGGGCGGTTACGACGTCCTGTCCCGGGTCATCTGGGGCGCGCAGACCGCCATCCTGGTGATCGTCGTCGCCGTCGCCATGTCCCTCGTCCTGGGCGTTGCCCTCGGCCTGGTCAGCGGCTACCTTGGCGGGTGGCTCGACCGGATCCTGGTGGTCATCGCGGACGCCGTGTATGCCTTCCCGTCCCTGCTGGTTGCCATTGTCATGGCCATCGTCATCAGCGGCGGCCAGTCCAGCCTGCTCGGCGGCATCTTCGCCGCCGGCACGGCAATCACCCTGGTGTTCATCCCCCAGTATTTCCGGGTGATCAGGGCGGAAACGGTCCGACTCAAAGCAGAGCCGTTCGTGGAGTCGGCCAAGGTGGTGGGCGCCTCCAACATCCGCATCATGACCCGCCACATCTACCGCAACGCCACCCGCACCCTGCCGTTGATCTTCACCCTCAACGCTTCCGAGGCCATCCTCACCCTCGCCGGGCTGGGCTTCCTGGGCTTCGGCATCGAGCCGAGCTCCGCCGCGGAGTGGGGCTTCGACCTCAACAAGGCGCTCGCGGACACCACCTCCGGCATCTGGTGGACCGGCCTGTTCCCGGGCCTGGCCATCGTGCTTACCGTGGTGGGCCTGACCCTGGTGGGTGAGAGCATCAACGACCTGAACGATCCGCGGCTCCGGGGCCGCAAGAGCACGGGCGGCAGTTCGCCGGCCCCGGTGGCCAATGCCGCCATCGCAACAGAAGTGGGTGGACTATGACTGTCAACATCGATCCGACATCCGGGGCCGCATCCGGCCACGAGTCCGACGGCGGCCGCCCCGTCCTCGACATCGACCACCTCCAGGTCACCTTTGCCACCGACGGCGGTCCGGTCCATGCCGTCAAGGACGTCAGCCTGGAGGTCCGGAAGGGTGAAGTGCTGGCGATCGTGGGGGAGTCGGGTTCCGGCAAGACCGTCACCGCCAAGACCATCCTGGGCCTGCTGCCGGAGACCGCAACCAGCGGCGGCGCGGTCCTGATCAATGGGAACAACGTGATCACCGTGAGCCCCGCGAAGCTGCGCCAGATCCGCGGCCGCGACGTCGCCATGGTGTTCCAGGAACCCTCAACGGCACTGAACCCCGTGTTCACCGTGGGCTGGCAGATCGCCGAAGGCATCCGGGCCCATGCCGGGAGCGGCGGAAAGCGGGTTTCGGTAAAGGACGCCAAGTCCCGGGCCATAGAGGCGCTGCGGAAGGTGGGCATCCCCGATCCCGAACACCGCGTCAACTACTACCCGCACCAGTTTTCGGGAGGGCAGAAGCAGCGGGTGGTCATCGCAGCGGCGCTGGCGCTGAATCCGGGACTGATCGTCGCGGACGAGCCAACCACCGCCCTGGACGTCACGGTCCAGGCAGAGATCCTGGAACTCCTGCGGGACCTGCGGGACAAGTACGGCACGTCCATTGTGCTCATTACGCACAACATGGGGGTGGTGGCGGACCTTGCCGACCGCGTGGTGGTCATGTACCAGGGGGACGTTGTGGAAGAGGCACCGGCCCGCACCCTGTTTGCCGAACCCAAGCAGGACTACACCCGGAAACTGCTCGCCGCTGTGCCACACCTCGGCCACAACTCGGCGTCGGAGGGCCTGACGGGCAGGGCGCACCAGGATGAGGAAATCCTGGTGGAGGCCAAGGACCTCACCATCGAGTACCCGGGCAGGCTGGGAACTCCGGCTTTCAAGGCAGTGGACGGCGTCAGTTTCACCCTGTCCAGGGGCGAAGTCTTCGGGTTGGTGGGGGAGTCCGGTTCCGGGAAGACCACCATCGGCCGGGCCATCGCCGGCTTGAACAAGACCACGGGCGGCAGCCTCCGCGTGCTGGGCTACGAAATGCTGAACCTCCGGGAGCGCACCTTCAAGCCGCTCCGCAAGGACATCGGCTTTGTGTTCCAGGACCCGGCGGCGTCCTTCAACCCGCAACTGACCATTGGGGACTGCATTGCCGAACCCATGGTCATCCACACAAAGCCAAGCCCGGCGCAGGCGCGCAAACGCGTGGGTGAGCTGCTCGAATCAGTCCAGCTGCCGGCGTCGTACGCTGGGCGGTACCCGCACGAGCTGTCCGGCGGGCAGCGCCAGCGCGCGTCCCTGGCGCGGGCCCTCAGCCTGAACCCCCGCCTGCTGATAGCGGATGAGCCGACGTCGGCCCTGGACGTTTCGGTGCAGGCGAAGGTCCTGGAGCTGTTCAGGGACATCCAGCAGGAGTTCGGCTTCGCCTGCCTGTTCATCAGCCACGACCTGGCCGTCGTGGACACGTTGTCCTCCTGGGTGGGCGTGCTTTATAAGGGCCGGCTGGTGGAGCAGGGCATCGGGAACCAGGTGATGGGAAACCCGCAGCATGACTACACGCGGCGGCTCATCGCGTCCCTGCCGGTGCCGGACCCGCAGGAACAGGCGCGGCGCCGGGAGGAGCACCGGGCCCTGCTGGGCATCTGATGGTGCCGGGCACTTGACGGGCTGAGGGCGGGGACTCGCTTGTAGTGTGTTGGCGCCGGTGCCGTATGCGGCACCGGCGCTTAACACCCGGGCTATCCGCATGCCCTCCCATAGACTTGAGCCATGACGCAGCACAACCCCCACTCTCCTGATTCCGACGACTACGACCCCTCCGCCAGCTCCTTGGCCGGCCAGGTGGACAACTCGGTGATGGCTGAGCTGCTGTCCATCCGTTCCAGCATCGACAACATCGACGCCACCTTGGTCTATCTGCTGGCCGAGCGCTTCAAGGCCACCCAAAAGGTTGGCTTCCTCAAGGCTGCCCACCGGCTCCCCGCCGGCGACCCAGGCCGTGAGGCAGCACAGATCGCCAGGCTGCGCAGGCTGGCCGAAGACGCCCACCTGGACCCCGCCTTCGCGGAAAAGTTCCTGAATTTCATCATCGGTGAGGTCATCCGGCATCACGAAGCGATCGCCGAAGACCACGAGGCGGCCTCCGGACAGCATCCGCAGGCATCAGCGCGCGCGTGACCGGGGGTGAACGGCGCCAGGCCGGTTCCGGCTCCGCGCTGGGAAACGAAGCGCCGCCACGGGAGGTAACGGCCACCGCGCTGGGACCCTGGCCCGGTGAAGACCCGGTGGAAGCGGCAAAAATCATCCGCGGCGAGCTGGGCAGCCCCCACCTGCCGTTCCTCGCCGAGCTGCCGGACCGGGGCGTCGGCTCAGACGCGCTGGGACGCACTGCCTGCCTCCTGGAGGAGCTGGCGGTTGACGTCCAGCCGTATGGCTGGCGGCTCGTGGACCGTCCCGGCAAGGACTTCCGGCGCGCGGCTTCCGCCCTTGCCACGGACATCAACGTGCTGGCCGACGTTGCCGGGGCCGAGGAAGAGCCGGCAGCCGAAATCAAGGTGCAGCTGGTGGGGCCGCTGAGCCTTGCGGCCGGACTCCACCTGCACAACGGCGAACGGGCGCTCATCGACTACGGCGCCCGCCGGGACCTTGCGGCATCCCTTGCTGCCGGGGTGGGACGGTACCTTTCCCGGGTTGCCGCCGCCGTGCCGGGTGCCCGGCTGGTGGTCCAGGTGGACGAGCCGGACATCGCCGCGGTGCTGGCCGGCACCATCCCTACCTCCAGTGGCTACCGGACCCTGCGTGCGGTGGCGGCCTCCGAAGCGCGCGAATCTTGGCGGGTGGTCCTGGACGCTCTGCGCGCTTCCGGCGCAGCCGAAGTGGTCATAGCGGTGCCGGAAATCGAGGCGCCCTTTGAACAGATCCTCGCGGCAGGAGCCGACGGCATTGCCGTTCCGCTGAACGCCCTGACCTCCCGGCAGTGGGAACAGTTGGCCGGAGCGGTTGAAGCGGAGAAGCGCCTGTGGATCGGCGCGCTGGATACCGGGGGAAAGTCGCTGCCAAAGGTGCCGGACTGCGTCGATGCCGTGTGGCGTCCCTGGCGTCAGCTGGGCCTGCCGGCAACAGCGCTCGGCACGGTGCGGATCACGCCCTCGCAGGGACTCGCCGGCGGCAGTCCGGCCCAGGCGACGGCGGTCCTTGGCCGCCTCACGCAGGTGGCCGATGGGCTGAACCAGCGGGCGCTGGGATAGCAGGGGTCAGACCCGGTTTTCCCAGCGGTCCGGCTGTGCGTAGCGCGGCAGGAAACTCTGCGCCGAACTGCCGCCGGTGTAGGGGCGCAGCCGGTAGTCGAAAGCACCGGCGTAGACCAGCACCAGGCCGATCTGCGGCTGGATGACCTTCACCTGGATGCGGTGCCTGCCATTGCTGCCTTCTGCCGGGTCCCACCACTGCTCCGCGTAGGCTTTGGCATCCAAGGCGGCGGGAAGCGGGATGCGGAGTGGGCCAAGAAAGAGCCGGGATGCCTCGGACACCCCGCGAAGCCGGCCCTCCGGCGTGACACTCAAGTTCAGGTCGGTCACCAGCCGCCGGTACCGTCCCACGTAGTCCACCAGCTGGGAGGCGCCGTCCCGGCGGGTGGCGCTGGTGGTGTCCTGGAAGATCCGCGTCCGGCCCGGGAACCGGATCTCGCGGCGGGCTGTCAGGCTGGAGCGGCCAAAGGGGTCCTGGTGGGCATGGTTCTCAATCCGGAAAGGGACGTTCTCGCCGTACTCAGGGAAGAATGCCTCCTCCCCGCTGGTCAGCCTCAGCAGGGGGCGCAGCCATTCCTGCCGGCAGCCCACGACGTCGAAGGTCCCTTCGCCCACCCCGTAGCTGCCGGAACCCGGAACCAGGGAAAAGTAGTCCTGCAGCTCGGGCTGGAGCCGGGAAAAGCCCGTGCCGAGCGCCTGCTGGTAGATGGGGACGTTCATGGGACCTCCTGCGAAAGGGCGGGAACAACGTGCTGTGACCTCACAATGTACCGGCCGCCTTGAGCCTGATGTACATGTCGGCCAGCTTCGGGGGCAGCTGGTGCGGTTCGGCGTCCACCACTTCCACGCCTTGCTGCCTGAGTTCGGCGCTGATGGCCGCGCGCTGCAGCAGCGCCCGCTCCGCGGCGGCTGCGCGGAATACGCCTGCCGCATCGCCGCGTTCCTGGAGCATGGCACCCAGCTGAGGGTCCCGGACGGCCGCCACCACCACGACGTGCTGACGCGCCAGCTGTGCCGCGACGGGAAGGAGGCCTTCCTCCGGTGCGCCGCCGTCGAGCGATGTCAGCAGCACCACCAGGGAGCGGTGCGCGGAAACGGCGCGGACCTGGGCGGGGACCGCCGGCCAGTCCATCTCGATGAGTTCGGCCTCCAGCGGGGCCATCGCCTGGACCAACTGGCCCAGGAGGTTCCCCTGCCCGGCAGAGCCCGCCCGGGCGCGGGTTCGGCGGTCAAACGCCAGGAAGTCCACCCGGTCCCCGCCCCGCTCGGCCAGTACCCCCAGCAGGAGTGCCGCTTCCATGCCCGTGTCCAGTCGGGTTTCGTCGTCGATCCTTGCCGCCGACGTCCGTGACGTGTCCAGGACCATGACCACCCGCCGGTCCCGTTCAGGCCGCCAGGTCCGCACCACCACCGCTGACCGGCGGGCGGTGGCCCGCCAGTCGATGGAGCGGACGTCGTCTCCCCGGACGTAGTCACGCAGTGAATCGAACTCGGTGCCCGCGCCGCGGATCTGCACCGCGGCCTTGCCATCCAGCTCGCGCAGTTTACGCAGCTTTGACGGCAGGTGCCGGCGGGCATGGAAAGGCGGCAACACCCGCAGCGAACCGGGGCAATCGATGGTCCGCTGGCGCGCCGCCAGCAGCAGCGGGCCGAAAGATCGGAGGGTGGCGTGCGGCGCCTTCAGGTCCCCACGCCGGACGGGCCGCAGCCGCACGGTGACGCGCCTGCCTTCGCCGGCGGGAACATCGATGTCCTGTACCGGGTCCTGTGCTCCCGCCGACGGTTGCCACGCATCGCGGATGACGCCGCGGAGCCGCCGGCCGCCGTCGTTCTGCACTTTCAGCACGGCGTCCACGCCCGCATGCAGCGTGACGTTTCCAGGCTCGGAACGCAGGACGCGCACCCGGCGCGGCGAGGCCGCGAGCAGGAGGTCGACGGCGGCAAGGGCCGTCAGCGCGGCAGCCACCAGCAGCACCGTTCCCCAGTTCGGAAGCAGCAGGACCGGCACCACACCGAGCAGCACCAGCAGCACAAAACGCCCGGAGACGGCCATCAGCGCGGAACGGGAACGGACGCCAGGATGCTGCCCAGTACGTCGTCCACCCGTACTCCGTCCATTTGGGCTTCGGGCTGGAGCGCTACGCGGTGCCGCAGGCAGGGGAGGGCCAGGGCTTTGACGTCGTCGGGGGTGACAAAGCTCCTGCCGGAGAGCCAGGCCCATGACCGGGAGGTGTTCAGCAGGGCGGTGGCGCCGCGGGGCGAGACGCCAAGGAGGAAGGAAGGTGCCGAGCGGGTGGCCCGCACCAGGTCCACGATGTAGGCGATGACCTCAGGGTCCACGGCCACGGAAGCCACCGCCTGCCGCGCCCGTGCCAGGTCTTCCGCGCCTGCCACGGCGCGGACACCGGCAGCGGTTAGGTCCCTGGGGTCGAAGCCGGCGGCGTGGCGCCGGATGACCTCCATTTCGTCCTGGCGCCCGGGCAGCGGCATGGTCAGCTTGAGCAGGAACCGGTCAAGCTGCGCCTCGGGCAGCGGGTAGGTGCCTTCGTATTCCACCGGGTTCTGGGTGGCGGCGACCAGGAACGGAGCCGGCAGCGGCCGCGATTCGCCGTCCACGGACACCTGCCGCTCCTCCATGGCCTCCAGCAGGGAGGCCTGGGTTTTGGGAGGCGTCCGGTTGATCTCGTCCGCCAGCAGGATGTTGGTGAAGACCGGCCCCTCCCGGAAGGTGAATTCGGAGGTGTGCGAGTCATAAACCAGCGACCCTGTAATGTCGCCGGGCATCAGGTCCGGAGTGAACTGGACGCGCTTGGTGTCCAGGCTCAACGCCGCGGACAACGCACGCACCAGCAGGGTTTTCGCCACGCCGGGAACGCCCTCCAGGAGCACGTGCCCCTGCGAGAGCAGCGCGATCAACAGTCCGGTCACGGTGGCGTCCTGCCCCACCACCGCCTTGGCCACCTCGTGGCGCACGTCCAGGAGGGCCTGCCGGGCGGCATCGTGTTCCATGTGGTCCAGGACCCGGGGGCCGCTGCCTTGCTCGCTCATCGGCTTTTGACTTCTTTCTCTAGGGTGTCCAGTTCCCGCGACCAGGCAACCAGCCGTGCCTCGGTGCGGGGATGTTCGTTGACGAGTTGGTGGAGTTGCCGGGCCGGCTGCCCGAGGTGCTGGGCGGCGGCGTCGATCACCTGGGCGGCAGTGGACCCGGCACCCAGCCGCAAATGCCCGGAGAGCCGCACCAGGGTTCCGGCCCGGAGATTGTCCCGGGCCTGGTCCACGGCATGGGAATCGTGGTACAGCCGGGCCCTGCCCTCTGCCGTCTCCACAGCCTTGACCACCACGGGCAGGGGCTCGAACACCAGCGGGCCAAGGCGCCTGCCCCGCCAGGCGATTGCGGCCGCCGCCACCAGGGCGAGCCACGGCCCAAGGAAACGCACCCAGTCCGGGGCGAGTTCGTCGAGGGTTTGCGGGGAGCTGCCGGTTTGCAGGTCCTCGACGGTGGGAAGGTACCAGACCAGGTCCGGGGAGGCGCCGAGGGTGCGGACGGCCAACGCCGCGTGGCCGAGGTCGTCCAGGCGGTCGTTGTTGAGGATGCCGGTGCTTCCCAGGACCGTGAGCCTGCCGTTGTCCTCCATGGCAAGCACCCCGGCGGGAGAACCGGCGGGCCGGTAACAGGAGGTGCCGCCGTCGTAGATAAAGCCTGACTTGCCGGAAACCGGTCCGGCCGCTTCCGCATCGGGGAGGCCGCACCCGGGCTCCAGCTCGGGGGACGCGTCCGGCACCACCCCTGCCTGGTGGATGCTGCTGCTGAGCGCCGCGAGGGTCGGCAGCCTGGGCGAAACCAGCACCACCCTTTCCGCGGACGCCGCCAGTTCCTGGAGCCGCGGCTCGTCGAGGAAACCGCCCCTGTCATACAGCAGGAGGGTGGGGGAGGCTCCCGCCTCCAGCGCCGCCATGGCCGCCTCGAAATTCCCGGCGGCGTGGACCTCGACGCCGTGCCGGCCAAGGATCTGCGTAACGGCCCGCGCGCCGGTTGGGCCGGCGTTGTTGGGGGACAAGGGAACGGCATCTCCTTGAGGGGCCAGCTGCGCCCAGAGAACCAGGGCCAGGGCTGCGGCCACCACGGCCCACAGTGCCGCGGGTGTGCGGTGGCGGCCCAGCCACCCCGGCATGCTGCCGGCTTTCCCCGGGGCGCTGTCTTGTCCCGGCCCGGGCCCCTCCTGGGTTGCGGGTGCGCGAACGACGGCGGTCATGGCCGTGCCGCCCTGTCCGGCGCCAGGGGTACCTGCTGTGCCTGATCCGGCTGGGCCTGATCCGGCTGGGCCCGTTCCTGCCGGCCCGTGGTGCGCGCCGGCTTCATGGCTTCGAGCGCGTTGTCCAGGCTGGCCATTGCCTCATAGTCGGCGGCGTCTGCCGTCCGGTTCCCGTACCGGATGGCGTCAAAGGTCCCGGCTGCCCTGCCCAGGCGTTCCGCCTCGGCGCCGAACGGTGCAGCCAGTTCACGGGCCACCTCATCAGCCGTCCGCCCCGGCTGCGGATCGAGGATGGTGCGGTCCTCGGCAGAGCGGACCAGCGCACGGAAGAGGTCGACGACGGCGTCCCCCCACTTCCCGGCCGCGGCGGACGCCTCGGCGCGCTGCCGGTAGTCCGCGGGTGTCAAAACGCTGTCTGGTTCGAACACGTTTTTGGCCCGCCGCGCTTTCGGATTCAGCCGTGGCTTGGCGATAATCACGGCGGCCGCGATCACCACGGCGATGACGATCCCAATGACCGGGCTGGGCACCGTGCTCCCCTCAGCTGCGGAACCGTCCAAGGACTGGAGCCAGTCCACGAAGCCCTGCCAGAGCGCCTCGAGCCAGCCCGGAGCAGCTTCCCGGTACTCGGGTTTTGCCAGTTCCTCGGCGGCCCAGCGGCGGGCCTCCTCTGCGCCGGGCAGGACCGGGGGTTCAGCGGCCATCCGGCCATGCCCCTGCCGCCGGTCCGGGTCCTGGGTTCCAGCCGTGTGGGTTCCAGCCGGGCCTGCCCGTTACGTGGCCGCGGCCTGGGACGCCGTCCGGATCGGCGCCCGTCTCCATCTGGCGGAGCAGCGAGATATCCAGTCCGTCCTTCCTCATCCGGAGGTCCATGTAGATCAGTGCCATGACGGACGTCTGGAAGGCGTAGCCGAGGGCCCCCGCCAGGGCACCGAGGATGGCCGTGACGATGCCGATCGCGACGGCAATGGCCATGTCCTGTCCGTTGCCGCCGTGGGGGGAAAGGAAACTGGCCACCAGCGGGGGCAGCAGTCCCACCGGGATCATGACGATCTGGCTGACAATTGCCACCATGATGCCCACCACAAGCGTGATCCCCAGGATCCGCCACCAGTTGGCCCGGGTCAGTTCCCACGATCGGCGCAGGCCAGCCCGGGCGCCGAGTTCCTCGATGACGACGGCGGCCGGGGCCACCATCAGCTTCACGTAGATCCAGACGTACAGGGCAACAAAGCCGAGGAACAGGGGGATGAGCAACAGGATGCCCATCCCTTGCATGGTTGCGGTCAGCGCGACGGCCAACGCTGCGGGGACAAGCATCGCCAGCAGGGTGGCGGCCATCAGCAGGGCAGCGAGCCGGACAAGCGCTCCGACCCGCGGGCGGGCAAGGGACCACATCTGCTTGAAACTGGTGGGCCGGTTGAGGATGGAACGCGCCACGGGCACCACCATGGCGCCCTGCAGGACCGAGGCGATGAAGAGGGTGAGGACGGCCACCAGCAGGACGGCGGCGGCGAATCCCAGGCCGAGGGCTGCCAGGTCGGCATCACTGGTGCTGCTGGCCCAGGCTTCGACGGAGACCATCGACGTTGCCGTGGCAGCTGTGAGGACAGCCGTAAGGATGGCGGCGAGGGACTGCGCCAGCAGCGAAGCGCCCAGCATGGCCTTCGCGTTCCGCCGGATCACCTGGAAGGAACCGTCCATGATCTCCCCGAACATCAGCGGACGCAGCGGGACGATCCCCGGCTTCGGGGGAGCCACATACCGCGGTTGGCCAAAGGAAGTGCCCTGGTTCGGATAATGCTGGTTCGGACCGTGCTGGCTCGGATAGCGGGGCTGCGGAGGCCCAGGGTAGGCAGAACCGGGCTGGCCCCAGGGCTGCTGCTGCGACGGCTGCTGCCACGTCGGCGGACCCCACGGCTGCTGCGGTGCCTGCTGCCAGCCGGGAGGTTGTTGTCCCGGAATCTCGTGTCCCGGCGGGTGAGGTCCCGGCGTTTGCTGGCCGGAAGGGTGCCGCCAGGCAGCCTGCCGGTCCTGCGGCTCCTGCGCGTCCGAATCCTGTGGTGACACCAATGTTCCTTCCCCCGTACCAGTGCGCCGTCAGCGGGGCGCCCGCTCCACTGGCTCAGGCGCGGCGCTGCAAACGCCCGGCGTGGCACCAGCCTATAGTTCCGGCGTCGGGCATCCTAGCGCCCCGCCATGCCGGAGGGCGTCCAATAGGACAAAGCCATCCTGATAAGGGAATATATAGCTATGAAGGCACGCATTCTGGTGGTAGACGATGACGAAGCGCTGGCCGAAATGATTGGAATTGTTCTCCGCAACGACGGCTTCGAGCCCGTCTTCTGCGCGGACGGCGCCCAGGCGCTTGACGTTTTCCGGTCATCCCGGCCGGACCTGGTATTGCTGGACCTTATGCTTCCCGGTGTGGACGGCATCGAGGTCTGCCGGCAGATCCGCGCGGAGTCGGATGTTCCGATTGTCATGCTCACCGCCAAGTCGGACACGTCCGACGTCGTCCGCGGACTCGAATCCGGCGCCGACGACTATGTGCCCAAGCCGTTCAAGCCGGCCGAGCTCGTGGCCCGCGTCCGTGCCCGGCTCCGTCCCGGCGACCAGAAGGCGCCCGAAACATTGCGCATCGCCGACATCACGATCGACGTCGCCGGGCACACCGTCAGCCGGGGCAATGAGCGGATCTCGCTGACGCCACTGGAGTTCGACCTCCTGGTAGCCCTTGCCCGGAAGCCATGGCAGGTGTTCACCCGCGAACTGCTGCTCGAGCAGGTGTGGGGCTACCGCCACGCCGCGGACACGCGCCTGGTGAACGTCCATGTCCAGCGCCTCCGTTCCAAGATCGAGCAGGATCCGGAAGCTCCGGAAGTCGTATTGACGGTGCGTGGTGTCGGCTACAAAGCAGGAGCCTGAACCCGCGGCGCACGGCGGTACACCCGGTACGGGCGTGCCCACTCCCGCGGGACCATACACCCCCGGGGGAGTTTCCGGGCATCACAGTGGCACGGGCCCGCCGCCACCCCCCGAACACACGGATGCCATCAGCCTGCGGCTGCGCCGCCTGACGTTCCGCGCCCACCTCTGGCAGCGGCGGTCCCTGATCGTGGGCCTGCGCGTTGCCCGGCTGGTCAAGACCGGAGTCCGCCGCTTCCTGCCTGCCCTGCGCTACATCGGGCGTTCCCTCCACCGCCGGTGGCGCCGGTCCCTGCAGTTCCGCACGGTCCTCACCACCCTGCTCCTGGCCGTCACGTCTTTCGCGGTGGTGGGCGCGTACCTGTCCAACCAGATTGCCAACAACCTCTTCCAGGAGCGGTTGACGCAGGCCGAGTCGGAGACCCGCTATAACGTCAAGCAGGTGCAGGACACGTTCGACGGCGCACAGGTCACCGACCAGGCCAGTGTGATCACCCTCGTCTACGACACGCTGAACGCAGTGGAGGGCCGCGGTTCTGTCATCCAGCGAAGGTACGTCTTCGAGGCCGTGCCGGAACAGACCAAGCCGCGGAACCGCTGGGTTGAATCCCGGGCGTCCGACCAGTTGACCGTCAGCGTCATTCCGCCGGAGCTTCGCAAGGCCGTGCAGGAATCCGGGAAGGACCAGTATTGGGCGTCCACGGTCATCCCGGTGGGTACCGAGGACCGGCCCGGTATTGCCGTGGGCAACAAAGTGACATTCAACGGCACCGTCTACGAGCTGTACCTGATCTATGACCTCAACACCGCGCAGAAGACCCTGGACGAGATCCAGAGCGTCCTCTGGGCAGGCGGGGCGGTGCTGGTGCTCCTGATCGGCGCAGTCGCCTGGTATGTCACCCGGAATGTCGTCAGCCCCGTCAGTCACGCCGCCATGGTCTCCGAGAAACTCGCAGCGGGCCAGTTGCAGGAGCGCATGGTGGTCCGGGGTGAGGACGAAGTGGCCCGGCTCGGCGCGTCCTTCAACCACATGGCAGCGAGCCTCCAGGAACAGATCACCCAGCTGGCAACCCTTTCCCAGATGCAGCAGCGCTTCGTCTCCGACGTTTCCCACGAGTTGCGGACACCGCTGACCACCGTCCGGATGGCCGCAGAGGTCCTGTATGACGCCCGCCACGATTTCGACCCCATCAACAAGCGTTCGGCCGAACTGCTCTACAACCAGGTGGAGCGTTTCCAGTCGCTCCTCTCAGACCTGCTGGAGATCTCGCGGTTCGACGCCGGCGTGGCGGTACTGGATGCGGAAGCGGAGGACATCCTGCAGGTGATTGCCCACGCCATCGAGGGCGCGGCCCCGGTGGCCGCCGAATACGGTTCCGAGATTGTCCTCAGGGCGCCGGAAGGTGCCGTCATCGTGGAGATGGATGCCCGCCGTATAGACAGGATCCTGCGGAACCTGATCCTCAACGCCGTGGAGCACGGCGAAGGAAAACCCGTCACTGTCACCGTGGCAGCAAGCCAGACCGCCGTCGGGATTGCCGTCCGGGACCAAGGCATCGGGATGGAGCCGGCGGAAGCGGCGCGCGTCTTTGACCGCTTCTGGCGGGCGGACCCTGCACGTGCCCGCACTACCGGCGGAAGCGGCCTTGGCCTGTCCATCGCCATGGAAGACACTAAGCTGCACAACGGCTGGCTCCAGGCGTGGGGTAAAAAGGGCAGCGGCGCCAACTTCCGCCTGACGCTGCCGCTCCGCCAGGGAGAAGAGATCGACAAGTCGCCGGTCCAGCTGGAGCCGGAGGACATCACGCTTCCCGGTGGGCCGGGCTCCAGGAACATGCTGGTCCTGGAAACGGGCACCGCTTCGCTTGCACCGGCGTCGTCCCCGAAGGAAGGAACATGATGGGCCGCACCGGCCGCCTGGCGAAGCTGCGTGCTTCACTGCTGGTCCTGCTGCTGGTCCTGCTGGCCGGCTGCGCCCGTATTCCCACATCGGGGCCGGTGGGCAAGAGCAGCGAGGGCAGCGCGGGGAACGTCAGCGCACCGGTGTTCCTGCCGGCAGCGCCCCAGCCGGGCGCCCTGCCGGAGACCATCATCGATTACTTCTACCGGGCCGGCAGCGGCTACGAGGACGACTACGCTGTGGCCCGCCAATACCTGACACAGGCCTCCTCCGTGTCCTGGAAGCCGGACCAGCGGGCGCTCGTTTACCGCGAGGCGCGGGTGGTGGCAACGGATAAGGAGAACGTCTACAACTACGAACTGGATGTCGCCTACACCGTGGACGCGGACGGCATCGCCACCCAGTCGCCGGAGGGAACCATTGAGAATATTCCGGTGACCCTCACCCAGGTGGACGGTGAATGGCGGATTTCCGGCCTCCCGGACGGCACCGCCATCGCCGAGGAAACGTTCAAGGTGATTTACGGGGCCTACCCCATCTACTTTTACGACCCCACGTTCACGTTCGCTGTTCCGGATGTCCGCTGGTTCATCAAGAACAAGACGGTCAAGGCAATGACCAGCGCACTGCTGGCGGGGCCGGCGCCCTACCTCCGCGGGGCAGTGGCGAGTGCCTTCCCCTCCGGCATCAAGCTTGCGCGGGAGTCGGTTCCCGTCGTCTCAGGCGCTGCGCAGGTGGACCTGACAGCCAAGGAACTGATGGAGACGTCCCCGGAGGACCGGCTCAGGATGCAGATGCAGCTGACGCTGACGTTCCGCAGCCAGCCCGACGTCGTCAATGTCGAGCTGCGCGCAAACCAGGATTTGGTGCGGGTGGAGGACAACGGAGCCGTCCTCCCGCCAGTCCAGGACAAGAGCGTGCCGTCCCGCCAGATTGCCATCAGCGGCAACGAGCTGGCGCGGTACGAAAACAACCGGGTCTCCCCCCTTCCGGACATGCAGCCCGTGTCATCGCTCGCGCCGCGGTTCCCGGCGGAATCGCCGGTGTCGCAGACGGCCGCGTTCCTCAATGAAAGCCGCACCACGCTGTACAGCATCAGTCCCGGGCAGCCGGCGCGGGCCCTGACCACGAGGAGCACGCTGAGCCGGCCGTCCTTCGGCCTCAGTGAATGGGTCTGGTCGGCAGGTCCGGGAGCCACGGGGGGCACTGAAGTCGTGGCGTTCCGTCCGGCCGGAGTCGCGGAAGGCGCCGCGGTTCCCACCGTCACCCTGTCACCTGCGTGGCTGGCCGGAAGAACTGTCAAGGAGTTCCGGATTTCCCGGGAAGGGGTCCGGGCGCTGGTGATTTCGGAGCAGAACGGCAAGACCCGGGTCCAGGTGACCGGAATCATCCGGGGCGCCGACGGGACGCCGCGCGAGCTGACACCGCCGGTCACCCTGGCCACCGGCAGCGATCCGGACCAGGGTGCCTGGGTCACGGATACAACCCTTGTAGTGATGAAGGGGGCAGCCGGGCAGAACGTCACCCCGGAACTGCTGTCACTGACCTCCGGGCAGCCGCAGCAGCTGGCCCCCTGGCCCGGCCTCGTGGCCCTCAGCGCGGGCAACGGGGCCGAGGAGATCTATGCCCAGTCCGCTGAGGGGATCTTCCAGCGGCTTGGCAACGGCTGGTCGCCGCAGATCAAGGGCCCTATCGATCCGGCATTTCCGGGCTGAGGAACCCGGCGGGTAACACGGGCCGGCCAGGTGCGCCGGGCGGAGTCCTGTGTTCCCGGGCGCTGTCCACATAGCGCCCCTGCCTGCTGCCCGGCAGCGGGGTGCAGGCCGAAGATGAAGGGGTGAGCAGCACACCAGCATCCGGCGGAAGGGCCGCGGCGCCTGTCCGGCTCGACCCCGACCTCAACCCTGCCCCCGGGATTCCCGCCAGGCACCGTTCGGACCACGGCAGCGCCTTCCTTCGGTTCACCGACCAGCTCGCGAGCGCGGCCGCGGACCTGCTGTCGCTGGCTGTTCCTGTTGACTGTGTCTGCTGCGGTGCGGAGGACCGGGCGCTCTGCGTCCCCTGCGACCGCCATATCCGGCGCCTTACAGCAGTCCCGTTCCGGGCAGAACGCGGAGCGCCGGCGCTCATGGACGTGGACGGGTTGGTGCTGCTTCCGGTGGTGGCTGCCGGCGTCTACCGCGAAGAGCTCGCCCAGGCGATGCTTTCGTTCAAGCGGCACGGCCAGCATCAGCTCAAGCGAAGCCTTGGCCGGGCGCTCGGCGGGGCGGTCCGCGCTGCCTGTGAGGGCTCGGGGGAGATCCGCCTCGTCCCGGTGCCCACCAGCACCAAGGCCTACCTGAACCGGGGTTTCAGCCCTGTCCACCTGCTGCTCGGCGGGGCCTCGCAGCTTGCCGGGTTGGCCGTCGCTGATGTCCTCGCAAAGACCGGCGGGTCCGTGTTGCAGCTGCCGGGCGGCCAAAAGGGCCTGGGCCGGGGCGCCCGGGCGCAGCGGGTGCGGGGCTCCATGCGGGTCTCAAGGCGGGGGCAGGGAAGGGTGGCGGGCCGCCGCTGCGTCATCATCGACGACGTCCTGACCACCGGCTCCACGCTGTCCGAAGCAGCCCGTGCACTGCGTGCAGCAGGGGCACACGTGGCGGGCGCCGTCGTCCTCGCTGCGACACGCCCGCCCGACGCCGAGGGCCACAGCGCCCCGCCCCCGAAGACCCGCGGAAGCCACCGTGACTTAGAAAAAAATAAACCAAGAAAGGATGAATAAAGGGTGCCTATGAACTAACGTCGGTGGTGGGTACCAAGAACAGAATGTACCTTTCGATGGCGGCTCGGAGAGGGGCTCGACTGTCACACAGATCGGCCCAGGGAAGCGCCGCCGTCGTGTCACCGAAGTCATTTGGAGGGCACCATGGAGTTTATGATCAGCGGACGAAATCTGACAGTCTCAGACCGGTTCCGTGAATATGCCGGGGAAAAGATTTCGAAAATCGAGTCGCTTGGGGACAAGGTCCAGCGGGTCGACGCGAAAGTCTCAAAGGAGACCAATGCCCGGCAGACCGGCGATCAGCTGACCGTTGAGGTGACAGTACTGGGCCGGGGACCCGTGATCCGTGCCGAAGCCAGCGCCGCTGACAAGTTCGCAGCATTCGATCTCGCCTACAACAAACTGCTTGAACGGCTCCGGCGGGCCAAGGACCGCAAGAAGGTCCATCATGGACGGCACACCCCTAAGGCCGTCCGGGAAGCAACGGCCACCCTCGAACCCGCCAGCGCGCACGAGCCGCTATATGTCGAGGCCAGCCACCGGAATGAGGCCGTCGCCGCCCCGGAAGAAAAGTCTCCCTACGATGTCGAGAATGACATCCCCGCCGGCAACTCCCCGGTCCTGATCCGGCGCAAGGTTTTTCCTGCCGCCTCCATCTCCCTCGACGACGCCGTGGACAACATGGAACTTGTTGGCCACGATTTCTACCTTTTCGTGGACAAAGCCACGAATACGCCGTCGGTTGTGTACCGGCGCCGCGGCTGGACTTACGGGGTCATTACCCTGGACCATGAATGCGAGCCCGGGGACACCGTGGTGGAGGAAAAAGTCATTGCGTACCGTTCGGACGACGCCGCCGCCAACGCTTAGGGTGGTGAACACCATCCACAGAGAGGACTGATGTGTCAGCGACGCTGAGCCTGGACCAGGCACGGCGGATCGCTTTGGCAGCACAGGGACTCGACAAAGGACGGCCCACCGGCCCCGTGACCCCGCGGGCGGTGGGCCGCACCTTTGCCCGAATCCAGCTCGTCCAGATCGATTCCGTGAACGTCCTCTCCCGGAGCCACTTCCTGCCCTTCTTTTCGCGGCTGGGAAACTACGACCGGACCATCCTGCAGCGAATGACCACCGTCCATCCCCGCCGCATGGTGGAGTACTGGGCACACGAGGCGAGCTACATCCGTCCGGAGCACTACGCGGACCTCCTCCTGTGGCAGAAACGGTCCTGGGTTGGCGCCTCCCGCATGGACCCTGACCTTCGCACTGCCATCACGGGGAAGATCCTTGACACGCTGGCACATTCCCGGCCCCTGACCGCAGCCCAGCTGACTGTCAGGATGGGCCACGTCGAGGAAAAGGAAACGGCCAACTGGGGCTGGAACTGGAACGCCGTCAAACGGGTCCTCGAGCACCTGTTCGAGGAAGGTGTGGTCTCTGTGGCATCGCGGACCGAGCAGTTCGAGCGGCGGTACACATTGACTGCCAAGGTGCTGCCCGGGATGCCCACGGCGGCAGCAGGGGATGCCGCCCCTGCGGAAGCGATGAACCGGCTGATCGATGCTGCAGCCCAGGCGCACGGCATTGGCACCGTCCGCTGTTTCGCCGACTACTTCCGCACGCCTCCGAAGGCCGCGGGGGCCGCCGTCGAACATCTGGTGAAGCTGGGCAGGCTGGAACGCATCACCGTGGAGGGCTGGGACCGTGACGTCTTCCGCCACGTCGAGTCGAGGCTGCCGCGGCGGGCCAGCGGAAGTGCCCTGCTCAGCCCGTTCGACTCGCTGGTCTTTGAGCGCCGGCGGCTTGAGGAACTGTTCGGCTTCCACTACCGGATCGAGATCTACACGCCCGAACACAAGAGGCGGCACGGGTATTACGTCCTGCCCTTCCTCCTCCGCGACCGGATCGTCGCCCGCGTGGACCTGAAGGCGGACCGCCAAGGCGGAAGGCTGCTGGCCAGGTCTGCCTTCGCGGAGCCGGACGCCCCGCCGGACACCGCCGTCGAACTCGCTGCGGAGCTTCGGCTCATGGCCGACTGGCTCGGGCTGTCCGAAGTGGAAGTTTTCCCGGTGGGTGACTTGGCCGGCAGCCTCGCCGCTGCAGTCGCCGGGGGCGGAGTATCCGCTCTGAGGGAACAAACGGGACTCGCGGCGGTGTCTCTCCCGTAGACTAAAAACGCCAGAATTCGGCGGCATGAGACTGGGAGCATCTTCACGTGGCATCACTTATCGAAAAACTTCTCCGCACCGGTGACAAAAAGACACTCCGGCAACTGCGGAACTATGCCGACTCCATCAATGCCCTGGAAGACTCCTTCAAAACCTTCACGGATGCCGAACTCCGGGAAGAAACCGACCGGCTCCGAGAACGCCACCAGGACGGCGCGCAGCTGGACGACCTGCTCCCCGAGGCATTTGCCGCGGTCCGCGAAGCATCGTCGCGGACCCTCGGGATGCGCCACTTCGATGTCCAGTTGATGGGTGGCGCCGCCCTGCATCTGGGCAACATCGCAGAAATGAAGACCGGTGAAGGCAAGACCCTGGTGGCGACCGCTCCCGCCTACCTGAACGCGCTGACCGGCAAGGGTGTCCACGTGGTCACCGTCAATGATTACCTCGCCGAATACCAGTCCGACCTCATGGGCCGCGTCTACCGTTTCCTCGGCCTGACCAGCGGATGCATCCTGGCCAACCAGGACCCGGCGGTTCGGCGCCAGCAGTACGCCGCGGACATCACGTACGGCACCAACAACGAGTTCGGTTTCGACTACCTCCGCGACAACATGGCGTGGGACAGGAACGAACTCGTCCAGCGCGGGCACAACTTCGCCATCGTTGACGAGGTGGACTCCATCCTTATCGATGAAGCGCGTACGCCGCTGATCATCTCCGGCCCCGCGCAGGGGGACACCAACCGCTGGTACAGCGAATTCGCCAAGGTTGTCCTCCGGCTGCAGCCGGAAAAGGACTACGAGGTCGATGAGAAGAAGCGCACCGTTGGCGTCCTGGAGAGCGGCATCGAGAAGGTGGAGGACTACCTCGGCATCCAGAACCTGTACGAATCCGCGAACACGCCCCTCATCGGGTTCCTGAACAACGCCATCAAGGCCAAGGAACTGTTCAAGCGGGACAAGGACTACGTCATCCTGGACGGGGAAGTCCTGATTGTCGACGAGCACACCGGCCGCATCCTGGCCGGCCGGCGCTACAACGAGGGCATGCACCAGGCGATCGAGGCCAAGGAAGGCGTCGAGATCAAGGCCGAGAACCAGACCCTGGCCACCGTGACGCTGCAGAACTACTTCCGCATGTACGGCAAACTCTCGGGCATGACCGGCACCGCCGAGACCGAGGCTGCCGAGTTCATGAGCACCTACAAGCTGGGCGTGGTGGCCATTCCCACCAACCGGGACATGCAGCGCATCGACCAGCCGGACCTCGTCTACAAGAACGAAACGGTCAAGTTCGACGCCGTTGTGCGGGACATCGCCGAACGGCACGAAAAGGGCCAGCCCGTCCTGGTGGGCACCACCAGCGTTGAAAAGAGCGAATACCTCTCCCGGCTCCTCGCCAAGGAAGGCATCCGCCACGAGGTCCTGAACGCGAAGAACCATGCCCGCGAAGCCGCCATCGTTGCCCAGGCAGGCCGAAAGGGCGCCGTCACGGTGGCCACCAACATGGCCGGCCGCGGTACCGACATCATGCTCGGCGGCAACGCCGAGTTCACGGCCGTGGCCCAGCTGGCGAAGCGCGGACTGGACCCGGAAGAGAACTCCGAGGAGTACGAGTCCGAGTGGCCCGCCGCCCTGGAGGCCGCCAAGCAGTCCGTCAAGGACGAGCACGAGGAAGTCCTGGACCTCGGCGGACTCTATGTCCTCGGCACCGAGCGCCACGAATCACGCCGCATCGACAACCAGCTCCGCGGACGTTCGGGCCGCCAGGGTGATCCCGGCGAGTCCCGCTTCTACCTCTCGTTGACCGATGACCTCATGCGGCTCTTCAACTCGGGGGCGGCGGAACGGCTCATGAACAGCTCCGTGCCGGACGACGTCGCACTGGAGTCGAAGCTTGTGTCCCGGGCTATCGCCTCCGCGCAGGGCCAGGTTGAGGGGCGCAACGCCGAACAGCGCAAGAACGTCCTGAAGTACGACGACGTCCTGAACCGCCAGCGTGAAGCCATCTACAGCGACAGGCGTCGGATTCTCGAAGGCGATGACCTGCACGAGAAGGTCCAGTTCTTCGTCGAGGACACCATTACCGCCTTCATCGATGCCGCAACGGCCGAAGGCAACGGGGACGACTGGGACTATAACCAGCTCTGGACCAACCTCAAGACGCTCTACCCTGTGAGCGTCACTCCGGAAGAGATCATCGAGGAAGCCGGCGGAAAGTCCAGGCTTACCGTCGAGTTCCTGAAGGAGGAGCTGCTGTCCGACGCGCGGCTGGTGTACCAGGCACGTGAGGAAGCCATCGGCTCCGAAAGCATGCGGGAACTCGAGCGCCGGGTGGTCCTCTCCGTCATTGGACGCAAGTGGCAGGAACACCTGTACGAGATGGACTACCTCAAGGAGGGCATCGGCCTGCGCGCCATGGCACAGCGTGATCCCCTCGTGGAGTACCAGCGTGAAGGCTTTATCCTGTTCCAGAGCATGATGGAGGCGATCCGCGAGGAGAGCGTCGGGTTCCTGTTCAACCTTGAAGTGGAAGTCACGCCCGCCCAGGATGTGGTGGTGGCCGATGCGCAGGGCGGACACACCGAGCATGTTGAACCGCAGGTGCGGGCTGCCGGATTGGAAGCTCCCGAAAAGCCTGCCCAGCTGCAGTACACCGCTCCGAGCGAAACCGGTGGAACGCAGACCCGGGTGGAGACCCGTTCCTCCGGCCGTTCCGGAAATCCGGCCAAGGCAGCCGCGCAGGATGCGGCCAAGCGGCCCGCAAAGAAGAAGCGCCGCTGACCACTGGCGGACTTGCCGGCCGCGGCGGCGGGCGATGCAGTGGAGGCAGGGCCGGGGAACAGGGTTCCCGGCCCTCTTCCTTTTCCGTTGCGTCTTCAGCCGATGACAAGTTCTGTCACCCGCCACACCTGTTTGCTCTGCTCCAGCCGGACGGCAACAGCACGGGCACGGACGTCGTCCACCACCACCGCGCTGGCTTCATAGATGCCGTCCGCGACCTCGCAGACCCGGACCGACCTGACTGTGGAGTTTCGATGGAGCCTGGCCAGGGCCGGGTTGCCGGTACGGGTGAGCTCCCGCCGGATAAGGGCGGCGCGGTGCTGCAGTGCCGCCAGGCAGCGGGGGTCAAGGCGCCGGGCGAGCTGATGGATCGGCCGGATGCCCGCGAGTACCTCCATAGCCGCCTGTACTGTGTTGCGGGCGATCGCGCGGACTTCCGCCATGTCGTCGGCGGGACGCAAAGGCGCGGGAGCTCCCCGGTGGGCGGGAGACAGGGACGCGGGAGTGTGGCGGCGCGCCGACAGGGGTGCCGTGGTTGCGGTGGTAGCCCGGCGCGGTGGTGGATGTCCTGCCTCCGCCGGTCCCGGGTCCGTCCTTTGGCCTGCCGTAGTTGTGGCCTGGGCGGCGCGTATCGGTGTAACTGCACTCATCGGATTTCCCCTAAAGGTGGATGGCCGGTCTGTTGGATCCCGGATGGGATCGGCTTGGATTGTTTGTGGCCCGACGGAAAGGGCCCTGGACTATTTGTGGACGGATGAGGGTGGCTGAAGAATTTGGCCCGGGAGCAGCACATCCGGATTCTGTCCGATGAGTGCCGCGTTGGCCTGATACCAACGGGGCCACTGAAGTGCGATGTCCACGTCAGAGGCACCGTGTCCCAAAGCCCGGGCGGCAATGTCCCAGAGGGTGTCGCCCGCCTGGACGGTGACGGCCTCGGCCTCAGCAGCCGTTGCCTCCGCGGGGGCCCGGCTGGCGGGAGCTGCAAGCATGCCCGGGTTCACCACCGGCGGGACGGGCTGCCAGCCGGGGTGGACGGACGGGGGTGGCGTCGTCGCTACGACGGCGGAGTGTTCCTTCCCTGCCTGGACCGGTGCCTCGCTGCCCGCAGGGGCTTCTTTTCCCGGCTGGTTTCCTGCACTGGCCGGCGTCTCCTTACCGACGGGCAGGGATTGAACTGGAACTGGTTCTGGCGCTGTCCATGCTGGGCCCCGTGAGGATGCCCCGATGCCGGCTGTCGGTGCGCCTCCTGCCGTGGCATCTGCCGCCGGGACGGCCCCGGAAACGGCTCCTGCGGTGGCGGGAGCCGAGGATGAGTGCACTTGCGTGGGTGCCCACTCCGGACCGGGTGCCGGTACCGAGGCATGGGCAACGGGCCCGGACAGCAGTTGAACGGACAATGCGCCCAGCACCAATCGCTGCATGAACGCAGGAGAAAGTTTGCGGGTGGCTGCTGCTGCCCGGGTCCGGCCTTTCCTGGCCAGCACGGCGGAGGCAGCTGCGCACGCCAGCGACGTGAACCACCAGGCCACAATGCCCGTCCCGGCGGCGCCCGCCGCGGTGGCCAGAAGCTCCTCGACCCCGGGCTCTTGGAGCCTTGCCGATGAATCTTTCCATTGCGCCAGAAGCCCCGAACTGATGAGGCAGAGCAGGATGCCCAACAGGAGGACTGCTGCCGCTCCGGCGGCGTCGGCGGACAACCGCGACCACGCTGCCCTAGCCACGGAGCCGCCCGTTTGATGCACTTTGATGCAGTTTGATTCGCATAAGCATAGTTTGATCTCGCCTGCGCGGGTTTGTCCATACGCTGGAAAGAATTATTTGCTGCATTGACCGGGCACCCCGCGCGGTCCTACGCTGGCGCAATGCGCTGGGATGCACTCTTTGATGACATGGAAGGCCAGTTCGCAGAGTCGGAGCGTCTTTCCTTGGACGCCGAAATCAACGAACGGACCCGGGCCGAGATGGTGGACGCCGGTCTGGCGGACCGGCTGCGCGGCGCCTTGGGGTGCCGGCTAGTGGTGCATCTCGCCTGTGGCGACGTTGTCCGCGGCGTCCTGAGCCATGCCGCCGCGGACGCCCTGGTCCTGGATGAGGAGCAGCACCAGGTCCTGGTCCCGTACTCCGCCGTGGTCCGGTATGTGGGCCTGGGGAGGTTCTCAGTGGCTGAACCGTCGCCGGTGCGCAGGTCGCTGGGGCTGGCGCATGCACTGCGCGCCCTGGCGCGGGACCGCGCGGAACTGGCGGTGACAGTGGGTCACGGTGCGGGAGCAGTGAGGCTGGCTGGCGTCATCGACAGGGTGGGGAAGGATTACCTGGACCTGGCGACGTTTACGCCGGGGGAGGTGCGCCGCAGCAGCCAGGTCAGCCAGGTGTCGGTCATCCCCTTCGCCGGGTTGGCGGCCATCAGGTCCCGACGGCCCGGTGACTTCTAGCGGCACGTGCTATTGGCGCCGGTCTTGCCAAGTGGGCTCAGGCCGTTCTTGCCAAGCGGGCTCAGACTGACTTGGACTTTGCTTCCTGGATCATGCGGCTGGCCTCGGCATAACGCTCCTCGATGTATTGCTCCAGCATCTTTTCTTCGACCCGCCACTGCCCCCTGCCGCCGACCTGGATGGCCTTCAGTTCTCCGCTGCGGACGAGCGCGTATGCGGCCGGGGAGTTGATCTGAAGCTGCTCGGCAACATCTGCGAGCGTGAGGAACCTGGGCATGCCTCCATTTTGCCATCGAATGGGACAGCATGCTGCTGTTATCCACAGATTGGCGCTGTTTGGCATCGTGACTTTCGTTCCAGCGCCTTGGCGGCAACAATGAGGGTGTTTGGACACGGCGAACAGGGCCGGTACACATAGGGGGAGAATTTTCATGGTTCCTGATTCACCTGCCGCGGCGGTAAGACTGAAGCGACCATCATGGAAGGACCCCCGGCTGCTGGTGGGTTTCCTCCTGGTCCTGGTTTCCGTGGCGGGTGTTGTCCTGCTCGTTGGCAGTGCGGACCGCACCACCGAGGTATTTGCGGCCCGTGACGGAATCGCAGTGGGGGAGCGGCTGACGCCGGACAACGTGGTCAGGGCAAAGGTGCGCCTGGGCGAGACGGAGCAGCAGTACATCACGGCGGAATCAGGGCTCCCCGACGGCGTGGTGGCGGTCCAGCGCATCGGCAAGGACCAGCTGGTGCCGCGCGCCAGCCTTGGATCAGTGGACGAACTCGACCGGAAGCCGGTAGCGCTCACCATCGAGGAAACCCTCCCGGCGCAGGCAGTGGCCGGCGCGAGGGTGGACGTCTGGGTTGCGCAGCCGGACGCCCGCAACGGATTCAGTGAACCGAAACTCCTCCTTCCAGGTGCTGAGATCGCGGAAGTAGCTTCCGGTTCCACAGCCCTGGGATCATCAAAAACCATCGTGCTGATGGTGCTGGTGGAGGACGGCCAGATGCCGGCCCTTCTGGGAGCCCAGGCCAACAAGGCGAAGATCTCCGTGGTCTGGAACCCGGGTGGCGGCGCCAAATGAGTATCCCGGTAGTTACCGTTGGCCAGAGCCGGGAAGACCTGGTGGGCGGGCTCGAACGCCTGCACGGACCGGTCACTGTGGTCAGGAGGTGCGCGGAACTTCCCGAGCTTCTGGCGGCGTGCCAGAGTGGCCTGGCCCGGGCTGCGGTTGTGGCGGACGGGTCCGAAGGCCTGACGTCCTCCCTTGTGGACAGGCTCTCGGCCGTCGGCGTGGCTATCATCGCCCTGACTGACAACGCCGACGAAGCCGCTCGCTTGCGGTCAATAGGGGTGGCTTCAGCGCTGACCGGCGTGGAGTCCGCCGCCCTCTCCGACAGGATTGCCGAGGCGGTAGCCCAACTTACGGGAACGGGGCCTGGTGCCGCCCGGAGAAGCGGCCCGGCTGATCCCGGTGCTGCGCTGAAGCCTCTCCAGGCGGAACCGCCGGCTGGGCCGGACGAGCCGGGTCCTGGCAGGATCATTGCGGTCTGGGGGCCGGCCGGAGCTCCCGGGCGGACCACCGTGGCGGCCAACATCGCTGGGGAGCTCGCGGCGGAAGGAAAAGCTGTACTCCTTGTTGACGCCGACAGTTACGGCGCCAGCATAGCGGCCGTCCTGGGCCTGCTCGATGAGTCGGCGGGCCTGGCCCAGGCATGCAGGCTCGCGGACCAAGGCCTGCTGGATCGGGAAGCCCTCGAGAAGATCGCGGCGCCAGTGGCAACCCAAGCGGGCACCTTCAGGGTGCTGACCGGGATTACCCGGGCGGACCGCTGGACCGAGCTCCGGGCATCCGCCCTTGCGCTGGTCCTCGAACGCTCGCGGCAGATTGCCGAGGTTGTAGTGGTGGATGCCGGATTCTGCCTTGAAGCGGACGAGGAACTCAGTTTTGACACTCTTGCCCCGCGGCGGAACGCAGCTACACTGCGGTCCCTTGAACTGGCTGACACGCTCTATGCCGTGGGCGCTGCGGACCCGGTGGGCGTTCCGAGGCTGGTCCGTGGCCTGGCTGAGCTTGAGGCAGCCGTTCCCCAGGCGTCACCCATTGTTGTGATGAACCGGGTGCGTGCTTCGTCCGTGGGCAGGGGACCGGAGCGGCAGTTGAGGGAAGCCTGGGAAAGGTTTGGTCCTGCGTCGGAACTCAGGGCATTCCTGCCATACGACATGGCCGCGGCGGATGCCGCGCTGTTGGGAGGGTCCCTGCTGCTCGAGGTGGCCCCCGAATCTTCCCTCCGGCATGCCATTCGCGATTTGGTTTGTGCATCCGACCAGCGAAATCGCAAATCCTCTGTCTTTTCTTCCACAGCACGGCGCCGGGCGAAGGACTAGGCTCGCCATAAGAGCTGCAACGGTGCAGCAAATATCTTGTGATGGAGGCGTTTGTCGATGTCGTCTGGATCCAGCGTGGAGGATCAGCCCCTTTCTCTTGAAGGCGATGAGGGCTTCATTGGGGATTACTACCAGCACCTAGCCGAAGAGGACGCGCGGACGTACCCCCGGGACGTGCTGGTGGCGCGGGCCGGCCACCACCGGGATGTCGCCTCCGTCCGGCGCCCCGGCCAGGCGAAGGTCGCCATCATGGACGAGGAAGACAGCAGCGTGGTCTTCGTCGTCACAGATGACATGCCTTTCCTGGTGGACTCTGTCAACGCCGAGCTCGTCCGGCAGCATGCCGCCATCAAGTTGGTCATCCACCCCCTTTTCGTCGCCACCCGGAACAGGGAGAGCGGCGAGCTCGCCAAGGTCAACAGGGTCCCGGCGCACCTCGGGATTTCCAGCGGAGACACCGCCGCCATGCCCAGCCTGTCCCACCTCATCGCCCAGGGCGAGAACGCCTCCCACATGGAGTCCTGGATCGCCGTCGAGATCAACCGTGTCTCGGAAGACGCGAAAGCAGCCCTCCTCGAAGGCATTGAACGGGTCCTCAAGGATGTCCGCGCCGCCGTCGAGGATTGGCCAAAGATGCGCCAGAAGGCCATCGAGATCGCGGAAAGCCTTGACCAGACAGCCAACCCCTCGCAAATCGCCGAACTTCGGCAGGCGCAGGACCTCCTCCGCTGGCTCGATGACGGGAACTTTACGTTCCTGGGCTACCGGGAATACGACCTGGTCAACGTTGACGGCGAAGATGTCCTGGAACTTCGTGAAGACAGCGGCCTCGGACTTCTGCGGGCCTCCACCGACTCGCCCCACATCCAGCACCTGACGGATACCGGCCGGAAGAAAGCGCGGGAAAAACGCGCCCTGGTCATCACGAAGGCTAACTCCCGCTCCACCGTCCACCGCTCGGCCTACCTGGACTACATCGGTGTGAAGAGCTTTGACGCCGCGGGGAACGTCAACGGCGAGCGCCGCTTTATTGGCCTCCTGGCAACCAGCGCCTACACCGGCTCTGTCCGCAATATCCCGATTGTGCGCGAAAAGGTTGACGCGGTGCTCCGGAGCGCGGGCTTCCCGCCGGATTCACACTCCGGCAAGGACCTGTTGGGCATCCTGGAAACGTACCCCAGGGATGAACTCTTCCAGATCGAGGTACCGGACCTTGCCGCCACTGCCCTCGGGATCCAGAAACTGCAGGAGCGGCGGCGCACCCGGCTGTTCCTCCGGCCGGACATCTACGGCCGGTTCATGTCTGCCGTCGTCTACCTTCCCAGGGACAGGTACACCACGAACGTGCGGCTCCGCATCGAGCAGGAACTCCGGGAGACGTTCCAGGCCGTCTCCATTGACTACGAAGCCCGGATGACGGAGTCGGCGCTGGCCCGCCTCTTCTTCCGCATTCGGCTGCCCAAGAACGCTGACGTCAGCCACGTCAACGCCGAGGAGCTGGAGAAGCGCCTTGTGCGTGCTGCCCGCTCCTGGAGCGAAGGGATCGCGGAGGTCCTGCGCGAGGGCCGGGACGTTGCGGAGGCCAAGGAGCTGGCCGCCATCTGGTCGGAGGCGTTTCCCGCGAGCTACCGGGTGGATTACGAGGTCGAAGATGCACTCGAGGACATTGCGCGGTTCGAGAAGTACGGCGCGGCCGCCGAGCGCGCTGAAGGTACTGTCCAGGAGCGGCCCGGCGTCCATGTTTACCTGCCGGAAGGCGCGGGGGCAACGCTGGAAGAGGACGCGCGGGTCAAGCTCTACATGCTGGAGCCCAAGAGCCTGAGCCAGATCCTGCCGTACTTCCACAACCTGGGACTGGAGGTTTTGGATGAGCGGCCCTTCGAAATCGAGACTGCGGACCGCCGCGATTTCTTCCTGTACGACCTTGGCCTGAAGTATCCGGCAAAGGTGGACCCGGTCTCCACCGGCCAGCTGCTGGCTGAGTCCTTCGGCGCTGCCGTGACCGGTGCAGCCGAGTCGGACAGCTTCGACCGGCTGGTCCTGCGCGAGGGGCTGCAATGGCGGAAGATCACCGTGCTCCGGGCCTATGCGCGGTACATGCGCCAGATGGGCAACACGAACTCCTTCGGCTTCATGGCAGACACCCTGCTGGCCAACCCGCGCGTGACCAGGGGGCTGACTGCGCTTTTCGCCGCCCGCTTCGATCCTTCCCTCAGTGATGCCGAGCGCTTCGAGGCGCAGGCATCCGCCCGCAAGGACCTGGACGCGTCAATCGAAAAGGTGGAAACGCTCGACGCCGACAGGGTCCTGCGCACCTTCGTCAACCTGATCGAGGCGACGCTTCGGACCAACTACTACCAGGACAAGCCCCACCTGAGTTTCAAGCTCGATCCGGCACGGATCGAAGGCCTGCCGTTCCCGCGGCCGATGTTCGAGATCTGGGTCTACGCCCCTCGCGTTGAGGGCGTCCATCTCCGCTTCGGCAAGGTGGCGCGCGGCGGGCTGCGCTGGTCCGACCGCCGTGAGGATTTCCGCACCGAGATCCTTGGGCTCGTGAAAGCGCAGACTGTGAAGAACGCCGTCATCGTGCCTACGGGAGCGAAAGGCGGATTCTTCGCCAAGCAGCTGCCGGACCCCACCGTTGACCGGGCCGCGTGGATGGCGGAGGGGATCGAAAGCTACAAGACCTTCATCAGGGGCCTGCTGGACATCACCGACAACCTCCTCACCGAGGGTGACAGTGAAAGGCTTGTGCCGCCGTCGGACGTTGTAAGGCATGACGACGACGATTCCTACCTCGTGGTGGCTGCCGACAAGGGCACCGCGACGTTCTCCGACATCGCCAACGGCCTGGCGGCGGAGTACGGCTTCTGGCTTGGGGACGCGTTCGCGTCCGGCGGCTCCGTGGGGTACGACCACAAGGCAATGGGCATCACCGCGCGGGGCGCGTGGGAGTCGGTGAAACGCCACTTCAGCGAACTCGACCTGGACACCCAGACGCAGCCGTTCACCGTGGTGGGCGTGGGGGACATGTCAGGGGACGTCTTCGGCAACGGGATGCTGCTGTCCCGCCACATCCGCCTCCTCGCTGCCTTCGACCACCGCCACATCTTCCTCGACCCCAACCCGGACGAGGAAGCCTCGTTCGTGGAGCGGCAGCGTTTGTTCCAGCTGCCGAGGTCCTCGTGGGACGACTACAACAAGGCACTCATCAGCGAGGGCGGCGGAGTGTTTGCCCGGCAGGCGAAGTCGATTCCGGTTTCGCCCCAGGTACGGACCGCCCTGGGGCTGCCGGCCGAGACCACGGAACTCAGCCCGCCGGAACTCCTCCGTGCAATCCTCCTGGCCCCTGCGGACCTGCTCTACAACGGGGGCATCGGGACCTACGTCAAGGCGAGCACCGAGACCAATGCCATGGTGGGGGACAAGGCCAACGACGCCATCCGGGTGGACGGCCGGGACCTGCGCGTCAAGGTGGTGGGCGAAGGCGGAAACCTCGGCATGACCCAGCGCGGCCGTATTGAAGCGGCGTTGCAGGGCGTCATCCTCAACACGGACGCCATCGACAACTCCGCCGGCGTGGACTGCTCCGACCACGAAGTCAACATCAAGATCTTCGTGGACCGGATGGTGGCTGCCGGAAAGCTGTCGGCGGAAGAACGCGCCGGCTTCCTGGCAGCGATGACCGACGAAGTGGGGCGGCTGGTTCTCGAAGACAACATCGACCAGAACATCCTGCTGCTCAATGACCGGACCAGGGTTGCCGAATGGAGCCCGAGCTACGAACGGCTGATGGACTGGCTCGAAAAGAAAGCGGACCTGAAGCGGGACCTTGAGGCACTTCCCACCACCGAAACGCTGCGGGAGCGCCTGCAGCAGGGGCAAGGGCTGACGTCGCCGGAACTGTCGGTGCTGGCCGCCTACGCCAAAATCGAGCTGGCAACCGCCCTCCGGGAAAGCGACATGGCGGACGACCCCTGGTTCAGGCAGACGCTGCGCTCCTACTTCCCTGCCCAGCTGCGGGAGCGGTTCGACGCCGAGCTGGACACCCACCCGCTGCGGCGCGAGATCATAGCCACGGTGGTCGCCAACGACATGATCAACCTCGGCGGCATCACGTTCGCGTTCCGGGTAATGGAAGAAACCTCGGCCAGCGAGGCCGCCGTGGCCAAGGCATTTGTTGCCCTGCGGGAGATCTACGAGCTGGACGTCATGGTGGGGGAGCTGAACAGCCTGCCGGCGTCCTTCCCCACCGAGCACTGGAGCGCTGTCCACCTGGACATCAGGCGGCTGCTTGACCGAGCGGTCCGCTGGCTCCTTGGGCAGGGGGCCGTATCCCGGCCGATTGCCGATGTTGTGTCTGAGTTCAAGCCGGTGATGGAGCCGATGCGCGCCCACCTTCTGGACTACCTGCGGGGCGATGACCGGGAAAGGGTGGCGGGCTGGCTGGAGACGGCGCGGGAATGGGAGCTGCCGGAAGGCCTGGCCCTCCGCTGGGCGGAGCTTTTCGAAAGCTTCGTGCTGCTGGATATTGCCAAGATTGCGCATGTCCGCAAGGACCCCGTGGAAGAGATCGCGGCCGTCTACTACACCGTCTTTAACCGGTTCCACGCCGACTCGCTGCTGGAACGGATCAGCAGCCTGCCACGGCAGGACAGGTGGCAGGCGCTGGCCAGGGCGGCCCTGCGGGACGACCTGTACTCAACCATCTCGGACATAACGATGGCGGTGCTGGACGCCACCGCTGCCAGCGACTCGCCGGAGGCCCGCCTGAAGGACTGGGAGGCCCAGAACGCCGAGCAGCTGAGCAGGGCGAAGACCATGTTCGACGAGGTCAATTCACTCGAGGCCGACGATATGGCGTCACTGTCGGTAGCATTGAGGCTCTTGAGGTCAATCGTTCGACGCTAGCCAAGTCCGGCGTCGCAAATGGAGGTGCAGTGGCAATCTTTACGGACCCTATCAGGGAACACGCTGATTTTGGGCCGGGCGATGCTGAATGGCTGCACCTCCTGGTGGGGGACTGGCAGATGGTTGCGGACCTGGCGTTCGCCGACCTTGCGCTGTGGTTCCCACACCCGGACCACGGGTATGTGGCGTTGGCGCACGTCCGGCCCTCAACCACGCACACCGTCTTCCATGGCGACTTCGTAGGGGAGGGTATCCGGTCCGACCTGCAGCCCCTCGTGGACAAGGCCTGGAACAGCCGTTCCATCGAACGCTCCAGCGAAACCAACTGGAGCAGCGACATGGCGCTTCGGGTGGAGGCGGTCCCCATGGTCCGCAACGGGCGAACCTTGGCCGTGGTCACCACGCACATGGACCTGTCCAGCTCGCGGATGCCGTCACGGCTGGAGCTGACATACCGGCAGTGCGCCTATGACCTGCTGCGGATGGGCACGCTGGGGCTGTGGCCGGACTTCGCCTCGCCGACGGGTTCCCGGCGCGGCGCACCGCGCGTGGGGGACGGCCTGATCAGGCTGGATGCAGAGGGCATTGTGCAGTACGCCAGCCCCAACGGCGTCTCCGCCTTCAGGCGTCTGGGTGACGGGGAGTCCCTGGAGGGCCGGTCCTTGGCGGAAGTCACCGCGAGCCTGCTGAAGGACCGCCGCATGGTGGACGAGACACTGCCCCTGGTGGTCACGGGCCGGATGCCATGGCGCAGTGAGATCGAGTCGCGGGGCGTAAGCCTGTCCCTTCGTGCGATTCCGCTGCGTGACGAGCAGCAGCGCTTTGGCGCGCTGGTCCTGTGCCGCGACGTGTCCGAGCTGCGCCGGCGTGAAATGGAGCTCGTCACCAAGGACGCCACCATCCGGGAGATCCACCACCGGGTCAAGAACAATCTGCAGACCGTCGCGGCGCTGCTGCGCATGCAGTCCCGGCGCATGGTCAGCGACGAAGCGAAGCAGGGCCTGGAGCAGGCCATGCGCAGGGTGGCCACCATCGCCCTGGTCCACGAGACCCTGTCCCAGGGCCTGACCCAAAGCGTGGACTTCGATGAGCTGATCGGGCGGCAGTTCCGGCTTTCCGCGGAGGTCGCCTCGCCGTCGCAGCAGGTGAGGACCGAACGCTCCGGCACGTTTGGGGAGCTGCCCAGCGACCTTGCCACCCCGCTGGCCCTGGTCATCAACGAACTGGTAACCAACGCCGTGGAGCACGGACTGGAGGGGAGGGCCGGAACCGTCTGGCTGATCGCTGACCGGTCCGACGGGGACGACGGCGAGGAGCTCACCGTGACCATTGCCGACGACGGTGTGGGGCTTCCCGATACACCCCACGTTGAGGGGCTTGGGCTTCAGATCGTGCGGACCCTGGTGACCAGCGAACTGGGCGGGACCATCCAGTGGAAGCCGCGCGAGGGTGGCGGCACCGCCGTCGAGATCCGGCTTCGCCTGGCAGGCAAGTAGGCGGGGAGGCCGGCTGGCCTTGCGCGGGCCGGTCCGCTCCGTTTTGTCCTATAACCCCCGGACTAGTAACTGAAACAGCCCCGGCCGCAACCTTGGGAGGTTGCAGCCGGGGCTGTTTGTGTTGGGAGGCTTCCGGCTGGATCAGGAAGCGCGGCGGGCGCGGGCGGCGCGGCGCTTCAACGCCCGGCGCTCGTCTTCGCTCATGCCGCCCCAGACGCCGGCGTCCTGACCGGACTCCAGGGCCCACTGCAGGCAGGTATCCACAACGGGGCACCGGCGGCAGACGCTTTTTGCTTCCTCGATCTGCAGGAGGGCCGGCCCCGTGTTCCCGACGGGGAAGAAGAGTTCGGGGTCCTTTTCGAGGCACGCTGCGCGGTTACGCCAATCCATGCTGATCAGTTGCTCCATTTCTGGGAAGAGCCCTTGTGAAATTATTCACTAGTAGCTACAAAGGAAAAGGGCCCGGCAGGGCCCCCTTGGTCATCTGAATCAAGCCTGTCATGTTAACGCTGTGTAAACAAGGGGTAATAACGCTTGATATCCCCGGAAAGCTGAGCGATACATCACACCGGCGCTGCTGGCCCTCACCACTGTCCGACTATGTCGGGTAGGGTGCCAGTGTGTCAAGACCCCCGGTAAACCCAGCAGAGCCGCCGCTACCCCCTGAAGATGCCGGCCAGGACCGGAACGGCGAGGATGGTGGAGGCCCGCGCAGCCGACCCGGGGCCGTGCTCGTGGTGGCCTTGGTGGTGGCCGCGGAGGCCACTGTCCTCCTGAGCGCGGCAGCCTGGTATGGCTATCAGTTGGTGGCGGGGAGCCCCGTCCTGTCCTTTTGGGGAGCGGTGTTCACCCTTGTGCTCCTGCTGGCCTTCTCCGCCTGGCTGTACGCGGTGGCAGTTTTCCTGAACCGCGGCTACCGCTGGACCCGCGCTGCGGCCCTCGTGGCGCAGTTGTTCGTTCTGACCATAGGATTTCCCACCTTCAGCAGCGGGCTCCTGCTTGCCGGGATTGCAATGCTGGTGCCGGCCATCACTGCCATCGTCCTTCTGTTCCACAGCAAGGTGGTCAGCTACGCCTCGCGCACCGGCGGGGGGCCCCCGGCGCTTTAGCCGTTCTGCCGCCGGTGGTGGTGCGTTCATGTCGGCCCCGCCCAGGCAACCTGGACCGGGGACGACCGCCCCCGGGAGATCAGGATGCCCCTGCCCGACGGGGAATTCGGCTCGACGTCGAAGCGCACCCCGAACAGGTCCCCCTCCGATGTGGACCGCGGGGATAGCAGGAGTCCTGTTCCTGCGGCGCGGGAGTCCATGATGATCGGAACACGCTGCAGCAGCAAGGGGCTGTAATTTGCCGTGAGGACCACAGGGTGGCCCAGGGCGTGCAGCTCTGTCAGGTCCCGTAAAGCGCCGGCAGGCAAGAGGTCAACGTCGTCCGCCAACAGCACCGCTTCCCTGGGTAGTTCCCCCGCCTTGGCCCGGGCCAGCGAAGACTTCCAGAATTCCTCCGGATCAATGCCGCTCTCCGGACAGGTCCACGGCCCCGCTGCGGGGTTCAGCGCCCGCAGGGTGCGCAGGACGTTCGTTTTCCCTGAACCGACTCCTCCGAGGACCGCGAACACGCCCCCGGCGGGAAACCGAATGGTGAACGGTTGCACCTCATCGCCAGCGACGCCCAGCAGCAGGTCCGGGAACCGGGCTTCGCCGGCGCTCCCGCGCGGCGCCATGGCCTGGCCGTCTGCACGCTGTGCCGCGGCTTCGGGAACGCCCGCCCCGACGTCGTCCATCCTGTCAGCCAGGGCCCGGACCTCCGGGACCGATATCAGGGACGGAAGCGGCTCAACCCGGAAAGGCCGGGTGCCTGCCATGATGAAGCCAGCCGGGCTGGCGCCGTTCTGCGGGGTGCTGCGCGAACTTCGAGGGGCGGGTTCGTAGAGCTGGCACACTGCCGCTGTACCGCCCGTGATCGGGCCGAAAGCCACGCCCCTGCCCTTGACCGCAGCCGTGGGTGGCATCTTGGGCCATGCGATGCGGCTGTCCTCGTTGGAGCCTGTGGGGAAGTAGATACGGTTCGGAATTGACCCGCAGAACCTGGCCGTGACGAGTTCCCGCTCGCCGGAGACCATGACCGTGATGCCGGCCCTTGCACCGTCGCGGACCAGGTCCTGGACAAGGTCTTCGGCCCAGGCCAGCGGTCCTGCCCGAAAAGCCGAGACCCAGGATCCCCAGCCGGAGATCACAAGGACCAGCGGAATGCCGCGGCCAGCCCGGCTCAGGCGGCTGGCCAGTTCCTGGCCAAGCCGTTCAAGTATGCGGACGCCACGCCGCAGCTCGTGCAGGCCGGCATGGGCTCCCGTCCGGTCATGCGTTGCGAGGCGGAGGAAGGTTCCGCCGGCGTCCAGGAAGTAGCAATGTGATTCGGTTGCATGGCTGGCCACTTCGCCGGCGGCCAGGTCAAGGGCTTCAGGTGCGCCCGACGCCGGACCTCCGATCAACGCGAGATGGCTGTCCCTTGCGGGGTCCCATGACAGGCGCTTCACCTCTTGCCGCTCGGGCAAGTCCATCAAACCAAGATCAATGGACCACTGGCTGGTGCCCGCGTTCAATGTTGCCTCGCTGGACATAGCACCGGGGGCCTTTGTCCGGTCGGGTTGGGTGAGCTTCTGTGGCAGGGGAGGCGCCACCGGCTGGCGTGGTGCTGCTCCTGCCTGTGATGCCCAAAGATCCCGGACCATCGAGACGAGAGGGGCCGCCGCCTCCGCCGGCGTGGGGTCCGGTGGGCGGGCCCCGGCACCGTTGGATCCGCCAATATCGGCCAGATACTCCATGGTGAGCTGCACCTCGACATCCTCCAGCGCCGTGGCATGGAACGCTCCGCCGGTTGACGCCGTCTGGAATTCCCGGGGCTCCTCCATTCCCCGGGCTATAAAGGCGCGTCCAGGGGTATCCCGCCTGATTCCGGCTGCGGCCGCGGTCCTGATGATGTCGTGGGATTCAGCGTCGGACTGGACGCGAAGCGCAATGCTGGACGTGACGTTCGCGCGGATATCGGCGGTCAGCGCTCCCTGGGGGCGCTGGGTGGCCATGACAAGGTGAAGGCCGAGCGAACGCCCTATGGCGGCGATCCGCATGAGTTCCCGGAGCACCTCCGGGGCATCGTCCACGAGCATCCGAAACTCATCGATGACGATGACCAGCCGGGGGAGGGGACGAATACGGGATGCCCGTGTGGAACGGTAGGCGTCGAGGTCCGGAACCGCGGCCGCAGCGAGTGCTTCCTCCCGGAGCCTTATCTCCGCACGGAGCGAAGCGAGCGTCCGTTCGAGTTCGTGGGTGGCCAGGTCCGTCAGCACTCCGACGCAATGAACCAGGCCTGCCAGCGGACCAAGCCCCGAACCGCCTTTGAAATCGACAAAGAGGAAATTGACCCGGTCCGGAGGATGGTTCAGTGCCAGCGCCACCACCAGGGTTCGCAGCAGTTCAGACTTGCCCGAGCCGGTGGTTCCCGCAACCAGCAGATGGGGGCCGTCGGCTTGAAGGTCCAGGGTCTGGGGCCCTGATGCTGCAAGCCCCAGGGCAACGCCGAGATCATGAGCGCGGGCGCTCGCATTCCAACGGGCGGCAACGTCCGCGGGAGAAAACGGCAGCACGTCCCCCAGCCTGCAGGCAGCGGGAATCCCCAGCTCGTGTTCCTCCAGCGGCCTCGATGAAGCTGCCACCTGCCGGCAGAAGTTGCTGAACACCTCCTCGGGCGCCAGGTCCGGGACGAAGGCAATCTGGCTCCCCAGGCCGCGCAGGTATGACTGCCGCTCGCCGAGTTCCACATCCGGGACACCTGGGGCCGAGTCAGGCGCACAAAACTGGAGCACTTGCCACCCCAGCCGCGCCGCCTCGTCGCATAGTCCTCCGCCGTCCACTGTCCATGTCCCGGTGAGCAGGAGGACGCCATGGACATACGCGGAGCCAAAGCCATCCGCCAGCGCCCGCAGGCCGGCCTCCGGGGAAGCTGCGAGGGTCATGGCGGGAAGGTAGCGGGCGGGAAGCGGAAGAGTTCCTGGCGGCCCACAGATGATGATGCGGGTCCTCCGGCCACGGGGGTAGCCGGCCAACTGCATGACAAGCGACCTGATCATCCCCTCCGCCACTGATGGAGGTCCACGGAACGTGGTGTTGGGGGGACCCGGATCCAGCAACACGGGGACCTCTCCGGCTGAAGGAGTGGCCTTGGGCGCGGTCTCCGAATCGACCTTCAGATTGGCCGCCTGGTGTGCCTGGCCAAGGCGAAGCCATACCCGGCCATTCTCCTCGGGAGGGGAGGTCGGAAGCTGGCCGTGCCGTGCTGCCAGCACCAGATACGGAAGGGAGGGGCCTGCCCGCTGCCGCCGCTTCCGGTCCTCCTCCACGGCTGAATGGATCTTTTGCGCGAACTCGCGCCCCTGTCGGCGACCCGCCGCCAGGGGGATGAGTGCGGATACTGCCGAGACGGCGGCGAAGGCAAGGAACATCCACATTCCTGTGAGGACCGCGAGCCCTATGCCGATGGCCAGGGGGAGAACTGCCGTGAGCAGCAGGATCCCGCGATTGCCGGACTCCGTGCGGCGCGCAATGGTGAGGGGCACTTTAACTGAAGTCCCGGCGTCGGCCAGTGCTCTGTCCGGCAGGTCCAAAAAGACCAGGGACATTGTTGTATTGCCGCAGCGGATGGCGGAGTCAGTGGTGACAACCGCACGGCGGACCCTGCCGCCGTCGACGTAGGTGCCATTGGCGCTGTCCAGATCGACGAGCATGATGTCCTTCTCGGTGACCACCAGGCGGGCATGCTCGCGGGAGAGCTCAGGATCCGGAACCACGATGCGGGTATTGCTTCTGCCGATCGTGTAGGTGCCGCGCCGCAGCGGGACGAGGATGCCTGCCCCCGCGCCGGTGTGCACGGCCAGGGCGATGGGTGCAGCGGGATCGGGGGCCGGGCGCCGCAGCTTTTTCCGGCTGACGGGCCGGCTCCCGCCGTCGACCAGGACGGCGCCGTTCACCAGGGGCGCTGTGCCGAGGCTCAGGGAACTCAGGTCATTTTGGCCGATGAAGACGGCACCAGTCCCGAATTTCTCCACCAGACAGGCGTGGATCTTTGCGCCCGAAGTGCCGGGAGGTGCCGTAATGGAAAGTTCCACCGGTGGCCCGGGCCGGGGCGCGTCGGGGCTGCGGACAAGGGTGAAGTGGAGAGTCATGGGTGGATCCTTCGGTGCCTTTGGAACCCAACCTAGCCAGGCGTCACGCTCAGGAACCCCTGCTTAATCTCCTATGTGGACAACTGGATGGGATCGGCCGATTCGACGGGCGCCACAGTCCCTCAGGTAGGCTAGAGCAGCAGACAATGCGCACAATTGCGCTGCCCGCATTCAATCCAGGAGATTTTGTGACCGCTGACCTCGTCATCGTAGGGTCCGGCTTTTTTGGCCTGACAATCGCAGAACAGGCCGCCACCGAGCTCGGCTTGAAGGTCGTCGTCATCGACCGCCGCCACCACATCGGCGGCAACGCCTACAGCGAAAAAGAAGAGCAGACCGGCATCGAGGTGCACCGCTACGGTGCCCACCTCTTCCACACATCCAACGAGCGGGTGTGGGAGTACGTCAACCGGTTCACGACCTTCACGAACTACGTCCACAAGGTCTATGGCGTGCACAAGGGCGAGGTGTACTCACTCCCCATCAACTTGGCGACTATAAACCAGTTCTTCCGCGCCAACCTGACGCCCGGCCAAGCGAGGGAACTCATCCAGGAGCAAGCCGGTGAGCTTGCCGGAACCGATCCGCAGAACCTCAATGACAAGGGCATCCAGCTGATCGGCCGGCCGCTGTACGAAGCGTTCATCAAGCATTACACCGGCAAGCAGTGGCAGACGGATCCCAAGGACCTGCCCGCCGGCATCATTTCGCGACTCCCTGTGCGGTACAACTACGACAACCGGTACTTCAACGACAAGTACGAGGGTCTGCCCACCAACGGCTACACCGCGTGGATTGAAAAGATGGCAGAACACCCGAATATCGAGGTACGGCTGAACACTGACTTCTTCGACGAGTCGCATGAGTACAGCAAGGATAAGGTCGTTGGCAACATCCCGGTGATCTACACCGGCCCGGTGGACCGCTACTTCGACTTCGCCGAAGGTGACCTGTCCTGGCGCACCATCGACTTCGAGGAAGAAGTGCTGGACATGGAGGACTTCCAGGGCACGTCCGTTGTGAACTACAACGACGACGACGTCCCCTACACCCGTGTCATCGAACCGCGCCACTTCCACCCGGAGCGTGACTACCAGACGGAAAAGACCGTCATCATGCGCGAGTTCTCACGTTTCGCCGAGAAGGGCGATGAGCCGTACTACCCGGTCAACACGTCGGCGGACCGGGAACGGCTCCTGAAGTACCGTGACCTGGCAGCGGCCGAGAAGGACGTACTCTTCGGCGGGCGTCTCGGCACGTACAAGTACCTGGACATGCACATGGCCATCGGTTCTGCGCTGAGCATGTTCGACAACAAGATCCGGCCGCACTTCGAAAGCGGCGTAAAGCTGGAAAGCGGAGGCGTGGACGCATGAGCATCTCAACCCAAAGCCCAAAGAAGAACACTCCGACGGCATCATCGGATGACGCCGGCAGCGACTGGCAGACACTGCAGCGGGTGATTCTTCCGAGCGCCAGCCAAATGGACACTGTGCCCCTCTACATGGATATGGGGACTGCTACCGGCATTCAACTGCCCACCGTGGGTGACCGGGACGGAAAACCCACCAAGGCCCGGACCATCAGCAGCCCTACCAAGGAAGCCCATGTCGAGGACTTCCTTTCGCGGCATTCCACGTCAGTCCGCTCAGGCGAACGAGTCTCATTCGGCAGCTACTTCAACGCCTTTCCGGCCAGCTACTGGCGGCGCTGGACCACGGTGGACAAGGTCCGCCTGCAAGTCCGGACTCAAGGTACGGGTTCCGTCATCGTGTATAAATCCAATGCCCGGGGCTCCCTGCAGCGGGTGGACACGCGCCGTGTTGAAGGAATTGCAGATAACTACTTCGAGCTCTCGCTCGCGCCCTTTGGCGACGGCGGCTGGTATTGGTTCGACTTGGTAGCGGGCTCCGAGCCGCTCATCATGCTCGACGCCGAGTGGCAGGGGCCGGCGATAGAGAGCACACCGGGATCTGTCACCCTCCAGATCACTACTCTGAACAAGACCGACTTTTGCCTCAACAACCTCCGGCTTCTTGCCGAGAGCGAGGAAGCGCTCGAACACGTTCAAGAGATCCTCATCGTCGATCAGGGCACCCAGAAGCTTTCGGACGCGGAAGGCTTCGACGACGTTAAGAAGTCGCTGGACGGGAAACTGCGCATTATCAACCAGTCCAACCTCGGCGGGTCCGGCGGGTTCGCCCGGGGCATGTTCGAAGCCGTGGAAAACGGCAGTGACTACGTGCTGCTCATGGATGATGACGTCGTTGTCGAACCTGAAAGCATCATTCGGCTTTTGACCTTCGCTGACCGGTGCAAGACCCCGACGCTTGTCGGGGGTCACATGTTTGATCTGTACAACAGAACTGTCCTCCACACGTTCGGCGAGATCGTGAACCCCTACCGGTTCCAGCCGGCGCTTCCCAATGATGAAATGATCCTTGGGCACGACTTCATGTCTTCCAACCTGCGTCAGACGTCCTGGCTGCACCGCCGCTGCGATGTTGACTACAACGGCTGGTGGATGTGCCTGATCCCGACGAAGGTGATTCGGGACATCGGACTTTCGCTGCCTCTGTTCATCAAATGGGACGACTCTGAATACGGCTTGCGCGCCAAGGCGCATGGTTATCCGACTGTTTCCCTCCCGGGCTCCGCCGTCTGGCATGTTTCCTGGATCGACAAGGACGACCTCGTAGGCTGGCAGGCATACTTCCACGCCCGGAACAGGGTGGTGGCGGCTCTCCTGCATAGCCCCTACGAGTTTGGTGGCCGCGTGATCAAGGAGTCCCAGTACGCCGACGTGAAGCACCTGGTTTCCATGCAGTACGCAACAGCAGAGGGACGTCAGTGGGCGCTGGAAGACGTACTTAAGGGCCCGTCGGTTCTGCCGGATTTGCTTGCCACGAAGCTGCCCAAGATCCGCGAAATGATGTCGGGACACTCGGACTCCGTTTTTCGGCCCGATCCGGAAGACTTTCCCTCGCCGAAAATGGACAAGCCGCCCCGCCGAGGTCATGGGCCCTCGCAGCCCTCAAAAATCACCCTGCTGCCATGGGCAGCGAAAACAGTTGTCCGGCAGTTGGCCAGCCCCGTCCAAGGCACGACCGCCGAGCGGCCCCAGACAACGGTGGCCCACCAGGACAACCGCTGGTGGCGCATGGCCCAGTATGATAGCGCCGTGGTCTCGAACGCCGAGGGAACGGGCGCATCCTGGTACCGGCGTGATCCAAAGCAGCTCCGGAAAATGCTGGCGGAAAGCGCTCGGCTTCATGCTGCCCTCCTCAAGGAGTGGCCCGCGCTCAGCAAGAAGTACAAGGCTGCCCTGCACGAACTCACCTCCATCGAGTCCTGGAGGAAGACGTTCGAGCAGCACACCCAGAACGAGATCAAGTGAGTGCAATTTCGCCGAGTGAACTGACTACGCCAGGGCTCGGGAGCGGACTGCGTGACATTCGCCAATCCAGCTTCCTCCTCAAACTCTTGGTACGGAAAGAGCTAAAGGTCCGCTACCGCGGTTCCGTACTGGGGTTGCTGTGGTCCTACGTCAAGCCCGGCGTTCAGTTCATAGTTTTCTATGTGGCCTTGGGCGTTTTTCTGGGGCTGGAGCGGAGTCCCAGGAATCCGGAAGGGCTGGCGAATTATGCTGTCTATCTGTTCTCGGGCATTGTCCTCATAAACTTCTTTTCCGAAGCTTTAGGAAATGCGGCAAGGTCGATTGTCAACAACGGGAACCTGATCAAGAAGATCTACCTGCCGCGCGAGCTGTTTCCGGTTGCCTCTGTTTGGGTTTCGGCGGTCCATTTTTTTCCTCAGCTGGTAGTTCTTGTAGTTGGCTGTATCTTCGCTGGCTGGCGTCCGAATCTGGTACAGCTGCTTGCTGCGGTTGCAGGCTTCCTCATCGTGGGACTGCTCGCCACAGGGTTGGGCCTGCTGTTCGGGGCCGCGAACGTGTACTTTCGGGACTCGGAAAATCTTGTGGACATGCTACTGATGGTAGCCACGTGGGCGTCACCCGTTATGTACGCATGGACCATGGTCGAAGAAAAGCTCGGCGCGACGGCGTACGCCCTCTACCAGGCAAACCCGATCACTATAGGCGTGGAATTGTTCCACTACGCTTTCTGGTTCCCCACCACTGATGGAACCGCATCCATGCCCCCACACCTGTTCAGCCTCTGGCTGCCCCTGGGGATGGGCGTAGCACTCGCGGTCCTGGTTCTAGGGCAATACACTTTTCGGCGGCTTGAGGGCCGCTTCGCGCAGGAGCTCTAAGTGGTCAACGCAATAGAAGTTTCAAATATCAGCAAGCAGTTCGTACTACGGCACACCAGATCCATCAAAGAAGCAGTTGTATGGCTGGCTAAAGGTCGCAAAGGTGATTTGTCGGAGAAGTTCCATGCCCTGAAGGACGTCTCGATAGAGGTTAAGGCTGGCGAGACGGTGGCCCTTCTGGGCCTGAACGGGTCAGGGAAATCGACTCTTCTGAAACACATTTCCGGCGTTATGCTCCCCGATACAGGATCGGTCAGGACGAGGGGACGGGTGGCTGGCCTTATTGAGGTAGGTGCCGGATTCCACCCCGATCTCTCGGGCCGGGACAACGTGTTCCTAAATGGAGCCATACTGGGGATGACTGAGCAGCAGGTTAAGGAGCGGTTCGATGACATCGTTGAGTTCTCCGAGATCGGGCAATTCATCGATACAGAGGTTAAGTTCTACTCCTCTGGAATGTACCTGAGGCTTGCCTTCTCCGTTGCCGTCCACACCGATCCTGAAGTGTTCCTGATTGACGAGATCCTTGCGGTCGGCGACGAGCCGTTCCAACGGAAATGCATCGACAAGATCCAGGAACTGGCTCGCGATGGCAAGACGCTTGTTGTGGTCAGCCATGACCTCGATCTTGTGTCAAGGATTTGTGAGCGCGGCATCCTGTTGGAGCACGGCAATGTTAAGTTCGACGGGTCAATCCACGACGCCGTCGCAATGCTTCGGGCATAGGCGCCTGCGGTCACCTCTGCGTCAGGTCCATTGCATACCGGTTTCCGCTCATCCGCGGGTGCTGACCGGCAGGGGATATTGGTAGTTGCCGGGATGACCGGGGCTATCCTTCAACGTGCCATTGAGCGAGCCTGCCGTGTCGTAGCCGATGCTGCCACCCATCCTCCTTACTTTCGCTACTGCCACGTCATTTCCACGAAAATGGTCGCCAGCAGTCGGGCAGGTCATCATCGGGTCTGGGGAGCTACAGGGTTATCCGAGCCACCGGGGTTATCGCTGCCCGGCGGAAGGTGTCAGCGCTGGTGAAAAGAGCCATTGCGCGGGTGAAAAATGGGCGACGGCGACGGCGGCGTGTTTGAGCCGGTATCTGGAGCCTTTGAACCTGATGGCTTCTGGGGTATGGACGATCCGGTGAAGCCGTGGAAATCACGTTGGTCCGGAGCGCATGTCCCTGCCTCTTGTCAATTTCCAGTATGGGCTGGACCGCCTGTCCGCTGCGAACTCCGTAGAAGGCGTGCAGAGGCTGCCGCGAGGCCTACCAACACTCGTTCCCACGCCTGTCCCCGGTCCGGGTGGCCGCAGTGGGGCTGACCGAGAGTGCCTCACCAACCTGGCGAGTGATGAGCGCCGCTTCACCCGCAGGCGGTAACCTCAAACAATTTCGCTTCACCGCGCTGGGCGAGCAACGCAAAACCTGGGGTTGAGTCCGGAATCTGGAGCCCTTGGAAACCGTGGTTGCCTCCGTGAACTTCGCGAGTTCCAAAATCGAGTACGTAGCGCACATTGTTGGCACGTGCGGCAGGGCAGACAGCCGGGTCGCTTGCTGCTTCCCGAAACTTGTCGTTCAAAAGTTCGGCGGCCTTCGTGTACGTGGTGAGTGTGTGTTTGGACGTCGTGTTGCGGTCGGCCATTGCAAAGGCCATCGCACCCCCTGTCCAAGGATTGACCGCGATCGTTGCTTCCGCCGGAACATATTGATCCAGATCTTTTATCAAAGCCATCTCGTCAGAACTGACCAGTGGTGACTCAGGCGAAGTTGAGTAATTCGCTTGCGCGGAACGAACCGGTGTAATCATCGGTGGTGCCTGAAGGAGTCCGAGCACAGCCAGGATGACAAGAGGTCCGACACTGTACAGAACCATCGGCTTACCCAATTTGGAAGTCAGCGCCCCCCGGTCGGGAACCCTACGGATACGATCCTGCAACGTCTCTATGGTCCAGGCAGCACCAATGGCGGCGAGGGCCACCGCGGCCACCGGCAACAGGGCCGCCAACCGGTAGCTGTCGTTGTACCAGACCCCGGTTAGAAGGTCGCGGATCCGGCCAGCGGGCCCGGCAGAAACCATGACAAAGAGCGTGGCGATGATCAGGAAGGATGCGGAGATCCAAATAGAAAGGGGACGCTTTAGGACGTAAACCAACCCGACGATAACCAGGATGCTGACGGCCCACGCCGGAGGGCGCTGCATCGCCGAGTTGGTCAATACTTCGCCGACCGCTTGCCCTGGAGTTTGCACAGGCAGCCACGTCGCGGCAGCTGCCGGTGGACGCACGTACTTCCAAAGGACAGCAACTACGGCCAGGACGATGAGCAGTCCGGCCCCTGCGACAAATGATGCGGCCGCTGGCTTACCTGCCCGGCGTCGCCTGACTGCAAAGGCTGTAAATGCAGCGATAAGGACTGGAACGGACATGGCTGCCAATGAAACCACACCATTCGGGTGGGCGATGGCAACTCCCAGCGCTAAAACAGGAGCCAGCGTGAATCTGGCTAGGGGGCCAACTTGCGCGAAGGTACTCATGCCGAAAAACAGGCTCACGCAAGCCAGCGTCCCCGGGAGCATGCTCACAGACAGGAAATTCGGGTAGAGGACTCCGAAATCCAGCAGCAGGATGGGAAAGGACCCGAAGCCCGCGGCCAGAACACCTGCCGCACCGATGGCATAGGGGTTTGAGCCCACTATCGATCGAACCAGGAACATGCAGCCCAAGGTCCAAACGGTCGCTGCGACACAGAGGTTGAGGACGTTGACCGCGACGGGCAAGGGGAGCCCGGATATCTGAACAAGGAGCGATGCCAACCCATGCCAGGCAGCGGGATAAAAGTATGGTGGATTGTCGCCGTTAGTCATCCCCGTGATCGTCAGCGATGAGGCGTTTCCAGTCTCCAGCACGTACCGGATCGCATTCAGGTGGAATACGTTGTCGAAGGTCTGGGAGATGTTTTCTGGACGGCCGAAGGCTGCACGCAATTGCAGAGCTATGGACGCTGCGCCAATAACAAAGCCCGCTCCTGCCAGGACCGGCATCTGTCCTGACGTTCCGGCGACCGCCCGCCATGGCACGCTTGGTTGCCGTAATTTGAGGATTTTCCTTGCGGCGAAAAGGACAGCGGCTATGGAAAGTGTTGCAACCAGTACTGGGAGGAGGGACCAACTCACCCCCGCGTATGGTGCCACTATTGCGGAGACAGCCACAATGCTTACTGTCAAAAGTGGAGCAACAGCAACAAAAGCTGGGTTACGAAGCCCCAGGGCCAGGACGATAAGAGTTCCGGGCAGAAACAGCAGGGCTATACATACGGCAGCCATGGGAATGACGGAAAACCAACTCATTAGTACTCCACGGAAAGACAGCAGATAGGCGGTGGGTGCGGCTCACGCCGTAGGCCCTAGCCCTCCAAAAGTTCCAGGAGATAGCTGCCATAACCGCTCTTGACGAGGGGCTCGGCACGGTCCCGAAGTTCGTCATCCGTCAGAAAGCCCTGGCGCCAGGCGATTTCTTCGGGAGCACCGATTTTGAGTCCTTGGCGGTTCTCAACAGTGCGAATGAAGTTCGATGCGTCGCTGAGGTCGTTGAAGGTCCCGGTGTCCAGCCAAGCCGTACCGCGGGGCAGGATCTCTACCTGGAGCTTGCCCCGTTCAAGATATGTACGGTTGACGTCTGTGATCTCGAGCTCGCCGCGGGCAGAGGGTTCAAGGTTTTTTGCAATCTCAATGACATCGTTGTCGTAAAAGTACAGTCCGGGAACTGCGTAGTGACTCCGCGGCTTTTCGGGCTTCTCTTCCAGTGAAAGCGCTTTTCCGTCGTCGTCGAATTCCACAACACCGTAGGCCTTGGGATCCTTTACCCAGTAGCCAAAGACTGCTCCGCCGTCGATCGTTGCGTGACGCCGCAGCTGGGTGCCCATGCCTTGGCCATAGAAAATGTTGTCGCCAAGGACAAGGGCTACCGTGTCATCCCCTATGTGGTCGGCGCCCAGGATAAATGCCTGCGCCAGACCATCGGGGGAGGGCTGCTGGACGTAGGTCAGATTAATGCCGAACTGGGAGCCATCGCCTAGCAGCCGCTGAAACTGATCTGCGTCGTGAGGTGTCGTGATGATTAGGATGTCCCTGATGCCGGCAAGGATCAGTGTGGAGAGGGGGTAATAAATCATCGGCTTGTCGTAAACAGGAACGAGCTGCTTGCTGATACCAAGGGTGATTGGGTGAAGCCGCGATCCAGTTCCGCCAGCCAAAATTATTCCACGCATGGACTATATCCTCTCCTACTGCTCACTCGTCAGCAAAACCTGGTGCCGCAAGCGAGCAGCTGTCCATCTGCTCAGACCCCTGGCTTCTTGCCGCTTCGCCCGAGAAGGCCGTCTCGGACGCCAGCCAAAGCTGCTAAGAGTCGAGATATCCGGCCGGGTGCGAATACTGTGACCCAGGCAAGATGTCGAACGTCTGCCCACAAACCAGTGGCGACCCAAACGGGGTGGCGCTTCGCATATTGCCGCGAGACCAAGATCCTGTTTCTGAATATGTAGTAGTAGCGCCAGGTTGCGGCTGTACGCACTCGGAGGGGGCCGGCAGGAAGGTTGACAGGCTTTCCAAGCACTCGTGCGTCAACGAACGTTCCCAGAGAGTGATCGAACTCGGCATCGGCAAGGATGGTTGGCCAGCCAGCGTCGGTTGCACGAAGGTAGAACTCTGTGTCTACTAAGTCGATGAAAAGTGTTGCCTGAAAAGCCCCAACGTGCTCCAAGGCGTCCACGGTAATCATCAGCCCCGACTGGATGGGCTCCTTTCCCAGAACGACCCCGTTCCGCGTTCCTGCGGACAGCACTGGATTACCGCGTATACGCGCCGGCCCTATGAGTCCAGGGATGAGTCCGCGCGAACGAGCGGCAGCTTCGCCCTCGAGGAGCGCTTGGACATAGCCTGGCGGTAACGTGGAATCTTGGTCGACAGTGACGATATAGTCAATGCCCGGTGATTGGCGTGCCCGTTCTACCCCTCTGTTGAGCGCTGCCCCAATGCCACAATTTGTCGCCAACCGTTCAATCTCGGCGCCGGTCTCAGCAACCTGCCCAAAGATGTTGTCGTAACCTGGACCGCTTCCGTCGTCGACAACAATGACCCTTCCGGACTGGGCCACCAGGGCTTTGACGTTGCCTATGAGGCCTGGTGAGGGGTGGAAGGCCGTCACCACGCAGGCTACGCGGGACAACGACGCAGGATAAGTACCGTGCTCCGCGGACTGCACCTCACTTTCCGAAGGCATGAATTACCAATCCTTTGATCGTGTCGTTTCTCCTCCGACGGAGGGCATAGGGCATAAAGAGCAGGGCGTGAGCCCGGGACGTCAGGCGTAGCCTCGCCGCCCTGCCCGCCCTGCGCCAGCCTTTGGTGTCGCAAAGTCGGGCTGCCAGAGCGAAATAGTCGCGCTCGCCCGCAAACCGCGATCCGTCAAGAAGTTTCGCCCCGGAGGCACTTCGGGTGTGCCGCCTGTACGCGAAACAGACCTCAGGTTCGATGAGCAGCATCGCGCCATCCAGGACCATATCCATTACGAGTGCCAAGTCCTGGATGACGGGAAATCCGTCGCGGAAATCAAACCTGCTGATGCTGTCCCGCCTGAAAGCCAAGGAAGGCCAATACAGCCAGTCACCGTGAAGGAGGCTTGCGGCCAAGTCTTCGCCGTCAACGAGGCGAGCGCCTCGTCCTCGAGGCTTCACTAAATACTGCTTCACTAAGTCAGTAAGGGGCCGGGTATGGCGTCCGGCTTCATCGATAATCTGGACGCCCGGTTGTATGATCGCCGCCTCTGGGTGATTGGCCGCGGCTTTCTGTATGACCGTGACGAAATTGGGGAGAAGGACATCGTCACAGCCCATTACGACGAGAATGTCTTGGGTTGACAGGGAGACGCATGTCCGGAAATTCTCCGTGATGCCCTCGTTCGTTTCCTTCCGCACATAGCTGATACGTTCGTCCCCCAGGGACTCAACGTACTGTCGCACTTCAGGATTTGGATAAGCATCGTCCACCACTGTCAGCAACCAGTCGTCGTTATCCTGGGCTAATACGCTGTCAACGGCCTGCTTCATATAATTGGGGTCACCCCAGTAGGGGATGAAAATATCCAGTGCCATCTGGTGACGCGTCTCTACTGTGCGCCGGGAGAATTGGTGTGGGTGCCTTCTTGCTTCTCGGGTGCCGGCAGCGCTTCGATCAACGCACGAAGGATCGCCACCTCCTCAGCGAGCGTTCTGGTCTCGTCTTCTACAACAGAAATCTCCCATGACAAGTGGAGGCAGACCCCCAGGAGCAAGAGGATACTGATGATGAACAAGAGATTGGAGGGGAGTTGCACGCCGGAGAACTCGGTTACGATCGTCAGGAGCCGGGGGAAGGCAGCCAGGACCAAAGTGCCTATGCCGACGAAGAGCCAGAGCGCTGCATACTTCTCACGGAGTTTCTTCCGTCGAAGCATTTCGAACACAACGCCCACTATGGCAAGGGCAAGGAAAAAAGCAGCGACATTCAGCATGTTGCCGGCTCCTGACTGGTTTGGTCTGATGTCTGGAGTAGCGAGCGCTTGCGTGTCAGCGCAAAGAGCAAAGCAAACACCGAACGTCCTAGATAGATGGCTGCCTTCACGGGGTCATGGCTTGGCGTTCCGCCCTGGCGGGGTCGCATTGCCACCGGTATCTGAGTTACCTTGCAACCAGACCGGACGGCGACGACCAACGAGTCGATAGTGTCGCCCAAGTACTCGGCAGGATAGTGGTCAAGGTATTGGCTGATCGCGCGCTCGTTGGCCGCCCTGAAACCTGATGTCACGTCGGTAAGCCGGGTTTTTGCCAGTCCCGAGATCACTCGCGCAAGAAACTGCATTGCCCACTTGCGGGGCCCTTTCACTTCGTAATCACCCCGGTCAGCAAAGCGAGCTCCGATGGATATGTCGGCGTAGTCAAGGCCGGACAGGACCTCCTCAATGTTCCGAGGGTCGTGTTGTCCGTCTGCGTCAACTTGGATAACTCGCCGGTACCCCCTGCGCTGTGCGTACTTGAATCCCGCGCGCATAGCCCCACCTACACCAAGGTTGAAGGGGAGGTTCAGCACTGTTGCACCTGCGGCTGCCGCTAGGATGGCGGTGTCGTCACTTGAGCCATCGTTTACGACCAAAACGTCGTACGGCATCCCCACGGACAGGACTTCACGGACGGTATTTCCTACAGATTCAGCCTCATTCCAAGCAGGCATGATGACTAGGACCCGCGCAGAGGTATCAGTTTTCATAGGGCTCCAATATATCAATGGGCTGGGGCCACATAGGCCATTGGACGCGTGGAGTCGGTCGGAGGCCTGATCCGTGCAGTAACGGGGTCAGTTCACGGCAGGTGGTCTGAGTTGGCGGCGACGGGATCAGTGGCGAAGGCAAACCGCCCAACACGGAGGCAGCATCCTTCGTCCGGCATCGACATCGTAGGATGATGCACGGTTCGTCACGCAGACTCAATCATCACCTCAAATGGAGCCAAGAATATGAACGATGCAACACCCGGGCGCCCTCTGCAAATCCGGGCCAGTGTCTGCATGGCAACCTACCGCGGAAGCCAATATGTTGAGGAGCAGTTAGCGTCCATTCTCCGTGAGCTGGGGCCCGACGACGAACTGATCGTTGTTGACGATGCGTCACCTGACGAAACTGCCGCCATTGTGGGACGGGTGAAGGACGCGCGGGTTCGACTCGTAGTGGCACCGCATAATCGGGGTTACGTCCGCACTTTCGAGGAAGCCATTAAGCTCAGCCGTGGTCAGTTCATCTTCCTGTCAGACCAAGATGACGTCTGGATAGAGGGCCGCCTCGCGGTGATGATGGGGGCCTTGGAGTCCGCACAAGTAGTTGCCAGCAATTTCGAAATTTTGGGCGGCGGCCCCCGCCCCTGGATTCCCAAGCTGCGTTCATCGGATTCGCGAAGGAACCTGGCCAACCTTTGGGGAATTCTGATCGGCTACAGGGCATATTACGGCTGCGCTATGGGATTTAGACGTGATGCCATGGGGCTGGTGGTGCCCATCCCATCCTTTGTTCGAGAGTCGCATGACCTCTGGTTGGCCATTTGCGGCAATATGGCGCGCTCTGTTGCCCACCTGGACGGGGCGACTGTCTTCCGGAGGCTCCATGGCGAGAACCAGACACCGGCAGGGTGGAGGTCCCTGCGAAAGATCGCCGCTGCACGCATCATGCTTTTGAGGCTTATGTTTGAAGCGTTCCGGAGGAGTCGCAGGGCTGTCAGTAGTGACGCGGGTTAGAGGCCGCCAAAGAAGGTTAGGTAAGCTGGCATAATGCAAAATTTCCTTGTCACCGGCGGGGCCGGGTTCATCGGTTCCAACTTTGTCCACTACGTTCTTGAGAACACCGATGACAAAGTCACTGTTCTGGACAAGCTGACTTATGCCGGCAACCTGGAGTCCCTGCAGGGCCTGCCGCAGGACCGCTTCAAGTTTATCCAGGGTGACATAGCCGACGCCGGCCTGGTGGACGGCCTCGTGGCTGACGCCGACGTGGTGGTCCACTACGCTGCCGAGTCACACAATGACAACTCCTTGCATGACCCCCGCCCGTTCCTGGACACGAACATCATCGGCACGTACACGCTGATCGAGGCGGCCCGGAAGCACAACAAGCGCTTCCACCACATCTCCACTGACGAGGTCTACGGCGACCTGGAACTGGATGACCCGGAACGATTCACCGAGCAGACCCCGTACAACCCCTCCAGCCCTTACTCCTCCACGAAAGCCGGCTCGGACCTACTGGTCCGCGCCTGGGTACGTTCCTTCGGGCTGCAGGCCACCATCAGCAACTGCTCGAACAACTATGGCCCGTACCAGCATGTGGAGAAGTTCATCCCGCGACAGATCACCAACGTGCTCGATGGGATCCGGCCCAAGCTCTACGGCAAGGGCGAGAACGTCCGTGACTGGATCCATGCCAATGACCACTCCTCGGCCGTGCTGGCCATCATCGCCAAGGGCAAGATCGGTGAAACATACCTGATCGGCGCCGACGGCGAGAAGAACAACAAGGACGTTGTCGAACTCATTCTCAAGCACATGGGACAGTCCCCGGACGCCTACGACCATGTCGTGGACCGGCCGGGCCACGACCTCCGATATGCCATCGATTCCTCCAAACTCCGTAACGAGCTCGGCTGGGAACCGCAGTTCCCCAACTTCGACGAAGGCATCGAGGACACCATTGCGTGGTACCGGGACAACGAAAACTGGTGGCGCCCGCAAAAGGCCGCCACGGAAGCCAAGTACAAGGAACAGGGCCAGTAGACGATGGCCATCGAGTTCTCCAAGAAGTTGACGGCACACGAAACGGCCATCCCCGGCGTCGTCGTCTACGACCTCCCGGTTCACGGTGATAACCGCGGTTGGTTCAAGGAAAATTGGCAGCGGGAAAAGATGATGGCCCTTGGACTGCCGGATTTCCGACCTGTCCAAAACAACGTCTCCTTCAATGAGAAGGCAGGAACCACGCGCGGAATCCATGCGGAGCCTTGGGATAAATTCGTTTCGGTTGCAACGGGACGAATTTTCGGCGCATGGGTAGATCTTCGCGAGGGGCCAACGTTCGGCGCGGTGTTCACCACCGAACTGGATCCCAGCCAGGCAATCTTTATCCCCCGGGGTGTTGGCAACGCATTCCAGACGCTGGAAGACAACACGGCGTACACGTACCTGGTAAATGACCATTGGTCTGCCGATGCGCAGAGCCAATACACGTTCCTGAACCTTGCTGATGAGTCGGCCGCAGTCCGGTGGCCCATCCCTTTGGAGCGCGCCGAACTTTCTGACAAGGACCGGGCTCACCCCCGGCTGGCGGATGTGGTGCCCATGCCACCTAGGAAGATCCTCGTGGTGGGTGCGGACGGCCAGCTTGGCAAGGCGCTGCGAGCAGAGTACGACGGCGAGGCATCCGTCGAATTCGTCGGCCGCGGCGAGTTCGACATCACCAGGCAGGAGGCCTTCGCGGCCTACAACTGGAAGAATTATTCGGCGATCATCAACGCTGCTGCCTACACCGCTGTCGATGCAGCAGAAACCCGGGAAGGACGTGCCGCCGCCTGGGCCAACAACGTGACGGCCGTGTCGTTCCTGGCGAGGACCGCCGTCGAGCACGACCTGACACTGGTGCACATTTCATCAGACTACGTCTTTGACGGCGCCCGTCACGCCCATGACGAGTCTGAGGGGTTCTCTCCGCTGGGAGTTTACGGCCAGACAAAGGCAGCGGGAGACGCCGTCGTCAGCGTTGTTCCGAAGCATTACATTGTCAGGACCAGTTGGGTTATCGGCGACGGCAACAATTTTGTCCGCACCATGGGTTCCCTCGCAGTTCGGGGCATCAAGCCGTCGGTGGTGAACGACCAGATTGGCAGGCTGAGCTTCACCGTGGACATCGCAGCAGGTATCCGGCACCTGCTGGAATCCGGAGCGGACTACGGCACATACAACCTCAGCAACGACGGCGACGCCCAGTCTTGGGCGGACATCGCCGGAGACGTCTACGAACTCGTGGGGGAGCCGCGGGCCGCTGTCACCGGCGTCAGCACTGAGGAATACTTCAAGGGCAAGGACGTTGCACCCCGGCCGCCTCACAGCATTCTGGACCTGACGAAGATTAAAGAGTCAGGATTTGTGCCCAGACCCGCCCGGGAGGCACTGGAAGAGTACCTCGGCCAGCGTGTGATGGCGGAATAACCGGTCCATGTCTTACGACAAGAGCTCATTCGGCATCATCGCCCTTGCTGCCTACAAGCCGGACTGGACACTGTTTGCGGCTCAGCTGCGGTCCATCCAAAACCAGACACACGCTAACTTTGAATGTCTGATCTCTGCAGACGGCGGGTTCCATGAGATCCGCGACTTCGTTTCGAGGGAACTGGGTGGGGACGAACGGTTCCGGGTGGTTGGCTTTGATGACCGGCTGGGTTTCTACGGAAACTTCGAAAGGGCAGTCCAACAAGTTCCGGAACGGGCCGTATGGGTGGCGCTGTCTGATCAGGACGATTCCTGGTATCCCTCGAAGCTGGAGCTGATGATCCCGTACCTTGCGGGTGCCAGCTTGGTCGCGGGGCAAGCACGCGTGGTTCGTCTTCCCGATAACGAGGTGGTTTCATCCTCCACCGGCCGGAAAAGCGTCGCGTTGGATGCATTGCTGGCCCAGAATCAGGTAACTGGCAGTCTCTGCCTTTTCCGTCGGGAGCTGCTGGACTTGGCTCTGCCCTTCCCTCGCCTAAACACAATCTCGCAGGTGCATGACCATTGGCTGGCTGTGTGCGCCAAGTCCACGGGGGGAGTGACGGTGCTTGAGAACGTCGTGCAGGACTATGTGCAGCACGGAGGAAACGTCTTAGGGGAAGTCGGTGGACGGAAAAGCCTCTTTGGATCGTTCAAGCACCTGCGGCAGCTCGCAGGGAAGTATCAGGGAAGCTTCGGTCCGCTCGCTATGCTGAAGACGGCACACGAGCTAAGTTTCGGTTGGCGGAAGGTAATGGCAGATGCCCTTCGGACCCGCGTTAAGGTGGCTGCTCCCGGATTTGATGAAGGCATAGCACCGTTCGAGAGCGGACATACCTGGACAGCAACCATCAGGGCGCTGGTGTTGGCACTGAGGCGCGGAGACGTTGCCTTGTCATGTTTCTTGGAGTTCGTAGCCGGTGCGCCGTTTGAAATGTTCCTCAAGGGCCGCAGGAGGTAGCTCATGGAAGGGCCAGTTCCCTCGGCCCCGAAACCAACGCTCAGTCAGCGAGCGGCGCCGCTCCTTTCTCAAGCGTAAGGTGCTTGAGGCTGCTGTGCACAACCGCGAGTTGATAGCCGGCCACGACTAGTTCAGCGATGCCGACGGCCCAAGCAACGCCGGGAGCTTGGAAAAGGGAACCAAGAACCACCATCAATGGAATGTTAAAAGCTGCCCCGATGGCTGTGGACCTGGCCAAAGCGGCTCCCTTCCCCAGCGGGATGAGACAAGCGAGGCCAACGACTTGGGCGACCAATACCCCGCCAAGAATGAGCCCGAAGGGGATGCTGAGAGAATAATCGATACTGATGGCGCCGCCTGAGAAAAGCGCGCTGGCCCAGGGCGTAAGGACGGCAAGGAAAATCCCGGCGAGCAGTCCAACGGCGGGTGTAAGCCTTGCTACTTTCCGTATGCGAAGGGCGCTGCGACTTGGCCCGGCCTCCGGAATCCACCCTTGGATGACTTGGAGGATGGGGCCGAATCCTGCGACCGCAAAACGGAAGAGTTTATCGGCCAACGCATATTGGGGAAGTGCAGCCGTAACGATCTGGTTGACAACAAGCATGGGTAAATTGCTGTTCAGGCTGCCCGTTCCGGCAGCAATGACGCCATGTTTCTGATCCTTGAGACGCTTCATGGCGGGGAAGAAACGGAAGTCGGCCTTCGGCGGTTGCGCGGCTCCCGTCAGTGCCCCGATCCCGCCCAAGACGACCGCCACCAGGTTGAAAACCAGCAAGGACAGGACAAAGACGAGGGGCTGGGGAAAGAACTGGATCATTACGACGCCTATCACGAGACCCATACCCTGAGGAAGGACGTCCAGGAGGAACAGTTTCCACGGTTTCGCCTGGCCGATGAAGAACCATGAGGCACCCGCGAATGGAAGTACATAGCATACAGACGCCAGCGCGGCGACTAGAGGTTCAACTTTCGCCAGCAGCAGCACCGTGACAAACATTAGGGGTGCAGCAAGGAAGAAGAGGTACGTCCGGCTGACCAAGGAGTCGAGGAACATCTGGGCACGTTCGTGCGGTGGAAGTGAGGCAACCAATGCAGCCCCCACGGTGCCCCAGCCGAATGCGACTACAATCCCGAAGATTGCAGCTGTTGCCTGTGCCAAGGCCAGCTCGCCCCAAGTCTCTTTACCCAGGGTCGAGATGACAAACGGGATGGCGAGTAGGTTGATTCCGGTTGAGAAGACCAAGGATGTTGCGAAGCCGCCAAAACGTCGCACCAAAGCAGGAACGGCTTTGGAAGCCAAATTCAGTTCTCCGATCTAGAAAGTGATTGCTCGTGGGATAGCGATGCGACAACTCTTTCTCTGTTCATGGTGGCCTGCCTTGCACTTGGTACCAGTGCACGGCAGGCCAGAGCGTTTCTAACGGAACTTGTAGACAAAGAATTCCCTGCCCGCCCATGCGAGTGTGCGTTCGGGCACCAGGCATGGGGCATCGAGGCTTCGCGATGACGATATTCCCTGAAGACTTGGCCAGCGATCCTTGAGCATACATGGGTCCACGCGCACCACCGTTACATCGGCCGTATATGAAAGTGTTCCGATGTCCAGTGGCTGCCCTACCGTCCATTCAAAAAAGATGAATCCGCCGCCGCGGTTCCAGGCATTCGTGTACTTGGCTTCGGGATCCAGGTTCTTCCACGCCTCGGTATTGGGTCCTGAGCGCTGCAAACCGCTGAGGGCTGGCACTCCGTTTGCAGTCATGACAGTGTCGAAAGGGCTGAAGTCCGATGCCCAGACACCGTTCGACGCGGCGGCTTGCCGGCCTTCATTCCGCAAGTACGTGGCCGTTTCCGAATCCCTTAGGTCACCGAGACCAAATATCAGCGGATTGGCACCAATAATGGGAACCACTGCTACGGCCGATGTCAGAACTATCGGCCAAACCTTGGCCGCATATTTTGTGGTGACGAATACGCACGCTCCGACAGTGAAGGCAGCGGCGAAAATCAACGGACGGGTCATGAAGGGCAGATAAGACTGTTGGAGCAAGGACGCCGCGTACGCCGTCACCAAAGCGCAGCAGGCTGCTGCTACAGTCGGCGCTCTCCAGCCTACTCTCTTGGGCAATCGATCCAAGAGAAGGCAGACCAATACTGAGGCCAAGATGCCACAGACTTGGGCCGCCCTAATGGGTTGGACATAGTTCAGGAGCGGGATTGAGGATCCCCGCTCGCCGAAGTTGACGGTGCACCACGTGAGCCATAGAACAGCGAAAGTGCCCACAGTGAGGATGACCACGTTGTCACGAGGTGAACCCAGATTCCTGATGAACACTATAAGTAGGGCAGCCCATACAAACGTTATGGTGAAAGCGGTGGAAAGTTCACTCTCGTTTATACCCACCGGGGTCATGTCTTGCATCGGTCCCAAAGCTGGTGCGCCGAAGAGCATCGCCAATGGTTGTGCGGCTCCCGAGGATCTCCGCGACCCTGGGTAGACAGTGTCCAGTAGAGCTGAGATCCCCGCCCGGTTCTCCCATAAGGTTCCCAGCCCGAAGACCAAGGCTACGAGCCCCGCGGAGCCCACCGACAGTAGCTTCGGCCTCCAGCGCCCTCGGAAGGCTATGATCCAGCCCACAGTAGCCGCCAGGATGGGCAATCCGAGGACCAGCGACCACGGGATGTAAAAACTTGGGAGTCCTGCTATCAAGATGCCGGCCACCATGCATTGCAGGGCAGGCACAGCGCGTTGACCCTCAGCGAATCTCTTGTGGGCGGACAATATCAGGCTCGAGCCGGTAATTGTGTAAGCAATCAGCTGGATCGGCATCATGGTCCACCAGGAAGCGGCCGGTGACAATGCAATAAGGAAGGCTGCCATCCAGCCCCATCGACGCGCAGAACCAACCTGTGAAAACCATTTCGGCAGAAACAGGAAGAGAAGGAGCGCGGGAAGCCACCAGTGCGCTGCAAAAACCATCGTGTCGGGCAAAAAGGTGGCGGTGCGCAGTAGAGTCGAGTCGAAGTACACAAAGGTCTCGAAAAAACCACCGGAAGGGTAGCGGTGGGCAAGGCCCGCGGGCGCAGCCAGGACACTCGTCGTTGGCGCTCCTCCCGTAGCCATGATCGACAGGACTATGGCCGAGAAGGCGTTGTACTCGTCAGATCGGATAGGGGAAGAAGCTCCTATCTGCAGGCCGAGCGGGTGGGCAGGATCCTGGCGAAGGGTTGGGATTCCAATAGAGGAGGTAGTAGCCCCCAGCAGTACAACGATCACGTAGAGGATAACGATCGCTATGCGTAGTGCGTTATCCTTCCGGCCCGCATAAGCGAGAAGCTTTACGGTCCTTCGGGCTGCCTCGGGTGGGGGTGATTCTACTGAAATCAAGCTTGCTTCCTTGGGTCGGGCTGGCAACGCGCTGGCAGATTGTGGGCTAGCTTTCACGGCGCCAGCACGGCCGTCATTCTAGAAGGGCTGCCGGAACTGCAGCAAATCACCGACCTAGTGGAATTTGTATACGAAGAACTCCTTGCCGGACCATGTCAACGTCCGCTCGGGAATAAGGCATCCTGCATCGAGACTTCGCGAGGAAGATATTGCTTGAAGGCTCGGCCAGCGGAGCTTCAGGTCACAAGGGTCTATGCGAACAACAGTGGTATCAGGCACGGGAGCTTCAAAGGTCAGAGGTTCCCCTGCTGTCCACTGAAAATGGATAAATCCGCCTCCACGGTTCCACTCATTTGCGTGGACGGTGCCAGGATCCAACTTCTTCCATTGGTCGGTGTCGGGGCCTGAACGTTGCAGTCCGCTCATCGAGGGGACCCCGTTGGCCAGCATTACGGTGTCGAACGCGCCGAAGTCCGACGCCCACACAGCATTGGTTTCAGCTGCCCGTTTGCCCTCGACTGAAAGATACTTGGCAGTTTCTGAATTCCTCAAATCGCCAAGCCCGAAAAGCAAGGGATTGGCGCTGAATACCGGAATTGCGGCCAATCCAGATATCAGCACTATGGGCCACACCTTGGAAGCAAATTTAGTGGCGCAGAAAACACATAAGCCGACGGCAATGGCCGCGGCGGCAATTGACGAACTTGCCATCTCGGGGAGGTAGGACAACTGAAGCGAAGAGACGGCGTACGCCGTGACAAGGGTGCAGGTTCCGGCAGCTATCAGGGGAAGCTTCCAAGCTACCTTGATGGATGGCAACCGAGCCAACAGAAGACATACAAGTATTGAACCCAAGATGCCGCATACTTGGGCAGCTCGCGCAGGCTGTACATAATTCAGAAGCGGTATGGAAGAACCTCTGTCACCGAAATTTACAGTGCACCAGAGGAGCCAAAGAATGCCAAAACACGCAACGACGATAATAGCGGCATTTTCACGAAGCTGTCCAACCAAATTCAGATTCATTACCAATAACAGCGCCCATACAAAAGTTATGGTGAAGGCCGTAGATAGCTCGCTCTGATTGATGCCAACGGGAAGCATGTCTTGCATCGGAGCCAAACCAGGCGCTCCGAACAGCAAGGCAAAAGACTGAGCTGTTCCTGTCGACCTCCTGGACCCTGGGTAGACCGTCTGCAGCAAGGCGTTGATGCCTTGGCGGTTCTCCCACAGCATCCCGGCTGCAAAAAGCATCGCGGTAAAGCCTGCGCAGCCCAAAGCCAGCAGCTTCGGCTTCCACTGTCCCTGGTGAGCAAGAATCCAGGCGATTGACGCGACGAGGATGGGCAGGCCTAGAACGAGCGACCAAGGGATGTAGAAGCTCGGCAGCCCTGCGATCAATATTCCAGCTGCGAGAGATTGCATGACAGGTACAACTCGTTGATTTGCTGTGAATCTCCGATACGCAGACAGAACGAGACTGGATCCAGCAATCGTGTAGGCGATCAACTGGATCGGCATCATGGTCCACCACGAGGCGGCCGGCGATAGTGCTATCAGGAAAGCTGCCATCCATCCCCAGCGACGGCTGGAGCCGACTTGCTCAAACCATGTTGGCAGGAAAAGGAACAGAAGTAACGCCGGCAGCCACCAGTGGGCCGCAAAAACCATTGCGTCCGGCAAAAAAGAGGCGGTATACAGCAAAGATGAATCGAAAAATACTAACGTCTCGAAAAATCCACCCGAAGAATAGCGGTGTGTTAAGTCTGCTGGAGCAGCCAGGACGCTTGTCGTCGGTGCAGCCCCTGTCGCCATAATAGAAAGCACAATAGGCGAAAAGGCGTTGTACTCATCTGAGCGAATTGGAGACGCATCACCTAGTTGAAGCCCCAATGGTTCAGCGGGATTCTCCCTGAGTGTCGGCATCCCGATAGATGAAGTGGTAGCTCCCAAAACTACAACAGTGATATAGAGAATTATGACCGCGATTCGAAGCGGGTTGTCCTTCTTCCCAAATTGGGAAAAGAACGACTTTCTTCGAACGGCAAGCTCAGGTACTGGTAACGCTGTGGCTGTCAAAGGTTAATCCTAGGGAGTCGAGGCTGGGCGTCAGTGGCTCACGCTGTCGCGATGCAGCCACGAGAAGCGGCCTAGCCTTCCGACAACCCTAGTATGCTAGCCTATAGCGAAGCCATAGTGGCGCGAACGGCCCACCAGTTGAACGGCCCCGAAGTCGCAGAGCATTTGCCGGGGCTGCCGACCTTTGACTGTGATGGTTCCTTACGCCCAACGTGTGCCAAACCGGCGCCGTCCAACTTGAAATAAGAGGATAAGTGCTGAAACGGCATTCCAAGATTGTGCTCGACAACGAGATCGCGCGATTCATTATGGTCGGCGGAGTTTCGTTCGCCATCGACCTCGGACTGCTTATGCTTCTGCACGAGGTATTTTCCGTTGATCTTGTATTCGCGACTCCTATTGCCTTCCTTGTTAGCCTTGGTTTTAATTATGCCCTGCAGCGGATCTTTACTTTCCGGGCCGATAACGGCAAGAGCGTCAGTTTCATCAAATATTGCCTTCTTGTGGTGTTCAATACGCTAGCAATTGATGTCATAGTCAACGTTTTCGACTGGCTGGGTGCGGGCTACCAGGTAGGCAAGGTTGTTTCTACGATAATGACGACGGCGTGGAATTTTTTGTTGTACAAGCATTGGATATTCAAACCTAACGCATCAGACTGCGAAGAGGATGATGAAGGGGTCGTAGCGCCGTCGCAGTAATCCAATGCCCTGACTTCTCGCTGTTACGGCCGTCCACTATCCCCGCAATCTGGCCGTATCCAGGTCCATAATGGCGATAATCCACGGTTCCTGGCGTGTCCAAACGTTAGCGGTGGGTCGCGGAAGAGCAGCACGGACCGGGGGCGTTGTTTATCCAGCCGGGCATCCGCGGTGCCATGGCAGCGAGTCCGGGCAGCGTCGGGCCGCGGAATCCGAAGCCGGCGGTGGTCCGTGCCCGGTGAGGGACTTGTGCTGTTCCTCGGTGAAGGTCTTGCGCGGGCAGTTGGCCCAGATCAAAGGCTCGTAGATCCTGACTTGATGCTTGCATAGAGTACATCCACGGCAGCAGGGCTAGGCGGCCTTCCGCTTTCAAGGCACGGAACCTGTTTCGCCACCACAGAGAGCCGGTTTTCCTCGCGGGGCCGGTTAGGCGCCTGCAGTCGCTGTGAACCAGGATGAGCTTCCTTCTGGACCGGAGTATCCCGGATCGATCAAGCATGTGGACCCGGCCAGACCGTGAAAGCAACTACCGACTGGCTTGTTGCCAAGCTGGCTTGATCGAGTCTGGACGTGTCCTCGGGATCACGTGTCGATGCCTTTTCAAGCCGCCGTGACGTTCTGTCCACGATGTGTTCTCAGAATATCCATTCCACCCCCGGTCCACTGTTGCGAAACCAGAAAATGCGTCTCTGTGGCTGTTTCTTTTCACCGGCGCAGTGAGATTGGTCTTGGCCAGCTGCTAATTGGAACCGGGAGCGGCCTGGTTGAAAGTTATTCGCCGTGACGGCCTGTCACACCACGAATTCTGACGAGTTCCTGGCCTCAGTAGAGGCGATAAGTCACTTGGAAATCGCAAGTCCTGTGGCGGATTCGGCTGAACCCTGCTTGTGCAGTACTGCGACAGTTTGACTACTTGGGTGGGCTCCAATCTGTGGAGCAACAAGCGCAGCACCTCCCAACGAAAGTCCGCTCCGTTGGGAGGTGCTGGCCGTCCCGCTAGAGGCTCCCTACGGGGACGGCCGGCTGGTATCCGTCGGTTAGCTTGCTCATGCCGTCGCCGGCGTAGAACCAGATGCTTCCGTCGGGGCGGTGGGCTACGATGTCAGATTTGCCGTCGTTATTGTTGTCGCCAGCGCCGAGTATGTGATCGTATATCTCCCACCCGGACCCTATTTGCCGGGCGTTTTGATACGTGGTGGTGCCGTCGCCGGCGTAGAACCAGAGTGTTCCGTCTGGGCGGCGGGCCACCAGGTCGGGCTTTCCGTCGCGATTCAGATCGTCACCTTTGCTGACCTGGTCATAGATTTGCCAGCCGGTGCCGATCTTCTGTCCGATTCGGTATCCTCCGGTGCCGTCACCGGCATATGCCCAGAGAGCGCCGTCCGGCTGTCGGGCAATGATGTCAGAAATGCCGTCGCCGGTTGTATCGCCTGCGCCCTGAATGGTGTCGAAAATCTGCCATCCGGTACCTATCTGACGGGCTGGTTTATAGTTACCGGCACCGTCGCCCGCATAGAACCAAAGGGTTCCATCGGGCCGGCGGGCGATGAGATCAGGCTTACCGTCTGTGTTTGAGTCACCCACCCCAACAGTTGTGTCGTAGATGTTCCACCCGGTGCCGATGAGCTGGCCCGCCAGGTAGCTGCCATTGCCTGTTCCACGGTGTAGCAAAAAGGATCCGTCAGGCCGGCGAGCGACCAGGTCCGACCTACCATCGCTGTTGGCATCCCCAACCGCCGAGACGCGATCACGGCTGTCCCACCCTGATCCGACGTTCGCGGCCGGCTGGTATCCGTCGGTTAGCTTGCTCATGCCGTCGCCGGCGTAGAACCAGATGCTTCCGTCGGGGCGGTGGGCTACGATGTCAGATTTGCCGTCGTTATTGTTGTCGCCAGCGCCGAGTATGTGATCGTATATCTCCCACCCGGACCCTATTTGCCGGGCGTTTTGATACGTGGTGGTGCCGTCGCCGGCGTAGAACCAGAGTGTTCCGTCTGGGCGGCGGGCCACCAGGTCGGGCTTTCCGTCGCGATTCAGATCGTCACCTTTGCTGACCTGGTCATAGATTTGCCAGCCGGTGCCGATCTTCTGTCCGATTCGGTATCCTCCGGTGCCGTCACCGGCATATGCCCAGAGAGCGCCGTCCGGCTGTCGGGCAATGATGTCAGAAATGCCGTCGCCGGTTGTATCGCCTGCGCCCTGAATGGTGTCGAAAATCTGCCATCCGGTACCTATCTGACGGGCTGGTTTATAGTTACCGGCACCGTCGCCCGCATAGAACCAAAGGGTTCCATCGGGCCGGCGGGCGATGAGATCAGGCTTACCGTCTGTGTTTGAGTCACCCACCCCAACAGTTGTGTCGTAGATGTTCCACCCGGTGCCGATGAGCTGGCCCGCCAGGTAGCTGCCATTGCCTGTTCCACGGTGTAGCAAAAAGGATCCGTCAGGCCGGCGAGCGACCAGGTCCGACCTACCATCGCTGTTGGCATCCCCAACCGCCGAGATTTTTAGACTCGACCGAACAGTCCCGCTTGAGGCAAAGGTCTTCAGCTGGGAGTAGTCCCCGTTCCAGACATTGGAGTCACCAGCGAACGGGCCCGTACTGCTGTACTGCCACATGCTGTAAGTGCTCCAGCTGGCAGTGGGAACCGGTCCGGCGTTGTTCGTGGGGGAACTGGGGTACGCCGCAACCCAAAGCGGGTAATCACCGAAGCCGGCAGGATTGCCAAGGCACTGGTTCCACCAACTTGTATTGGTGTAGATGACCGGGAGCCTGCCGGTCAGTGCCTGCATAGTGTTGCCAAAATCCCGAACCCAGGACTGCAGCTGGGCCGGCGCCATGTTGTAGCAGGTGTTACCGAAGTAGAAGCCGTTAATGGTGCGGCCTTCGTACGGGTTGAACTCGAAGTCCAGGACGGGCGGCATCGTGTACCCGTCTGCGGACCAGCCCCCGCCATTCTGGACAAAGTAACGTGCTTGGTCCGCTCCGGAAGACCAGTTGGGTATGGCGAAGTGGTAGGCCCCCCGGATCATTCCAACGCTGCGGGACCCCTGGTACTGGGAGCCATAGGAGGGGTTCGTGTAGTAATTGCCTTCAGTAGCCTTGACGTAGGCGAAGCGGGCGCCCATATTCCACTGCTGCTGCCAGTCCACACTCGGCTGGTGGCCGCTCACGTCCAGTCCTTGGATGCCAAAAGTGGGCATCCAAGTGCCTTGGGCGGACAACGGCTCCGTGCTCAGCCGTCTGAACGACTCCGAAGGAGCCGACGCGGTAACGCGAGCGGACCGCTGCCCCATTTCCGCCCCGCCGACGCCGACTGCTTCCGCCATCGACTGCGTAGCCTCTGCAGTGGGCTGGGCGGCGGGGGCTGTTGCGGGTGCGGTTTCTTCTGGAGAAGGGGCCGGCGTCGGAACCGTCGGAGACGGTGATGCAGTCTGCGATGGATCGCTCGCCGGCGTGGAGGTTGTCGGCGTCGGAGCAGGCTCAACGGCGGAAGCAATACCCACCAGGCCTGGGCCGGCCACCAGGGAAGCGGCCAGCAGGACTATCCCAAGGGACTTCCTGACGGGGTGACGGGACTGAGACAGGTTCCGTTTCATATTGGCTCCGGAGACAAGGCGCTCCGACGGAGAGCCCTCATCTGGGTTGCTGTTCCGGCTGGTTCCCCAGGAACCAGACGGACAGGGGTTTTGACACTTAACGCGCTCACCATAGCACCGTGTTGCTGGTGTAAACAGTGGTGCGGATGGTGCATGTGTTGATCCTGTGGCTATCTTGCGCTTATCCACAGACAATCCTTATGACTTGGCAGCATGTTGTACGGTGCCTAGTCTTTATCCCAGTTGCACTGCCTCCGCCGGGGGCGGCAGTTGTATTGGGGAACAAATGGACGCGCTTGGAATTGTCGAGGACGAGGTCCGCGAGCTAATCCGTCGTCGGGGTCTGGATCCGCTGCACCAGGCTGGTGAGGTGCGCCGGCTTGTTGAGGCTGCAGTCACGGATTACGACGAGAGAGCGCTTATGGGACCCCTTCCTCCCATAGGTCCGCTGGATGCAGCGCGCAGGTTCCTCTTCGACGCCGTTGCAGGCTTCGGCGTGCTTCAACCCCTGCTGGACGATCCCTCAATCGAAGAGATTTGGCTCAACGCGCCCAATGAAATCTTTGTGGCACGCAACGGCGAATCAGAACTTACCTCCCTCAGCCTCACCGAGCAGCAGGTCCGGGACCTCGTGGAGAGGATGCTCAAGAGCTCAGGCCGCCGCTTGGACATGTCCTCGCCCTTTGTGGATGCAGCCCTGCCCGACGGCTCCAGGCTCCACGTCGTCATTCCGGATGTGACACGGAAGCACTGGGCAGTGAATATCAGGAAGTTCGTGGTCAAGGCAACCCGCCTTGAGCATCTCGTTGAGCTTGGCACCCTGACGCCGCAATCAGCCCGTTTCCTTGGCGCGGCCGTATCAAGCGGCCTCAACATCCTGGTCTCCGGCGCCACCCAGGCCGGCAAGACCACCATGCTGAACTGCCTGGCGGCCAGCATCGGCAGCAGGGAACGCGTGATCACGGTGGAGGAAATCTTCGAGCTCCAGTTTCCCCTGCGCGACGTCGTCGGCCTCCAGTGCCGGCAGCCGAACCTCGAGGGCGAAGGCGAGATCCCGCTTCGCCGGCTGGTCAAGGAAGCCCTCCGCATGCGGCCCGACCGCCTGGTGGTGGGCGAGGTCCGTGAAGCGGAGAGCCTGGACATGCTTATCGCCCTGAACAGTGGTCTTCCAGGCATGTGCACCGTTCATGCAAATTCAGCACACGACGCCGTCACCAAGATCTGCACACTGCCCCTGCTCGCGGGCGAGAACATCTCGAGCGCCTTCGTTGTCCCGACTGTGGCCTCCTGCATCGACCTGGTGGTGCACTGCAGCCGGCACGCCGATGGACGCAGGGAAGTAACGGAGATCCTGTCACTGGGACGGCGGGTGGAGAACGGCATCATTGAGTCCTCCCCGGTGTTCGCCATGGTGGACGGCACCCTTCAGCCAAGGGCCAACTCGATGCCTGCCGCTGAAAAGTTCAACCGAGCAGGCTACGACGTCGCGGCCTTGCTGGATCCGCGATGACGTCGGCGCTGCTGGGGGTAACGGCAGGGGCGGGTCTGTTCCTCATCTGGTGGTCCTGCTGGGAGTCGCCGGAACAACGTCCGCGGGAGCGGAAGGCCAGCCGCCTGGCAGACCTTCTCGCCTCTGCAGGAGTGGACAAAGTATCTCCTGGCGGGTTGATTGGCACGTGCCTGGGCCTCGGACTGTTCGTGGCCTTGGTCTTCTACGCTATCAGCCGCTCCTGGCCGATCGCCGGCTGCTTTGCGCTGTTCGCTGCATGGCTCCCCATCAGCATCCTGCGCTGGAGGGCGAAAAAGAGAGGCGCCCTGTTGCGGCAGCTTTGGCCCGACGTCGTCGATCACCTCCGGTCCGCGATACGCGCCGGTTTGCCACTGCCCGAGGCACTGATCCAGCTGGGGGACAAAGGCCCCGAAGAGTTGCGGCACGTCTTCCGCGAATTCGGTGCCGACTATCGCGCGGGAGGTCAGTTCGATGCCTCACTTAGCAAGCTCAAACACCGGCTCGCGGACCCTGTTGCCGACCGCATTGTCGAGGCACTGCGCCTGACCCGGGAAGTCGGCGGCTCCGATCTGGGGAAGATGCTCGGCACGCTGGCTGAATTCCTGCGCGAAAGCGCCCGCACCCGCAGCGAGCTGGAGGCGAGGCAGTCCTGGACCGTCAATGCGGCGCGCCTTGCTGTCGCTGCCCCATGGATCGTCATGATACTGCTGGCAACACGGCCTGAAGCGGTGCAGGCGTACAACACAGCCGTAGGTGCTGCAGTCCTGCTCGGAGGCCTGGTGGTTTCGCTGGTCTGCTACTCCATCATGCTGAGGATTGGTGCTCTGCCGCAGGACGAGCGGGTGTTGAGATGATCGAAATACCACCAGCCGCCGTCGTCTGCGGGGCCGCAATGGGCGCCGGCCTGTGGCTTATCGTCTTTAGGTCCCCGCTAATGCGTGCCACCACCCTGGCGCAACGCATCGAGCCGCAGCTGAAGTCCCAGAACCTCGAATCACGGTTGCTGAACGCGGGGGAGCAGAACCTGACACCCTTCGGACCGCTCGAAAGGATACTCCGTCCGGTCTTCCGTGACGGCATGGCGGCGCTGGGAAGGCTGAACCCATCACCGGGAGCCACCGCCCGGAGGCTGGCACAGGCAGGAATCAACAAGTCGTCCATCGACTTCCGTGCAGAGCAGCTCCTGTGGGCTGCTGCCGGCTTCGTGGCCTCCCTTGGATTCACCCTCATAGGGGCAGCAGCGGGAAGGTTCAGCCCCTTGTTCGCGGCTGTGGCAATCCTTGGCAGCGCAGTGGGCGGCTTCATGCTGCGTGACTACTGGCTGGGGGTGCAAGTCCGCCGGCGGGAAGCCCGAATGATGGCGGAGTTCCCCAGTCTCGCTGAACTGATGGCGCTCGCCGTCAGCGCAGGCGAGAGCGCAACCGGAGCGCTGGACAGGGTGTGCCGCAGTGCCAAGGGGGAACTGACCAAGGAGTTCTCGAACGTTCTTGCCGAGACCAGGGCCGGCAAACCCTTGGTCACGGCACTGCAGGAATTCTCCGGGCGGACGGACCTGGCGCCACTGGTCAGGTTTGTTGACGGCATCATCGTGGCAGTCGAGCGGGGCACACCGCTCGCGGACGTGCTCCGTGCCCAGGCCCAGGACGTGCGGGACACAGCCAAACGGGATCTCATGGAAGCCGCCGGCAAGAAGGAGATCGCCATGATGGTGCCGCTCGTTTTTGGTGTGCTCCCACTCACCGTGGTCTTCGCCGTTTTTCCGGGGCTGGCCGCCATCAACCTGGGCTTCTAGGAAGACGCAACACCGGCATGCAAGAAACTCAAAGAATCGAATCAGGAAGAGGACGAGAAATGAAAACCATGGGTATCCGCTGGGTATCGATGCTGCTGGTGTTGGGCGCCCTCCTGGGCGCCGGCCTAGCCTCGAGAGGGAGCCACGCTGATGACCACCATGAGCGGGGAGACGTCCCAGGCTGGGTCATGATCACCTTGATGTCCGCTGTCTTGGTGGCCGCGCTGCTGGCACTTGCCGGTCCGGCGCTGGAGTCGATGTTCAACCAGGCGATGGACAAGGTCGGAAGCTAGCCGGTGACGCGGTCCTCCCGTCATGCCGGCCGGGCCACCACGAAGCACGGGCTGCCCGCGCCTCGGGAGCAGGGCTCGGCAGTGGTGGACTTCGTCCTGGTGGGAAGCCTCCTCACCATGTTCTTCCTGGCGATCATCCAGCTGACCTTGATCCTGCACGTCCGCAATACCTTGATCGATGCTGCGGCTTCAGGCGCCCGCTACGGAACCCTCGCCGACCGGGGAGCCGCAGACGCTGAGGAGCGGACCCGCGGCCTGATCGATGTTGCGCTGAACGCCGGATTCGCGGAGCACGTCAGCACAAGTGAAGTAACTGTCCAAGGGTTTCGGACCCTTGAAGTGACGGTCCGGGCTCCTATGCCCGTCATCGGACTCATCGGTCCCCGGGAGATGCTGGAGGTGAAGGGGCATGCGGCGGTTCCGCCATGAGTACGGGTGGTCTCCGCTCAAGGCACGGCTCGCCGAAGCCCTTTGCCGGATGCCGCCGCAAACTGATGGACAACAGGAGCCTGCCCACAAGCATGAACAGGGGAGCGCGGTAGTTGAATTCACCTTCCTTGCCCTCCTGCTGATGGTGCCGCTGGTCTACTTCGTCATCACGGTGGGGCAAATCCAGGGCGGCTCCTTTGCGGTGGTGGGAGCCGCCGACCAGGCGGCGAAGGTCTACGTGGCGCAGCCTGACGCAGCAACAGCACAGGCTGCAGCTGAGCAGGCTGTCGCAATCGCCCTCGCCGACTTTGGGCACCAGCCAGACGAGGCCAGCGTTGCCACATCCTGCAATCCTTCCGACTGCCATGCTGCAGGCGCCGCGGTTACCGTCACGGTGACGCTGGCGGTGCCCCTGCCGTTTGTGCCCTTTGACGAGGGGTTCCGGTTGGCCGCGAGCGAGGTACAGGCATCGTCGACACAGCTCGTGGGCCGGTTCCGATGACCACCAGGACGGTGACCACCAGGACAGTAACCACCAGGACGGTGACCGCCACGACCGTGACCACCAGGAAGGTGACCACCAGGGCAGTAACCACGAGTACCTCAGGCGAGGACGGCCAGATGATGGTGATGATCCTCGGGTACATGACGCTGGCCCTGCTGGTGGCAACGGTGGTGATCGGCATATCGTCCGTCTACCTGGAGCACAAGCGGCTCCTTTCCCTGGCCGACGGCGCCTCCCTGGCTGCTGCGGACAGCTACACCCTGGGTGAGGTGGAAACGCAGGGCGGCAGCCCGTCGGCCACCCTCAACCCGGCCCGGGTCCGGAGCGTCGCAGCCGACTTCCTCGCAAGGAGCCCCGCCTCACAGCGTTTCGACGGCCTCGCAGTCACGGGGGCAACAGGCAGTCCTGACGGCGCCACCGCCGTCGTCGTGTTGACCGCCGCAGTCCATCCGCCGGTGGTGAACTTCCTGGTGCCCGACGGCATCAGGATCGAGGCGACGTCCACTGCCCGCTCGCGGCTCACCCGCTGACTGCCCCGGGCGCCCACTGACGCTATCCGGGGCCCTGCCCCGGGCGCCAACTGATGCACGCCGGTGCCCTGCCGCGGATAGCGTAGGCTTAAACAACCATGGCCAATATTGATTTTTCTGCTGAAATCCGCGCCCTCCGCGCCACCTACGACTCCATTGAGCGGGTCTCCGACGTAGAGGCACTGAAGGAAGACATCGCCGAACTGAGCGAGCGGGCAGGCGAACCGGACCTGTGGGACGACCCCGCAGCGGCGCAGAAAATCACATCACGCCTTTCGCACCGCCAGTCGGAACTGGAGCGCCTCGACAAGCTGGCTGCCCGGATCGATGACCTCGAGGTCCTGGTGGAGCTGGGCCAGGACGAGGACGACGCCGATTCCATGGGGGAGGCGGCGGCAGAACTCGAGTCCATCAAGAAGGCCCTGAAGGAACTCGAAATTGTCACCCTGCTCTCCGGTGAATACGACGAGCGCGAGGCCGTGGTTTCCATCCGCGCGGGTGCCGGCGGCGTGGATGCCGCCGATTTCGCGGAGATGCTGATGCGCATGTACCTCCGCTGGGCCGAACGCCACGGGTATCCAACCACGGTCATGGACACCTCCTACGCGGAGGAGGCCGGATTGAAGTCGGCAACCTTCGAAGTCAAGGCTCCCTACGCCTTCGGCACACTCAGCGTCGAGGCTGGGACCCACCGGCTGGTCCGCATCAGCCCCTTTGACAACCAGGGCCGGCGCCAGACGTCCTTCGCCGCCGTCGAAGTGATCCCGCTGATCGAGCAGACAGACTCCATCGAAATACCGGACAACGAGATCCGCGTCGACGTGTTCCGCTCATCCGGCCCCGGCGGCCAGTCGGTCAACACCACGGACTCCGCCGTCCGCCTCACCCACATCCCCACCGGCACAGTGGTGTCCATGCAGAACGAAAAGTCGCAGCTGCAGAACCGCGCCGCCGCCATGCGGGTCCTGCAGTCCCGGCTCCTGCTCCTCAAGAAGGAACAGGAAGACGCCGAAAAGAAGGCCCTGGCCGGCGACGTCAAGGCATCCTGGGGTGACCAGATGCGGTCCTACGTCCTGAACCCTTACCAGATGGTCAAGGACCTGCGGACCGAGCACGAGGTGGGCAACACTTCGGCCGTGTTCGACGGCGAGATCGACGACTTCATCGACGCCGGGATCCGCTGGCGCACCGACAACCGCAACGCCGCTAAGTAGGCCCAGCGGCCGCAAAGGCCAGGACCGAATTAGCCGACACGCCCCCGAATAACAGCGTGATGCGCAGCGACTCCTGCGTATAGTCGAGGGGCCGGGGCCCTACTTCCCCCAAACGAAAACCCGCGCACCGGCTGCAGAACTGGGCTGCATCAGAATCAGCCGTGCCCTGCAGGGTACTTAGGGCCATGATCAGATTCGAAAATGTCACCAAGGTCTACGACCAGAAAGCCCGGCCTGCGCTGGACTCCGTCAACCTTGAGATTGACCGCGGCGAATTTGCCTTCCTGGTGGGCGCATCCGGCTCCGGCAAGTCCACTTTCCTCCGCCTGGTGCTCAAGGAAGACCGCGCCACCTCCGGCGCCGTCTACGTTGCCGGCCAGAACGTCGCCAAGATTTCAAGCTGGCGCGTCCCCCGGCTCCGCCGCGGAATCGGCGTCGTCTTCCAGGATTTCCGTCTCCTGCCACAGAAAAACGTCTTCGCCAACGTAGCCTTCGCCATGCAGGTCATCGGCAAGAGCCGCAGCGTCATCAGGGACACCGTCCCCGAGGTCCTGAAGACCGTTGGCCTCGAGGGCAAAGAGCACCGCATGCCGCACGAGCTCTCCGGCGGCGAACAGCAGCGCGTGGCCATTGCCCGCGCCGTGGTCAACCGCCCCGGGATCCTCCTCGCCGACGAGCCAACCGGAAACCTGGACCCCACCACGTCAATGGGCATCATGGGTGTCCTGGACAAGATCAACCAAAACGGAACCACCGTGGTGATGGCCACGCACGACGACGACATCGTCAACGAGATGCGTAAACGCGTCGTGGAACTCAAGAACGGCATCGTCATCCGTGACGAAGCCAAGGCGCTCTACACCTCGATGATTCCCGTTGTTGGCCAGTCCCGCAGGCTCAAGGACGCGAGCGGCCGGGAAAACCCTGAAGCGGGCCTGCCCGGGGAAGGCGAGGGACAGCGATGAGGCTCGCGTTCATCCTCGGTGAGATCGGCAGCGGCCTCCGCCGCAACCTCTCCATGGTGGTCTCCGTCATCCTGGTCACGTTCGTCTCGCTCACCTTCGTGGGCGCGGCCGGCATGCTGCAGATGCAAATCAACCAGATGAAGGGCTACTGGTACGACAAGGTCCAGGTGGCCATCTTCCTGTGCAGTGAAGGGTCGACGGCGGCAGGTTGCGCCAGCGGCCCAGTCACCCCCGAGCAGCAGGAGAGCCTTAACGCCCTGCTGGAATCCCCGGCGGTGGCGCAGTACATCAACGACTTCCAGTTCGAGTCCAAGGAAGAGGCGTACAAGCACTTCAAGGACCAGTTCTCGAATTCGCCCATCGTGGATTCGGTCACGCCGGACCAGCTGCCGGCATCCTTCCGCATCAACATGAAGGATCCGGAAAAGTACCAGATCATCAGCGAGACCTTCTCTTCCCAGCCCGGGGTGGAAACAGTGATCGACCAGCGCCAGCTCCTTGAGCGGCTGTTCTCGGTCATGAACGGCGCTTCCCTGGTGGCCGTCAGCATCGCCGGCGTGATGATCGTGTGCGCCATCCTCCTGATCGCCACCACCATCAGGCTCTCCGCCTTCAGCCGGCGGCGTGAAACAGGCATCATGCGCTTGGTGGGTGCCTCCAAGACAGTGATCCAGCTCCCCTTCATCCTGGAAGGCGTCATTGCCGCCGTCATCGGCGCCGCCCTGGCCTCAGCCACGCTCTGGGCCGTGGCCCACTTCTTCCTGGGCGACTACATGGCCCAGCAGTACCCGGACACAGCCTTCATCTCCGCCGGCCAGACGCTGATCCTCGCGCCGGCACTGATAATCCTTGGTGGATCCTTGGCCGGAATTTCGTCTCTCTTGACCTTGCGCAGATACCTTCGCGTCTAGGTATGCAAACCGAACAAGGAATGCCCATGAACTTAACGGACCAAACGTCGCCGCGACACCGGCTGAACAGCCGCCGCACGGCGCCCCGCAAAAGCATCCTCAGCGGCGTGCTGGCAGTCGTCCTCGCCGCAGGCCTGGCCTCATCCTCTGCGCCGGCCTTTGCTGACGAGCTTGAAGACAGGCAGAAGGCGCTGGAGGCAGAGGCGGCCCGCGTCCAGCAGTCCCTGGAATTCGTTGATTCGCGCATTGCCAAGGCGGCCAGCGACCTGGTCATCTACCAGGGCCAGCTGCCCGGCGCCCAGCAGGCACTCCTCGAGGCGCAGGGGCGCGTAGCCGGTGCCGTCAAGGAAGTGGAGGCACTCTCCGCCCGCGTGGACATGGCGCAGCAGAACAAGGCCAAAATCACGCAGCAGCTTGAAACGGACAAGCAGAAGATTGCCGACACCAAGAAACTGATCGGGCAAATCGCCACACAGGCGTACAAATCCGGCGGCGTTCCGTCCAACCTGTCACTCTTCTTCGGGGCCAACAACGGCGGCAGCCTGACCGAAACCATGGACCTGGCGGACCAGGCCATGCGCAGCCAGAACGCTGCCATGGACAAGCTGTCGCAGCAGAACGCCACCAACGTCAACTCCGAAGCCCGCCTCCAGGCCGTGGAAGCCGAGATCAAGGACCTCAAGGCCAAGGCGGACGCAGCCCTCGAGCGGGAGAAGGCGGCACGCGATGAAGCGGCCGCAAAGAAGGAAGAAGTAGACCGGCTCATAGCGGACACCACCCGCCTCGATGCCGAGCTCCAGGCGGCCAAGCCCGGCATCCAGTCCCAGCTCGCCGGCGTGCAGGCCAGCCAGAACGCGGTGGCCGCGGAGATCCAGGAACGCGACAGGAAGCTCCGCGAGGCCTGGGAGGCCGAACAGCGCAGGCTGGCGGCAGAAGCCGCCGCCGCTGCCGCGGCAGCCGCGGCAGCGAGGAACCAGCCGCCGCCCCCGGTCCAGCCTTTTGTGCCGCCTGTGGGGTCGCCGTCGGCCTTTGGCCTCCGGCACCCGTTTGACGGCAGCGTGCCCATCACGTCCGGCTTCGGCTGGCGCGCCACCCCGCCGGGGACCATTGACTTCTACGGCCAGGGCGGCTACATGCACACGGGGCTGGACTTCGGCGCAGCCTGCGGCACGCCTGTCTACGCGGCAGCAGCCGGCGAGGTCTTCAGCTCGGGCTGGAACTCTGCCGACGGCGGCGGCTGGCGGGTCAAGATCTCCCACGGCCTGATTGCGGGCAACACCCTGAACACCATCTACTACCACAACGCCAGCATCGTGGTGTCGAACGGTCAACGGGTCTCGCAGGGGCAGCTGATTGCCTACTCGGGCAACACAGGCAACTCCACGGGCTGCCACGCGCACTTCGAAACCTGGCTGAACGGCACCGCCGTGGACCCGATGGGCCTGCTGTAGCGCGGCCTGCAGCCTGCCGTAGACTGGTATGACTCCGCGCCGGCCAGGCCGGAGGACATCCGATTCTTCAACTGAGGAGCTTTCCCTTGCCTAAAGAAAGTGGCCGTAAAGTGGTGGCCACCAACCGTAAGGCCCGGCATGACTACCACGTGCTGGATACCTACGAGGCTGGAATCGCGCTCATGGGCACCGAAGTGAAGTCCCTGCGGGAGGGGCACGCCTCCATGGTGGACGGGTTCTGCACCTTTTACAACGACGAGCTGTGGATGGAGGCCATCCACATCCCCGAGTACAACCAGGGGAGCTGGACCAACCACGCCGCGCGCCGCCGCCGCAAGCTGCTGCTGCACCGCGAGGAGCTCATCAAGATTTCCCACAAGGTGCGGGAATCGGGCTACACCATCGTCCCGCTGCAGCTCTACTTCGTTGACGGCAAGGCAAAGGTGGAGATTGGCGTGGCCCGCGGCAAGCGCGAGTACGACAAGCGCCAGACCCTCCGCGAGCAGCAGGACAACCGTGAAGCCCAACGAGAGATGCGGGAACGCAACCGCCGCCGCTAGGAAACTGCGCCCGGGAATGAATCCCGCGGATCATGCGTTACTATTGATAGTCCGGCGGGGAAACCCACCGGTTTGGTAACAAAATACGGGGATGATCGGTTTCGACGATGTTAGTCGCGACAGGTGAAGCGGGCCGAGGATGCAGAATTATCTCGTAAACGCTGTCTGCAAACCAATAAGTGCCAATTCTAAGCGCACTGACTTCGCTCTTGCTGCCTAAGCAGTAAGACAGTCCGTCAGCCCGAGGTTGCTATTGCCCCGGAACCTGGCGTCATTTAGATAGCCACTGCTGCTTACCCCCGTCATCGGGGTGAGCGGGACTCTTAGATGACTGGGCCCGGATCAGCCAGCTGTTTGCAGCATGGCTGGGGCCGAGAAAATCCGACGCAAACTGCGCCCGGAGAAGCCCTGACAACACGACATCGGACGGGGGTTCAATTCCCCCCATCTCCACATTTTGAAAATGCCGCAAGGCAGACTGAAAGACCCGGACATTGCGTCCGGGTCTTTTGGTGTTTAAGCGCGGCTTGCCTGTTCACCGACGGCGTAGCGGGCCTGGGACTAGCGGCCGACATCCATGGGTTGTCCTCTATAAGATCCGGCGCCGCGGCCCAGGCCGGGCCGGAAGCGGCCGGAACCAGCGGCGGAGCAGCCAGGAGGTGCCCCATGAACCAGATGCGTGAGCCCAGTCCCGAAGAGTACGACGACGGCGCGCTGGACTCCTATTCGGAGACGGTCATGCGGGTTGCTGAGACCGTCACGCCGCACGTCGCGGCCATAGAAATGACCAGCACCCGCCGGAACGGCAGGTTCCGCGTGGGGGCAGGTTCTGCGGTCCTCTTTACCGAGGACGGCTACCTGCTGACGAATTCCCACGTGGTGGCCGGTACCAACAAGGGCCACGCCGCATTTGCCGACGGCAGCCGGACCGATCTCGAGCTCGTGGGCGTGGATCCGTTGTCGGATCTCGCTGTGGTCCGCGGCAAAGCACCAAGGGTGGCCCCCGCCCAGTTCGGCGACGCCGAGACGCTGCGGGTGGGCCAGCTGGTCATCGCCGTCGGGAATCCGCTCGGGCTGGCAGGATCGGTGACGGCCGGGGTGGTCAGCGGCCTGGGCCGTTCCATCCCCGTCTGGGCGGGCGGCAACCGGCGGGTGATCGAGGACGTCATCCAGACCGACGCGGCGCTGAACCCAGGCAGCTCCGGCGGTGCCCTGGCGGACGCGCACGGCAGGATAGTCGGCATCAACACCGCGGTGGCGGGAGCCGGGCTGGGCCTTGCCGTGCCAATCAACACAACAACACGGCGGATCATCGCTGCCCTGCTGAACGACGGCCGGGTCAGGCGCGCCTACCTCGGGGTGGTCAGCACCCCCATCCGGTTGAATGCCAGCGCAGTGATCAGGACAGGCCAGCGGGAGGGGCTCAGGGTGGTGGAGGTGCTGGCCGGATCACCCGCAGACCGTGCGGGACTGCAGGCAGGCGACATCATCCTGACCGCAGCAAGCCGCGCCGTCAGCAACGCTGAGAGTCTGCAGAAGCTGCTGTTCGCCGATGCGATCGGCCAGCCGCTGCAGATCAGGGTGCTGAGGCACGGCAGGGAAGAGGACCTGGTGGCCGTTCCCGAAGAGATGCAGGCGAACGGCCAGTAAAGCTACCGGCGCTTCTTCAGGTGGGCCACGGGGTCCTGGGCGCCTTCAGGATTCTTCGACTTCTTCTCGGCGCGTTTTTCCTTGATGGTCTTGACCGGCTTCTTTGCCAGGTTCTGGTGGGGTGTTTTGTCCGGCATGGCGTGCTCCTTACAACAGGGGACGGGCTGCGTCCCACTTCGTAAGTTACGCCTATTCGGCCCCGAATGTAATGGCCGGAAGGTGGTATGGAATCAGTCCGGAACAGGGACGTCGGCGATGCCCACAAAACGCGTCCCGACGCCGTCGAACTCGCTGCGGACGTACCCCTCGCGCACGCGGGGAACGTCTTGGGGATCATGGTGTCCGCACACCACATAGGTGAAGTCCGGCCACCATTTCTTGGGACGCGCTGCTTCCTCGTAGCCGCAGACCGCGCACTCCAGATGGACCCACACCGGGCGTTTGCCGGTGCGGTTGGCTCGGGACTGGACCAGCCATGGCGGCGGGTTGTCCAGAATCTCACCCAGCTCGGCCTCCGTCATCCACTTCGGAAGGCCATGGCGCTGTGCCATCTCCATCGGTACGTCAAGGGCAATGGCCGCGTCGCGTCTGCTAATCATCACCATCCACGATACGGGAGCCCGCCAAATCAGCACCCCCAGCGTTGACTCGCAAGGGTTGCCCCAGGACCGGCCGGCGCGGCTGGTCTCAGGACACCAGGGCAATCCCGGCCGCTGCCGCGCCAAAACCCAGCACCAGGTTGGCCGCAATATTCACTGCGGCAGCGCCGAAGCGTTCCTCACTGAGCAGCCGCACCGTGGCGGTGGTCCACGAACTGAAGGTGGTCAGCCCTCCTGCCAGCCCTCCTGCCAGGCCTGCCTGCCACTCGGCCCCCAGACCCAATTGGACAGTAACACCGTGGGCGGCACCGATAATGAAGCAGCCCGCCACATTCACCAGCAGTGTGGCCCAGGGCCAGTGCAGCCTTTCCGCGCTGCCAGTGGCACGTGAACTGCGGATGGAGCTGTGGTGCGCAAACCAGCTGTCGACGCCGAAGCGCAGGAGGGCACCCGCCACGCCGAAAATACCCACCAGGACAGCCGTGGTCACCGGCGGACCCCGGGGCGCCGGCCAGCCAGTTTCCCTGCCCGCCATCCCACGCCGGCGGCGGTAAGGCCAAGGAGCAGCGACAGCGCGAGGTAGCCGGCCCATACGCCGTGCTGCCCGGCCCTGGCCAGCTGGTCCGTGGAAAAGACCACGGCGGAGAACGTGGTGAAGGAGCCCAGCAGACCCGGCCCCAGCCCTGCCCGCAGCCAGAACGCGGTCCGTGGCCGGGCCATCCAGGCGGTGGTCAGGACGGCCAGGACAAAGCTGCCGGCCACGTTGATGCCCAGCGTGGTCCAGGGGAAGGCGCCGGGCGGTTCAGGAAACGCGATACCCAGCCCATACCGCAGTTCGGTGCCGATCAGGGCGCCCGCGGCCACTGCAAGCCAGGCGCGGCCCTCCGGCGCGCCGGAAGTCTTCAGCGGGCTCACGCCTTGGGCATGTCAGCGTCCCCGAGGAGGCAGCCCGGGTGGGGATGGTCGCTGTGCACCCACAGCGCCGACGTGACCTCGTCGGCGAGGTCGTAGTTCCGTTCACGGCCCGAGTTGCTGATCCGCACCACCAGGGCGCCGCCGAAGGGCCGGCGGCCCACCACCTCCACCTCGGCGTCGAGGTCTATCTCCTCGGCGGCGAGGTAGCGGAGCAGTTCCGGGTTGTCGTCGCTGATCCGGGTAATCCGTCCGGTGTGGCCCTCATCAAGTTCCCCCATGAGGTGCGCGCGGGGCATAAATACTCTGCCGTCGGCAGTGGGGATGGGATCGCCGTGCGGATCCCGCTGCGGGTTGCCCAGCTTGGCTGCCACCCGTTCGATGAAGGTGTCCGAGACGGCATGCTCCAGCAGCTCGGCTTCGTCATGCACCTCATCCCAGCTGTACCCCAGCTGCTGGACGAGGTAGGTCTCGATCAGCCGGTGGCGCCGCACCATGGAAAGGGCGAGCCGGAGCCCGGCGTCCGTGAGCCTCACGGCACTGTACGGTTTGTGGTCCACCAGGCCCTGGTCCTTCAGCTTGCGGACCATTTCCGATACCGAGGAATTGGCCACGCCAAGCCGCTGCGCCAGCTGGGAGGACGTGATGGGCTTGTCCTGCCATTCGGTGAATGAGTAGATGACCTTGACGTAGTCCTCGATGGAGGAGGAGGGCGCGCTGGTCTTCACGGGATCAAGCCTACCGGCTGCCAGGGCCGGGCGCAGGCAGATCCGCTCACGCCCGCACAGCCCGCCAGGCCAAGGTGAGGTACGGCAGCTGCAGGTCCTTGTCCGGGCCGTGGCCCAGGTGCTCATGGAGGTACCAGTCGAGGTTCGCCAGCACTTTCGCCCGCGTGGCCTCACCGGCGTGCAGGTAGTAGCTGCGCGACTTTGCCAGCTCCATCAGGCCGCCGGTGGTGACCGGGTCCTGCCAGTGCACCACGTGGCCTTCCAGTCCCTCGAACTCGGGCCCTACCAGCGGCCGGAAATCGGGTTTGTACACGTCCCCGGCATGCATGATCCTCGAGAGCCGGTGGACCCAGGGGACAGACGTATCCAACTGGTTCCAAACCAGGCCCAGCGTTCCCTGGGGCCGGAGGACACGGGCCAGTTCCGTGCTGGCCCGCAGCGCATCGCACCAGTGCCAGGCCTGGGCCACGGTGGCGACGTCGAACGCTGAGTCAGGCAGGCCGGTGGCCTCCGCGGTGCCCAGGACAGCCGCGGCGGCGGGATAGTGTTCCGCGAGTTGTTCGAGCATGTCCGCTGAGGGGTCCACCGCCGTGACCGACAGTCCCATGTCCAGGAGCAGCGCCGTGAACTTGCCGGTGCCGGCACCAACATCGAGTGCATCGCGGGCGCCCCGGGGCACCAGCCACTGCGCGGATTCAGCGGGATATCCCGGCCGCACCCGCTGGTAATGCTTGCCGCCGTCCTGGAAGCTCTGTCCGAGCTCCCGGCGCCGGCCGTGATCCAGCCTGGGGCCACCCCGTGCCACGCGTGGCCTCCTTCGTCAGGTCCCGTCGGTACCTTCCGAATTTACCGTACCGGACCGGTACGGCTGAGCGGCGGCCGTCAGGCGGTGCGCAGGTCAGTCGTCGATGCAGGGGGCCGCGCCAGCCGTCCCCGGGGTGTTGGGGGCCCAGTGCGGGTAGGTGCGGTTGTCGTTGGCGGGAACCCAGCGGCCCGCATCCACCACATAGTCCCAGCCAAGCCCCTTGCTGCGAAGGTCCCGGATGCCTGCCAGGAGCCGCTGGGCATCATCAAGGCGGGATCCCACGCCGAAGCTGGCCCGGAGGGAGCCGGACGGAAGCCCCAGCCGCTTCAGCAGCGGGTGGGCGCAGAAGCGGCCGTCACGCAGGCCCACACCATGCTCGGCTGACAGGTAGGCCGCCACCAATCCGGCGTCGTAGCCTTCCACGGAGAAGTTCACCACGCCGATCGTGTCAGTCTCCGGATCGGTGTCCTTGAAGATCTGGTGGACAGTCACGCCGTCGATCTCCTGCAGGCCTTCGACCAGGAAGGAACGGATGGCGGACTCGTGGGCGTGCCACCGGTCCGGATCCAGCTCCGCAATAACCTGGGTGGCTCGGGCAAGGGTGGCTGCGCCCAGCACGTTGGGTGACCCGCCCTCGTGGCGGGCCGGACCGGTGGCCCAGCTGACGCCGTCGAGCCTGGCCTCCTTGACGGCGCCGCCGCCGGCAAGGTGCGGGGTCCCGGCGTCCAGCCAGTCCGGGCGGCCCACAAGGACCCCTGACCCAAAGGGCGCGTACAGCTTGTGCCCGGAGAAGGCGAGGTAGTCGACGTCGTCCGCGGTGATGTCGATGCGGCGGTGCGGCGCCAGCTGGGCCGCGTCCACCACGATCCTTGCGCCGTATTCGTGGGCGAGTGAGGCGAGGGCCCGGATGGGAAGGATCTCGCCGGTGACGTTGGACGCCCCGGTGACGGCGAGCAGGCTTACCCCGCCGTGCTGGAGCTCGGCACGCACGGCATCAATGGTTCCCGCGATGGTGTCGGCCGCCACGATGCTGCGGTGGGGGACGCCCTGCCACGGGAGCAGGTTGGCGTGGTGCTCAATGTCCAGGTACAGGACGTCGCCGTCGGCCCGGCCGCTTGTAGCGGGCAGGCAGCCGGCCAGCAGGTTGAGGGAATCGGTGGTGTTCCGGGTGAAGATCACGGAATCGTCCGGGCGGCCGCCCACGAAGTCCCGGACGATGGCGCGGGCGTTCTCGTACACCGAGGTGCTGATCTGGGAGGCGTAGCCGGCTCCGCGGTGCACGCTCGCGTAGAAGGGCAGGATTTCGTTGAGGTAGGCGGACACCACGGAGAGCGCCGGGGCCGACGCGCCGTAGTCGAGGTTCGCGTACCGGACGTGCCCGCCATGGATCAGGGGGGCCTGGATTTCGGCGCCGGTGACTGCCGCCAGGGGACGGCCGGCCGCCGCATGGCGCTGGTCGACGAGTGCTGCCGGTCCAGGCTGGATTGCGGCGCTGGGGGAGACGGTGGCAGTTGTCACAGAGACCTCACTTTGGAACAGGACTCCGCTGGGGGAATCCGCGCTTGCCGCATCCGTTCCGGACCGGCCTGGTCGTCACCCGGGGCACCCCACCGCGAATGGAGGGTTGCCGGCCAGCAAACCGGGGTTTAGCGCTGGCACTCGTGACCTGGTTAAGAGCGTAGGACATACCCCGTGCAGGCTAAAAGCCGGCTGGAATGTTAAGGGCTTTGTTACGCGCAGTTGAAAAGGACTGCTTTTACCGAAGATAACGACGGCGGGCACCTCCTTTTGGAGGTGCCCGGCGTTGATTCTTCGGAGAATGGAGTGTTAGAGGAGGTCGTCCAGGTCCGGGTTCAACCGGCGCAGCACTTCCGAGTGCAGGATGGAATTGGTGGCCAGGGCATTGCCGCCGAACGGCCCGTCTTCGCCTTCCAACGAGGTGAAACGGCCGCCCGCTTCAACGACGATAGGCACCAGGGCGGCCATGTCATAGAGGTTGAGCTCGGGTTCGCAGGCGATGTCCACCGAACCCTCCGCCACCATGCAGTAGGACCAGAAGTCGCCGAAGGCCCGGGTCCGCCAGACATCCTCGGTGAGGCCCAGGAACTCGTTGAGGTTTCCACGTTCCTTCCAGCCGCCAAGGCTCGAATAGGACAGTGAGGCGTCGGACAGGCTGGAAACGTTGGACACCCGGAGCCGGGTGGCAGCTGCCAGGGAGCGTCCCATGTAGGCTCCCATGCCCTTCGCCGCCCACCAGCGCTTGCCCAGGGCCGGAGCGCTCACCACACCCACTACCGGTTCGCCTTCGTCCACCAGCGCGATCAGGGTGGCCCACACGGGAACGCCGCGGACGAAGTTCTTGGTGCCGTCGATGGGATCGATGATCCACCGCCGCGAGCCGTGGCCGGTGCTGCCGAACTCCTCGCCAAGGACGGCATCGCGCGGACGGGAGCGGGAGAGCTGGCCGCGGATGGCTTCTTCGGCCGCCTTGTCCGCATCGGTGACGGGCGTCAGGTCCGGCTTGGTCTCAATGTGGAGGTCCAGTGCCTTGAAGCGGCTCATGGTCTGGTCATCCACTGAGTCGGCCAGGACATGGGCCAGGCGCAGGTCATCGTTGTAGCTCGAAGCGGGTTGGATCATGGTTCCAAACTACCGTCTGCGCACGATTCTGCCGGGATCCGGGCCCCGTCAGTTGACGCTGCCCAGCTCCTTGGCCTCCTGGGCTTCCATTCGCGGGTCCGCCCCGAGCAACCGCCGCAACGAGGCAAGCCGGGCAGCCCCGGTGGGGCCGGCGTGGCCCCCCGCTACCCATGCGTCCAGCCCGCAGTCCACGGCAGTGGCTGTGTGCTTGCAGCCGCGCTCGCAGTCATCCGTGCCGGGGGAGAGGTCCGGGAAGGAGCGCAGGATCCGGTCAGGGTCCACGTGCGCCAGGCCAAAGGAGCGGATGCCGGGGGTGTCGATGATCCAGCTGCCGGACGGCGCGTCCGCGAGGCGCAGGGCGAGGGCGGAGGATGACGTGTGCCGGCCCCGGCCGGTCACCGCGTTCACGCCGCCGGTGGCCCGTTCCGCCCCGGTGAGCGCATTGACCATGGTTGACTTGCCCACGCCGGAGTGCCCCAGCATGACGGTGACTTTCCCGTCGAGGTAGGTCCGCAGCTCCGCGACGGCGGCCCTGTCCAGCCGGGCGGAGAGGCCGTCGTCGGAACGGGCATCAACGCCTGAGGCCTGCGCGTCGGCAGTCCGGCTGATGATCACCGGAAAGTCCAGGTGGGTGTAATTGGCCAGCAGCTCCGCGGGATCCTTGATGTCCGCCTTGGTGACCAGCAGGATCGGCTCAATGCCGGCGTCGTAGGCGGCCACCAGGGCGCGGTCAATGAAACCCGTGCGCGGCTCGGGGTTGGCGGCTGCCACCACAATGACCAGCTGGTCCGCGTTGGCCACCACGGCGCGTTCCACCGGATCGGTGTCATCGGCGCTGCGCCGCAGGAGCGTCCGGCGGTCCTGGATCTTCACCAGCCGGGCCAGGGTGTCCGGCTCGCCGGAGACATCGCCCACCAGTGAAACAAAGTCCCCGGCAACCACCGGGTTCCTGCGAAGTTCCCTTGCCCGGGCGGCAATGACCACCCGCTCGTTGCCCGAGTCCTCGCCCACCACTGCTGTGTAACGGCCGCGGTCAACCGTGATGATGCGCCCGGTGACGGCGTCGTCGTGGCTGGGCCTGTCCTTGGTGCGGGGCCTGGAGCCCTTCTTGCTGGGCCGGATCCGGACGTCGGATTCGTCCCAGGAATCAGTGCTCCGCGCCACCGCTGGAACCTTCCGCCCCAGCCCCAGGGGCGTCCTGGGCCAGCATGTCGGCCCACAGTTGCGGGAAGTCCGGCATGGTCTTGGCGGTGGTGCCGATGTCCTCCACCTGGATGCCCTCCACGGCCAGGCCGAGGATGGCCCCGGCGGTGGCCATGCGGTGGTCCGCGTAGCTGTGGACGACGCCGGCGTGCAGCTTCGCAGGCCGGATCACCAGGCCGTCGCTGGTCTCCTCGGCGTCACCGCCGAGCCGGTTGATTTCCGTGACCAGCGCAGCAAGCCGGTCCGTTTCGTGTCCGCGCAGATGCGCGATGCCGCTGAGCCGCGAAGGCCCGCTGGCCAGCGCGCACAGGGCGGCCACGGTGGGGGCGAGTTCGCTGGTGTCCGCGAAGTCCCCGCCCTTGATCTCGGTGCCGCCGGTGATGGTCAGGACGCCGTCCTGCAGGCTGACCTCCGCGCCCATCCGGGCAAGGATGCTGCGCCAGAGATCGCCCACCTGCTGCGTTTCTTCCGGCCAGCCGGGGACCCGCACGGTTCCGCCGGACGCCAACGCCGCGGCGAGGAACGGCCCGGCGTTGGACAGGTCCTGCTCGATCCGCTGGTCAAAGGCGCGGATGGGGCCCGGGCTGACAACCCAGTGGTTGGGAACCGAGTCGTCAACGGCAACGCCCGCCCCGCGCAGGACGTCCACGGTCATGTTGATGTGGTCGAGGCTGGGCACCGGATTGCCCACGTGTTCCAGGTGCAGGCCCTCGGTGAACCGCGCTCCCACCAGGAGCAGCGCCGAAACGAACTGGGAGGACGCGCTGGCGTCGATCACCAGGTGGCCGCCGCGGACCTTCCCGGTGCCATCCACCACAAACGGCAACGACGACGGCGTGCCCCCCTCAGTGGAGGAAATTGCCACCCCCAGCGCCTTGAGTGCCTCGATGATGGTTCCCATCGGCCGCTTGCGCGCGTGGGGGTCGCCGTCGAACTCGCTGGTGCCCCTGCGCAGTGCAGCGAGGGGCGGGACGAACCGCATCACCGTGCCGGCAAGCCCGCAGTCGATCCCCGCCGGGGACGGGGCCGCGTCCGGGTCCAGCGGAACAACTTCAAGGTCTGGCCCGAAGGCTCCTTCCCCGGGCACCTCCGTAACGGTGGCACCCAGCTGGCGGAGTGCTTCGACCATGAGCGCGGAGTCCCTGGAGTGCAGGGGCGCGCGCAGGCGGGAGGGTCCGTCAGCCAGGGCTGCAAGGACCAGATACCTGTTGGTCAGCGACTTGGAACCGGGCACCGTGACGGTGGCATTGACAGGGCGGGACGCGAAGGGTGCGGGCCAGTGGGGGACAGGCGTTCCGGAATCATCCCGGACGGCGGCTGCTGCGGTCATTCGTTGTTATGCCCCCGTGGCCTGCTCCACCGCGCGGCGCACGGCTTTGTCCGCTTTGTGGAGTTTTTTGTTGGTGGTCTTCCTGGCGTCCGCAGCCAGGTGCGAGGCGCCCTTGCGCGCATCAGCGGCCAGGTGCTCTGCGCGCCAGGCCAGGCCCGGCTTGCCCGCGGTGTCAACGGACGCAAGGAGCGCACCGCCGCTCAAGGACAGGTTCTTGAGCAGCTGGTTGCGCCGGGTCTCGCGGCCTTCCTTGCTGCTGATGTCTGCACTGCGCCACTCGACGAACGTGTTGAGCAGGGAAATCACGGTGAGCACCGTGGCCGAAAGCCTGGAGAACTTGCCCAGTCCGAAGAGTACGCCGGCGCCCACCTGGGTTCCGCCGATGACGCGGGCAAGCGTCTTCTCGTCCGCTTTGAAGGGCAGCGACGCGGCTGCCTTGCGGAGCAGCGGCGAGAGCTGCTGCGCGGTGTCGTCAGCGTTCTTGAGCTTGTCCATTCCGGCAAGGACAAAGCTGGAGGCCAGCATGGGGCGGGCGAGCGTGCGGACAAAGGACATGGATTTCCTCCTGGGTGGACGAACCGCGTCGAATGCGGCGGAGTCCGTCCTAGTCTTGCACTTTTGGGGAATATTTGCCGAGCGCAGGAGGTTATGGATGTCGGATCCGGGGAACGCCGGTCCGCAGGTAAATCATGGGTGAAACCATGGAACAGATGGCCGGGCACGGACTGCCAGACGCACGTCCCCGGCCGGACAAGCAGAGCGGAGTTGGGCCCTTGGCGCGCGTGTTGGACGGAATTGAAGCAGCAGGCCCGGTGGCACTGGACTCGTTTGGGTCGCAACCCCCAGGGTATGGGCCGCCGCGTGCGCGGAGCCTGACAGTAGACTTGAGGGCAATGAGCACCTTGGATCCGGCCGTCTCGGCCATGTATGAAGCTTCCCACAACGAAGCGAAGGGCAGCGTTGCCGCCGGAACCGGGGCTGCGGATTCCGCAGTTGTCCCGGTGGCCGCCGCTGCCGTGGAATCGGGCGAGGACCCGGTGGATGTTGCCACTGAATCGGCGGAAGAGCGCCGGCTGCGGTTCGAACGCGATGCCATGCAGTACGTCGACCAGCTGTATTCGGCGGCAATGCGCATGGCCCGGAACCCTTCCGACGCCGAGGACCTCGTCCAGGAGGCCTACACCAAGGCTTTCTCCGCGTTTCACCAGTACAAGCCCGGAACCAACCTCAAGGCCTGGCTCTACCGCATCCTGACCAACACGTACATCAACTTGTACCGCAAGCGGCAGCGGGAACCGCTCCAGTCCAACTCGGACACCATCGAGGACTGGCAGTTGGCCAGGGCTGAGTCGCACACCTCCAGCGGGCTCCGGTCCGCCGAGGCGGAAGCACTGGACCACCTTCCGGATTCCGACGTGAAAAGGGCGCTCCAGGACATTCCCGAGGAATTCCGCCTTGCGGTCTACTTCGCGGATGTTGAGGGGTTCGCCTACAAGGAAATTTCAGACATCATGAACACGCCCATCGGCACAGTGATGTCCCGGCTCCACCGCGGCCGGAGAATGTTGCGGGACATGCTGGGAGAGTACGCCGCCGAGCGCGGATTCAAGACAGCCGCCGATTCACAGGACGCGGCAGGAAGCACACAACAGGAGAGCAGGAAATGAGCGACTGCCAGGGATTGGGCGATTGCGATGACACCCGGATGCAACGGATTTACGAGTACCTCGACGGTGCCCTGACACGTGAGGACATCACAGACATCAAGAACCACCTTGATGACTGCCCGGAATGCACGCAGCAGTACGACCTTGAATGCGTGATCCGCAACATGGTCAAGCGGTCCTGCACCGAGGCCGCTCCGGAGAACCTGAAGAACGCCATTCTTGACCGGATCCACACCATCCGGCCGGTAGACGCCTAGGGCGGCGGGGCCGTACCGCCGCCGCTGACAAAGCAAAGGACCCCGGAAGCCGTTTGGCGTCCGGGGTCCTTCGCTTGAACCGTAGTTCCTGGCATTTGCCTAGGTGTTGGGGCGCTTCCCGTGGTTCGCGCCGCCACGCTTACGGTCACGACGCTTGCGTGCACGCTTGCTCATAGCTGGCCTCCTTACTGTTGGTACTCAAAAGAGCTGCCCTCAAGTCTCGCACATCAAGTAGCCGCCCGCGAACCGGGAACAGCCGCATGACCTGCGCCTTGGCCGCTGGGGGAGCATGCAGTCCTAGGGTTTGAGGGAGTTCCGGATCGAGATGCCGGCCTGTTCAAGGACGGTCCGGACTGTTTCCAGTGCCAGGGGGCTGAGGGGCTCCCTTCCGGCGTGCAGCCGCAGCTCAGACCTGAGGTCGTCGCGGAACCGCTGGAGCATCATTTCCGCTTCCTTCAGGGAGCGCTGGCTTTCCGGTGGCAACCTGCCGGGGACCTTGAAATCCGTCGAGCGCGCAGTGGCCCGGGCGGCCTCCGCCGTGGCGGCAAGATCGGCCCGAAGCCCCCGCATGTTGCTGCGGATGTCCTCGCGGAGGTTGTCGGCCAGCCGGCGGACGGAAGCGGAGATTTCGCTCTCCACGCCGGCCAGTTCGTCACGGCGCCGGTTCAGCTCCGCCAGCCCGGATGCGGTGATGTGGTAGTTGGTCCGGCGCCCGGCGGATTCCGTGGCCACGAGCCCTTCCTCCTCAAGTTTTCCCAGCCGGGGGTAGATGGTTCCGGCGCTGGGGGAGTAGGTGCCGCCAAACCGTTCCTTGAGTTCCTTGATGAGCTCGTAGCCGTGTTTGGGACCTGACTCAAGCAGTGCCAGCAGGTAGAGGCGAAGCGCGCCGTGGGCGAATACCGGGGCCATTAGGAGCCAGCTTCTGCATTTCCCGCCGCCGGGCCGTGGAAGATGGAGGTCTTGCCCGACACCGTGTTGGTCCGCACCAGCATGAGCTGTCCGTCCGGGCCGGCAATCGTTTCCACCTTGCCGCCAACCACCGCGTACCGCTGGTCTCCGATCACAACGGCACCGCTGGCCGACTTGGCCACGATGTCCACGCCCACGTCGTGGGGCAGCCGGATGGTGAGGTCCCCGGACACCGAGTTCGCGCCAAAGTCGTGCGTGAAGCCCAGGAGATCGAAGCTCATGTCCCCGCTGACGGTGTTTGCGCGGATGTTGCTGAGGTGCCCGGACGCGGTCACTTCGCCGGAGACGCTCTTGGCGGTCAGGACACCTGTGTGGTTCCGGGCGGTGACTTCTCCGCTGACGGTGTTGATGTGCAGTTCACCCTCGGTGCCGTCCGCCATGACCGAGCCGGAGACCGTGTTGAGGCGCGTCTGTCCCTTGATGCCTGACACCAATCCGTCACCGCTGACCGTGCCCGCCTCCACCCGGACGTGGGCGGGGACGGCAATGCTGATGACGGCCGAATTTTCGCTGTTGTGGCTGACGGTCCCCATGAGGTTCTTGAACCAGCCTTGGGGGCCGTGCAGCTGGTGGCGGACCTCCAGGCGGCCCTCGCTCAGGGAGACCGCCACAGGGTCTCCGTGGACGTCGGCAATCTCGACGCGGGCCACCTGCTCCTCGTGCGTAACGACGTCGAAGCGGCCCTGCACCATGCCGAGCTTCAGGGACGCCACGCCGTCGACGTCGATGGTCTGTGGGCTGGTGACAGTCCATTCTTGATCAGGCACGGAGTCCTCCAAAAGGCGATATATCGTGTTGACCCTCCCAAGCTACCCCGCGGCGGGAACAACGTCAAGATATATCGCGATTGGAGCTTACTCCGGGACGTCCATGCCAAGCCACTGGAACCAGCCCCGGTGAAGCACCAGCCACGCCATCAGTCCATACCCGGCCTGCCCCGGGGTCCCGCCGTTGGCTGCCAGGTCCTGGCGCCACTGTTCGTGGTTCAGGAGGGGGGAGAAGGTGTCAACGTACAGGTGCTTGCGCCGGGTGGTGACGTCGGCGAAGGCGGTGTTGAGTTCGTCCAGGCGCCTGTTCTGGTTCGGATCAAGCGTGGGGGGCGGACCCACGACGAAGACTTCGATGCGGTTTTGCGATGCGGAATCCAGGATGTTGGCGAGGTTGAGCCTGCTGCGTGCGGTGGAGAGCCCAAACTCGATGTCGCGCCCGGAGAGCCCGATGACCAGCCTGTTTTCGGCGTGGTCGCTGAAGCGGCGGCCGGCTTCCTCGAGCCACCGCGCGGCCAGGCCTTCCGTGCCTTCCTGCGGGCAGGGGAGGGCGTAGCTCTCGAGGAGCATGCTGTCCCGGGGTGTGCGGGCGAGGACGCGTCCCAGCCAGCCGAGTGCCCGGGGATCACCCAGTCCGGCCAGCAGTTCATCTCCTACAGCTGCAATGCGCAGCTTCCTGTCTTCCACACGTTCCTCTTTACGTCAGTGCCTTGCCGCTGCAACCGTGGCTTCACTTGCCGGCCACGGAGCGCCGCTGTGCATTCGTTGGGCCTGTCCATCTCGCGCCGTGCGTTCCATTCGGCGCCGTGCACTCCATTAAACAGAACTGCCCGGCCGGAGTCTGGGATTTCGACGTCCGGCCGGGCAGCCTTACTGCTTACTTCCGTGCAAATGCCTGCTTCAGGAGTACATCCTGCTCGGCGGCGTGCCGCTTCATTGACCCGGCAGCGGTGGATGCCGAGGCCGGACGCGAGACCAGCCGGACGCGGCGCTCAAGGGCGTCCGGCAGGTTCAGGCCGATGAACGGCCACGGACCCTGGTTGGCGGGCTCGTCCTGTGCCCAGACAACCTCGGCGTTCGGGTATTTGGCCAGCTCCTTTGCGATCTCCTCGTGGGGCAGCGGGTAGAGCTGCTCCACGCGGACAATCGCGGTGGTCTTGTCACCGGTCTTCTGCCGGGTGGACAGGAGGTCGTAGTACAGGCGGCCGGACACCAGCAGTACGCGTTCGACGGCGCCTCCCGCCAGCTGCTCGTGCTCGCCGATCACGGGCCGGAAGCTGCCGGTGGTGAAGTCTTCCACCGAGGACGCGGCGGCCTTGAGGCGCAGCAGCTGCTTGGGTGTGAAGATGATGAGCGGCTTCCGCGGGCGGCTGTAGGCCTGGCGGCGCAGCAGGTGGAAGTGCGAGGCCGCGGTGGTGGGGTTGGCCACGATCATGTTCTCCTCGGCGCACAGCTGCAGGAACCGCTCGATCCTTGCGGAGGAGTGGTCCGGTCCCTGGCCTTCATAACCGTGCGGCAGCATCAGGACCAGCGACGAACGCTGCCCCCACTTCTGCTCGGCCGAGGAAATGAACTCGTCGATGATGGTCTGGGCGCCGTTGACGAAGTCGCCGAACTGGGCTTCCCACAGGACCAGCGCGTCCGGCCGTTCCACGGAGTAGCCGTATTCGAAGCCCATGGCCGCGTATTCGGAGAGCAGGGAATCGTAGATCCACAGCTTCGCCTGGTCGTCGGAGAGGTTGCCCAGGGGCAGCCATTCCTTGCCGTTGGCACGGTCGTGGAAGACGGCGTGGCGCTGCACGAACGTGCCGCGGCGGGAGTCCTGCCCGGCAAGGCGTACGGGGACGCCTTCCATGATCAGCGAACCGAAGGCCGCGATTTCGCCGAAGCCCCAGTCGATGCCGCCCTCACGGGACATCTGTTCACGCTTCTCGAGCAGCTGCTTGAGCTTCGCGTGCACGGTAAAGCCCTCGGGGACTTCCACGTGGGCCTTGCCGATCCGGGCCAGGGTGTCAGCCGAGATTGCCGTGGAGGCAGGGGCGTTGACGCCGGAATCCGACTGCTGGGAGATGGGGCGCTCGATGTCCGAAACAGCGGCGGTGTCTGCCGTCACGATCGGGATCGGGGACGTCTGGGCCGCGTGGGTTTCGGCAAAGACGCGCTCCAGGCGCTCCTGGTAGTCGCGGAGCAGCTGTTCGGCTTCTTCCTCGGTGATGTCGCCACGGCCGATGAGGGACTCGGTGTACAGCTTGCGGACGGAGCGCTTGGCCTCGATCAGGTTGTACATCAGCGGCTGGGTCATCGAGGGGTCGTCGCCCTCGTTGTGTCCGCGGCGGCGGTAGCAGACCATGTCGATGACAACGTCCTTGTGGAACCGCTGGCGGAACTCGTAGGCGAGCTGGCCGATGCGGACCACGGCTTCGGGGTCGTCGCCGTTCACGTGGAAGACGGGTGCCTGGATCATCTTGGCAACGTCCGTGGAGTATGTGGACGAGCGGGACGACGAGGGGGCCGTGGTGAAGCCCACCTGGTTGTTGACCACAACGTGGATGGTGCCGCCGGTGCGGTAGCCGCGGAGCTGGGACAGGTTGAGCGTTTCGGCAACCACGCCCTGGCCGGCGAAGGCGGCGTCGCCGTGGACCATGATGGGCAGGACAGGGAAGGACTCGCCCTGGTCAAGCCGGTCCTGCTTGGCGCGGACGATGCCCTCGAGGACGGGGTCCACGGCTTCGAGGTGGGAAGGGTTGGCGGCCAGGTAAACCTTGGTTTCCTTGCCGTTGTCCGAGGTGAACGTCCCCTCGGTGCCCAGGTGGTACTTCACGTCGCCGGATCCCTGCACGGAGCGCGGGTCCTGGGTGCCTTCGAACTCCCGGAAGACCTGCGCGTAGGTCTTGCCGGCGATGTTGGTGAGCACGTTGAGGCGGCCGCGGTGGGCCATGCCGATGGCAACCTCGTCCAGTCCGTCGTCGGCCGCGTTGGACATGATGGCGTCAAGCAGCGGGATCAGCGATTCGCCGCCCTCAAGGGAGAAGCGCTTCTGGCCCACGAACTTGGTCTGCAGGAAGGTTTCGAAGGCTTCGGCTGCGTTCAGCTTGGAGACGATGCGCAGCTGCTCTTCACGGCTGGGCTTTGAGTAGGGGTGCTCCAGCTGGTCCTGGAACCACTTGCGCTCGGCAGGCTCCTGGATGTGCATGTACTCGATGCCCGTGGTGCGGCAGTAAGCATCGCGGAGGACGCCCAGAATGTCGCGGAACTTGAGCTGGGGCTTGCCGCCGAAGCCGCCCGTAGGCCATTCGCGGTCCAGGTCCCACAGCGTCAGGCCGTAGGTGAGGACATCGAGGTCGGGGTGCTTGCGCTGGACGTACTCCAGCGGATCGGTGTCCGCCATCAGGTGTCCGCGGACACGGTAGGAGTGGATCAGCTGCTGGATCCGGGCCACCTTGTTGATTTCGTCGGCCGGGTCCACCTGCTTGTCCGCGCTCCAGCGCACGGGCTCGTAGGGGATGCGCAGGGACTCGAAGATTTCGTCGTAGAAGTCCTGCGCGCCCAGCAGCAACTGGTGGACCAGCTTCAGGAACTCGCCGCTGCCGGCACCCTGGATTACCCGGTGGTCGTAGGTGGAGGTCAGCGTGAGGACCTTGCTGATCGCGTTATGGGCGATGATCTTTTCGCTGGCACCCTGGAATTCCGCAGGGTAGTCGAGGGCGCCGACGCCGATGATGGCGGCCTGGCCCTTTGACAGGCGGGGCACCGAGTGGACGGTGCCGATGCCGCCGGGGTTGGTCAGCGACACCGTGGTGCCCTGATGGTCCTCCGCGGTGAGCTTGCCGTTGCGGGCACGCTTGATGAGGTCCTCGTAGGTGTGCCAGAACTCGGAGAAATTGAGGGTTTCAGCCTTCTTGATGTTCGGCACCATGAGCAGGCGGGTGCCGTCGGGCTTCGGCATGTCGATGGCGATGCCGAAGTTGACGTGGGCCGGCTGGACCGCAACCGGCTTGCCGTCCACTTCGTCGTAGTACACGTTCATCGAAGGGAACTGGGAGAGCGCGCGGATCACGGCATAGCCGATGAGGTGCGTGAAGGAAACCTTGCCGCCGCGGGCGCGGGCGAGGTTCGAGTTGATGACCACGCGGTTGTCGATCAGCAGCTTGGCCGGAATGGCGCGGACGCTGGTGGCGGTGGGCACCTGGAGGCTGGTGACCATGTTGGTGGCGATCGCCTTGGCCGGTCCGCGAAGGACGGAGACGACGTCTTCCTCGGGGGCGGTGGGTGCCTTGACGTTCTTGGGCAGCTGGGCGGGGATGGGCTGGGAGCCCGGGCCCGTTCCGGTCTTCGTGCCGCCGTCGCGGGCTTCAGTGGCGGGAGCCTTCTTTGCCGGTGCCGCAGCGGAGGCCGGCGGGGCGGCGGGCGGCGCCGGGGGCGCGGCGGGAGCAGTGGCCGGCGACGGTGCCGGGGCTGCTGGAGCCGGGTTTACGGCAGGCATTTCCCTGGTGGCAGGGTGGGCTGCGGCATGCGCCGAATTTCCATTGGAAGAAGAACTGTTGCCCGACTCGAACGATTCAAACAGCGGCCACCACTTGGCATCCACGGCGTTCTTGTCCTGCTGGTACTGCTCGTACAGTTCGTCAACGAGCCACTCGTTTCCGCCAAATTCCTCTGGTAGACGGTGGCTAGGCTGCTCTGGCACTTGAAATACGCCTCTTCCATGAGTTTGATTTCTCTCCGGCCCCACGGTGCTTCAGCAACACGTTCGAACCGATCTCTGCGTCCTCTGAACCCAGACCTTTGCAAGTCTAGTGAGCATCTTGTCTTAACTGCCAATAAGGGTGACCCAAATCATGAAGTGACGCCGGGATCGCTGAATGTGGCGTTAAACGCCGTAGCCAGGGAGTGTCCGGCCCCGCAGAAAAACACGCAAGGAAACAGGGCGGCGGCAGCGGCTGGCCGGCTGGTGGCGGTAAGGCGGGGGCACGGCTCCTGTAGACTGAAAACCTTATGGACAGTAAATCTAGGTGCCGGCCTGGGGGCTGTCAGCGGAGCATAACGACCAGCTCCGCGCAGTCCACCCGCAGAGCCGGCAAACCCCGAACACGAGCCCATCACCCGCCGGCGGCCCAGCCGGCCGTAGCCCCCGCGGAAAGAGCGTCGGTTTCTGCCGACCATCCTCCGCCGGGAAGATCTTCCAGCCCCCAGCTTTTCCTTCCGTATGCCACGCCGTCGGCAGCCGCCTCCCGGGCGGGATGCTGAATGGAGTGGCTTCTCCTCGCAGCAGGACTGCTGCTCATCGCCGGCACGGGTTTCTTTGTAGCCGTCGAGTTCTCCCTTATTGCGCTGGACCAGGCAACGGTCCAGCGCGCCATTGACGACGGCGATACAGCCGCCGTGCCATTGCTCACCTGCCTGAAGTCGCTGTCCACGCAGCTCTCCAGCTGCCAGCTGGGCATCACCATGACAACGCTCCTGACCGGTTACGTGATGGAGCCCTCCGTGGGCCGCCTCCTGGAAGCCCCCCTGGCCGCCGTCGGACTTCCCGGCGTCGCGGTTGCCTCCATCTCCCTGGTCCTTGCCATGGTGATCGCTACCCTGCTCTCCATGCTCCTTGGCGAACTGGTGCCCAAGAACATGGCCATTGCGCTGTCCTTCCCCGTGGGGCGCGCCCTGGCGCGGCCGCAGCTGATGTTCACCGCCGTGTTCAAGCCCGCCATCGTGGTGCTCAACGGATTCTCCAACAAGGTGCTTAACGTTTTCGGACTGGAAGCAAAGGAAGAAATCTCCGGAGCCAGGACGCCTGCGGAACTTGCATCCCTGGTGCGCCGTTCAGCGGCAATGGGAACGCTCGACGCCGGCACCGCCAACTTCGTGGCGCGCACCTTGAACTTCTCCACCAGGACGGCGGCCGACGTGATGACGCCACGCATCCGGGTGGAGACGATCGACGCCGACCAGCCCGTCTCCGATGTGGTGGATGCCGCCCGCCGGACCGGATACTCCCGGTTCCCGGTTATTGGCGACTCCGCGGACGACATCCGTGGGCTGGTCCACGTGAAGAAGGCCGTGGCCGTTCCCTGGGACCGCCGCCAGAACCTGGAAGCCGGAGCCATCATGACCGAGGTGCTGAGGGTCCCCGAGACCATCCACCTTGACGCCCTGCTGGCAGAGCTCCGGGACGGCAACCTGCAGCTCGCTGTCGTCCTGGACGAGTACGGCGGAACCGCCGGCATCGCCACCCTCGAGGACCTGGTGGAGGAAATCGTGGGCGAGGTGGCGGATGAACACGACAAGGTCCGCCCCGGGCTGCTGCAAAGCGCCTCCGGCGACTGGTACTTCCCGGGCCTGCTCCGCCCGGACGAGCTGTCCGAGCAGATCCCCCGGCTGACCGTCCCCGATGAAGCTGCGTATGAAACCGTGGGCGGGTACGTCATGAGCCAGCTGGGCCGGATTGCCACAGTGGGGGACACCGTCCCCGTTGGCGGGGGAACACTGAGTGTCACCCGGATGGATGGCCGCCGGATCGACCGGATCTGCTTCCACCCGGCCGACGAACCGGAGCCTGCGGACAAGGGCGACAAGGCCAGGCGCAACGACAGGGCCAAGCGCAATGACAGGACAGAACAATGAGTGACTGGGCCGGAATCGCCTGGCTGGGGGTCCTGCTGCTCGGTAATGCGTTCTTCGTTGCCGCTGAATTCGCGGTGATGTCCGCACGGCGAAGCCAGATTGAACCGCTGGCCGAGGCAGGTTCCAAGCGGGCGCAGACCACCCTCCGCGCCATGGAAAACGTCTCGCTGATGCTGGCCTGCGCGCAGCTGGGCATCACCGTCTGTTCGCTGCTGATCCTGCTGGTGGCTGAACCGGCCATCCACCACCTGCTGGCCGTCCCCCTGGAAACGCTGGGCCTGCCGATGGAGATCGCCGACGTGGCGGCCTTCGCCGTTGCCCTGATGCTGGTGACGTTCCTGCACGTGACCTTCGGTGAGATGGTGCCCAAGAACATTTCGGTCAGCGTGGCGGACAAGGCGGCGCTGCTGCTTTCCCCGCCGCTGATGTTCGTCGCCCGGCTGGTCCACCCCGTGATCTCGGTCCTGAACTGGTCCGCGAACCACATCCTCAAGCTCCTCCGCATTGAGCCCAAGGATGAGGTGAACTCCTCCTTCACGCTGGAGGAAGTGCAGTCCATCGTGCAGGAGTCCACCCGCCACGGCCTGGTGGACGACGACGCCGGGCTCATCACCGGCGCGCTGGAGTTCTCCGAGTACACTGCGGCTGACATCATGGTGCCGCTGGAGAAGCTGGTCATGCTGAAGGCGGCCACCACTCCGGTGGAGTTTGAAAAAGCAGTCAGCCGTACCGGGTTTTCCCGCTTCCCCATGCTTGACGAGGACGACATGCTGTACGGCTACCTCCACGTCAAGGACGTGCTCTCCATCCCTGAGCAGGCCTATGAGCTGCCGATTGCCGAAAGCCGCATCCGGTCACTCGCCAACCTGGCGCTGGACGACGAGATAGAAAAGGCAATGTCCGTCATGCAGCGCACGGGCTCGCACCTTGCCCGCGTGATCGGCCCGGACGGAAACACCCAGGGCGTCCTGTTCCTCGAGGACGTGATTGAGCAGTTGGTGGGCGAGATCAGGGACGCCACGCAGGCCACCGGCATCCGCCGGCTGGGACAGCCGAACGGCAGCTGACCCCGACGGCGCCCTTCCCGTCAGCGGGGAGGGCGCCGTCGCGGCGCTTCTTTTCTAAATAGGAATCATTCCCATTTAGGTATAAGCTGGAGTGGTTGTTTTCGCCCTTCCCTTTGAATGAGGTTTCCGTGCGCCGTTCCGCCGCTGCCCGATCGTCCCTCGCCGCCCTTGCCGGGCTAGGCCTCCTGCTCACCGCATGCAGCCCGCAGGCGCAGCCGTCAACCCAGGCTGCCGACGGTATCAACGTGGTGGCTTCGACCAACGTTTACGGGGATATCGCCAAGACGATCGGCGGGGACAAGGTCAGCGTTACGGCCCTCATCACCAAGACCAGCCAGGACCCGCATTCCTATGAGGCGACAGCCCAGGACCGGCTCGCAGTTTCCAAGGCGGACCTTGTCCTCGAGAACGGCGGCGGTTACGACGGCTTCATCCACACCCTCGCCCAGGACAGCGGCCTGGACGACGCGAAGGTGCTGAACGCCGTCGAACTCTCCGGCCTGGCGCATCCGGAGGAGGAAACCGCCTCCGCAGGGGCGACCACTACCGAAGCGCCGGCGGGGGACAGCTCCGCGCACGATCACGGCGAACTGAATGAGCACGTCTGGTACAGCCTGCACGCCATGGAGCAGCTGGCCGACAGCATCGCTTCCAAGCTCGGCGAGCTGGACCCCGCTTCAGCTTCGACCTTCGAGTCCAACGCATCCGCCTTCAAATCCAGCGTCGAAGAGCTGCACGGAAAGCTCGAGGCCCTCAAGCCCGTCTCGGCCGGAGCACAGGTTGCCGTCACCGAACCCGTGCCCCTCTACCTCCTCGAGGATGCCGGGCTGGTGAACGCCACCCCCGCGGACTACACTGCTGCGATTGAAGAAGGCTCTGACGTGCCGCCTGCAGTCCTCAAGGCGGCAACCGACCTCGTGGCAACAAAGTCGGTGCGGCTCCTGGCCTACAACAGCCAAACCGAAGGCCCGCAGACGGAGTCGCTGAAGAAAGCCGCGGAAACTGCCGGGGTTCCGGTGGTGGACTTCAACGAAACACTGCCCGAGGGCAAGACGTACCTGCAGTGGATGACGGACAATGTGGACAACATCAGCAAAGTTCTGGAGACAAATAGTTGAAACCCCTGGTCAGCCTCACCGGAGCGTCCCTGAAGTTCGGCAAGCGGGCGCTCTGGGAGGACCTGGACCTGGACATTAAGCCCGGCGAGTTCTTCGCCGTGCTCGGTCCCAACGGCAGCGGCAAGACCAGTTTCCTGAAGGTCCTGCTGGGGCTCCAGGAACTGCACCGCGGGCAGGCCGTACTGGGTGGCCGCCCCGTGGAGCGCGGCAGCAGCCTGATCGGCTACATTCCCCAGCAGAAATCGTTCGCTCCGGACACTCCCATGCGGGCCAGGGACCTCGTGGGCCTGGGCGTGGATGGCCACCGCTGGGGCCTGCGCCTGAACTCTGCCAAGGCCAACCGCAGGATTGACGAACTCCTTGAACTGGTAGGTGCCAAGGACTACGCAAAGGTCCCGGTGGGCCAGCTGTCCGGCGGCGAGCAGCAGCGGCTCCGCGTGGCCCAGGCCCTTGCCACGGACCCCCAGGTCCTGCTCTGCGACGAACCCCTGCTCTCCCTGGACCTGCACCACCAGCAGGCGGTCAGCGCCCTGATCAACAAGCAGTGCCACGAGAACAACAGCGCAGTTGTGTTCGTGACGCACGAAATCAACCCCATCATCGACTACGTGGACCGGGTCCTGTACTTGGCCGGAGGACGCTTCAAGGTGGGGACCCCGGAGGAAGTCATGACCACGGAGGTCCTCTCCGAGCTCTACGGCAGCCACGTCGAGGTCATCCACGCGAACGGCCGCATTGTGGTGGTGGGCCTGCCTGACGCCACCACGCACCACCATGCGGAGACCCACGCCCTGGCGGGAGAGGCTGCCTGATGGACGCGGACAGCATACTTGGCGCGATCTTCAGCTTCGAAAACTACGGGGAGCTGCTGGTCCTGGTCCAGAACTCGATTTGGGCAGGCGCCGTCCTGGGCCTGCTGGGCGGCCTGGTGGGCACTTTTGTCATGAAGCGCGACCTTGCCTTCGCGGTCCACGGAATTTCCGAGCTCTCCTTCGCCGGCGCCGCCTTTGCGCTGCTGATCGGTGCGGACATCGTCTTCGGATCGCTGATCGGATCGGTTGCCGCCGCCCTGCTCCTTGGCCTGATGGGCGTCCGGGCACGGGACAAGAACTCGATCATCGGCGTGATCATGCCGTTCGGGCTGGGGCTTGGCATCCTGTTCCTGTCCCTTTACGAGGGGCGGGCTGCGAACAAGTTCGGCCTGCTGACCGGTCAGATCGTGTCCGTGGATACGGTGCAGCTCCAGGCGCTCGCCGGAACCGCCGTGGTGGTGATGCTGGCGCTGGTGGCGATCTGGCGGCCGCTGAATTTCGCGAGCGTGGATCCGGAACTCGCAGAGGCCCGGGGTGTTCCCGTGCGGACGCTTGCCATCGTGTTTATGATCCTCCTGGGCGTCAGCGTGGCGCTGTCCATCCAGGTGGTGGGGGCGCTCCTGGTCCTTGCCCTGCTGATTACCCCGGCCGCCGCGGCACTGCGGGTGACGTCCTCGCCGGTGGCGGTGGTGGTGCTCAGCGTGGCGTTTGCCATGACGGCCACGGTGGGCGGGATCCTGCTGGCCCTGGGCGGCCGCATCCCCATCAGCCCCTACGTCACCACTTTGTCGTTCCTGATCTACGTGGTGTGCCGCGTGATCGGATCCGTGCGGGCCGGAAGGGGCATCAACGGAAGGGTCCTGGCTGCTTCCTAAGCACCGCCCCTAAGCACCGCCCCTAAGCGCCGCCCCTAAGCGCCGCCGGCGGCCTTCCGCGCCGTGCACTCCGGGCACAGCCCGAAAATCTCCACCGTGTGCGCTACCTCGGTGTACCCGTGCTCGGCGGCAATGCGCGCCGCCCAGGTCTCGACGGCGGGGGCCTCCACTTCTACGGCCTTGCCGCAGTTCCTGCACAGCAGGTGGTGGTGGTGCCCGGTGACGGCGCAGCGCCTGTACACCGCCTCGCCGTCGCCGTTGCGCAGTACGTCCACCAGGCCCTCGTCGGCGAGCGACTGAAGGATCCGGTAGGCGGTTGCCAGGGAGACCGAGACGCCCTGGTTCTGCAGGATCCGGTACAGTTCCTGCGTGCTGACGAAGTCGTCCAGTTCATCCAGGGCGGCACTTACTGCCAGGCGCTGCTTCGTGACGCGCTGTTCCTTGCCGCCGCCCGACAAGGGGGGCGGGGTGGTGGAATCAGCCTTGGCGCCGAAGGGCATGGGTGGACTCGCTTCCTCAGGATGGTGGCAAAGATCCAGATTACCAGCCGGAGCTTCGTGGACATGGTCCGGAAGGGGACCCTAGGCTGGCGCTATGAAGCTGACCAAATACACCCACGCCTGCGTCCGCCTCGAAAAGGACGGCCGCGTCCTGGTCCTGGATCCGGGCAACTTTTCGGAGTCAGCGGAGGCCCTGGAGGGTGCGGAGGCGGTGCTGGTCACGCATGAGCATGCGGACCACATTGACGTTCCGGTAGTGGTGGAGGCGTTGCGTGCACACGCTGGGCTGGCAGTGTTCGCTCCGGCGCGTGTCGCGGGCCAGCTGCAGGACAAGGCCACCGGTGAAGCTGCCCGGATCCACGCCGTGAACCCTGGGTCAACGTTCCAGGCTGCCGGATTCGCCGTCCGCAGCTTCGGCGGCCAGCATGCCCTGATCCATCCTCAGATCCCCCTCGTGGCCAACATCGGGTACCTCATCGACGAGAACGTCTACCACCCGGGGGACTCCTTCGTGATTCCGGACGGGATCAGCGTCAGGACCCTGCTGGTTCCCCTCCACGCGCCGTGGAGCAAGTCCGCCGAGGTGCTGGACTTTGTGATTGGCGTCCGGGCGCCGAAGGCGTTCCAGATCCATGACGGTCTGCTCAACGACAACGGCTTGAAGATCGTGGAAGGCCATGTCCAGAGGATCGGCGCCAAGTACGGCACCGAGTACACCCATTTGGCTGCCCGGGAGTCGGTGGAGGTTTGAGCGCGCCCCCGTTCCCATCCGCTGCCAGGGAAGTGTCATGAACCCGCTGATCGACGTGGCCGGGCTGCAGGCCCGCCTTGCGGAGCGCCGGCCCACGGTGCTCCTTGATGTCCGCTGGGCCCTGGGCGATCCTCATGGCCACCGCAACTACCTGCAGGAGCACCTGCCGGGCGCCGTGTTCGTGGACCTCGCCACTGAGCTTGCCGCCCCGGCAGTTCCGGAGCGCGGGAGGCACCCGCTGCCGCCTGTCCAAGACTTCCAGGAAAGCGCCAGGCGCTGGGGCATCAACGACGGCGATCTTGTGGTTGCCTACGATGACAGCGGCAACATGGCCGCGGCGCGCGCGTGGTGGATGCTTCGGAATGCCGGCTTCGCGGACGCCTGCCTGCTCGACGGCGGACTGGCCGCCTGGCGTGCCGCAGGCCTTCCCCTGGAAGCGGGCCAGGTTTTCCCGGAAGCCGGAGGCGTGTCGCTTGCGGACGGGAACATGCCGGTGGTCGACGCCGCTGCTGCCGCCCACTGGCCGCATGCCGGCGTCCTGCTGGACGCCCGCGCCGGGGAGCGGTACCGCGGCGAGTTCGAGCCTGTGGACCCCCGGGCCGGGCACATCCCGGGCGCGGTCAGCGCGCCCACGTCCGAAAACGTGGACAGCAGCGGCCGGTTCCTGCCGCCCGCTGCCCTCCGCCGCCGCTTCGAGTCGCTGGGCGTACGGGACGGAGTCCAGGTTGCGGTGTACTGCGGGTCCGGGGTCACCGCTGCCCATGAGGTGGCAGCCCTGGAACTCGCCGGTTTTCGGGCTGCGCTGTATCCGGGATCGTTCTCGGAATGGTCCAACCACCCGGACCTGCCGGTGGCAACCGGCGCAGAGCCCGGCCGCGCCGGCGGACTGCCGAGTGGAAACACGGCTGCGGGCAAGGGTAGCGTCGCACTATGACTCCAGGACGCCCCGTACCGCCGCCCCTTGCCAAGCCAGTAGCCCCGGAACCTGCCACTCCCGGGACCATCGCCACTCCGGAAGCCGCTGCTTCCGGCGGCCGACGCCTGGCTGCGGCCTACGGTGCGACGTCGCCCGAAAGCGGGCTGGTGCCGCTGACCCTCGCCCGGCGCTCTCCCGGGGCGGACGACGTCGAAATCGCCATCGAGTTCTGCGGGCTGTGCCACTCGGATGTGCACGCCACCCGGGGCGAGTGGGGCGGCAAGGTATGGCCGCTGGTCCCGGGGCACGAGATTGTGGGCACCGTCAGCCGGGTGGGCTCGGCCGTTACGGATTTTGCCGCGGGCGACCGCGTGGGCGTGGGCTGCATGGTGGATTCCTGCCGCGAATGCGAAAGCTGCCTGGACGGCCTGGAACAGTACTGCGAAAAGGGCATGACCGGCACGTACGGGGCCGAGGACCGGCGGAACGGCGGCGCCGTGACGCAGGGCGGCTACTCCTCCTCGGTGGTGGTGGACCGACGCTACGTCCTGCGGGTGCCGGCAGCCCTCGACCCTGCCGCCGCTGCCCCTTTGTTGTGTGCCGGCGTCACCACGTTCTCGCCGCTGCGGCACTTCGACGTCGAAGAAGGCGACGTTGTGGGCGTGGTGGGGCTGGGCGGACTCGGCCATATGGCCGTCAAGCTCGCCAAGGCAATGGGAGCGAAAGTGGTGGTGTTCACCACGTCGGAGGCAAAAGTCGCGGCGGCCCTCGAGCTGGGAGCCGATGAGGTGGTCCTGTCCCGCGACGAAGCGGCGATGGCGGCGGCCAACCGCAGCATCGATCTCATCATCGACACCGTGGCGGCCCCGCACGACCTGAACCCCTACTTCCGGACCCTCCGGGTTGACGGTGTGCTCTTCCAGCTCGGCCTGCCGTCCGAGGCGATGCCGCCCGTGAACCCCGGCGCGCTGATCCGGCGCCGGATCGCCTACGCCGGTTCGCTGATTGGAGGCATCGCCGAGACCCAGGAGATGCTGGATTTTTGCGCCGCGCACGGCGTTGTTGCAGACATCGAGGTGGTACGGGCAGACCAGCTGAATGATGCCTACGACCGGATGGTGGCAGGCGACGTGAAGTACCGATTCGTGCTGGATACCAGCACCTTGCAGGCACCCGCCAAGGAGGCAGACGCATGAGCACGCTCTTCACCAGGATCCTGAACGGCGAAATCCCGGGCCGCTTCGTGTGGCGCGAGCCGGATGTTTCCGCGTTCCTCACCACCGGTCCGCTGGCTGACGGCCACACCCTGGTGGTACCCACGGAGGAAGTGGACCGGTGGACGGACGCCTCGCCGGAAACGCTGGCGAAGGTCATGGAAGTTGCCCGGCGGATCGGTGCTGTGCAGGTGGAGACCTTCAACGCGGCGCGGGCCGGGCTGATCGTGGCGGGTTATGAGATCAACCACCTCCACGTGCACGTCTGGCCCTCGAGGAGCATGGCGGAGTTCAACTTCGCCACCGCGGACCAGGACCCGGATCCGGACGTCCTCGACGCCAACGCCGAGAAGCTCCGCCAGGGCCTGCGGGCTGCCGGGTACGGCGAGTTCGTCCCGTCCTAGGCCGTCCAGCCGCGGCAGCCCGTCCCCGGCCCAGGTTCCGCCTAGGCCGGGGCGAGCGCCTTGTTGAGCACGGCGCGGATCCGCTTCTCGGACACCGAATACGCGGTTCCGAGTTCGACGGCGAAAAGGCTCACCCGGAGCTCCTCCAGCATCCAGCGCACCTGGGTTAACTCAGGACCGGCCTTGCGTCCGGGAAGCAGGGCAGACACGGCGTCGTCGTAGTCGTCCTCGAGCCGCTGCACCACCGCCATGTTCAGGGCGTCGCGCTGGACGTTGCCGGGAAGCCGTTCCAGCCGCTTCTCGATGGCCGAAAGGTACCGGGGGAGCTGGCTGAGCTGGGCGTAGCCAGTCCGTGCCACAAAACCGGGATACACCAGCTGTTCCAGCTGGCTCTTGATGTCGTTGAGGGCACTGATGAGCGCCAGGCTGGTTGTCCCCTTCAGCTGCTTTTCGATCCGCCGGGTGCTGGCCAGGATACGTTCCACAACAGCGGTCACGCTGAACACCGTGTCGATCAGCTCGGCCCGGACCACCTCATACAGCCGGTCAAAGGATTCCCGGTCCCAAGGCAGCTCAGCCGGCGTGAGCTTGTCGATGGCGGCCAGGGCGCAGTCCGCGATCAGGCTTGAGACGGAGCCGTGCGGGTTCTGGCTGAATGTGAGTTTTTCCGTATTGCTCAGGTGCTCCAGCACATAGCGGTCAGGAGCCGGAACGCGCAGGGCCAGCAGCCTGACCACCCCGCCGCGCATGGCCTCGGCCTGCTCGGCCGGTGTCTGGAACACCCGGAGCGAGACCGACTTTCCCTGGTCCACGAGGGCTGGGTACCCGGTGACGGTATGGCCCTTGACCATGTTGCTGACCTGCCGCTGCAAGGAACCGAAGGTCCACTCCGTCAGGCCGTCCTGCTCCCTGAAGCCCGTGGAAGCGGTGCCTCCCTGCGCCCCTGCCTGCTGCCGCACGCCGTCAGGTCCGCCGTCGTACGCCTTTGTTGCCTGCCGCGCTGCCTTCTTGCCATTGCCGGCACCGGGCGCGGTGGATGCGGGCGTGGCCCCCAGCGACTCGGCAATGGCCCGCCGGGTTGCCGGAGCAAGCTCCTCCTGCAGGGCTGCAAGGTCTTTGCCCTCGCCCAGGACAGTGCCCTTGCTGTCCACCACCTTGAAGCTCACCCGGAGGTGTGCCGGCACAGCGTCCCAGTTCCAGGAGCCGGGCGGGATGACATGCCCGCGGATGCGTCGCAGGGCAAGCTCGAGGGACGGCTCCAGCTCGTCGGAAGCGGGATCAAAGTCGGCTTCCAGGACTGCCACCGCCTGCCGGGCCACATCCGGGGCAGGGACGAAGTTCTTCCGGATCTGCTTCGGCAGCGACTTGATCAGGGCCGTCACCAGCTCCACGCGCTGGCCGGGGATGAGCCAACGGAACGCCTTGTCATCGAGCTGGTTCAAGAACAGCACCGGGACCTCGGCCGTGACGCCGTCGGACGGATCCGGCGGCGAGCCTGGCGCCACGGGGTGGAACTCGTAGCTCAACGGCAGCTCGAAGCCCTTGTGCAGCCAGGTCTTGGGGTAGGCGGCTTCGTCGAGGCCGTCCGCGTCGTCGCTGAGGAGCAGGGATTTGTCGTAATCCAGGAGGTCCGGATTCTTCTGCCGCGCTTCTTTCCACCACTTGTCGAAATGCCGCTCGGACACAACGTCCGGTCCAATCCGGGCATCGTAGAACTCAAACAGCGTCTCGTCGTCCACCAGGAGGTCCCGGCGGCGCATCCTTGCCTCGAGTTCCTCCACCTCATTCAGGAGTGCGCGGTTGCGGTGGAAGAACTTATGGTGGGTTTTCCAGTCACCCTCCACCAGGGCATGCCTGATGAAAAGTTCCCTGGCGACGACGGGATCCACCCTGCCGTAGTTGATCCGGCGCTGGGCGATGATCGGCACACCGTAGAGGGTGACCTTCTCGTAAGCCATCACGGAGCCCTGCCGGGTGGACCAGTGCGGTTCGCTGTAACTCCGCTTCACGAGGTCCGGGGCCACCTGCTCCGCCCAGACGGGGTCGAACTTGGCGGCAACCCTGGCCCAGAGCCGGCTGGTCTCCACAAGCTCAGCGGCCATGACGAACGTGGGCGACTTCTTGAAGAGTGCCGAGCCGGGGAAGATGGCAAAGCGGCTGCCACGGGCTCCTGCATACTCGCGCTTGCGCTCGTCCAGGATGCCGATGTGGCTCAGGAGGCCGGACAGCAGGCTGATGTGGATGCCGTCGTGGTTGCCCACGGGATCCGCAAGCCGCTTGTTGTCGAGGGTGATGCCCAGGGGCCGGGCCAACTGGCGCAGCTGGGCAAAGAGATCCTGCCACTCGCGCACCCGCAGGTAGTTGATGAACTCCGCCCGGCACATCCGGCGGAAGGCCGACGACGACAGTTCCTGCTGCTTTTCCTGCAGGTAGTTCCACAGGTTGAGGAAGCCGGTGAAATCCGAATTCTCGTCCTTGAACCGGTTGTGCTTTTCCGCCGCGAGCTGCTGCTTGTCTGTCGGGCGCTCGCGTGGGTCCTGGATGGTCAGGGCGGCAGCGAGGATCATCACCTCGCGGACGCAGCCGCGTTTGCCCGCCTCCACGATCATCCGGCCCAGGCGGGGATCCACCGGCAGCTGGGCGAGTTTCTGCCCGACGGCGGTGAGCCCACCTCCGCTTTTCGCTCCGTCCGTGCCGTTCTGCGGCCGGGCCGCAGCCAAGGCGCCCAGTTCACGGAGCAGCGTGACGCCGTCGTTGATTGCCCGCGTTTCAGGCGGCTCCACAAAGGGAAAGTTTTCGACATCCTTGGGACCACGCGCCACGCCCATGGCGGTCATCTGCAGGATGACGGCGGCCAGGTTGGTGCGCAGGATTTCGGGGTCGGTGTAAAGGGGCCGGGACTCGAAGTCTTCCTCCGAGTACAGGCGGATGGCGATGCCGTCGGACACGCGTCCGCAGCGGCCTGACCGCTGGTTGGCCGAAGCCTGGGAGACCCGCTCGATGGGCAGGCGCTGGACCTTGGTGCGGTGCGAGTACCGCGAGATGCGCGCCGTGCCGGTGTCGATGACGTACTTGATGCCGGGAACCGTGAGCGAGGTCTCGGCAACGTTGGTGGCCAAGACGATCCGGCGCTTGCTGCCGGGATGGAAGACCTTGTGCTGTTCCTGCAGGCTCAGCCGTGCGAAGAGCGGAAGCACTTCGGTTCCGGCCAGCCGGCGGTTGGTCTGGATGCGGGCCTGGAGGGCATCCGCCGCATCCCGGATCTCGCGCTCGCCGGAGAAGAACACCAGGATGTCGCCCGGTGCTTCCGCGGCGAGTTCGTCCACCGCGTCACAGACGGCGTCGAGGGGGTCGCGGTCTTCCTCGAGTTCGTCGTCGGAAGCATTCTCTTCGTCGTCAGGGCCGGGTCCGCCCGGCGGCTGGGACAGCGGGCGGTAGCGGATCTCCACGGGGTAGGTCCGCCCGGAAACCTCCACGATGGGAGCGGGCTTTTCCGGCGTACCGAAGTGGTCGGCAAACCGCTGGGGGTCGATGGTGGCGGAGGTGATGATCACCTTGAGGTCCGGGCGCTGCGGCAGGATCCGTTTGAGGTAGCCAAGGATGAAGTCGATGTTGAGGCTTCGCTCGTGGGCCTCGTCGATGATGATCGCGTTGTACTTGCGCAGCAGTTTGTCGCGCTGGATTTCCGCCAGCAGGATGCCGTCGGTCATCAGCTTGACCTTGGTGGACCGGCTGACCTCGCCGGTGAAGCGGACCTGGAAGCCCACCTCCTGGCCGATGTCCACGCCCAGTTCCTCGGCGATGCGCTCGGCCACCGTGCGTGCCGCCAACCTGCGTGGCTGGGTGTGGCCGATCAGCCCGTTGTCGCCCAGGCCAAGTTCGAGGCACATCTTGGGGATCTGGGTGGTCTTACCGGAACCGGTCTCGCCGGCGATGATGGTGACCTGGTTCGCCGCGATGGCTGCCATCAGGTCTTCGCGCCGTTCGGAGACCGGCAGCTCGGCGGGATAGGTGATGTGAAGTGTCATGTCTGCTGACAGTCTACTGCGGGAGCCCGGGCTTCCCGTTTGTAGTGCCGGCAGTTGTCCGGTGGCTTTGCTTCGGCTTGCTAGAAGACGCGGAGCGTGTAGTTGATGCTGGGGAGGTCCAGGGCAGACCAGGCTTCGTGGGATTCAACAGGAGGCGTATGCCCCCGGCCATCACGCAGGAGCGCTGACACCGTGGCGGCGATCACGAGGAGGAACAGGATGACGAGGAGGGTTATGAGGATTTCCATGCCTCCATGTTTCTCCTTGCCCGGAGCAAGAAGAAGTGGCAGAAATGCCCAAAAAGCTCTAATTTCTGCCACAATGGAAGCATGCTCAAATCAGTGGCTGTGATCGTGGTTCCCAACTTCTCGATGTTCGAGTTCGGCACTGCCTGCGAGGTCTTCGGCATCGACAGATCCGGCCGGGGAAGCGGCGTCCCGGCCTTCGACTTCCGCGTCTGCACGCCGCAGCCGGGCAATGTCCGGCTGAAGTCCGGCCTGTCCCTGAACGTCGGCCTCGGACTGGAGGCCACCGAGGATGCGGACCTGGTCATCATGGCCCCCTATGGCAGGGACGACGAGTTGCCCGAATCCGTCCTTGAGGCGCTGCGGGCCGCTGATGCAAGGGGAGCCTGGGTGATGTCCATCTGCTCCGGCGCCTTTGCCCTGGCCCGCGCCGGCTTGCTGGATGGGCGCCGCTGCACCACCCACTGGCACTACTCAGGCCAACTGGCTGCCGAGTATCCCCGCGTCCAGGTGGACGAAAACGTCCTCTACGTACAGGACGGCAACATCATCACGTCCGCAGGGACGGCCGCCGGGATCGATGCGTGCCTCCACCTGGTGCGCGTAGAACTCGGGGCGCATGTGGCTGCGGCGATCGCCAGGGACATGGTGGTTCCTCCGCACCGCGACGGCGGCCAGGCGCAGTTCATCGACCGGCCGATGCCAACCTGCGGTTCAGCTCCCATGGAGCAACTGCTGCGCTGGATGGTGGAGAACCTGGACCGCGAGCACACCGTGAACGAGCTGGCGGCGCGCGTGCACATGTCCGCCAGGACATTTGCCAGGCGCTTCCGGTCCGAGACCGGAGCGACGCCTGCCGCCTGGCTCAATTCACAGCGGGTGCTCCGGGCCCAGGAACTCCTTGAATCCACGGACCTGAACATCGAAGAAATCGCCAGGGAGTCCGGCTTCGGGCACCCCGTCCTGCTGCGGCACCACTTCGCCAAGGTCCTGGACACCAGTCCGCAGTCATACCGCCGTGCCTTCCGCGGCCAACTGGCCGTGGCGGGATAGCGCCCTGCAGGTTAGCTGCGCGCCGGTCCATCGCCGCGCTGTTGGGCACGCAGTTCCTCGGCCGCTTCCCGGGTGCTGTCCACAAGAATCCGCCAAGGTCCGGTGACGGCCTGCTCAGGAAGTGCTGCCCGGCGTTGCCCGGCCCTGATCGAATAGATGAACCGGTCCGGTTGGGTTTCCGCAAACTGCTCGGCGGCTGCCCTGGGCGTCCTGGGTACTGAATCCCAGGGGCATGCTTCCACGATTGGCTGCCACTGGCTGATGGCGCTCTTGGATTGGGCTTCCACAGTCCACACCCTTGGTATCGCGGCGGTTCCTCCGGTGCGCTCAACACTGATCTTCATGGCCTGGTCCTTGGGCTTGCCCTACAGCCTGGCTGCCGCCCCGAAGTACGGCAGCCAGGCGTCCGTTAAAGCTTGACCTTCACAGTTTCCCATGCCTTCTGGACGGCGTCATGCTCGGTTGATCCGGAACCGTAGAGTTCCACGGCGGACGCAACCGTGGCGCGCGCAAAGACCCTGAAGGTCGCCGTGGGAGGCAGCGTTCCGCCGGTGAGTGTCTCGTACCAGATGCGCCCGGGGGAGTCCCAGGCGTTTCCCCCGAGCGTCTCGGCCACGAGGTAGAAGGCGCGGTTGGGGATCCCGGAGTTGATGTGGACCCCGCCGTTGTCGGCGCTTGTCCTGACGTACGTGTCCATGGAGTCCGGTTGCGGGTCCTTACCCAGCACATCGTCGTCGTACGCTGTGCCGGGATCCTTCATGGAACGCAAGGCACTGCCTTGCACCTCAGCCGTGAAGAGGCCCTCACCGATCAGCCAGCTGGCCTCGGCCGTGGACTGGTTCCTGACATACTGCTCCACCAGGGCACCGAAGACGTCCGACATTGATTCGTTCAGGGCGCCCGCCTGGTTCCGGTAGGCAAGCGCGGCTGAATACTGGGTAACGCCGTGGGCCAGCTCGTGGCCGATGACGCTCAGGGACTTGGTGAACCGTTCGAAGACCTCACCGTCGCCGTCGCCGAAAACCATCTGCTTGCCGTCCCAAAAGGCGTTGTCGTAGAGCTTGCCGAAGTGGACCGTTGCGTCCAGCGGCAGGCCCCGTCCGTCAATGGAGTTGCGTCCGAACACGTCCGCGTACAGGCGGTGCGTGTGGCCGAGCCCGTCATAGGCCTCATCGGCAGCGGGGTCCTCCGTGGCGGCCTCACCCTCCTTGCGGACCAGCCGGCCGGGGAGGACCTCCGAGCCGGCGGCGTCGAAGATGCTCCGGTTTGGCGGCCCCGGCTTCGCCTGGCGGATCCCTGCCGGAACGTCCGGCACTGGCCGGGACCGCGCTGAGTGGAACGACTCCACGTGGCCCAGGGCTTCCTTGGCGGCCCTGGCCGCGGACGAAAACTCCGGCGCATCCTGTTTGGCCAGCCGCCTCAGCAGGTATGGCGGAACAATGGAACAGAACGGAACGTGCATGGCGTACCCCCTCGACTTGGTGCTTTCAGACTACGAGGAGGCACCGACAATGCTGCGGAGGCTCACGTGCGGTAGCAGTAGCCTGAACGCTACAACCGCCGGCATATTGACGGACGTAGTCGCCGCGTTTTTCGCTGACTCGCTGTTGCGGGGCCGGGTTTATAGTCGTCCTGTGAACGCGCGCATAGATCACCTGGTCATCGCGGCAGATTCGCTGGAGCAGGGCACGGCCTGGTGCGAGGCTCTGTTCGGCGTCCAGCCCTCCGGGGGTGGCAAACACGCCTTGATGGGCACACATAATCACGTGATGGACATCAGCACAGAACGTTTCCCCCAGTGCTATCTCGAGATCATCGCCGTCGATCCCGGAGCGCCGGAACCCGGCAGGCCCCGCTGGTTCGGGTTGGACCAGCCAGCGTTGCGTGAGGCCGTGCGCGAACGGCCCCGGCTGGTGCATGCAGTTGCGCGGACAGCCGCATTGGAAACGCTGCGGCAAGGCCTGGCCACCTGCGGCCTGGATCCCGGCGTGCCAGTGGCGGTGCAGCGCGATTCGCCGTATGGCACGCTGAAGTGGCTCATCACGGTACGGGAGGATGGCCGCACAGAATGCGGGGGCGCGTTGCCGACGTTGATCGAATGGACCGGACCGCATCCATGTGACCATCTCCCGCAAACGGCCTTGGCGCTCCAAGAGCTGGTATTGCGCGGGGTGCCTGAGGAAGCGCTCGCCGTCTTGAAGATGCCAGGAGTGAAGGCGGGCACAGCAAAAGCGGCCAGTTCCACGCCACTCAGCGCCACCCTGGACTCGCCGCGCGGCACCGTGGTTATCGATTCCTGGCGCGCCGGGAAATGAACCCTACATGGGGAGTGGGCGGAGTCCAGGGGGAGCAGAAAACCCCGCCACTTCATTGAAGTAACGGGGTTCTTCTGGTGCCCTCGATAGGATTCGAACCTACGACCTTCTGCTCCGGAGGCAGACGCTCTATCCCCTGAGCTACGAGGGCAATCCGGGGTTTCCTGCCGTTGCTGGCGGGACGTCCTAGAGCTTAGCAGGAAGGTGGCCCGCAAGGGAAAATCGCGGCCGCCCCGTCACCCCGGGCATGCCAGTGAGCGGGAAATCAGTAGCCCGAGAACGAGTCCACGTGGATCCGGCGCGCCCCTGCCTGCCTGGCCGCACGTCGCAGTGCCGCCACGCTGGCCGGTGATCCCGAGACGTAGACGTCCCGGTCCGCGATGTCCGGTACCAGTGCACGGAGGGCTTCGCCGTCCAGCCGCGTGCCGTCCCAGGCGGCGGTGGCCAGGTCCGGCGGCGGCGCCGAACCATCCGCAGTGCGAACCAGGACCCGGATACCCGCCGCCCGCAGTTCCTCCGCATAGGCAACCTCGTCCGCGCTCCGTGCAAGGAGGAGGAGCACGGCGTCCCGTTCCCGCAATCCTCCGGACGACAGGTGTGAAAGGTAGGGCGTGATGCCTATTCCGGCGGCAATCAGCAGTACCGGTTTCCGTGGGTTCCGGGGGAGGACAAAGTCTCCACCCACCGAGGTGGCGGTCACTTTGTCCCCGGGCTTCAGTGAAAGGAGGACGCGCTTCGCCGGGGATACCGGCTCGGCAGTCCGCACGCCGAACTTCACCAGGCGTTCGTCCGGTGAACCCGTCAGGCTGAATACCCGGCGCCGGCCCTTCCTGTCCGACTTCACCTGCGGCAGGTCAAGCTCCATGTACTGCCCCGGCACGAAGCGGACCGGCCGCGACGGTTCGAAGGAGAACTCCGTGGTGCTGGGTGTCAGCGCCCTGGTTCCGGCAAGGCGGAGGGTCACGCTCCCGCGCTGGCCCGCCAGGAAAGCCAGCAGGTTGCCCAGCAGCAGCGCCGCCTCCGGAGAATTGGCCAGGAACCCGACGTTGTAGGGGACCGCGAAGACAACGCCCACCACTGCGGCCAACGCGAGTTGCTGCCAGCGCCGCGGCGGCAGCGTCAGCGGCTCGGTAAGCATGAAGCCAACAAAGAACAGCAGCGGCCGCTGGGCAAAGGACTGCCACAGGGCCATGCCCGCTGACAGCCCGGCCTGGAGCAGTTCGGCGGTGATGATCGCGGCGGCAACAACGGTGAACACCGTGGCCATCAGGAACTTCCGGGTGCGGTACAGGACCAGCAGGACTCCCGGAAGCAGCAGCAACAGCATGGCCGGCGTGGCAGCCCACCAGGTGGCGATGTTAAGGCCGGTGAGGCCCGTGACGAACGCACCCGCGGCGGCAGGGTTGAACACGTGCCTTCCGCGCCAGGCGAGGGCGTATTTCGACGCCGATGCCAGCACGCATGCCAAAGCCACCCCCGCCACGTCCATTGGGGCGAAAGAGGGCCAGAACAGGAAATAGAGCAGCAGCCCGGTGATCAGCGAGGACTCGGAGTGCGGCCGTACCCGGAACAGTGCCGCCAGCGCCCTGTTGGATGCGTAGGTCAGCCCCAGGCACAGGACCAGGTGCCCCAGCATCTCCGGAACGCCGAACGTCAGCCAGCCCAAGGCGTCGAGCACAAGGCTGTATCCGGCCAAGGTTGCCAGGACCAGGAGGATCAGCCGGTACATGGTGTACCGGCCCAGCACGGTATCCAGCCGGCCGATGGACAGGTCCGGCCCGGTTCTGGGGGTTTCGACGGGGCTCATGAAAACAGTGTCCCTTCAAATCCTTGGGAATGGGCTGCGCTTCCGTCCGAGAAGACCGTCAACCAGGAAAAATCAAAAGACCGCTGCAATTCGTCGCCGGGGAGGAAAAAGAGCGCCGTTGCCAGTGCATCGGCCAGCATTGTGGTTTCCGCCAGCGCCCAGGTGGCCACAGCGGTCCTTACCGGCCGGCCGGTCCTGCCGTCCAGGACGTGGTGCAGGCCGTCGCCCCAGGCGCGCCGGTTTGCCGCAGAGGCACACAGTGCCCGGCCGGACAGCTGCACCACGCCGATGGCCTGGGCTGCGTTGTAGGGGTGTTCCAATGCCACCGGAACGGGATCCGGCCCACGCACCAACAGGTCTCCGCTGGCATCGATAATGAACGCCGTCACGCCGCCCGCCTCAAGTTCCGCCGCCAACAGGTCCACCAGCAGGCCCTTGCCGGCGGCCCCGATGTCCAGGACGGCCGGAGCTTTCGTGGTGAGGGTGGTGCCCGCCCAATCCAGCACCTCGTCCCAAACGGGTGCCGGCAGCGGGGAGCCGGAAGGCTGAAGTGAGTAGCCGGCGTCGTACCCCAAACGCTCCAGGCTGGTGCCGATAAGCGGCGTCATTGCGCCGCCGGTGAGCTGGTAGAGGGTCCGGTACACCAGCCCGAGCGGACCGGCCTCGGCAGGGAACTCGTACCGGCCGGGTTCCCTGGCCATGGCGGTAACGCGGGAATCCTCCCGGAACCGGGACCAGTCGGCATCGAACCGTTCCACTACGGCGAGGAGCCGGGCCAGCAGGACCGGATCGAGCAGCCGGGGCGTTGAGACCTGCCAGCGCGTGCCGATCCCCTCAAACGCGAAGTCCTCCCGGTCCCGGTCCGGCACGGCCTACTGTGCCTCCGACTTGATCTGCTCCAGGGCCTTGTTGAAACCGCCGCTGGTGAGCGAGGAGCCCGCGACTTTGGACACATTGAGCTCGTCGATGTTCTTGCCAACCACCTGGGCCGCGATGCCGCCGGCAAACTCGCCCTGGAACTTGCGGGTGTTCGGGTTGGACGGGTGCTGCGTGATCTGGACGTCCGTGACGGTCCCCGCGGCCAGGGTAAGCTGCACGCCCACGGTCTCGGTACCGTTGGGCGACACATAGGTGCCGTCGGCGCTGTAGGTGCCGTCCTTGTACTCTGTCCCGCTGGCCGCCAGTGTTGACGCTCCCGCGGCGGCGGGGCTCGTTGCCGCAGCGCTGCCGCCGGCGGGCGGCGTCGATCCACCGGCAGCGGGGGTGCTTCCGGCCGAGGGTGCGCAACCTGCCACCGTTCCCGCCAGGGACAGGCCGGCGATTCCGGCGTAAACACTTTTACGGACTGAGGGTCTCATCAACATTCTCGTTTCGTCAGGGATTCGGGGGACTCGGGAAGGGAACTGCTCAGTGCCTACGCCCTTGTCAACGCAAGAGCCAGCGTATTGGTTCAACCTGTGTGCGGATTCCTGTTTCCCTGTGGAACGCCAAGGCGCACAAAGCCCCCGAATTCCCTTGCTGTCACCGGCCCCCGGTAGTCTAGAGGGGTGACTCCCGAAGAACTCTCCCTCGCCATATCCGCCTGCCTGAAGGACGCCGTCGCTGCCGGTGACATCGCCCTTTCAGCATCAGCTGTCCCTGATGAGGTGCGCGTGGAGCGACCCAAGAACCGGGACCACGGCGACTGGGCCACCAACATTGCCCTCCAGCTCGCCAAGCAGGCGGGCACCAACCCGCGTGAATTCGCCACGATCCTCAGCACCCGCCTGAAGTCCATCGACGGCGTTGCTGCCGTGGACATCGCCGGGCCGGGGTTCCTGAACATCACCGTGGATGCGGCTGCCGCCGGCGCCCTGGCCAAGGTGATTGTCGAGGCCGGCGCGCAGTACGGCACCAACTCCGCGCTCGCCGGCCACACGGTGAACATGGAGTTTGTTTCCGCCAATCCCACCGGGCCCCTGCATATCGGCCACACCCGCTGGGCAGCGCTGGGGGATTCGATCGCCCGCGTACTCCGTGCCTCCGGCGCGGAGGTCACCGCCGAGTACTACATCAATGACGCCGGCACGCAGATGAACGTCTTCGCGCATTCCGTCTACAACCGGTTGCACGGACTTCCGGTGCCCGACGGCGGCTACCCCGGACAGTACATCGCGGACCTTGGGCACGAGGTACTGACAGAGCACCCTGACATCCGTGAACTGACTGAGGTTGCCGCCCTTCCGGTGATCCGCGCCGCCGCCTACGAGGCCCAGATGAAGGACATCAAGGCCACCCTTGCGGACTTCGGCGTGGAGTTCGACGTGTTCTTCTCCGAGCAGGAACTGCACGACGCCGGTGCGATCGAAAGTGCCGTGGCGCGCCTGCGCGAGCAGGGCCACGTGTTCGACGACGGCGGTGCGGTGTGGCTGCGCACCACGGACTTCGGCGACGACAAGGACCGCGTGATGATCCGCGCCAACGGCGAGCCGACGTACTTCGCCGCCGACGCCGCGTACTACCTGTCCAAGAAGGACCGGGGCTTCACCGAGAAGATCTACCTCCTGGGTGCCGACCACCACGGCTACATCAACCGGCTCAAGGCGATTGCCGCGTGCGCCGGTGACGACCCCGAGGTCCACATCGAGGTGCTGATCGGGCAGCTGGTGTCCGTCAACGGCGCCAAGCTGTCCAAGCGTGCCGGAAACATCATTGAGCTCAAGGACCTGATCGACTGGCTCGGGAAGGATGCCGTCCGCTACTCGTTGGCCCGTTTCCCCGCGGATTCGCCGCTGACCCTTGACCCGGAGCTGCTGAAGAAGCACAGCAATGAAAACCCGGTGTTCTACGTGCAGTACGCCCATGCACGCTCCCGCGGCGCTGCCCGGAACGCCGTGGCCGCGGGCGTCGAGCGCCAGGTGGACGGCGTGGACAGCTTTGACGCCTCGCTGCTTGACCACCCCACTGAAAACGAGCTGCTCTCCTACCTGGGCAGCTACCCTTCGATCGTGGCCAAGGCCGCCGAGCTCCGCGAACCGCACCGGGTGGCCCGCCACCTGGAGGTCATTGCCGGCGCCTATCACCGCTGGTATGACGCCTGCCGGATTGCGCCCATGGGCGACGAAGCGGTGACCGACGTCAACCGCACCCGGCTGTGGCTCAACGACGCCACGAGCCAGGTGCTGGCCAACGGCCTTGACCTGCTTGGCGTTTCCGCGCCGGAACGGATGTGATTTCCATGACTGCACAGGACACCACCGCCGGTTCCCCGCTTGCCCCTGCCTGGCTTTCGGTTCCTGCCGACCTGAATGCCCTGCAGGAACCCATGTGGGCCAAAGGCGTGGAGCGCAACGACGACGGCGAACTCACCGTGGACGGGATCCCGGTCAGTGAGCTCCAGCGGAAGTACGGCACCCCGCTGTTCGTCATGAGCGAGAACGATTTCCGGGCGCGGGCCCGCGCGTTCAGCGATGCCTTCAACAATGCGTTCGCTGACATCTGCGGGGGAGTGGACGTCTACTACGCCGGCAAATCGTTCCTGTGCACCGCTGTGGTGCGCTGGGTCGAAGAAGAGGGGCTGCGGCTGGACACGGCCTCCGGCGGAGAGCTCGCCGTCGCGGCAAAGGCCGGGATTCCCGGCGCCGACGTTGCCCTGCACGGCAACAACAAGTCCGACGGCGAGATCCACCGTGCGCTGGACATGAAACTTGGCCGGATCGTGGTGGACAGCCTCAGCGAACTGATCAGGGTGGGCGCCATCGCCGAACACCGGGGGGAAAAGGCCAACGTCATGCTCCGGCTGACGCCGGGTGTCCATGCGCACACCCACGAATTCATTGCCACGGCCCACGAGGACCAGAAGTTCGGCCTCTCCATGGCCGCGGACACCACCGAACAGGCCGGGCTGTCCGCTGCCGAAGAAGCAGTGGCTGCCGCCGCCGCGCACCCGGGCATTGAACTGCTGGGCCTGCACTGCCACATCGGTTCCCAGATCTTCGAGCCGGACGGCTTCGCGATGGCCGCCGAGAAGCTCCTCCGCTTCCTCGCCGCCATGCAGGAGAAATACTCCATCGTCCTTCCGGAGCTGGACCTCGGCGGCGGCTACGGCATCGCCTACACCCCGGTGGACACCCCCCGCCCCGCAGCCGAGATCGCGGAGGCGATGGCCGCCGTCGTCCGTTCCACCTGCGCAGAGCTCGGCATCGACCCGCCCCGCATCTCCATCGAACCGGGACGCGCCATCGTGGGCAGCACCACGTTCACCCTTTACGAGGTGGGGACGATCAAAACCGTTCGGGTGGACGCACCGGCCCCGTCCGGAGCCAGTGACGGAGGCAACAACGTTACGTATCCGCGCCGGTATGTTTCAGTGGACGGCGGCATGAGCGACAACGCCCGCCCCGTGCTCTACGACGCCGATTACTCCGCAATTCTGGCCTCACGCACGTCCGCGGCGGCTCCGCAGCTGTCCCGCGTGGTGGGCAAACATTGCGAGAGCGGCGACATAGTTGTTAGAGATGTATATCTGCCCGAGGACGTGGCAGCCGGTGATCTGCTTGCTGTACCGGGGACCGGCGCCTACTGCTGGGCCCTGTCAAGCAACTACAACTATCTGGCCCGGCCGGGCGTTGTCGCGGTGCGCGACGGATCTGCCCGGCTGATTGTCCGCGGGGAAACCGAAGAAGATTTGCTGAACCGCGACATGGGAGCCTGAATGACGGAATTGCGAACCCTGAAAGTAGCCCTGCTGGGCTGCGGCAACGTTGGGGCCCAGGTTGCGCGGATCCTCATTGAGGACGCCGACGCCCTTGCCGCCCGCACCGGCGCCCGCCTGCAGCTCAGCGGCATCGCCGTGCGCAACGTCAACGCCCCCCGCGACGTGGACCTGCCGCAGGAGCTTTTCACCACCGACGCCGAGACGCTGGTCAAGGACGCAGACCTGGTCATCGAGCTCATGGGCGGCATTGAGCCCGCCCGGACGTTGATCCTCTCCGCGCTGCGGAACGGCGCCTGCGTTGTCACCGGCAACAAGGCCCTGCTGGCCCAGGACGGCCCCACCCTCTACGAAGAGGCGGACAAGGCAGGGGTCCAGCTCTCCTACGAAGCAGCCGTGGCCGGGGCCATCCCCATCCTCCGGCCCATCCGCGACAGCCTTTCCGGTGACCGGATCACCAGGGTGCTGGGCATCGTCAACGGCACCACGAACTTCATCCTGGACCAGATGGACTCCACCGGCGCCCAGTTCGCCGATGCCCTGGCAGAGGCCCAGCGCCTCGGCTACGCGGAAGCGGACCCCACCGCCGACGTCGAAGGCCACGACGCCGCTGCCAAGGCCGCGATCCTGGCCACGCTGTCCTTCCACACCCGGTTTGCCCTTGAGAACGTCCACTGCGAAGGCATTACGTCCGTCACCGCCGCTGACATCGCCGCGGCCAAGGACGCCGGCTTCGTCATCAAGCTGCTGGCCATCGCCGAGAAACTCACTGACGCCGATGGCAACGAGGGCGTGTCCGTCCGCGTGCACCCCACGCTCCTGCCGCGCGAACACCCGCTGGCCGCCGTCCGCGGCGCGTTCAACGCCGTGTTCATTGAGGCGGAAAACGCCGGTGAACTGATGTTCTACGGCCAGGGTGCCGGCGGCACGCCGACGGCGTCTGCCGTACTGGGCGACCTTGTCTCCGCAGCCCGCCGCCTGGTGCTGGGCGGACCGCAGCGTACCGAGACCACTACCGGCCACGTTCCGGCCCTGCCCATCGATGCAGCCACTACCAGCTACTACATCGGCCTCGACGTCGCCGACCAGCCCGGCGTCCTGGCCCGCATTGCGCAGCTCTTCGCAGAGCACGGCGTGTCCATCGAGATCATGCGGCAAACCATCCACAAGGACGCCGAATCCAACACGGAATCGGCCGAACTGCGGATCGTCACCCACCGCGCGTCAGAGGCTGCCCTTGCGGCCACCGTCGAGGCCGTCAAAGGCCTGGACGTCATCAATTCAGTTACATCCGTTCTGCGGGTAGAAGGAGTCTAAGTGGCTCACCAATGGCGCGGCGTCATCCGCGAATACGCTGACCGTCTGCCCGTGACGGAATCCACCAAGGTCATCACCCTGGGCGAAGGCGGCACCCCCCTGGTGCACGCGCAGAAGCTCTCGGAGCTCACCGGTTCCGAGGTGTACCTGAAGGTGGAGGGCATGAACCCCACCGGTTCGTTCAAGGACCGCGGCATGACCATGGCCATGACCGCCGCCGTCGCCTCCGGGGCGAAGGCCGTGGTCTGCGCCTCCACCGGCAACACCTCCGCCTCTGCTGCTGCCTACGCCACCGCCGCCGGCCTGAAGTGCGCCGTGCTGGTGCCGGAAGGCAAGATCTCCATGGGCAAGCTCAGCCAGGCTATCGCCCACGGCGCCACGCTGTTGCAGGTGGACGGCAATTTCGACAACTGCCTGGACATCGCCCGGAAGCTGGGGGAGTCCTACCCGGTGTTCCTGGTGAACTCGGTCAACCCCGCCCGCATCCAGGGCCAGAAGACCGGCGCGTTCGAAATCGTCGACGCTTTGGGCGACGCACCGGACATCCACGTCCTGCCGGTCGGCAATGCAGGGAACATCACCGCCTACTGGAAGGGCTACAAGGAGTACTCCGCTCCGTTCGAGTCCGAGACGGCCGGCACCCTTCCCGCCGTCTCCACCAAGACCCCCGTGATGTGGGGCTTCCAGGCTGCGGGGGCCGCGCCGTTTGTTGCCGGCCACCCCATCACCGAACCGGACACCATCGCCACGGCCATCCGGATCGGCAATCCCGCCTCCTGGGACGGTGCCATCGGCGCCCGTGACGAATCCGGTGGACTGATTGATGCGGTTACGGATGAGGAAATCCTGAACGCGCACCGCTGGCTGTCCGCACGTGAGGGCGTTTTCGTGGAGCCGGGATCCGCCGCCGGCGTGGCCGGGCTGCTGAAGAAGCACGCCGCGGGTGAAGTTCCGTCAGGCAAGACCATCGTCATCACCGTGACTGGCCACGGCCTCAAGGATCCCCAGTGGGCCCTGCGCACCGAGGACGGCAGCGATGTGCAGCCTGTCAAGGTGCCCAATGACGTCGTGACGGTTGCCGCCGAACTGGGACTGGAAGACAAGTAACCGTGGAAACCACCCTCACCGTCCCTGCCGAGTCCGCGGCCGCTGCGCCGGCAGTTCCGGCTGGCCAGCTGGTGACCGTCCGCGTGCCCGCCACCAGCGCGAACCTGGGCCCGGGCTATGACAGCCTGGGGCTTGCGCTGTCGCTGCACGACACCCTGACGGTGGAAACCCTGGGCAGCGGTGAGCTTCAGTTCGACCTCAGCGGTGAGGGGGCTGAAACGCTTCCCCGTGACGCCAGCCACCTGGTGGTCCGCGCCCTCACCGAAGCCCTGCACCGCCTGGGCTTCCGGCATGAGGGGCTTCGGATCACGGCGGACAACGTCAATCCGCACGGGCGGGGGCTTGGGTCCTCTGCGTCGGCAGTGGTAGCTGCCGTGACCGCAGCCAATGCCCTGGTTCCAGAGGCTGCCCGCCGCGGCAAGGATTGGATCCTTCAGCTCACCTCCGAGATGGAGGGACATCCGGACAACGTCGCACCCGCCATTTTCGGCGGACTGGCGCTGTCCTGGCAGAACAATGACCAGTACAGCAGCACGCGGGCAACAGTGGCGGATTCGGTCATCCCGGTTGTGGCGGTCCCGGACTTCGAACTGTCCACGGAGGCGGCCCGGGCTCTCCTGCCGGCATCGGTGGGCCACCATGCGGCAGCTATGAACGCGGGCCGTGCCGCACTGCTGATCCACGCGCTGACGGCAAAGCCCGAATTCCTGCTGGCAGGCACCGAGGACTACCTGCACCAGAGCTACCGGGCGGAGGCGATGCGCCCCAGCGCAGCGCTGATCGCGGCGCTCCGAACGGCCGGGTACGCCGCCGTCGTATCGGGTGCGGGCCCCACCGTGCTGGTCCTGGCCGACGGAGAAGCCGACGCCGCGGCCGTGGTGGCCTTCATCGAGGACTTCATCGCAGCCAACACGCCGGATATTGCATGGCGTGTTCTGAAGCTGGCAGTGGACGTTGAAGGTGCTAAGGTGGAGATGCACCGGCGGTAATTCCGCCTATCTGATCTCCTCCAGCATTCATTTGCGATTTGATCTCCTACTGCGCAATCTATTCCGGTGCCGCCTGCTTGGTCTGTCGCAGGAATCTGCAGTCATTAAGCTGCCCCTGAAGCGTCAGTCCATCCCTCCGCCACGGGCGGAGTGGAAGGTGAATCAGTATCCGGCCCTGCTGGCCGATCTCCAACCGGCAAGGCCGAAAAATCCGGCTGCAGATCTGAACTGCAGCCCAGATCAAATCATCGCGTCCAGCTCCTCGTCTGGACGCCGTCGAGGGGGAAGGATCCTTCGTGACCGAAACCACTGAGCTGTCGCCAGCTGTGGAACTATCATCTTCTGCTGCCGAATCACCGGCCGCACCCGCCAAGAGCAGCGGCCTCGCAGGCCTTAAGCTCGCCCAGCTGCAGGCACTTGCCAGCCAGCTCGGCATTTCCGGCGGTTCCCGGATGCGCAAGGGGGACCTGGTTTCCGCCATCTCCGCCCACCGCGCCGGCACCCCACTTGCCAAGGCGCCTGCCAAGGCAACCGAGAAGCGTGCCGAGAGCATTGCCGCGCCGGCCGTCTCCGCCCCGGCTGCTGCCGCTCCGGCTGAAACCACGGAAGCGCCCGCCGACGGCACCCGTGCACGCCGCGGCCGCAGCCGCCGCGCAGTGAGCGACGGCGTGGTGGCTCCGGCCGCCGCGGAGCCCGCTGCTGCCGAGGCCGCCGTTGCCGCCACCGGCACCGCAGCGCCGGCGGAAGCTCCTGCCGAGGCTGCCGAGGCAACTGAAGGAGCCACCGAGCGCCGCCAGCCGCGTACCCGTAACCGCCGCCGCGGCGAAGCTGCCGCCGCAGCACCCCAGGGCGCGGAGGCCGCCGAGGCTCCTGCCGCGCAGGCCGACGTCGAACAGCGCCCCGCAGCGCAGGCCGCGGAGCAGCGCACCGCCGAACAGCGCACGTCGGAACAGCGCACCGAAGCCCCTGCTGAGGGCGACGCAGGCCAGCGCACCGACCGCCGCGACGGCGGCCGCACCCGCGGCCGTGACAACGCCGGCCGCGACGGCGGCGCCCGTGAAAGCGCCGACGGCGGCCGCGACAACGCAGGCAGCCGCGAGGCCGGCCAGCGTGAAGGCTCCCGCCGCGAGGACACCCGCGACAGCGACGATTCCGACGGCGGCAGCCGCCGCAACCGCCGTAACCGGCGGGACCGGAACGACCGCAATGACCGCTCCGGCGGCCAGGACCGGGACAACAGCTCGCGCAACGACCGTTTCCGCGACCGTAATGACCGCCGCCGCGGGCGCTCCCAGGGTCCGGACGTCGACGACGTCGAAGTGACCGAGGACGACGTCCTGCTGCCTGTCGCGGGCATCCTTGACGTCCTGGAGAACTACGCGTTCATCCGCACCTCCGGCTACCTCCCGGGCCCGAACGACGTCTACGTCTCCCTGGCCCAGGTCAAGAAGTACAACCTCCGCAAGGGCGACGCCGTGGTCGGCGCCATCCGCGCACCCCGTGAAGGCGAGGACCGCAGCCAGCAGTCCGCCCGCCAGAAGTTCAACGCCCTGGTCCGCGTCACTTCGGTGAACGGCAAGACCGCCGAAGAGCTCAAGGACCGCGTCGAATTCGCCAAGCTGGTTCCGCTCTACCCCTCCGAGCGGCTGCGCCTGGAGACCGATCCCAAGAAGATCGGCCCCCGCGTCATCGACCTTGTTGCCCCCATCGGCAAGGGCCAGCGCGGCCTGATCGTCTCGCCGCCCAAGGCCGGCAAGACGCTCATCCTGCAGTCCATCGCCAACGCGATCACCACCAACAACCCTGAGGTCCACCTCATGATGGTGCTGGTTGACGAACGCCCCGAAGAAGTCACGGACATGCAGCGCACCGTCAAGGGCGAGGTCATAGCCTCCACCTTCGACCGTCCCGCCGACGACCACACCACCGTGGCCGAACTTTCCATCGAGCGCGCCAAGCGCCTCGTGGAAATGGGCATGGACGTCGTGGTGCTCCTCGACTCGATGACCCGCCTGGGCCGCGCCTACAACCTGGCAGCACCGGCCTCCGGCCGCATCCTGTCCGGTGGTGTGGACTCCGCCGCGCTGTACCCGCCCAAGCGCTTCTTCGGCGCCGCCCGCAACATCGAAAACGGCGGCTCGCTCACCATCCTGGCAACCGCCCTCGTGGAGACCGGATCCAAGATGGACGAGGTCATCTTCGAAGAGTTCAAGGGCACCGGCAACATGGAGCTCCGCCTGTCCCGCCAGTTGGCTGACAAGCGCATCTTCCCGGCCGTGGACGTCAACGCGTCCGGCACCCGCCGCGAGGAGAACCTGCTCTCGCCCGAGGAAGTCAAGATCATGTGGAAGCTGCGCCGCGTCCTCTCCGGACTCGAGACCCAGCAGAGCCTTGAACTGCTGACCAACAAGATCCGGGAAACCCAGAGCAACGTCGAGTTCCTGATGCAGGTCCAGAAGACGACGCTTGGTGCGAAGTCGGATAACGACAAGTAACGCCCCGGTGAGCGGCTGATTCTGCTGCCCCGGTGCTGACGCCGCACGGATTTTTCCGCCCCCGCCCCTACGCTGGGCGGCTTCCGATCTTCGATCGTCAGCCGCCCAGCTCCGGCAGGCCCGATGCCACTCCCGGGGCGGAAAAATCCGTGCGGCTTCGTCGTTAACGCACCAGCCGCGGTCCGGTTTTGTTTGTTACTAGACTTGTACAAGTCGAAAGAGGTTTTGAAAGATGTTTGAGTCCGTACAGGGCCTGCTTGATGAGCATGATTCCATCCAGGCGCAGCTGGGGGATCCTGCTGTTTATGCTGACCAGCGGCTTGCCCGGAAGCTGGGGCGGCGGTCGGCTCAGCTTAATGGAATTGTTGAGGCCTACCACAAGTGGGAGGGCATCCGGGATGACCTTGCTGCTGCCAAGGAGATGGCTTCAGAGGATCCGGAGTTCGCTGCCGAGGTGCCTGAACTGGAAGCCGCCCTTGAGGTTGCCGCTGCCAAACTGCGCAGGCTGCTTATTCCGCGTGATCCTGATGATGCCCGCAACGTCATCCTTGAGGTCAAGGGCGGTGAAGGCGGCGACGAAGCTGCGCTTTTTGCGGGCGACCTGCTGCGCATGTACACCCGGTACGCCGAGTCGCGGGGCTGGAAGACTGAAATCATTTCCGCCACTGAATCCGACCTTGGCGGCTACAAGGACGTCCAGGTGGCCGTGAAGGGCAACTCGAACGATCCTGCCGAGGGCGTGTACGCACGGCTCAAGTTCGAGGGCGGCGTGCACCGTGTCCAGCGCGTTCCCGTCACCGAATCGCAGGGCCGCATCCACACCTCCGCGGCCGGCGTGCTGGTCCTCCCCGAGGTGGACGAGCCCGAAGAGCTCGAGATCAACCAGAACGACCTCAAGATCGACGTCTACCGGTCCTCGGGCCCTGGCGGCCAGTCCGTTAACACCACCGACTCCGCCGTGCGCATCACCCACCTTCCCACGGGCATCGTGGTGGCCATGCAGAACGAGAAATCCCAGCTGCAGAACCGCGAAGCCGGCATGCGCGTGCTGCGGGCCCGCATCCTGGCGCACCAGCAGGAGCAGATCGACGCCGAGAACTCCGCCCAGCGGAAGTCCCAGATCCGCACCATGGACCGCTCGGAGCGCATCCGCACGTACAACTACCCGGAAAACCGCATCGCGGACCACCGCACCGGCTACAAGGCATACAACCTGGACCAGGTGATGAACGGCGACCTGGAACCCGTCATCCAGTCAGCCATCGAGATGGACGAACAGGCCCGCCTGGACGCCATTGGCGATTAGCGCTTCTGGTACATCCCAGACATGACACTTCAGCCAGGCCAGTCGCTGGCGGACGCCGTCGCCGAGGCAACAGCCATCCTCCGGGACGCCGGCGTCCCCAGCCCCCGCGTGGACGCCGAGCTGCTCGCCGACCACCTCCTGAATGTCGGGCTGGGCCGCCTCCGTGCCCTGATGCTGGGGGACGCTGCTGCCCCGGAGGGATATGAAGCCCTGGTGGCGGAGCGAGCCGGGAGGATTCCGCTGCAGCACATCACCGGTGTGGCGCACTTCCGCTACCTCGAACTGGCGGTGGGGCCGGGGGTCTTCATTCCCCGCCCCGAAACCGAGTCCGTGGTGCAGCTGGTGATCGACCACCTCAAGGGCATGCCGCACCCGCGCGTTGTGGACCTGGGCACCGGATCCGGCGCCATCGCCGGATCCATCGCCCACGAGGTGCCCGGCGCCGACGTCCATGCGGTGGAGTTCAGCCCCTTCGCCCACGCCTGGGCTGCCAGGAACCTGGCGCCGCTGGGCGTCCACCTGGTCCTGGGGGACCTGCGCGACGCGCTGCCGGAGCTCAACGGAACCTTCGACGTCGTGGTCTCCAACCCGCCGTACATCCCCGCCGAAGCCGTCCCCAACGAGCCCGAAGTCGCCCTGCATGATCCGCCCGAAGCACTGTACGGCGGGGGAGCGGACGGCATGGAACTTCCGACGGCGGCCGCCGCCTCCGCGGCACGCCTCCTGCGGCCCGGCGGCTACTTTGTGATGGAACATGCGGAAGTCCAGGCGGGCTGGATCTCGGCCATGCTGGCCAGGACCGGGAACTGGACCGGAATCAGGACGCACCTGGACCTCAACGGCAAGGAGCGCGCCACCAGCGCCCTGCTCGCGGGTCCGGGCCATACGGAATGAAAGAATAGGCGAGTGACCACAACCTATAACTGCACCAGCGACGACGAGCGCGCCCGGGGACTTGAGCACGCCCAGCGGGCCATCAGCGAGAAGAAGTGCGTGGTTTTTCCCACGGATACGGTCTACGGGATAGCCGCCGACGCCTTCTCGCCCCAGGCAGTGACCATGCTGCTGGTGTCCAAGGGACGCAGCCGCACCATGCCCCCGCCAGTGCTGATTCCGCGGATCAACGCCCTTGATGGACTGGCCACGGACGTGTCCGCGGACGCCCGAAAGCTTGCGGAAGCGTTCTGGCCGGGCGGCCTGACGCTGATCCTGCACGCCCAGCCGTCCCTCGACTGGGACCTGGGCGAGACCAAGGGCACGGTTGCCCTGCGCATGCCGGACGACGAAATCGCCCAGGAACTGCTGACCCTCACCGGACCGCTCGCAGTTTCGTCCGCCAACCGCACGGGCCACGCCCCCGGGCAGACGGCCGCCGCCGCACGTGAGCAGCTGGCCGATTCCGTGGAGGTCTACCTGGAAGGGGGCTTCCGGCCGCAGGAAGGCCAGGACGCCGTGCCTTCCACCATTGTTGACGCCACCGGCCCGCACCTGCGCGTGGTCCGCAACGGTGCGGTGAGCCTTGACCAGCTCCGCGAGCACGTTCCGGGTGTCCTGGGCCTGGGCGAGATGCCCATGGCGGAGGAGGAACAGGCGGACGAGGAACCGTCTGACGCAGTGGCCTCTGCCCTGTCGCCCGCGGTTGCGACTCCCGTGGCGGACGAGCCTTCCACCGCCCGGGATAAGCCCGCAGCGTCAGGTTCCTCCGCCGTCGAACCCCCCGCTCCGGCAACCCAGGCGCCGGTTCGGGACACTGAATCTTGATGGCGCTGCACCGCCAGCAGGTCCCGCTGCTGGAGGTTGAGGCAACCCCCCTGCGTGTTCCGGAACTGGTGGAAGAACTCAGCCGCTATGTCCAGGAAGGCTCCACCCGCACGGTGCTGGGCCACAACCTCCACAGTGTCACCCTGGCCCTCTCGGACGAGGGCTTCGCCGACCTCTACCAGCGGAGCGATGTTGTCCTGCTGGACGGGGCTCCCGTGCTCTGGCTGTGGGGGAGGACCGGCAAGGCCGAAGGCCCCGTCATGGACTACCGGCTGGGTTCCACCGACTGGCTTCCAGCCCTGGACCAGGTGCGGGGACTGGAGCGGATCGCCGTGCTGGGCGCCGGTGCGGAGGCTAACGCCGGCGCCGTGAGGAAGCTGCAGTCAATCGTTCCCGGCGCAAACGTCGCGGGCTTCCCGGGGGAGGGCTGGGACGGCCGGCTCGAGGACGAAGCCGTGGCCTGGCTCCACCGGCAGCGGCCGCAGCTGGTCCTGATTGGACTGGGCATGCCGCTCCAGGAGAAAGTCCTGCAGCGCCGCCTTGGTGACATGCCGCCGGCAGTCTACTGCGCTGTTGGCGGGGCGATCGAACAGCTTGCCGGCATCCAGCGGCTTGCCCCGCGATGGCTTGGCAGGATGGGCCTGGAATGGGCGTGGCGCCTGCTGCTTCATCCCCGCCGGGTTGCCTACCGCGTCCTCGGCGAGCCCTGGGTGCTGCTGTGGCTCCTTGCGGCCCGAGGGCTGAAGCGCCAGGGATTGGCGCGCAGGACCTAGGAACCGCAGCCTAGAATTTCTGGTCCTCCAGCGGCGCAAACCCTTTGCCGCGCAGCCCGGTAGTGAACGATTTGGCCCAGCCCAGGAAGCCGGGAAGGTCCCGGCGCTGCAGGAAGTAGCCCAGGTAACCCCCCACATCCGCCACGAAGGACCTGACACGGAAGTACCGGCGGATCAGGTAGCCGCGGTTCCGGTAGTAGTAGTACCGCTTGAAGGCCGACTCAGGAACGATGACGTGCCAGCCGGCGCCGAACACATGCTGGGTCTCTGAAAAAGCGTGCGGATGGGTGATGGCGGTGGTGGTCACCGTGCCGAACCGGATCCCTGCCTTGCGAAGGCGGATGGTGAAGTCCACCTCGTCCCCGCGGATGAAGAGCCGCATGTCCGGCAGGCCCACCTTGAAGAAGACGTCGGAACGGATCAGCGCTCCGTTGAAGAAGTGGCCGTCGTTGGGCAGGAAACCCAGCTTCTCCACGTCGGCGCGGCTATGCGTGACTTTCCCGTCCAGGCGGAAGAAAAAAGAAAGCCTGTCCGGCTGGCCCGGCGCCGTGACCAGCGGAACCACCGCTTCCAGGTCGCGCGCCTCGGCCTCACGCAGCAGCGTGGCGAGGCATTCCGGATCAGCCGGCTCGGCGTCGTCGTCCATCATCCAAATCCATCTGGCACCGCTGGCCACGGCCTTCAGCGCCGCCAGCGCGAATCCGCCCGCGCCGCCGAGGTTCGCTTCCGAACGGACGTAGTCGACGTTGGGGTGCTTTCCGGCCACGTCCGCGGCCGGCGTTGTGCCGCTGTCCACCAGGCAGATCGTGTCCACCCTGGCCGTCTGGTTATTGATGGAATCGAGCAGGACAGCCAGTTCGCCGGGCCGGTCGAAGGTCACGGCGGCAACTGCTATGCGGGGGGTCATGGGGGTCCTTTCAGCATGGCTGACAGGGATTTCCCCGCTCGCACTGCGCCCGTGTGGCGCGAAGCCATGAAGCTGTTGGCGCTAGTATCTTTGACTAGAGTCCACTGTAATACAGCCCTGTAAGGCACTGCGTATACGGAAAAGCACTGCGTATACGAACATACGTACTGCCTGCTGCGCGCTCGGCGACGGAGAAGTTTCATTTATCGAAGAACAGATTCCCGGCCAGTGAGCCCCTCGACCAAGGACCAACTGCCGGCACGGTTGCCCTGCTTCAGCATCCCCCTTGAAACGGTCCCCGTTCCATGATCATGTACCTGCTGATGGGGCTGACGGCTGCCATCGTGTCCTATGCGGCCACCTGGGGAGCCCGGGTCATCGGTCACCGGCTGGAACTGCACCTGCCCATCCGCAGCCGCGACATGCATTCCATCCCAGTGTCCCGGCTGGGCGGGGTGGCAATTTTTCTCGGGGTGATGGTGGCGCTCATCGTGGCCAGCCAGTCGTTCTTCGTCAAGGACATTTACCGCAACAACTTCTCCCCGTGGGGCGTCCTCGCGGGTGCCGCCGTCATTGTCCTCGTGGGCGTGGCGGATGACCTGATGGACATCCGCTGGTGGGTGAAACTCATCGGGCAAAGCGCCGCGGGCCTGACAGTGGCCGTCTGGGGAGTCCAGATGACCATCGTCCCGTGGGTGCCCGAGGCGATCTACCTTGAAAACGAGACGGTCCGGGTGCTATTGACCGCGGGACTGATCGTCACCACCATGAACGCCTTCAACTTCATCGACGGCCTGGACGGCTTGGCAGCGGGTGTGGCGATCATCGGCGGAACAGCGTTCTTCTTCACCGCATACTGGGTGCACCGCAACGCCGTGCTCCTGGACTATTCGGATCTCGCCACCCTGATCACCGCCGTCCTGGTGGGCAGCTGCCTGGGCTTCCTCCCGCACAACTGGTTTCCGTCCAAGATCTTCATGGGCGACTCCGGCGCCATGCTGATCGGACTGCTGATGGCTTCCGCCGGCGTCGTGTCCACCGGGCAGATCACGTCGGGGCTCTACGACAGGGCCAACGGTATTTCCACCGTGATCCCCATCCTGCTCCCGTTCGCCGTCCTCTTCCTGCCGCTGCTGGACCTTGGCCTTGCGGTGGTGCGGCGCACCGCCCGCGGCCGCTCGCCCTGGTCCGCGGACCGGGGCCACCTGCACCACAAGCTGCTGGACATCGGCTACTCGCACCGCACCGCCGTGATCCTGATGTACCTCTGGACAGCCATCCTCTCCTTCGGGGGACTGGCCTTCGCCGTCTTCCCGTGGCAGCTGGTGCTGGCGGTGGACATCTTCGCCACCCTGGTCATGGGCCTCGTCACTGCCTGGCCCTACCTCGCCCGGCGGGGCGACGAGGCGCGGGCGTAACGTCCGTGCCGAATATTTCTATCTCGTGTAGAATTTAGGGGCAGCCAAAGCTGCCCCTCCAAACCTGCCTGCCGGTGACTGCCTGCCGGCGCCGACGATTGGGATCGAATGACCTCCAACGCCGAGTCCGGGCCTCCGTCCGGCAACGGAACCGTTGGCGCATCCGGCCCCACTCCGTCGCTCTGGCTGCACCTCCTCAAGCTGAGCTCCATTGCCGCTGCGGGCGGAGTCCTCCTCTGCGCAGCCCTTGCCTTGCTTCTGCAGGGCACGGACGGTGCCCTGTCCAGTATTGCCGGCGGCCTGCTGGTCATGCTGTTCTTCGGAATCAGCCTCCTGGTAGGGCACTTCGTGGGCCGCAGCAATCCTTCGGGTGCCATCGGCATGTTCGTGGCAACCTACTTCGTCAAGGTGGTCGGCTTCGCCGTCGTGCTGTTCGTCGTGGGGGCGCCGCAGTGGCTGCAGGGCCGCTGGTTTGTTGCCGGCGCGGTGACCGCCGTCGTGCTGTGGCAGGCTGCTGAAATCTACGGTTTCAGCAAAGCGCGCCTGCAGATCTACAACGAGCCGGAAAACAGGGAAAACCACGATGCGTGATCCGAAGAAGCCCACCAAAGGCCGCAACGGCAACCGCCGATCGAGCGGTTCTGCCCCCGGTGTACCGAGTGACGGAACCGACGGCGGATACAACGCCGGCATGGCCGTATTCAGCTACATCATTGGCGGAATCATCGTCTGGAGTTTGATAGGGTGGGGACTGGATTACGTGTGGGGAACGCGCTGGATCGTGCTCGCAGGCGCCCTGCTTGGAGCCGTCGGAGGTTTCTACCTTTCCCACATGCATGGCCTTACCAGTTCTCGAAATAACGCTGGGGAGCGCCATGCTTCCAGCGGGCCGTCCCAGGACGGCGACACTAATGCCAAATAATTTCACAGGGGGAACAGCAGGCCTTCAGGCTGCCGGTCCCCGCCCAACGCCCAATGATGGACACTGCAGAGAGGAAACGCGTTGATCGCGCTTGCGCTCCCGGCCCAAGATTCAGGAGGGTTCACTCCTCCTGGTATTAACGAAATGCATTTGCCGGCAATCCTGCCGTGGGGTGCCACAGAAGGATTCTCCAAGCAGATGCTGCTGGTCCTCCTCTCTGTCGCCATAATCGCCACCTTCTTCGTGCTTGCAGCACGCAAGCAGCAGCTGGTTCCCGGCAAACTCCAGTTCGCCGGCGAAGCCGCCTACGGCTTCGTCCGCAACGGAATCGCCAAGGACATCATCGGCGGCAAGGACTTCATCAAGTACGTCCCCCTGCTGTTCAGCCTGTTCTTCTTCATCCTGGTCAACAACATCTACGGTGCCATCCCGTTGATCCAGCTCCCCACGTTCTCGCATGTGGGCGGTGCGTACGTGCTGGCGGCCCTTGTCTACTTCACCTGGATCGGCATCGGCGTCAAGAAGAACGGCCTGCGCTACTTCAAGCTGGCCACCGTGCCTTCAGGCGTCCCGTGGTTCATCCTCCCGATCGTGATCCCGATCGAGATCATCTCCAACTTCCTGGTCCGTCCTGTCACGCACAGCCTCCGTCTGTTCGCCACCATGCTCGCAGGGCACCTCATCGTGATGATCGCCGGTTCCGGCATTGAGTTCCTCGTCATGCAGGAGAACGTCCTGCTCAAGGGAACCTCGATCCTGGTCCTGGCCGGTGCGATCGCCATGTACATGCTTGAAGCCCTGATCATGGTCCTGCAGGCCTACGTCTTTACCCTGCTGACTGCGATCTATATCGAAGGCGCACTCCACGCTGACAGCCACTAGGCACCCCGCCCGGCGGCAATACGCCGCCGGGCACAAAGACTTCCCCTCGCGGGGATAGAGCAACCCAAACAACCTGCCACATGGGTGGCATCTTGAAAGGAATAAAAATGGAAGGCAATCTCAACCTCGTAGGTTACGGTCTGTCCGCAATCGGCGGTGGTATCGGTGTTGGCCTCGTATTCGCTGCCTACATCAACGGCGTTGCACGCCAGCCGGAAGCACAGCGCGTCCTGCAGCCGATCGCGTTCCTCGGCCTTGCGCTGACCGAAGCCCTCGCCATCCTCGGCCTGGTCTTCGCCTTCGTTCTCTAGTCCTTAGAACGAAGCGATCTTACAGAACCGAGTAGAAAAGGACGGGTGAAATATGAATCAGCTGATCATCTCAGCCGCCACTGAGGGCGAAGTCAACCCCCTGATGCCCAACATCTGGGAAATGGGCGTTGTCCTCGTGGGCTTTGCCATCCTCATGTTCATCGTGGTCAAGTTCGTTGTCCCGATGTTCGAAAAGACCTTCGCCGAGCGTGCCGAGGCCATTGAAGGCGGCATTGCAAAGGCTGAAAAGGCCCAGGCTGAGGCGTCTGCTGCACTCGAAGAGTACAAGCAGCAGCTGACCGACGCCCGCACCGAAGCCAACCGCATCCGTGAGGAAGCCCGCGCCGAAGGTGCCCAGATCCTCGCGGATCTCAAGGAGAAGGCAGCTGCAGAGTCTGCCCGCATCACGGCGCAGGCTCACGCACAGATCGAATCCGAGCGCCAGGCGGCCGTTGTGTCCCTGCGTTCCGAGGTCGGCACCCTGGCCACCACCCTGGCGGGCCGGATTGTCGGCGAAGCGCTCAACGACGATGAGCGTGCAGCACGGGTCGTGGACCGTTTCCTGGCAGATCTGGAGACCCAGAACGCAGGTGCGGCTAAGTAATGGCAGGCGTATCGAGCGAATCGCTGGCAACAGCACTGGCGGAGTTGGAAGCAAAACTTCCTACGGCGTCGCTGCAGCTGGCAAAGGAACTCTTCGGAATTCTGGGAATGGTGGACAGCTCGGCTGGCTTGCGCCGCGCCCTGACTGACCCGTCCCGCAACGGTGACGAAAAGTCGGCGCTGGTCAGGCAGCTGGTTGGCGGGAAAGTCTCCGCTGATGCTGCAGAGATCGCGGGCGGACTGGCCAGCTTGCGCTGGGCAACGGCCCGTGACATCGGCGATGCACTCGAGACTCTTGCCGCAACGGTGGTCATTTCCGTTGCTGAAAACAAGTCGGCCGTTTCTGCCTCCGGAATCACTGGCCTGGAAGAGCTGGAGAACGATCTGTTCTCCTTCAACCAGGCTGTTGCCTCCAGCCACGAGGTACAACGTGCTCTGTCCGAACCACAGGCCAGTGGTGCGGCGAAGACCGCACTCGCCCTGAAGCTGGTGCCGGCCGCAAGTGAGGAAGCCAAAGTCCTCATCTCGCAGGCCGTCACCCAGCCCCGCGGCATCAAGCCCACGCGGCTGGTTCAGCGGTTCGCCGAACTGGCGGCCAAACGGCAGCAGCGCTGGATTGCAACGGTCAGCGTGACCCGTCCACTGACGCAGACTCAGCTTGAACGCCTTCAGGCGGGCCTGAATGCCATGTACGGACGGGAATTGAAGGTCAACCTCAACGTTGACCCGTCACTTATTGGCGGCATCCGCGTCCAGGTTGGTGACGAAGTGCTCGACGCTTCGGTCCTCACCAGGCTGGGCCAATTGCAGCGCCAGCTGGCCGGCTAGCCGGACAAGCACAACCCAACTGATAGAAACCCCGGTCACCGGCAACGGTGATCACAAAACAGGAGAGCAGGGACTGCAGATGGCCGAATTGACCATCAACGCCGACGACGTCCGTATTGCGCTGAACGAGTTCGCGGCGTCCTACGAACCCGGAAACGCAGAGCGCGTAGAGGTCGGCCGCGTAACCACCGCTAGTGACGGCATCGCCCGTGTTGAGGGCCTTCCCTCGGTCATGGCGAACGAGCTGCTTCGCTTTGAGGACGGCACGCTGGGCCTTGCCCAGAACCTCGACGTCCGCGAAATCGGCGTCATCATCCTCGGCGACTTCACCGGCATCGAAGAAGGCCAGGAAGTGCACCGCACCGGACAGGTTCTGTCCGTTCCCGTGGGCGACGCCTTCCTCGGCCGCGTTGTCGACCCGCTGGGCGTGCCCATCGACGACCTCGGCGAGATCAAGGCCGAGACCACCCGCGCCCTGGAGCTGCAGGCTCCCGGCGTGACCCAGCGCAAGTCGGTGCACGAGCCGATGCAGACCGGACTCAAGGCAATCGACGCCATGATCCCGATCGGCCGCGGACAGCGCCAGCTCATTATTGGCGACCGCCAGACCGGCAAGTCCGCGATCGCGATCGACACCATCATCAACCAGAAGGCCAACTGGGCTTCTGGCGACGTGACCAAGCAGGTCCGCTGCATCTACGTGGCAATCGGGCAGAAGGCGTCCACCATCGCCGCCATCCGCCAGACCCTCGAGGACAACGGCGCGCTGGAGTACACCACCATCGTGGCGTCCCCTGCCTCCGACCCCGCGGGCTTCAAGTACCTGGCACCGTATGCAGGTTCGGCCATCGGCCAGCACTGGATGTACGGCGGCAAGCACGTCCTCATCGTGTTTGATGACCTCTCCAAGCAGGCTGAGGCCTACCGTGCAGTGTCGCTGCTGCTGCGCCGCCCGCCGGGACGCGAAGCCTACCCGGGCGACGTCTTCTACCTGCACTCCCGCCTGCTTGAGCGTTGTGCAAAGCTCTCCGACGAACTGGGTGCCGGCTCCATGACGGGCCTGCCGCTGATCGAGACCAAGGCGAACGACGTTTCCGCCTACATCCCGACCAACGTCATCTCCATCACCGACGGCCAGATCTTCCTCCAGTCGGACCTCTTCAACGCCAACCAGCGCCCCGCTGTCGACGTGGGTGTGTCCGTTTCCCGCGTGGGCGGTGCCGCACAGGTGAAGTCCATGAAGAAGGTCTCCGGTACGTTGAAGCTGGACCTGGCCCAGTACCGCGACATGCAGGCATTCGCCATGTTCGCCTCGGACCTGGACGCCGCATCCCGCCAGCAGCTGACCCGTGGCGCCCGCCTGATGGAACTGCTGAAGCAGGGCCAGTACTCACCGTTCCCGGTGGAGAACCAGGTTGTGTCCATCTGGGCCGGCACCAACGGCTACCTGGACGACGTTCCGGTTGAGGACATCAGCCGCTTCGAGTCCGAGTTCCTGGAGCACCTGGCGCACAAGTCCTCGATCCTGACCACGCTGGCCCAGACCAACGTGCTGGACGACGACACCGTTGCAGCCCTGAAGTCCGCCATCGTGGACTTCAAGAAGGGTTTCTTCGGCGAGGGCGACAACCACTTGGTAGGCGCCGGCCACGAGGAGCATGAAGCCATCTCCGAGGGCGAAGTCGACCAGGAAAAAATCGTCAAGCAGAAGCGCTAGTTCCGCTGACTGGATGTGCCGGGCCCAAGGGCCCGGCGCATCCGGTCTAAGGAATGTTAGGAAAGGATAAGTATGGGAGCCCAGATTCGGGTCTACCGCCAGAAGATCAGCTCGACCACGTCGATGCGCAAGATCTTCAAGGCGATGGAACTGATCGCTACCTCGCGCATCGGCAAGGCCCGTGCGCGCGTAGCAGCTTCACTGCCTTACGCGAACGCGATCACGCGCGCCGTTTCTGCTGTCGCAAGCCAAAGCGAAATCGACCACCCGCTGACCACTGAGCCGGAGCAGATCCGCCGTGCCGCAGTCCTGGTAATCACCTCGGACCGTGGCCTGGCTGGATCGTACTCGGCGAGCGTGCTCAAGCAGGTGGAAGGTCTCAACGAGCTGCTCCACGCTGAAGGCAAGGAAGTCAAGACGTACCTCGTCGGACGCAAGGCGCAGGCCTACTACGAATTCCGGAACCGTGAGTATTCACGCGTCTGGACCGGAGGCACCGACGCGCCTGAGTTCGCCACCGCCCGTGAAATCGGCGAGGCGCTGCTGACGGATTTCGCAACTGACTATGAAGAGGGCGGCGTGGACGAGATCCACGTGGTGTACACCCGCTTCAAGTCCATGGTTACCCAGGAGCCCACGGTCATCCGCCTGCTTCCGTTGGAAGTAGTGGAAGAGCAGGCCGCTTCTGAATCGGACCTCTTGCCGCTGTACGAGTTCGAGCCGGAAACCGAGCAGGTCCTTGACGCCCTGCTGCCGCGCTACATCGAGTCACGCATCTTCGCGGCCATGCTGCAGGCTGCGGCTTCGGAGCTTGCTGCACGCCAGCGTGCCATGAAGTCCGCAGGCGACAATGCCACGGACCTCATCAAGAAGTACACGCGTCTGCGCAACACGGCCCGCCAGGCTGAAATTACGCAGGAGCTTTCCGAGATTGTTGCCGGCGCCGACGCCCTCGCGTCCTAGCCAGCAGCAGCCCGGATTCCGCTGGACCTGCACCACCACAGATAAACTTAAACCCACGCCATCTACTGAGTGAAGTGAGAGAGATGACTGCCACTGCTACCGAACACGTAGCCGCAACGTCCGGTGCCACCGGCCGCATTGCGCGCGTAATCGGCCCGGTTGTCGACGTCGAATTCCCGGCTGACGCAATCCCGTCCATCTACAACGCACTCACCACCGAGATCACTCTCAACGGTGAGACCAAGACCATCACGTTCGAGACCTCCCAGCACCTGGGTGACAACCTCGTCCGCGCCATCTCCCTGCAGGCAACCGACGGACTCGTCCGCGGCACGTCCGTAGTGGACAGCGGTGCCCCCATCTCCGTACCGGTTGGCGACGGCGTCAAGGGCCACATCTTCAACGTCCTGGGCCAGCCCCTGGACGTTGCCGAGTCGGAACTGAACATCAGCGAACGGTGGCCCATCCACCGCAAGGCACCGAGCTTCGCCTCGCTCGAAGGCTCCACCGAGATGCTGGAAACCGGCATCAAGGTCATCGACCTCCTCACCCCGTACATCAAGGGTGGAAAGATCGGCCTGTTCGGCGGCGCCGGCGTGGGCAAGACCGTCCTGATCCAGGAAATGATCACCCGTGTTGCCCGCAACTTCGGTGGTACCTCGGTATTCGCCGGCGTGGGTGAGCGCACCCGTGAAGGCAACGACCTCTGGGTTGAAATGGAAGAGGCAGGCGTCCTCAAGGACACCGCCCTTGTATTCGGCCAGATGGACGAGCCGCCGGGAACGCGCCTTCGCGTGGCCCTGTCCGCGCTGACCATGGCGGAGTACTTCCGCGATGTCCAGAACCAGGACGTGCTGCTCTTCATCGACAACATCTTCCGCTTCACGCAGGCAGGTTCCGAGGTTTCCACCCTCCTCGGCCGCATGCCTTCCGCAGTGGGCTACCAGCCCAACCTGGCTGACGAGATGGGCCTCCTGCAGGAGCGCATCACGTCCACCAAGGGCCACTCCATCACCTCGATGCAGGCCATCTACGTCCCCGCGGATGACTACACCGACCCGGCTCCGGCAACCACCTTCGCGCACCTGGATGCGACCACGGAACTTTCCCGTGAAATCGCCTCCCGTGGCCTGTACCCGGCAGTTGATCCGCTGACGTCCACCTCCCGCATCCTGGATCCCCAGTACATCGGCAAGGACCACTACAACACGGCTGTCCGTGTGAAGCAGATCCTGCAGAAGAACAAGGAACTCCAGGACATCATCGCCATCCTCGGCGTTGACGAGCTCTCCGAAGAGGACAAGATCGTCGTGTCGCGTGCACGCCGCATCCAGCAGTTCCTCTCGCAGAACACCTACACCGCCAAGCAGTTCACGGGCGTCGAAGGCTCCACGGTTTCCATCAAGGACACCGTCGAAGGCTTCTCCGCCATCTGCGACGGCGAGCTCGACCACATCGCAGAGCAGGCGTTCTTCAACGTCGGCGGCCTGGATGACGTAGAGCGCCAGTGGGCCAAGATCCAGGAACAGACCAAGTAATATGGCTGAGCTTGAGGTTGAGATTGTCGCAGCGGACCACTTCGTGTGGTCCGGAGCGGCCAAGATGGTCAAGGCCCGCACCAGCGATGGTGAAATCGGAATCCTGCCCGGCCACTCGCCCCTGCTGGCGATCCTGGCCGAGGGTGAACTGGCCATCCAGCCGGTTTCGGGAGACCGGATTGCGGTAGACGTCGACGGCGGGTTCTTCTCCGTGGACAACAACCGCGTGGTCATCGTTGCTGACAACGCCCATCTGGGCGGCTCGGCTACCGCTGGGATCCGCTAGCATCACCTTGATGGACGCACTGGGTCTGTTCATCGCCTTGGCAGTCGTTTTTGGATTGCTGATTTTTGCACTGTGCCTTTCGGGGGTGCGCCGCTTCAATCTGCGGCGTGCCCTCGGCACGGTGGACGCCTCCATTTGCATGGCTGGAAACAGTTGGCAGATGGGGGTTTGTCGTTATCAGGAAAACGACCTTGAATGGTTCCGGCTGCTCTCCCTCAGCGTGCGGCCCAAGCACAAGTTCAAGCGGCACTCCCTTGAACTGCTCGGCCGGCGGAAGCCCACGGAGGCCGAGGCCGTCAAGGTGCAGCCCGACGTCGTCATTGTTGAACTGCGGTACGAAGGCCAGGACCTGCGCCTCGCCATGAAGTTCGACGCGTATACGGGACTCTCATCCTGGCTGGAAGCCGGCCCGGTCATCGGCATTGGTACTTGGCGCTAGCCAACGTGGACTGGTTCTTCGACATCCGGCTCATCGACGGGCCGGTATATTGGGCTTCCCTCGCCCTCGGGGCGGCGGGCGCCGCCTACCTGCTGCTGCCTCCGTCCGCGCTGGCCAGGCGGACCTGGCTGCTGAAAGTCATCGCCGCCACAGCCGCCGCCTTCGCCCTGGTTGCATCTGTCCACTGGGCACTCATCAACGTCTTCTCCGTCTTCCCGGAAAACATTCCGGACACCGTCCTCCTGTGGGTGGTGCCCGGCGTTGCCGCCCTGCTCCTGCTCCTGCTGAGGATGCCCCGGAACACGTGGCGCCGCGGCGCGGCCGGCCTCGTGGCAGCCCTTTTGGTGGCGGCCCTTTCGGCAGTGCAAATCAACGCCTATTTTGGCCTCCACAAGACGGTCAGCGACCTCTTCGGCGCAGCACTCGCGCGGATCCCCACGCTGGAGCAGGAGTTGATGCGCCAGCCGGGACAGTCCGACGGCGTCGCCCTCCGCGGGTGGGTGCCGCAGGGGGACGTCCCTGCCGAAGGCGAGCTGCGGAAGGCTTTTATCCCCGGTGATAAGTCCGGGATGAACGTCCGGGACGCCTATATCTACCTGCCGCCCGCCTACTTTGCGCAAAACCGCCCGGCCCTGCCGGTGCTGGTCCTGGTGGCAGGCCAGCCTGGTGGTCCCGCTGACTGGCTGACCGGAGGCCAGCTCCAGTCCCATCTGGACTCCTATGCCGCCGCGCATGGGGGAGTGGCGCCCGTGGTGGTGGTTCCCGACGCCAACGGTTCGCAGTCCGCCAACACCATGTGCATGGACAGCCGGATAGCCCACGCGGACACCTACCTGTCGGAGGACGTGCCGAATTGGATAAAGTCCACCCTCGCGGTGGACACCAACCACAGCCGGTGGGCCGCCGGCGGATTCTCCTTCGGCGGAACGTGCGCCCTGCAGCTCGGAACCAGGCATCCGGACCTGTTTCCCGCCGTCCTGTCCTTCTCCGGCGAGGCAGAGCCGGCAATCGCCAAGGAACGCCAAAAGACCATTGACGCCTCCTTTCCCGGAGACCCCGAAGCCTTCAACCGGCAGACACCCCTGGCCATCATGAAGGAGCAGCGGTTCGACGGCAGCGGCCTGTACTTGACAGCTGGCCAGGACGACCCCGAATTCGTCGCCTACCTCCGCACTTTGGCGGCAGCAGCCACAGAGGCGGGCTTCACCGTGCGCGCCCATGAGGTGGAGCATACCGGGCACTCCTGGGACACTTCCTCGAAGCGGATTGCCGACGCCCTGGACTTCCTGGCAGAGCGGTGGGGGACGGCCGGATGAGCGCCGAGAAGCAGGTCCGCACAGCTGCCCTTGCCTGGTCCACAGTGGGGCGGCCCGCGCTGCAGCAGGCCATGGAGGCCCTGAAATCCCTGCCCTTCACGCTGACCGTGCTCGGAATCTTCCTCGCAGCGGGGGCAGTGACCGGAAGCTTCGCGGCCGGCCCGCCGGAACGGCTGCTCTGGCTTGCCGGAGTGAGCGGCCCGGGCCTCCGTGACGGCAACTGGTGGTCGCTCTTTACCAGCATGTTCTTCGCCACCAACCCTCTGGCCTACCTGGCCGCATCGCTGATGATTGTCCTGCTCCTCGGCCTGGCCGAACGCAAGCTGGGCACCCGTGCAGCGATCGCACTCCTGCTGGGAGGCCAGTTTGCTGCCGTCACGCTGTTCCTGCTGGCAACCCAGCTCGCCGGTTACGCGCAGGACGGCTGGCTGGACAGGATGGCCGATGACATCCTGATCGGTCCCTACGCGCCGTTGCTCACCGCAGGGCTTGCCGGCAGCGCCCGGCTGCCGGTCCTCTGGCAGCGCCGGCTGCGGACAGCATCCCTGTCCGTTTCCCTCCTGCTGGTCCTCTACGTGGGACACGCCGAAACCGTCCTCGGCCTCCTGGGGGCAATTCTGGGGCTGGTTGCCGGCTGGTGGATCCAGGGGGACCAGGGCCAACTGCACCGGCATCGCTCAACCGGGCGCGAAACCAGGAACCTCCTGGCCCTCACGGTGGCCGTCTTCGCTGTCGGTCCAATCCTGACCGGGATCGCGCGGGCGCCCACGGGACCGCTGGCACTCCTGCGCGACATGGTGCTGAACCCGATCCCGACGCTGGGGCAGCTGACGCTCAACTGCGGCAGCACGGTGGAGGCTTCCTGCCTCGAGGCCGGCCGTGCGGGTTTTGCAGGGCCGCTGGGCCTGGCCCTGGCAGTGGTCCCGGTGGCCCTGCTGCTGATCTGCGCGGACGGAATGCGGCGCGGCCGGCGGCTGGCCGTGAACATTGCCATTGTCATCCAGCTCGCCGTGACAGCCCTGGCGGCCGTCTACCTCGCCCTGTTCGCGTTGGTGCCTGCCCGCGTGGTGGGCCCGAAGGCGGGGGCGATGGGCTCTGCTTTTGCCCACGTCCTTCCGCTGGTTGTGGTGCCGCTGCTGCTGGCGCTGGTTCTTTGGCTCAACCGGCGGCAGTTCCGGGTGCAGACGGCGCCGTCAGCCCGGCGGTTGCTTGCAGCCGTGGTGGGCGGGTCGTGGCTCGTCCTGGCAGCTTCGTATGCCGTTGCCTGGTTCTGGGCGGGAGGACTGGCGCGCGACGGCGGCGTGCTGGGCCTCCTGGCCGAGCTGGCCAGGCAGTATGTCCCCGTGCCCATCCCGCAGCAGTACCACCGCATCTTTGCTGAGCGCAACGCAGTGGAGTCCGTGCTCTTTGCCTATTCGGGGCCGGTGTTCTGGGTCATCGCGCTGGCGGCCGTGTGGTGGGTGCTCCTGGGCAAGGCCCGCGGGACGGACTCCGGTGCGGAGGACCGGGAACGGGCGCGGGCATTGCTGCGCCAGGGCGGCGGCCCGCTCTCCTGGATGGCGCTGTGGGAACCGAACAGCTACTGGTTCAGTCCTGACGGCAAGGGTGCCGTTGCCTTCCAGCAGCACGGCAGCGTTGCCCTGACCCTCGGTGGCGCTTTCGGGCCCAGCGATGCCCAGCAGGCCGTGACCGAAGGGTTCCTGGCGTACTGCCGGGGGCATGCCATGATTCCGGCGCTGTACTCGTGCGATGACTCGGTATGGCCTGCCTTGAAGGAACGCGGGTTTTCCCGGGTTGCAGTTGCACAGGAGACACGCCTGCCGATCCGCCAGCTTGAGTTCAAGGGGAAGGAATGGCAGAACGTCCGGACAGCCCTTAACCGGGCTGCGAAGCTGGGCGTGCACGCCGTGTGGGGCCCCTACCACTCACTGCCGGCGGCCCTCCGGTCCAGGCTGAGCGAGGTTTCCGAGGAGTGGGCGGCAGGGAAGTCCGTCCCCGAGATGGGCTTCACCCTGGGCGGCGTGGATGAGCTTGAGGACGACGAGGTGCTGTGCTGCCTCGCCGTGGATGAGGGCGGGACTGTCCATGGGGTTACCAGTTGGCTTCCCGTGTACGACGGCGGGCGGCTGGTCAGCCGCACGCTGGACGTGATGCGCCGCGGCAGCGAGGGTTTTCCCGGGGTGATGGAGTTCCTTATCGCCTCCGCGGTGCTGGAGCTGCGCGGATCCGTGGAGGTCATCTCCCTGTCCGGGTCCCCGCTGGCCAGCCGTCCCGCAGACCAGGCAGGAAGCCAGGCGGATGGTTGGGACGACGGGGCGGGCGAAGGGGAAGGCGCCCAGGCGGGGCCGGAGAACCTGGTGCGGATCCTGGACCTGGTGGGGCACGCACTGGAGCCTGTCTACGGATTCCGGTCTCTGGCGGCATTCAAGTCCAGGTTCAAGCCCGAGTACCGGGCGCTCTACCTCTACTACCAGGACCCGCTTCACCTGCCGGCCATCGGCCGGGCCCTGACCCGCGCCTACCTGCCAGGGCTTTCCCTGCCGCAGGGCGCCCGACTGGTCCGCAAACTGGTGAAATGAATTCGGGTAATAACAACAATGGTCCCCGGCATTTATGCCGGGGACCAGTGTTTCGCTGCCGGCCGCAGCAGCGGCCGGAATGCGGGACTAGACCAGCGTTACGCCGGTAGCCTGGGGACCCTTGGCACCCTGGCCGATTTCGAACTGAACGCGCTGGTTCTCGTCGAGGGTCTTGAAGCCGCCGGTCTGGATTTCGGAGTAGTGGACAAAAACGTCCCCGTCCGAGTCATCCGGGGTAATGAAGCCGAAGCCCTTTTCAGCGTTGAACCACTTGACGGTTCCCTGTGCCATTTATTTCTCCTCATTATGGAACTTATTAAGATCGGCACACCTCGTGCCGGCCTTGGTCACTCCGCGAGAAGAATCCTGAATTACCGTCCCGGAAAGGGATTCGGCGCTGCAGGAGCTTCGCGCTCGCAACATGTCTTGCGAGCATGAAAAACACCTACACAAAGACTGAGACAAGAATTTCATGCCCGTTCCCGCAGGTCAACGGTTTGCGCGGCGAAACGGACAAATTTTCGGCAAAAAACAGGTTAATGCGCATGTCAGGGGCTTATTCAAGCAGGGTTTGAACGCCGCGGCGCGGGCGTCAGAAAAGCCGGGATTCGCTATCGTCAACGCCGCGCATGGCGTCGTAGTCGAGGGTCACGCAGTCGATCCCGCGGTCGTTGGCGAGGACCTTTGCCTGCGGCTTGATTTGCTGGGCCGCAAAGATCCCGCGGACCGGGGCCAGCAGGGGGTCGCGGTTGAGTAGTTCGAGGTAGCGCGTCAACTGCTCCACGCCGTCGATATCACCGCGGCGCTTCAGCTCAATGGCCACCGTGGCGCCCTGGGCGTCGCGCGCCAGGATGTCCACCGGGCCGATCGCCGTGAAGTACTCCCGGCGAATGAGGGAGTAGCCGGTTCCGAGTGTTTCGATCTGCTCCGCCAGGAGCCGCTGCAGGTCCGCTTCCACCCCGTCCTTGATCAGGCCGGGGTCCACGCCGAGGTCGTGGGAGGACTCATCGAGTTTTTCGTGGATGTTGATGATCAGCCGGTCGTCGGTCTTGGCCGACTGCACGGTCCACTGCTCCACCACCCCGAGTTCGAGGTCCACCTCCTCCGGGGAGGAAACCCGGAGCGTCGCCGGCGGGCTCATCCAGTTGAGCGGTTTGTAGGATCCGCCGTCTGAATGGACCAGGACGGAGCCGTCGGCCTTCACCAGCAGGAGCCTGGTGGCCAGCGGGAGATGGGCTTTAAGCCGGCCAACGTAATCAACGGAGCATCGGGCTATGACAAGTCGCACGCCGTACAGACTACCGTCTGCAGGGTGCGGGCTCCGCCGCTGGTCCCCCTGCCACGGCGGGTGCCGCAGGCCGGCCCAGGAGCTAAGCGGCCAGCCGCTGGGGCAGAATGGATGCATGCCGCGCTCCAACCGTCCCCGACGTCCCGTTTCCGGAAAGGGTACCGGGTCCGGAAGGGCGGGCGCCGGAAAGAAGGGCAGCCAGGACGTCCCCGAACTCGACCTCGAACGGGCACGTGCCGGCATCGCGCGGCGGGAGAGCGCGCCCGACGGCGAATGGATGGTCCGCACCATGACGGCCCGGAATGCCGAGAAAACCTATATCTGCCCTGAATGCTCCACTGCGGTGCTGCCCGGCGTGGCCCACCTGGTGGTCTGGAAGGATGACCACCTGTTCGGGGCCGCCGCCGGCCTGGCGGAGCGGCGGCACTGGCACACCAACTGCTGGATGTCGCGCAGTTACCGCTACCGCTAGCGGCAGCGGGCAAAGACGCGTCCGCTGTCGCTAAGCTGGCAGGCATGACTTTTGATCCGGCGTCGTACGAATTCCGCCAGCCCGCAGGGCCCACCCCCATCCGCGCCTCCACGGTGCTGCCGGCCCGGCGCGAGAACGTTGAGCTGCACACGGAGGACGGCCACGTCCTGGTGGGGGAGCTGGCGCTGCCGGAATCCGGCCCCGTGAAGGCCACCCTGATCACCCTTCATCCGCTTCCAACCCACGGCGGATTCATGGACTCGCACGTTTACCGCAAGGCGTCCTACCGCCTGCCGGCGCTTGCCGGGGTTGCGGTGCTCCGCTTCAACACGCGGGGCACCGGCTCGCCCCGCGGAACCAGCAGCGGCGCGTTCGAAGAAGGCATCGGGGAGCGCCATGACATTGAGGCCTCGGTCCGCTTCGCCGTGGAACGGGGCCTGCCCAACCGCTGGCTCGTGGGGTGGTCCTTTGGCACGGAGCTTGCCCTGATGTACGGCGCGGTGGAGCCAGTGGCGTCCCAGATCGAGGGCGCGGTCCTGCTCTCGCCCCCGCTGCACCGCGCAACGGACGAACACCTGCGCCTGTGGGCGGAATCCGGGAAGCCGCTCACGGTACTGGTCCCGGAGCACGACGACTTCCTCAAGCCGGACGAAGCCGCCGCCCGGTTCAGCCTGGTTCCGCAGGCCCGCGTGGTGGGGGTGGACGGCGCCAAGCACCTGTGGGTGGGGGAGAAGTACGCCTCCCGCGTGCTCAACGAGATAGTGGATGACGTCACCGAGGCAGGATCGGGCGCTGCCGGGCTGCCGCACGAATGGAGCGGGCCGGCGGCTACGGCCCCGGCCTAGGGAGCGGCAGCCTCGGCTCGGAGCGAAGGGCCCGCCGGCGCGGCCGGCTTAGTGCTGGTCCTGCCTGACGATGTAGATCTCCCTGACCAGCAGCAGGACGGCAGCAGCCGTGGGGATGGCGATCAGTGCGCCGAGCACGCCCAGCAGGCTGCCGCCGGCAATGACGGAAATCACGGCGACGGCGCCGGGGACCGCCACGGCTTTCTGCATGATGCGCGGCGAGATGAAGTAGGCCTCGAACTGCAGGTAGGCGAAGTAGCAGATCCCGTAGACCGCCGCCACCTGCCAGCCCTCGGTGAGCGAGACCAGCAGCACCACGATGCCCGCGATCATGCCGCCCACCAGCGGGATGAAGGCGAGCAGGGCCACCACAAAGGCCAGCAGCAGGGCGAAGGGGATGCCCACGATGGTCATCACGATGAAGGCGAAGGTCGCGTTCAGGAGGGCAACCACCGCCTGGCCGATCACGTAGTTGCCCACCGAGCGGGTGATTTCCTCGGACAGGGCTTCAACGCGGTGCCGCCGGGAGCGCGGCGCCAGCCGGTAGCCCCACTTCTTCATCGCGGGCAGGGCGGCGAGGAAGTAGAGGCTCAGCACCAGGACAATCAGGGTGCCGAAGAGGCCGTTGGCCACGGTGGAACCAAAGCCCACCACGCCTCCGAAGATTCCGCCCATCGCGGCAGGATCGTTCACGAACTTCTCCAGTTCCTCCGTGACCCGGTCGCGCACGCCGAACTGGTCGTCCAGGCTGCGGAAAAAGTCGGAGTCGATGAAGTCCCGGATCCACACTGGTGCCTGCTCGACGATCTGGGTGACCTGCTCCACGATGGTGGGAATGAGGGTGGCAAAAAATCCGACGACGGCGCTCACCAGCACCGTGACGGACACCAGGATTCCGGCGGGGCGGGGGATCTTCCGGCTTTCCAGCCAGCTGACCACAGGTTCCAGCCCCAGCGCGATGAACAGCGCCGCCACAATCCACAGCAGCAGCTGGGTGGTGTTGGAGCCAATCCAGTAGACCAGCAGGGCAAGTCCGACGCCCACCGTCCCCATGAAACCCATGTAAAGGGGATGCTGCGGCGAGATCCGGGGGCCTGGGCTGCCAAACTGCGGCTGCGTGGTGCTGTCCTGTGCTGCCTCTTCCCCGTTCTGGCGGGAGTACTCCGGCGGCATTTCGAACCGAAGCCGGGGCTGGGCACCCGGCAGCGGCTGGCGCAGGCGGTGGAGCAGCAGCCCGAGTGCGGCCGCCGCGGGCCTCTTCCGGCGGGCAGCTGCAGTAACCTGCGGAGCGGCTGCCGGCGGCTGCCCACCCCCCGGGTTCTCTGGCGCCGCGGAGGATTCGTCCGTCTTGTCAGTCACTGGTTTTAAGGGCCTGTTCCGTAGGTGGCACCGCGTCCGCGGGCCGGTGTGATGATCATCGCAAACACTATCAGCAGCCTTGTCAACAGCAGCGGAACAGCCCGGCTGCAGGTGCGCTGGAGGTCCCCCGGGAAGCCCCGATCCGGGCCTTCCATAACAAAACGGATACTATTGATAGGAAACCCCCGCTGATGATAGGTGTTCCCTTGCGTTTAAAGACTGCAGTCGCACTCGTGCTGCTCGGCCTCCTGACACTTCTGGCCGGCATCGGCCAGAGAACCATCTGGGCCCCCGCCGAGACTTTTACGGCAACCGCTCCGGCGGATGCTGCCGAAGCGCCGCTGACCGTGATCGACCAAAAGCTGCGCACCCTTCACGGCGGGACCGTCAAGATCACCATTGAGGGCGACGGTAACTTCCTCCTGGCAGCAGGCCGGCCGGACGACGTGGACGCGTGGGTGGGCCAGACTGCGCACAACACCATCACCGGCGTCTCCGCGGACGAGAAGTCGCTGCAGGTTGAACACGCCGACGGCGAAGCCACCGCACCCAACCCCGCCGGCTCGGACCTGTGGGTTTCCACCGAGAACGCGAGCAGCGAGCTTGAGTACTCGTGGACCGCGCCGGCGGACGGTGACTGGACCCTCCTGCTCGCCTCGGACGGAACCAAGCCCGCGCCGGCCACCATTTCCATGACGTTCCCCAATGACACGTCCACGCCCTGGGCCATCCCGCTGATCGTTCTCGGCTCGCTGCTGATCCTGGGCGGAATCGCCCTTGCCCTGATCTCCGCCCGCAAGCGCAACGGCGAAGGGGACGGCAAGGGCAGCGGCTTTGCACAGCGCGCCCGGGCCCGCAAAGAGGCAGGGTCCTCCCGGGTCACCATGGCGGCCGCCGGCATGGTGGCTGTTGCAGTCGTGGCCGGAACCGGTGCCGCCGCAAGCGCCACCTCGCCGGCGCCTTCCGCGGACCCGTCTGCCGCTGCTTCGCCTGCCGCGCAGGAGCAGTCCGGTTCACCCGTGCTGCTGGATGCCCAGTTCCGCAGGATCCTGGAGCAGGTCTCCAGTGCCGTTGACGCCGGCGATGCCGCAAAGGATGCGGCCAAACTCGCGGACCGCGTGGGTGGCACCGAGCTTGAAGTCCGCACCCAGAACTACAAGATCCGCTCCCAGGTGGGCTCCTACGAGCCACGCATGCCGGTCCGCTCCACCAAGCTGCTCACCACGGTGGTGACCAGCGACCGTGAGTGGCCGCGGTCCGTCATGGCCGTGACCCAGGGCGACGGCAACGTGGTGCCCCAGCTGCTGACGCTGGTGCAGCCCTCTCCCCGAGAGAACTACAAGCTGGTGGAAACCAACCCGCTGCAGCCCGGAACCACCTTCCCCACCATCAACCGGGACGGTACGGAGACCCTGGCTGCCGGCGATAAGACCGGCCTGCTCTACAGCGGCGAAGAAGCCATGTCCGGCCTTGCCGACCGCCTGACCTCCGCTGATTCCGCCTACAAGGACAAGCTCGTGGAAGGGGAGTCCTCGCCGTACATTGCGGACACCCTGTCCTACCAGGCCGAGGTGGTGAAGGCCGGCGAGAACGGCAACTTCTCCTTCACCCACAAGGTGGCTCCCGAAAACACCGTTGTGTTCCGGACGGCAGACGGCGGCGCCCTGGTCCTGGGCAGGATCAATTTCGGCTTCGAGGGAACCCCCAAGGCCTCGGGTGACAAGCTCACCATCGGTGACGATGCCGCAGCCCTGGCCGGCGGCAAGGAAACCACCACCGGCATGGTCCTGAGCTTCGCCGAGTCCGTGGCCGTGTACGTGCCGCCGGCAGGGTCCACCGACCCGATGAAGCTCGTCGCTGCGACCCGCGGCCTGACAGGGGCAAGCTTCAAGTAACCCCGGTTCCCGCAGTAGCCCCGGCAGCGGCCGGAGTGGCTAGAGTGGAAAGCATGAGTTCGCCAGCTTCCCGCCCAGTCCCTCCTGCCGCTGCCAACCTGCTTAACCTGCGCGGCGCCGTCGACCTTTCCACGCTGAAGCAACGCCCGGCGTCCCCCGCCGGGACCGGAACGCCCCAGCCCGCCGCACCCGGTGGCGCCGCGGGAGCGGCCCCCGGCGCCCCCGGCTCGGCCCCCAACGCTCCGGAACTGAAAGTCAACGTCACCGAAGGCAACTTCCAGCAGTTGGTGGAGCTGTCCGCGCAGGTGCCGGTTGTTTTTGCGCTGTGGGCCTCCTACTCGCCCGAGTCCGCAACCATGCTGGACGTCCTGGAGCGGGTGGTGGCAAGCTACGGCGGCCGCCTGGTCCTCGGTGCCGCTGACATCGAGGCGTTCCCGCAGCTGGCCCAGGCCTTCCAGGTGCAGGCCGTGCCCACCGCGGTGGCCGTCCTCAAGGGCCAGCCCGTACCGCTCTTCCAGGGCGGCGCAGACGAACAGCAGGTCCGGAGCCTCTTCGACGAACTGCTGAAGGTGGCGGCGGCGAACGGCGTGACCGGCAGCCTGGGCGCCGGTGCCGATGAAGACGACAGCCCCGCGCCCCTGCCGCCGCTGCACCAGGCAGCCTATGACGCCATCGAGGCGGAGGACTACGCCGCCGCAGCGGAGGCGTACCGCCAGGCGCTGGCCGCGATGCCCGCGGACCACGAGGCGAAGGCCGGCCTGGCCCAGGTGGAGCTGATGGCGAGGCTGCAGCCGCTGTCCGCGCAGGACAGCGAAGCCCTGCGGGCGCTGGCAGCCAACGAGCCGGACAACCTTGAGGCGCAGCTGGGCGTGGCGGACCTGGACGTGGCAGGCGGCCACGTGGAGGATGCCCTGAACCGGCTGGTCACTTTTATCGGCAGGAACTTCGGCCCGGAACGTGAAACCGCCCGCGTCCGCCTGCTGGAGCTGTTCGACGTGGTGGGCGCCTCCGACGAACGGGTGGCCAAGGCACGCCAGGCGCTCGCGCGGGTCCTTTTCTAGTGTCGGCGCTGTTCCAGCCGCTGCAGCTCCGGGGGCTGGAGCTGCAGCACCGGGGCTGGGTTTCGCCCATGTGCCAGTACAGCTGCGATCCCGACGACGCCCCCGGGGTGCCGAATGACTGGCACCTGATGCACCTGGGGTCCTTCGCCGCCGGCGGCGCAGCGCTGATCCTCACCGAGGCTGCCGCCGTCAACGCCGCGGGCAGGATCAGCCCCCGGGATGCCGGCCTGTACAACGACGCGCAGGCCGAAGCCTGGCAGCGGATCACGTCCTTCGTGCACCGGCACGGCCCGGCAGACGCCAAGATCGGCGTGCAGTTGGCCCATGCCGGCAGGAAGGCCTCCACGTACTGGCCCTTTTCCGGCAGGCAGGGCAGCGTGCCGGAGTCCGACGGCGGCTGGGCCACCGTGGGCCCCTCGGCGTCGGCCTTTGACGGCTATGCCGTTCCCGCCGCCATGACAGAGGAACAGATCCAGGGGGTGGTGGGCGACTTCGCCGCCGCCGCCGGGCGTGCGGTGGACGCAGGCTTTGACACCATGGAAATCCACGGCGCCCACGGGTACCTGCTGCACCAGTTCCAAAGCCCGCTGATCAACACCCGCAATGACCAGTGGGGCGGGAACGAAGCCGGCAGGAACCGCCTGATGCTCGCAGTAGTGGACGCAGTCCGGGCAGTCATCCCGGAATCCATGCCGCTGCTGTTGAGGATCTCAGCCAGTGACTGGGCAGAAGGCGGTGTGGACCTGGCCGCCTCCGTGCGCCTGGCCCGGCAGGCCGCTGACCACGGGGTGGACCTCATTGACGTTTCCAGCGGGGGTGCCGTGGCCCATCAGCAGATCAAGGCCGGCCCCGGCTACCAGACCGGTTTCTCCGCCGCCATCCGCAAGGAAGCCGGAGTGGCCACCGGGACCGTCGGCCTGCTGACCTCGGCCGGACAGGCTGAACACGCCGTTGCCACCGGACAGGCTGACGGCGTCCTCATTGCCAGGGCAGCGCTGCGCGACCCGCACTGGTGGCTGCGGGCCGCCTTTGAACTGGGCCACGACATTGCATGGCCGCCGCAATACGAACGCGCCGTTCCGCGGCGTTCCTTCTGATGTCCGGTTCCAGGGCGGCCCGCCCGTAGCAGGAAGGCGCCACACCTGGAAGGCACTGCAGCTGGAGGGCAGTACAGCATAAGGCGGCCCCACTTACTGCCCCGCGGGAGGGCCCGGAGGGGTGGGCTGAGGGCTACGCTGGCTTCATGACTGCTCCGCAACCCGGCCCCGTGCAGCCACCGGGCCCGGCACCCCATCCCGGCCCGGAACACCTGCCTGCCCTGTCCATCAGGGGCCTGGCCAAGCGCTTCGGCGGCAAAATCGCCGTCGACGGCCTCAGCCTCGACGTGCCGGCAGGTTCCTTCTACGGGATTGTGGGCCCCAACGGCGCCGGCAAGACCACCACGCTGTCCATGGCCACCGGCCTGCTGCGGCCGGACTTTGGAACAGCGGTGGTCCACGGCGTGGACGTATGGCAGCGGCCGCTGGAAGCCAAACGGCTGATGGGTATCCTGCCGGACGGGGTGCGGCTGTTCGACAGGCTGACCGGAGAGCAGCTGATCACTTACGCCGGGCTGCTGCGGGGAATGGACAAGGATGTTGTGGCCTCCCGCGTAGCGGACCTGCTCGCGGCCATGGACCTGCAGGATGACGCCGGGACGCTGGTGGTGGACTACTCCGCCGGCATGACCAAGAAGGTGGCGCTGGCCTCCGCCCTGATCCACGCGCCCAGGCTCCTGGTCCTGGATGAACCCTTCGAGGCAGTGGACCCCATCTCCGCGGCCAACATCCGCTCCATCCTGGACAGCTACGTCGCCTCCGGGGGCACCGTTATCGTGTCCAGCCACGTCATGGACCTGGTCCAGCGGATGTGCGACCACGTGGCAGTGGTGGCCACCGGCCGCCTCCTGGCCGCGGGAACCGTGGACGAGGTCCGCGCCGGAGCAACGCTTGAGGACCGGTTCGTCCAGCTGGTTGGCGGCCGCAGCCACACGGAGGGGCTGGAATGGTTGCGCACCTTCTGAGGCTCAAGCTCACCCTGCTGCGCAACGGCCTGCGGCGCAGCCCCTGGCAGCTGGTGGGCATGGCCTTCGCCGGACTCTATGCTCTCGGCCTGGTGGCGACGCTGGTGGTGGTCCTGGTCCTGCTGCGGAACGCGCCGCACGAACTCGCCTACGCCGCCGTGGTGCTGGGCGGATCCGCTGCCATCCTGGGCTGGGGGATTGTGCCGGTGGTGGCGTCCGCGACCGACATGACCCTGGACCCCGCACGCTTCACAACCTTCGCCATCCCCGTGAAGCAGATGCTCGCAGGGCTGGCATTGGGCGGACTGATCGGAATTCCCGGAGTGGCCACCTCCCTCGTTGCCCTGGCAACAGTGGTGACGTGGTCCCGGGCCGTCCTTCCCGCGCTCGCCGCCTTTGCCGGAGCAGTGCTGGGGGTGCTGACCTGCGTGGTCATCGCCAAGGTGGTCACAACCGCTACGGCCAGCCTGGCGGCGTCACGGCGCTTCAAGGACGTCAGCGCCATCGCGTTCATGGTGCCCCTGGTCCTGATGGGACCCATCGTGGCCGGAGTGGGCCAGGGCATCTCCTCGTCCGCAGGGTTCCTTCCCGGCTTTGCCCGGGCGCTGTCCTGGACACCGCTCGGAGCCCCGTGGTCCATTGCCGGCGATGCCGCCGCTGGCCAGCCAGGCAAGGCAGCATTGAAACTGCTCCTTTCCACGGCAACACTTGCCGCCCTGGCGTGGGCCTGGAAGCTGCTGCTGGAGCGCGCGCTGGTGACCCCTCCCTATGCGGGCGGCGGGAAGCGGAAGGCCGGCAAGCTGGGGCTGCTGGGGGTCCTGCCGCCGGTCCCCGCCGGCGCGGTGATGGCCAGGTGCCTCACGTACTGGTTCCGGGACCCGCGGTACTCGGGCTCCCTGGTGGTGATCCCGCTGCTTCCCGTGGTGCTGCTGTTCCAGGGCAGCCAGACCGGGGAATACAGCAGCCTGGCTTCCCTCGCCCCGCTGTCCGCATTCATCCTCGCCTGGTCCATCTCTGCCGACGTGTCCTACGACAGCACCGCCTTCGCCCTGCACCTGGCCACGGGCGTCCGGGGCGTGGCGGACCGGCTGGGCCGCGCCTTGGCCTGCCTGGCGTTCGCGCTGCCCGTCGTGCTCGTGTTTGCCGTGGGCTACTCCGCTCTCACCGGGAAGTGGGATGCCCTGCCCGGCCAGCTGGGCCTGAGCCTGGGCGTCCTGTTCACCGGGCTGGGCCTGTCCTCGGTGGTCTCCGCACGGTACACCGTGGCCGTTCCGCTGCCGGGCGACAGCCCGTTCAAGAAACCGCCCGGCAACGTGGGGCAGACCCTCGCGGTGCAGTTCGGCGGCCTGCTGGTCCTGATGGCCCTGGTCCTGCCCGAGGCCGTCCTCATGATTGCCCAGCTGGTCACCGGCAACAGCCTCTTCGGCTGGATCAACCTCGCCGCAGGGACTGTTCTGGGGCTGGGCCTGTTCGTGGCAGGAGTCCGGCTGGGCGGAAAATGGCTGGATGCCCGTGGCCCCGAGCTCCTGGCACAGGTGGCCGTCAACCGCTGAAAACTTCGGAAGGAACAGCATGGAAGTAGTCATCCTCAACGGCACCAAGCAGATCGGTAAACTCGCCGCTGACGCCATCGAGGAACTCCTGCGGCGCAAGCCGGGCGCCGTCCTGGGCCTGGCCACGGGCTCGTCCCCGCTGCCCGTCTACGATGAGCTGGCCGCGCGGCACGGGCGGGAAGGCTTGGACTTCAGCCGGGCGCAGGGATTTGCCCTGGACGAATACGTTGGCCTCCCTGCCGGCCATCCCGAGTCCTATCGGGAAGTCATCCGGCGCGAGTTCACCAGCCGGGTGAACATCGCCCCGGAAAACGTCCACAGCCCGGACGGCACAGCCGCGGACATCCCGGCCGCGTGCCTCGCCTACGAGGAAGCCATCGCCGCCGCCGGCGGAATCGACCTGCAGCTCCTGGGGGTGGGTACGGACGGCCACATCGCGTTCAACGAGCCCGGGTCCTCCTTCGCCTCCCGGACCCGCATCAAGAGCCTCATCGAGCAGACACGCCGGGACAACGCCCGGTTCTTCAGCAGCCTGGCCGAGGTCCCGCACCATGTCCTGACCCAGGGCCTCGGAACCATCATGGACGCGCGGCACGTCATCCTGCTGGCAACGGGCGCGCGGAAGGCCCAGGCGGTCCGGGACTTCGTGGAGGGCCCCGTCTCGGCCATCTGCCCGGCGTCGATCCTCCAGTTCCATCCGCACGCCACCGTCCTCCTGGACGAGGCAGCCGCCTCGGCCCTGAAGCTGGCGGATTTCTACCGCCACACCTATGACAACAAGCCCGCCTGGCAGGGCCTCTGACCGCGTGCTGACGGCCGGTGACCAGCCAGGGTGCCGCGGGGAAAAGTACGACGGCGGCCGGTTCCGGGCGGCGCGGCGGCAGCCTCCGGCGTCGAACGTGCGGCCCCCGGAACGGCTAAGATGGTTCGCATGACTAGCATGACGGACCCTCTCGAGAACGACCCGATGCGCGAGCTTTCCGGGGCTGGATCGTCCACAGCCACCATTGAGCGCGAGGAACTGCGCCAGGAAGTGGAACCCGGGGACCGGGAGCGCTTTTCGCACTATGTGCGCAAGGAAAAGATCATGGAGTCCGCGCTGACCGGGGAGCCTGTCATCGCCCTGTGCGGCAAGGTCTGGACGCCCGGCCGGGACCCGCAGAAGTTCCCGGTCTGCCCGATGTGCAAAGAGGTCTATGACGGCCTCCGCCCGGGCAACGACGGCGGCAAGGGTCCCGGAGGGGACTCGGGCAACAACAAATAGTGACGGAGACGCTCTTTGGCGGCCCCACCCTGCCACCGGCCTACCCGGAACGCGCAGCCTGGGGAACCGCCCCGAAACTCCGTGCCTGGCAGCAGGAAGCGCTTGACCTCTACCTGCGCAACAGCCCCCGCGACTTCCTGGCGGTGGCAACCCCCGGAGCCGGCAAGACCACCTTTGCCCTCCGCGTCGCGTCCACGCTCATCGACTCCGGCGCCGTCAACCGGGTAACCATCGTGGCGCCCACCGACCACCTCAAGCGCCAGTGGGCGGATGCTGCGGCCAGGGTGGGCATCGCCATCGACCCCAATTTCAAGAACTCGGACGGCCAGCACGGCCGCGGCTTCATCGGAGTGGCCGTCACCTACGCGCAGGTGGCCAGCAAACCGCTGCTCCACCGTGCCAAGACCGAGGCTGCGCGCACCCTGGTGATCCTGGACGAGATCCACCACGGCGGCGAGGCCCTGTCCTGGGGCGACGGCCTGCGGGAAGCGTTTGACCCCGCGGTGAGACGGCTCTCGCTCACCGGTACGCCGTTCCGCTCGGACACCTCGCCCATCCCGTTCGTGGAGTATGCCGAGGACCGGGACGGGATCCGCCGCTCCAAGGCCGACTACACGTACGGCTACGGCAACGCCCTGCGGGACCACGTGGTCCGCCCGGTGATGTTCATGGCCTATTCGGGGCAGATGCGCTGGCGGACCAGTGCCGGTGAAGAGATGGCGGCATCGCTGGGGGAAGCGGCGGTCACCAAGGACATCACCTCGCACGCGTGGCGGACCGCCCTGAATCCTGCCGGTGAGTGGATCCCGGCTGTCCTGGCCGGCGCGGACAAGCGCCTCAGCGAGGTCCGGCGCACCGTCCCCGACGCCGGCGGGCTGGTGATCGCCACGGACCATGAGGACGCGCGGGCGTACGCCGGGCAGCTGAAGAGGATCACCGGGGAGTCGCCCACGGTCATCCTGTCCGACGACGCCAAGGCATCCAGCAAGATCGAGGAGTTCACAGCCAGCGAGAAGCGCTGGATGGTGGCCGTCCGCATGGTGTCCGAAGGCGTTGACGTGCCCCGGCTTTCCGTGGGCGTGTACGCCACATCAACCTCAACGCCGCTGTTTTTTGCCCAGGCAGTGGGGCGGTTCGTGCGTGCCCGCAAGCGCGGGGAAACGGCCTCGGTCTTCCTGCCTTCGGTGCCGCAGCTGATGGCTTTGGCCAACTCCATGGAGGCGGAACGGGACCATGCCCTGGACCGCCCCGAGAAGGAGGACGGCGACGGCCTCTTCAATCCCGAAGACTCGCTTATGGAGGAGGCCAACCGTGAGGAGAAGGCCTCCGACACCCTGACCAAGGGCAAGTTCGAGGCCCTGGACTCGCAGGCGTCCTTTGACCGCGTCCTGTTTGACGGCGGCGAGTTCGGCACCGGCGGCGAGGTGGGGTCCGACGACGAAATGGACTTCCTCGGCATTCCCGGGCTGCTGGACGCCGAACAGGTGGGCACGCTCCTCCGGCAGCGCCAGCACGAGCAGCTGAACCGGAAAAACCGGAAGGCGCCGGCTGCAGCTGAAAGTGCGGCGCCCGCCGTCCCGGACCACCGGATGCTGATGGACCTCCGGAATGAGCTGGCCAAGAACGTGGCAGCCTGGTCAGCCCGGACGGGGACCCCCCACGGCGTGGTGCATACCAAGCTGCGGACCGTGTGCGGCGGGCCGCCCGTTGCGCAGGCAAACGAGGAGCAGCTTCAGTCCCGCCTGCGGAAACTCCAGGACTGGTTCATCGGCCGCAAGTAGGGCCGCTGCCGCCAGGGACAGTCAGGCGACGTCCACGCCGCCGAGTTCCATTTCGGCCACAGCGTCCTCCAGGTCCTCTGCTATCCCCGCGGTCAGGGACCGGAGGACGGTGACCGAGTAGCCTGCCTGGACGGCGTCCAGGGCGGTTGCCATGACGCAGTAGTCGGTGGCGATGCCCACCACCACAACGTCCTCGACGTCGTGGCTTTGCAGCCAGTCATCCAGTCCGATCGCGTCCTCGTCCGGGGCGAATTTTTCGGCGTCGCCCCCGGGCAGGGCGCCTGGCTGGCGTTCTCCGGTGGGCACTGCGTCTTCGGGGGCCAGCAGGCCCTCAAACCCGGAGTAGGCGGCGGCGAACTGGCCTTTCTGGAAATACGCCTGGATGTACTCGGTGTCGAGGTCCGGATGGAGTTCGGCGCCCCGGGTCCCGGCCACGCAGTGCGGCGGCCAGCTGTCCTTGAAATCCGGTGTGTCCGAGAAGTGCGCGCCCGGGTCGATGTGCCAGTCCTGGGTGGCCACGATGTGGTCGAACTCGCCGTGGTGGGCGTCCACGTAGTCGCTGATGGCGCCGGCCACGTCCGCACCGCCGGAAACGGCGAGCGAACCGCCCTCGCAGAAATCGTTCTGGACGTCGACGATGATCAGTGCGCGGGACATCGGTTCTCCTCAGTTTTCGTCGTACAGGGTAGGGATAGCAGCTTCGCCGCGCTGCAGGCGGTTAACCACCGGAGGCAGTTCCGCCATGGAATCCGCGTGGCGCTGGCGGGCGCGGAGCACCCCTTCATGGCCGGTCCAGCCCGGCAGCAGCTCCCCGTTCTTCATGAACTGCTGCAGCAGGGGGCGGTCATTGCCGTCATCCTCCGGCGGGCGCCCCACGCCCACCACTTCGGCGGTGGCGATGCCGCGCTGGTCCAGCTTGCGCAACGCGTACTTCCGTCCGCCCACGCTTGCCTTGTTCTTGGCAGCCTTGGCAACGGAGACGAAGTTCCCGTCATCGTCCGTGCGGCTGACCAGTTTGTAGACCATGCTGGCCGTGGGGGCGCCGGAGCCGGTAACCAGGGAAGTGCCCACACCGTAGGAATCCACCGGGGCGGACTGCAGCGCGGCGATGGCGTACTCGTCGAGGTCCGACGTGACCACGATCTTGGTGTTCTCGTTGCCAAGGTCGTCCAGAAGGCGGCGCACCCACTGGGCCTGTGCCACCAGGTCCCCGGAATCCAGCCGGACCGCTCCCAGCCGGGGACCCGCAAGGTCCACTGCCGTGCGGACGGCCGCTTCGACGTCGTACGTGTCCACCAGCAGGGACGTCTGGTCCCCAAGGGAGGCAATCTGTGCCTCGAACGCGTCGCGTTCGGTGTCGTGCAGGAGGGTGAAGGAGTGGGCGGCGGTGCCCACCGTCTTGATCCCGTAGCGGATGCCTGCTTCCAGGTTGGACGTGCTGTCGAACCCGGCGATGATGGCCGCCCTGGCGGAAGCGGTGGCCGCTTCCTCGTGCGTGCGCCGTGAGCCCATCTCGATGCACGGCCGCCCGTGCGCCGCGCTGACCATGCGCGACGCGGCGGAGGCGATGGCACTGTCGTGGTTCAGCACGGACAGGAGGTAGGTTTCCAGCATGCAGGCTTCAGCGAAGGTGGCTTCGACGATCAGGATGGGGGAGTTGGGAAAATACGCTTCACCCTCGGGGTAGCCCCAGATGTCCCCGGAGAAACGGTAGGAAGCAAGGTATTCAAGGGTCTGCGCGTTGACCACCTTGGTGCGCTCCAGGAACTCCAGTTCGGCTTCCCCGAAGCGGAAGTTGGCGATGCCCTCGAGCAGCCGTCCCGTGCCTGCCACGATCCCGTAACGCCGGCCGTCAGGGAGGCGGCGGGCGAATGCCTCGAACACCGACTTGCGGTGCGCGGCCCCCGAATGGAGCGACGCCTGCAGCATGGTCAGCTCGTAGTGGTCGGTGTAAAAGGACGTGCGGGGATGGTCCCAGCCGGCTGAGGTACTCACGAAAGTCACTCTAGTCCCCGCCGGCTCCCACGTCTCGCTCCGCTTCGCGGCGCCGGCCCGTCCTCCCCATAGAATGGACAGATGACCATTAGCGTTGCGCCCGGCCCTGATACACAGGAGGGCACCCGGACCGGAACAGCGGAATCCACCGATTCCCTGACCGCACCGGACATCCCCTGGAACCTGGTGATCTGGAACGATCCCGTCAACCTCATGAGCTACGTGAGCTACGTTTTCCAGAGCTACTTCGGCTACTCGGAGAGCAAGGCGAACAAGCTCATGATGGAGGTCCACAAGAAGGGCCGCTCCATTGTTGCCTCCGGCAGCAAAGAGCAGGTGGAGCGCCACGCGGTGGCGATGCACGGATTTGGCCTGTGGGCAACGGTGGAGAAGGCCAGCGGCGGGGACGGCGGCAACTCCCGCAAGTCCGGCGGACCGGGCCAGGGCAAGGGGAAACGTGGCTAAGGCATTCAAGTACGGACTCAAGGGCATTACCGGCTACCTGGAACCCGCAGAGCGGGACCTGCTGCGCAGCCTCATCAGTGACGTCATCTCCATGCTCCAGCCGGAGGAACGGTCCGGGCAGGACCCGCTGGCGGCACTGATCGGCCTGGACATGGACGTTGCCGAGCCCGTGGACAGGGCCGTCAAGCGGCTCCTTCCGAACGTCATGAAGGACGACGCCGGCGCGTCCCTTGAGTTCCGTCAGCTCACCGAACGGTCGCTGCGGGAGACAAAGATCGGCGCCCTGCAGGCGGCCGCCCTGGACCTCGACAAGGACGAGATCGTGCTGACGCCCGAAGGGGCGCGGCATTGGTCCATGGCGCTGAACGATGTCCGGCTTGTCCTGGCCGAGCGGCTGGACATCCAGGACGAGGAGGATGCCGAACACGTCCACCTCATGCAGGACTGGTCCCAGGCCGAGGACGTGGAAAGCTATTTGGCGCTGGTCTACAACTTCGCCACCTGGCTCCAGGAGTCCTTGGTCCAGGCCATGCTGCAGTCCCTGGACGCCCGCCGGTGAGCGGCGCCGGCCGTTCCCCGTCCCCGCGCTGTGACACATTAGACATGAGCTGCTGGCCACAAGATCATGGCTGGGGCTGCAGGGAAGCCCTATCCTCGAATAATCATGAGTAGAGCCTCGAGCATGGACCCGCCAGCCGACGCTGCAGCGGGGTCCGAAGCCAGCGACTTCCCTGCCGCCGCCGTGGAGTCACGGCCCATCGGTGTGTTCGATTCCGGCGTGGGCGGCCTGACGGTGGCCCGGTCCATCATCGACCAGCTGCCCAACGAGTCCATCCTCTATGTGGGGGACACAGCGCACGGACCGTACGGACCGCTTCCCATTGCGGAGGTGCGGGCAAACGCCCTAGGCGTGATGGACGAACTGGTGGACTCCGGCGTCAAGCTGCTCACCATTGCCTGCAACTCGGCGTCGGCCGCTGTCCTGCGGGACGCCCGGGAGCGCTACACGGCCAAGTACGGCATCCCGGTCATCGAGGTCATCCAGCCGGCAGTGCGCCGTGCCGTGGCCGCGACCCGCAGTGGACGGGTGGGCGTGATTGGCACGTCTGCCACGGTGGGGTCGCGGGCCTACGAGGATACGTTTGCCGCAGCTCCCGATCTTGCGATCACCTCCGTGGCGTGCCCGGAGTTCGTCAGCTACGTGGAGGCCGGCATCACCACCGGACCGGCCCTGCTTGCCGTTGCCGAGGAGTACCTCGCTCCGCTCAAGGACGCCGGGGTGGATACCGTGGTCCTGGGCTGCACCCACTACCCCCTGCTCACCGGCGTCATCTCCTACGTCATGGGGGCGGACGTGACCCTCGTGTCCAGTGCCGAGGAGACCGCCAAGGACGTCTACCGCGCCCTGGCCACCCACAACCTCCAGCGCACGGACGCAGTGCCTCCGGAGCACCACTTTGTGGCCACCGGCGACGCCGGCCAGTTCGAGGCCCTGGCCAGGCGTTTCCTGGGGCCCGAGGTGCTCTCTGTCCGGCATGTGGACCATGTGTCCGCGCAGTACCCCACCGGCAGCCTTGCCCGGATCACGCCCGAGATGATCGCCGCCGCCCAGAGCGCTGCGTCGCGGCCGCGGATCTCAAACTTTGTCGGGACGTCGGCCACCGGGGGTCCGGGCCAGTGAAGCTCACCATCGTCGGCTGTACCGGCTCGTTCCCCGGCCCCGGGTCACCGGCGTCGTGCTACCTCCTGACCGCGAACGACGGCGAGCGGACCTGGAAAGTGGTCATGGACCTGGGCAGCGGGGCGCTCGGTGCCATCCAGCGGTACACCGACCTGGAGGACATCGACGCGATCTTCCTGACCCACCTGCACCCCGACCACTGCATGGACCTCTGCGGCCTGCACGTGGCCGTCCGCTGGAAGCCCGGCGGCTGGGGCAGGGGACGGATCCCGGTCTGGGGACCGGCCGCCACGGCGGACCGGATGGCAACCGCCTACGGCCTGGAGCTGGACCCGGGAATGCGCGAGGAGTTCGACTTCACCAACTGGGCCGAGCGCGAGCCGGTTACCGTGGGTCCCTTCACCGTGACCCCCTTTGCCGTGAACCACCCCGTGGAGGAGGCCTACGCCCTGCGGGTGGAAGTGGTGGAGCCGGACAAGGAAGGCAACATCGTCTCCCGGACCCTGACGTACTCCGGTGACACCGATTCCTGTGCCGGGCTTGAGGAAGCCGCCAAGGACGCCGACCTTTTCCTGTGCGAAGCTGCGTTCGAAGAAGGCCGCGACGACGGCATCAAGGACGTCCACCTCACCGGCAAGCGTGCCGGCGAGGCAGCCGCGGCGGCGGGGGCACGCCGGCTCCTGCTGACGCACATTCCGGTATGGACGTCCCAGACCACCGTGATGGCCGAGGCCCGGCCCGTGTTCGGTGGCGACGTTGCGGTGGCGGTTGCCGGAGTCCACTACACCATCTAGGCGCCTTGAGGCAGGGCCGGCGTCGGGGGCAGCTGCAGTGGATAAGCTAAAGGCATGACTTCTGAAGCAACTGCAGTGCCCATCGTGCGCGCCGACGGCCGCGCCCCCGACCAGCTCCGGCCCATCAGCATCACCCGCGGATGGTCCTCCCAGGCTGAGGGGTCGGCCCTGATCGAGTTCGGCAACACCAGGGTCCTGTGCACCGCGTCCCTGACCGCGGGCGTCCCGCGCTGGCTCAAGGGCGAGGGCCGCGGCTGGGTCACTGCCGAGTACGCCATGCTGCCACGGGCCACCAACACCCGCTCCGACCGCGAATCCGTCAAGGGCAAGATCGGCGGCCGCACCCACGAGATCTCCCGGCTCATCGGCCGTTCCCTCCGCTCGATCATCGACACCAAGGCACTGGGCGAGAACACCATTGTGCTGGACTGCGACGTCCTCCAGGCCGACGGCGGAACCCGCACGGCAGCCATCACCGGTGCCTACGTTGCGCTCGCTGACTCCATCCGCTTCGCACGGGACAACAAACTGATCGCGAAGAACGCCCAGCCCCTTATCGACACCATCGCCGCGGTGTCCGTGGGCATCATCGACGGCGTTCCCATGCTGGACCTGCCGTACGTTGAGGACGTCCGGGCCGAAACGGACATGAACGTGGTGGTCACCGGCTCCGGGAAGTTCGTGGAAGTTCAGGGAACGGCTGAGGGTGCGCCCTTCGACCGGGCCGAGCTGGACGCGCTCCTGGACCTTGCCCTGCTGGGCACCACGCAGCTCGCGGCCATCCAGCGCGAAACGCTGGCAGACACCCTGTGAGCACGGCAGGCGCCGCCCCGGGGCAAGGCACAGTCCCGCGGCTGGTTCTGGCCACGCACAACAAGGGGAAACTGCGGGAGCTGCGCGAACTGCTGCGGGGACAGGTGCCAGGGCTCGACGTCGACACACAAGTGGTGGACGCGGCGGCGGCAGGTGCCCCGGACGTCGTCGAAACAGGTGTGACGTTCGCCGAGAATTCGCTGCTCAAGGCGCGCGCTGTTGCGGAGGCGACCGGCCTCGTGGCGATAGCCGACGACTCCGGCCTTGCCGTGGACGTGATGGGCGGAGCGCCCGGAATCTTCTCGGCCCGCTGGGCCGGCAGCCACGGCGACGACGCCGCAAACCTCCGGCTCCTGCTGAGCCAGCTCTCGGACGTTCCGGACCACCATCGCGGCGCCGCGTTCGTCTGCGCGGCGGCGCTCGCGGTGCCGGACACGGACGGTACACCGGGACGCGAGGTTGTGGAATACGGGCAGCTCGAAGGGATCCTGCTGCGCGAGCCTCGGGGGGACGGGGGCTTCGGCTACGATCCTGTCCTGCAGCCCGCAGGGGAGGAGCGCAGCTGTGCCGAGCTGTCCGCCGAGGAAAAGAACGCCATCAGCCACCGGGGCAAGGCGTTCCGGGCGCTGCTGCCCGCCATCGTCGAGGCACTGCGGGCCCAGGGCTCCTGACCCGTGGAGTTTTTGTCCCGCTATGCGGACTTTGCCGGGCTTTAGGCCTGCACAGCTGGACAAAAACTCCGGGCTGCGGGGGTCAGGGGAGGCGCGGGGTCTTCTGCTCGTCGTCGGGGGCGTGCTCTTCGATGAACTCGTCCACCGGATCGGTGCCGTATGCCTTCGCCTGCCGCTTGGCGGAGATGCCGCGGAGGACCTCCACGCCAATGGGCAGGACCGACACCAGCACGATCGCGATGAAGATGATGTCCAGGTTCTCGCGCACCCACGGGATGCGGTCGCCCAGCAGGTAGCCCAGGAGGGTCACGCCGCCGCCCCACAGCACTGCGCCGATGACGTTGAAGAGAAAGAACTTCTTCTTGCTCATCTGGGCCACGCCCACGATGACGGGAACGAACGTCCTGATGATGGGGACAAAGCGGGCCAGGATCAGCGCCTTGCCGCCGTGCTTTTCAAAGAACGCATGCGCATTCTCCACGTTCTCGCGCTTGAACAGGCGCGAGTTGGGCTTGTTGAAGATGGCGGGTCCGGCCTTGGAGCCGATGAAGTAGCCGGTCTGGTTGCCGATGATGGCCGAGACGATGATCAGCAGCGCGAAAAGGAACACGTTGAACTTGATGGTGTCCGTGGCCACCAGCAGTCCGGCAGTGAACAGCATGGAATCGCCCGGCAGGAAGAAGCCAACCAGCAGGCCGGTTTCCGCGAAGACGATGCCGCAGACCAGCAGGACCACCCAGGGAGCCAGGGCGGGATCGGCCAGGAAGACCTGGGGGTTCAGCCAGTCGGGCAGGAAGGAGGCCAGCTGGGGCTGGACGGGTCCTGCCCCGCCCAGCATGGACACGGCGAGGTGGTTCATCACAGGAAAGTTCACCCCTCAAGGGTACTTGACGGGTTTGGACGGTTTCCGACGGTAAGGTGGGGGCCGTGGGTTTGGACTTTACGGCGATTGACTTCGAGACTGCAAACGGCTTTCGGGGGTCTCCCTGTGCGGTCGGCCTGACCAAGGTCCGGGGCGGCCGGATCGTGGAGGAAGCTTCGTGGCTCATGCGGCCGCCGCAGGACCACGACCACTTTGACTACCACAACGTCCGGATCCACGGCATCCGGGCCGAGGACGTGGCCGGCAAGCCCCGTTTCGGGGAACTCTTCCCCGAGATCGGCGCCTTCATCGGGGACGACATCCTTGCCGCGCACAATGCTTCCTTCGACCTGGGCGTGATCCGTTCCGGCCTGGAGGTCTCGGGCCTGCCGGGCCCGGCCTATGACTACGTCTGCACGGTGATGCTCTCCCGGCGGTGCTATTCCCTGGTGTCCAACTCCCTGCCCTTCGCCGCGGAGGAAGCCGGCGTTCCCCTGGTGAACCATCACGACGCCGCCGAGGACGCGCGGGCGTGCGCAGGAATCCTGATCGACATCGCCCGCAGGAACCAGGCCAACAGCATCGCCGAGCTTTACCTGTCCCTGGGGCTGGCAATGCCGCGGCAGCAGGCTTTTGACCCCGCCATGGATGCGCTGTCCAAGCCCAGCCTGGCCGCCCTCTCCGCAGCGTCCGGCAGCACTGCCGCGCCGCTCCGGTCCTTCCAGCCAGGCTGGCCGGAGGAGGGCGCCAATCCGCTGCCCAACCCCGACGCGGAGCCCGGCCATCCCCTCTACGGGCAGACCGTCGTCTTCACCGGGCAGCTGTCCATGGGACGCCCGGAGGCGAAAAAACGCTCTGCCGACGTCGGTGCCCGGCCCGAAAGCCGGGTGACCGGACGCACCACGGTCCTGGTGGTGGGGGACGGCTTTGTCGCCTCGGACCTGCGGTCCGGCAGGCTGACGGGCAAGGCCCGCCGGGTCCTGGAGCTCCATGAGCGCGGGCAAGCCATCGAGGTGCTGTCCGAAGGTGAGTTCCTGCAGATGGTGGGCGGTTTCGCGGCCGCGGCCATAGCCTGAACCGCCCCGCCGGTTCATGCGGCGCAACAATCCTTGGCTGGCGGACCGGCCGCTCCTAGCCTTGGCTCATGAGTTCTGTGTTCGCCTTCCCGAATCCCGTCAATGAGTACGCTGCCCGCGTGACCGCGGGCCTGGTTGTGCTGCTCGCGGTTGTGACGGCAGCCAGCGGCTCGGCATGGGGCCTGCTGGCTCTTGCGGCCGGATTCTGGCTGCGCGTCCTCTTCGGCCCGAGGGTTTCGCCGCTTGCGCTCTTGTCCGTGAAAATCATCACGCCGCGGCTGGGACGCGTGAAGCTTGTCCCGGGACCGCCCAAGCGCTTCGCCCAGGGGATAGGGGCCGCGGTGTCCACCACGGCCCTGGTCCTGTTCCTGGCCGGGGCGGCTCCCGCAGCCTGGGCAGTGCTGGGCATCCTGATCGTGGCGGCCTCACTGGAAGCTTTTGCGGGCTTTTGCCTGGGCTGCGTGATCTTCGGGTTCCTTCAGCGCCGCGGACTGATCCCGGAGGACGTCTGCGAGGCGTGCAACAACATCAGCCTTCGGCGGTCGTAACCCCCACCAGGAGATTGGCCATGCCGCGGACGGCCTCCGGCGCCTCCAGCGACCCGAGCCAGTCAGCGGGAAGGCACTCCTCGCCATAGAAGGCCCCCAGGATGTTCCCGGCCAGCGAACCGGTGGAATCGCTGTTGCCGCCGTGGTTCACCGCCAGTGCCAGCGCCTCCCGGAAGTGCCGGACGGGCAAGGTGTCCGCGCCGGCGTCGTCCGTGCCGTGGTTGTCCCCGCCCGCCTTGCCCGGGCCGGGCGCAGTGGCAAGCACCGCATAAAGCGCGACGGCGAGGGCTTCCTCCGCGGCCACGCCCTCACCCAGCGCGTCCGTCAGTTCCTCCGGGGAGACTGCGCCGTTGGCCGCGAGCCGGAGTGCCGTCTCCAGGCGTTGGGGCAGTTCCGGTGCCACCTCGTTGAGCGTGCGGGAGTGGGCGGCCACCGCGGCAGCCGCCTCCGGGAGCCCTTCACCCGAGACGAGCCGGTGGATCAGCAGGCTGAAGATCCCTGCACTTTGGCGGGCCGCCGGATGCCCGTGCGTCAGTGCGGCGGCGTCGGTGCTCAACTTATAGACGGCGTCGGGCGTGATGTGCGGGACCAGCCCGAACGGCGCCGAACGCACCACCGTACCGTAGCCTTTCGACGCCGGATTCACCGGACGGAAGGCAGTCCCCATCTCGCCCGTGGCCAGGCCGGAGATTGAGGTTTTGTCCGGACGCCGGCGCTCGTGGAGCACTGCCTGGCGGTCGATCCAACGCGGCTGCGGCGCCGGGGCCCGCGGCCCGGCCTCTTCACCCTGGGTGGCAAGCCACCGGAGGTACGCAAGCCAGAGGCAGGCGTTGACGTCCGCGCCCACCCCGGAATTGGCCCACTCAAGGGCCTCCACCAGCCCGTCGACCGTGTAAAGGGTCAGCTGGGTCTCGTCCGAAAAGGGGCTCTCCGTGAGCGCATGGAAACCGGTGAGGCCGCGCTGTCCGAACCGGCGGCGGATCTCCTCCATCGAGTCCGTCCCAACGGCAAAGCCCAATGCATCGCCCAATGCGCCGCCCAGCAGGCAGCCGTGGATCCGTGATGTCAGTGCGGGCGCGGACGGGCCGGGTTCATTGCTCATGCTGCAAATTTACCGCGGCAGCGGCCGGCGTCCTGACGGGTGCCGGGCCGTGCCCGCGTGGGTAAAGCCGCGGGCACAGCAAACGCCCAGCGGCAGCTGGAATAATGGAGGGGTTGCCCGGCGGCCGTACCGCCATCTCCTGCCTACCAAAGGGTCCACCATGAGCACCCCCGCCGTTGACCATCACCACTCTTTGCCCCGCGGCCCGGAGGCCTCCCGTCCCGGGCTCCTGCCCAGGCTGGGCGCAGAGGCGTTCGGCACGCTGTTCATCGTGGTGGCCGGCCTCGGTGTTCCGCTGTTCACCATCCCGGACTCCAGCCCCCTCCCGGCTGCGCTCGCGGCCGGCCTCGCCGTCACCGCCGCGATGCTCGCCTTCGCACGCGTTTCGGGCGGCCACTTCAATCCCGCCATCACCCTGGGCCACCTCTTGGCCGGACGGATCCGCGCCGGCGCTGCTGCCGCCTACGCCGGTGCCCAGCTGGTGGGGGGACTGGCGGGCGCCCTGGCCCTCTTCGGAATCCTGCGCACCCTGCCGGGGATCGCGGACAGCCGTACCGCTTTCGACACCGTCGCTGCCGGCTTTGGCGAGCACTCCATCATCCAGGCGCCGCTCGCGGCCGTGCTGCTCCTTGAGATGCTGGGAGCCGCAATCATTGTGGCGGTGTTCCTGGGGACGTCCGGCAAGGCGCCCGCCTTTGGCATCGGCAACGCCGTCGACGGCGGCAGGGAAAGCAGTGCGGACGGTGGCCGTTACGCTGCGGCCGTGGCCGTCGGACTGTCCTTCGCGGTCCTCCTGCAGCTGGGCCAGTCCGTGGGCAACCTGCCGTTCAATCCTGCCCGCGCCGTCTCGTCCGCCGTGTTCAGCTCGGGCTGGGCTGCCGGGCAGCTGTGGGCGTTCCTGGCAGCCCCGCTCGTGGGCGCTGCCATTGCGGGCCTGGTGTTCCGCAGCTTCGGCGCGGCCGCCGATACCCAAAGGCCCGCCACCAAAGCGGTCTCCGGAGGGCAGGGTGCGGACGGGACTCCACCCGCAGCAGCGGCTGTTGCCAGCGCGGATGGACCTGCCCATCGGCGCACTGACAGGGCCCAGGACGGGACCAGCGAAGCCCAGGACTTCTTCGAAGGAACGCGGGGCTGATCCCGGTGGCCGCGGCGGTTGCCTTGACTGTCAGTGGCAGCCGATAACTTAGGAACATGCGGTTACTACACACCTCCGACTGGCACCTCGGACGGTCCTTCCATGGCGTCGGGATGCTGGATGCCCAGCGCGCCTTCGTGGACCAGTTGGTCGGCGCCGTCAACGAGCACAGCGTGGACGTTGTCCTGGTGGCCGGGGACGTCTATGACCGCGCCCTTCCCGGCGTGGACGTGGTGCGCCTGTTGGACGACGCCCTGGTGCGCCTGGCTGCGGCCGGCGCCAAGGTGGTGCTGACCAGCGGCAACCATGATTCCGCCATCCGCCTGGGCTTTGCGTCCCGGCTCCTGGAACGCGGGGGAGTGCACCTCCGGACCAGTATCGGCGGCCTGGACGAACCGCTGCTGCTGCCGCTCGGGGACACCGCTGCCGGGGATGGTGGCCAGGCCGTGCTTGCCATCTACGGCATTCCGTGGCTCGAGCCCCGGCTCGTCGCCGAACAACTCGGAGCGGACACCGCCAGCCACTTTGAGGTCACCCGTGCAGCCACAGGGATGATCCGCGAGGACATCAAACGGCGTTCAGCTTCCGCGACGGTGCATTCCGTGGTCCTGGCCCACACCTTCGCCAGCGGGGGGATCAGCTCGGACAGCGAGCGGGACCTCAGCATTGGCGGCGTGGGAGCCGTGCCGCTGGACCTCTTCGAAGGCTTTAGCTACACGGCGCTGGGGCACCTCCACGGACGCCAGACCCTGTCGCCCCAGGTGAGGTACTCGGGCTCGCCACTGGCTTACTCCTTTTCCGAGGCCGCCCACCAGAAGGGCGGCTGGCTCGTGGACGTCGGCGTGGAGGGAGTCACCGCCGTGCAGGAAGTCCTGTGGACGGCGCCGCGCGTCTTGGCCGTGCTGCGCGGGCCGCTGGCAGAGCTGCTGGAATCGCCCGCGCACCAGTGGGCTGAAACGGCCTACTGCCAGGTCACGCTGACTGACGCCCAGCGGCCTGCCCGCGCCATGGAGCGGCTGCGTTCCCGCTTCTCGGACACACTGGTCCTTGGTTTTGATCCAGAGGGTGGAACCCGGGGCGCCGCCTCAAGCTACAGCAGCAGGCTCGCCGAGGCGCCGGACGACCTCTCGGTGTGCTGCGGCTTCCTGGAGCATGTCCGTGGCCGGGTCCCGGATGAGGACGAGAAAGCAGCGGTGGCTGCTGCCCTCGAGAACGTCCGGCTCCTGGAGGCTTCACGATGAGGATCCACCGCCTCCTGATCTCCGCGTTCGGGCCCTTTGCCGGTACCGAGGAGATCGACTTCGACAGGCTCAGCGCCCATGGCCTTTTCCTTCTCAACGGCCCAACAGGGGCAGGGAAGACAAGCGTCCTGGATGCCATCTGCTACGCCCTGTACGGCTCGGTTCCCGGGGCCCGCCAGGACGGGAAAAGGCTCCGCAGCGACCATGCGGAACCGGCCCAGGAACCTGCAGTCACCTGCGAGTTCTCAGCCCAGGGCCGCCGCTTCGAAGTAACTCGGTCCCCGGCCTGGGACAAGCCCAGCGCCCGGGGAAAGAACGGCTTCACCACGCAGCAGGCAAAGACCCTGCTGCGTGAACGCGTCGGTGGAAGCTGGATTGAAAAGTCCGCCCGGAATGACGAGGCGGGCGCCGAGATTCTGGCGCTGCTGGGCATGGATCGGGAGCAGTTTACGCGGGTTGTCATGCTGCCCCAGGGCGATTTTGCTGCGTTCCTCCGTTCCAAGGCCACCGACCGGCTGGAGCTTCTGCAGAAGCTTTTTGGTACAGAGCGGTTCGAATCCGTGGAGCAGGAACTTGCCCGCCAGGCGCAGGCTGCCAAGGAGGAAGTGTCCTTCCTCCTTGGCAGGCTTGAATTGCTGGCGGCGAGGGCGGAGTCGGAGACAGCCCGCCTGGGGCTGGATGAGTCCGGTGCTCCAGCCCCGGAGGGTGCCGCCGCCCGCCTCGGATGGCTTGAGGGCGCAGTGGAGCTGCGCCTGGCGGAACTGACGGGCCGCGCAGAACGGGCCGAAGCCGCAAGCACCGAGTGCAGGAAGGCCGTGGAAGCAGAAACAGCGTGTGGGGAGCGGCGCCGGAAACTCGATGCGGCCGCGGCCCGGAAAGCGGCCGTGGACCAGGGGGTGGAGCTGCTCGAAGAACAGCTCCTCCGGCTTGCCCGGCACCGGAAAGCCGAGGTCCTGCATGGCCAGGTGCTGAACGTTGATGCCACTGCCGCCAAAGTCCGGCGCGCCGCTACTGCCGTGGAGTCCGCCTTTACGCTGCTCAACCTGGCCGCCGGCGAGGACGCCGAACTTGCCCAGCTGGACCTGGGAATTGCCGCGGTCCCAGCGGCGGACGGTGCAGTCCCTGCTGCCGGCTGTGACGCCGAGCTGGGCCGCCTGCGTTCGCTCCTCGCCGTGGTGGAGGCCAGGCTGCCGGATGAGGACAGGCTGCTGGGCCTCCGGAAGCGCCGCGGCGGGCTGGTCAGAAGGCAGGAAGAGCTCACCGCCGCGCTGGTGCAGGCGGGCAACCGCTGGGAGGAATTCCAGGACGAGCGGCGCCGTCTCCAGGACGGGCTGCAGGAGCTTGAGCAGCGGGCGGGGGTTGAGGCCCTGCGGAGGAAGGAAGCCGCAGCCGCGGAGGAGCTGCTTGACGTCGTCAGGCGGTACGGCGCGGCTGTTGCGGCCCGGGACGCCGTCAAGGTGCGTTACGACGAGTCCCGGGACAACCAGCTGGAAGCAAAACGCCAGTGGCTGGACCTGAGGGAGCAACGGCTTGCCAACGCCGCCGTCGAGCTGGCAGCCAAGCTGGTGCCGGGCGAACAATGTGCCGTCTGTGGCAGCGCGGACCACCCTGCCCCCGCCACGGGTGGTCCCGGCGGTCCGGTCCTTGCCCAGGAGGAGGAAGAGGCGCGGCGGGTCCACGAGGCAGCGGAAGAGGCCTGTGCCTTGGTTGCCCATGAACTGGCGGACGCCAACCAATTGGTGGCCGTCCTGGCCGGCCAGGGCGGCGAAACGGCCGCAGCTGAGGCCGAGATCGGTGCGCAGGGTGCACGCCTGGCGGCCGCCGAAGCAGAGGCAGCGGTCAAGGAACTCACGGCTGTCCGGGCGCGCCTCGAGAAGCTTGAGTCCGCTGTTGAAGCGGCGCAGGACTCGAAGAGCGCCGCCGAAGCCGAGCTTGCCCGGACAGTGGCCTCCCTGGCCGATGTAACCGAACAGTCCGCTGCCCTTGACCAGGCGCTGGCCGGGCTCAGGGGAACCCACCGGAGCCTGGCCCAGCGGTTGAAGGCGCTGGAAAATGCGGTGGCAGTCCTCAATAAGGCCGTTGACGCTCAGGCGCAGCTGGAAAGGGCGGAGGCCCAGGCCGCCGAGGCGCGGGAACAGCTGGAGGAGGCCCTTCCTGCTGCCGGTTTCGCAACAGCTGGGGAGGTCCGGGAACAGCTGCTTGAGGCCGCCGAGGCAACAGCCCTCCAGACCCGGGTGCGGGCCGCGCAGGACGAGCAGGCCAAGGTTGCAGAATTGTTCGTTTCCGAGGATGTTGTGCTGGCGCTGGAAGAAAAGTCGGCCGGCTATGAACTGGACTCTGGCCGGCTTGCCGCACTCCGCGACGCTGCGGCTGCCGCGCTCCGGGAAGCCCGGGACGCGGACCTGGCGGCCGGAATGGCGTCCAGGTGCCTGGCCTCGCTGCGGAGCATCCGGGCCGAATACGGCGATGTTGAAGGATCCGCGCGGCAGCCTGCCGAACGGGCGCAAATGCTGGCCGGGCTGGCGGACGCGGCGGCAGGCCGGGGCGAGAACACCTACCGGATGAGCCTGAACAGCTATGTCCTTGCCGCCCGCCTGGAAGAGGTGGCCCTGGCCGCCTCGGAACGGTTGGTGGCCATGAGCGATGGGCGGTACCTGCTCCAGCACACGGACGCAAAGGCCGCACGCGGCGCAAAGTCTGGGCTTGGCCTGGAGGTGGTGGACCAGTGGACCGGATTCCACCGGGACACCTCCACGCTGTCCGGAGGTGAGTCGTTTATGGCCTCCCTGTCCCTGGCGCTGGGGCTGGCAGACGTTGTGCAGCAAGAGGCCGGCGGAGTGGAGATCGAAACCTTGTTCGTGGACGAAGGGTTCGGCAGCCTGGATGAGCAGTCCCTGGAACAGGTAATGGACGCCCTCGAAGGCTTGCGGGACGGCGGCCGCGTGGTGGGGCTGGTCAGCCACGTGGCGGAGATGAAACTGCGGATCGGTGCCCAGCTCCAGGTGCTGAAGGGCCGGAACGGCTCTACTCTGCGGATTTCCGACGGCGTGGATGTGCCAGTGTGACTGCCCGGCTGGGGCGGGGGCCGGATATAGTTGGACAGTTACCGGGTTGCGCGCATCGGGAGGAGGGACGGTGCGCACAACATGAACGAGCCCGGAATTGACGTCACCCGCCTCACCCACCTCACCCGCCGGCCCGCAGGTAACCGCCCCCGCCGGACAGCCCTCACCTTCGCCGGCTTCCGCACTGGCCCCGGTTCCTGAGCCGCCCGCCTCAAACAGCTCCGCCTCAACCAGCACAGGCTCCGCCACCCGGCCCTCCACCACCCCGGCGGGGTCCCGCCGCCGCTTCGCCCGGCTGCCCCACCTTGCCGGCCGCAGCTTTATACCCTTAGGGCTCTTCGCCCGGCTTCCGCTGGCCATGCTGACGGTGGGCACGCTCACGCTTGTTACCTCAGCCAGCGGTTCCTACGCGCTGGGCGGTACGGCAGCCGGTGCTGTCGGGATAGGTTCTGCATTGGGCGCTCCAGCCTTGGGTGCCCTTGCCGACCGGCACGGACAACGTCCCGTGCTGTTGCTTGCAGCCCTCCTTAACACCCTGGCAGTGGTGGCCCTGATCCTGGCTGTGTGGGCCATGGGGGAGATCGGCGGCGTTCCCGCGGCAGTGTTGGCATCTGCGTTCGCGTCCGGTGCAAGCTGCCCGCAGGTCGGGCCGCTGGCAAGGGTCCGGTGGATGGCACTGGCCTCCCGGGGGACGGCTGCGGACCGTGCGAAGGACCTGGACACCGCCCTTTCCTACGAAAGCACCGCTGATGAGGTGACTTTTGTCCTGGGCCCGGCACTCGTGGGAATACTTGCCAGCCTGCTAACTCCCTGGCTGCCCCTCGCCCTGGCCGCGGGCATGACCATCACCCTCGTTCCGGCCTTCGCCGTGCACCGCACCCATCGCGCTGTTCCGGGCAGGGCCGTCCCGTCAAACGGGGCCGCGCCGGCAGGCCGGCCCGCCGCGGAAAGGCGCCGTACAAAGAACGCGTCGGGACGACTGCCGGCAGCGGTGGCCCTGCCGGTGCTTGCGATGGTGTGCATGGGAACGTTCTTTGGCTCGACGCAGGCCGCCCTGAGCTCGTTCTCCGGAATGTCTGGCGGCTCGGAGGTTGCCGGCCTGCTGTACGCCGCCATGGGCCTGAGTTCGGCCGCGGCGGCACTGTCGGTTGCCTACTGGCCGCAGGCGTTCAGCCTGTCCGGCCGATGGGCGCTTTGCGCCGGACTGATGGCGGCGCTGGCGCTGCTCCTGCTGCTCCCGTCCTCGATGCCCGGGATGGTGGCCGCCCTGCTGGTGCTCGGCCTCCCGGTGGGCCCGGTCATGGTCACGGTTTTTGGCGTCGGCGGCGTCGTGGCTCCGGCAGGCCGCCTGGGCACCGTCATGACGGCACTGGCCAGTGGCATCGTGGCCGGCACTGCCCTTGGCTCGTCCATTGGCGGCCAGCTCGCCGAACTGCATGGCTACGCCGCGGCCTTCGTTGTGCCGGTCTGCGCCGCAGCGGTGCTGGCGCTCCTGGGCGCGGCAGCCGCCGTCGTTCTTCGCCGCAGGCCCTAAGCCAGCTGCCGCTCGATCCTGGCGGCGCTCTCCACCAGGGCCGCGCCCACTGCTGCGGGGTTATGGGCTGAGCGGATATAGACGACGGCAAGGGCGGCCGGGCGGCTGCCGGGAACCCGGACGGGGGCAGCGAGGGAGGACACGCCCGCAATGACCTCGTCGTGGCTGGCCGAATATCCGGCGCGGCGGGCCTCGGCAGCTTCAGGGCGGTAGGGGATTCCCGTGGCCAGGCGGTCCCATTCGGCCTCGGTGAGCGCCGACTGGATGGCGATGCCCGGCGCTCCGGCGTTGACGGGATGCCGGGTGCCGGGATGCTGGGCCACGGTGGCGCCGGAGTGCCTCGGCTCCACGGTAAGCAGGGTGATGCAGTCGTGGTGGTCCCACACTGCCACGAACGCCGTCATGTCCAGGGTGTTGGCCAGTTGCGTCAGCTCCGGAAGGGCTGCGGCCTGCAGGTTTCGCGAAACACCCCGTGCCAGGACCGCAAGCCCCGGCCCGGGCTGGACCCGCCCGGCGTCGTCCCGCACCAGCAGCGAGTGGTCCTCCAGCGTCCGGAGGATCCGGTACGCCACGGACCGGTGCACGCCCATCGCATCCGCCAGTTCCGCAATCGTCAGCGGGCCGGGCGCTGCCGCCAGGATCTCCAGGGCGCGGATTCCCCGGGACAGGGTTTGCGACGCGGATGCCTGTGCCGGCGCCGCTCCGGCCGGGGCTGCGGCGGTGGGATTCATGGTGTCCATCCTAGGTGGCAGATGCTGGCAGGCGGTGCCCTTGGCTTCCCTGGCCAGCAGGGCGGCCGTCCTGAATTCGAAACGGCAATTCCAATATAGAACTCTGACACCGCGCAACCCAATCCTCCCTCGGTGGGGATCCAGAACACATCGGTGCCTGACGGCTGGACCAAGTGGACGTTCCGCAGCTCCGCCTGGCCGCGCATAAAAGTTTCCCCGGGCCGTGTTGCGCCTCACACTTTCGTAGTACCCTACTAACTAACTGACCGTTCTGTCGGTAATCCTGAAGGCGTCCCGGCAGCGCTGCTGCCTTAAACAATGGAGTTTCAATGACCACACCTTCCAAGGTGGACACCCTCGCCGGACCCAGCTCCCGGCGGGAGGAACGCAAGGTCCTCGCCGGCACCCTCGTCGGAACCACCATCGAGTGGTACGACTTCTTCATCTTTGCCCAGTTGACGGCAACGCTGCTGTCCCCGCTGTTCCTAACCCCGCTGCAGCAGTCCAACCCGGGGCTGGCGCAGATCCTTTCCTTTGCACTGATCGGCATCAGCTTCCTCTTCCGGCCCCTCGGGGCCGTGGTGGCCGGCCACCTGGGCGACCGCCTGGGCCGCAAGGCGATGCTTGTCTTCACCCTGGTGATGATGGGCGCTGCCACTGCGCTGATCGGCATGTTGCCCACCTACGCCCAGATCGGCGCCTGGGCACCCGTCCTGCTGATCACGCTCCGCATCATCCAGGGCTTCTCAGCAGGCGGCGAGTGGGGCGGGGCGGCGCTTATGGCCGTTGAGCACGCGCCCCTGAACAAGCGCGGCCTCTTCGGGGCCTACCCGCAGATCGGGGTACCCATCGGCATGATCCTGGCCACCGGCCTGCTCTTCTTCCTCAACAGCAGCATGTCCAAGGAAGACTTCGCGGCCTGGGGCTGGCGGGTCCCGTTCCTGCTCTCCATCGTCCTCATCGTGGTGGGTTACCTCATCCGCCGCGCCGTGGCCGAAAGCCCTGTTTTCCAGGAGATGGCCGCCCGGAAGCAGGAGAGCAAGGCTCCGCTGGGCGAGCTGGTCCGCAGCCACAAGAAGCCGGTGTTGTACTCCACCATGATCTTCATCGCGAACAATGCTGCCGGCTACCTGCTCATTGCCTTCTTTATCGCCTACGCCACCCGGACGCTGAAGATGCCTACCCCGGAGGTGCTGCTGGCCACGACGCTGGCGTCCTTTGGCTGGCTGATTTTCACTCTCGCGGGCGGGTGGCTTTCCGACCGCATCGGCCGCGTCAAGACCTTCCTGACGGGTTACGCCATCATCTTCGCCTGGATGATCCCGATGTTTGCCCTCATCGACACCAAGAACATCTGGCTCTATGGCCTGGCGCTGTTTGTCCTCACCATTGGGCTCGGGCTGTCCTACGGGCCCATGTCAGCCATGTACGCCGAAATGTTCCCAGCCAACGTGCGGTACTCGGGGATCTCCATCGGCTATGCGTTCGGCGCCATCCTGGGAGGGGCATTCGCGGCCACCATCGCTGAAACGCTGCTGCAGTCCACCAAGTGGACCGGGTCCATTGGCATCTACATCATGGTCCTGTGCGTCATCTCCGCCATCGGCGTTGTCCTTGCTAAGGAAACCAAGGGCCGTCCGTTGGGGGTCAGCCACCACTAACGGGCTCCAACCGCGCGGCGCGCGGCTGGAATAGTCACGACGGCGGGCCGGACCATGGTGGTCCGGCCCGCTTTGCCCTGCGGGCAAAGGATGGCTGCCGGGACTTCTACTGCTCCAGCAGGCTGATTGCGTCGTCGTCGGACAGCTGCTCAAAGTGCCGGTAGAAACTGCCTACCGCCCGGAACTTTCCCGGCAGGTGCAGGCACAGCACGGCGTCGCACACGCGCTCCACGGAGGCCTCGGCCTCGATGGAACCAACCGGGGCGGCCGCCACCACTGTTGCCGCACCGCCCTCACGCACTGCTTCGACGGCTGCCCGCATGGTGGCTCCCGTTGCCAGGCCGTCGTCGACAAGGAGGACGGTCTTTCCACCCAGGTCGAGGCCGGTACCCGGGTAGAGCTCCGCGCGGCGAAGCAGCTCGGTCCGTTCCCGCTGCTCCACTGCGTCGAGCCATTCCCGGCGGACGCCGTGTTCAAGGACGCGGTCCAGGAGGGGCTTGTTGACCAGCCGGACCGTGCGGCCGTGGACCCACGCCAGGGCGCCGTAGGCGGTTTCCTCATGGCCGGGGATTCCCAGTTTCCGGACCAGGACGGTCCCCAGGGGAAGGTAGAGTGCCTTGGCCACCGCAGCCGCCACGGGGATTCCCCCGCGGGCCAGGCCAAGCACAAGGGTGTCCGGCCGCTCCCGGAACTGCGGAAGGAGGGCCGCAAGGCGTTCGCCGGCGTCCGTACGGTCTTCGAAGAACGTGCCCATCAGTCCCTCCTGGAGAAAGGCTATACGGCCAGGAAGGAGATCGCCGCCTGTTTGAAGGCCCTGCTCGTCACCGCGTTCGTATGGTTCCTGCCGGGCAGAATCAGCTGTTCGGCCATGGAACCGGCCTTTCGCGCCAGTTCTTCAAGCTGCGGCAGGCTGCCGATCCGTTCATCCTTTTCCCCGGCCACCAGGAGCATCGGCACGTGGGGTACTGCCTCTGCAGGGTCGTATGGCTCGGCCTTGATGGCCTCCACCAGGGAAAGCAGCGCGAAGATGTTGTTGCTGGGCAGCAGGAGTGCCATCTTGAGCAGCCGCGCCGTGGACTCGTCGGCGATGGGGGTGCCGTCGGCGAGGTAGTCCTGCGCGGCCCGGAGGTCGAACTCGGCCAGCGGATCGGAGATGTTGGGGCCGCCAAGGACAAGGCGGTGGGTGATCTCGGGCTGGGTGGCGCCGAATTCCCAGGCGAGCCTGGAGCCCAACGAGTAGCCCACGATGTCCAGGCCGCTGGAAGGGTCACCCTCCTGCAGAGGCCGCACACCGGCGTCGAACGCTGTCTGAAGCAGGTCCGCCCGGATCCTGCTTGGGGAGTAGGAGTCCCGATCCTCGGGGGCGCCGCTGCGGCCGTGTCCGGGCAGGTCCACCGTGATGACGCGCCGGCCGGCGTCCAGCAGCGCAGCCACCCACCCGGTGTCCTCCCAGTTGAGCTTGCTGGAGGAGGAGAACCCGTGCACCAGCAGGACCGGACGGAACCCGGCATCCACCGCGGGATCATGGACCGCCACGTAGAGTTGCGGGTCCGTGCCTTCCACTGTGTGCGTGTGCTGTTGGCCGGTGTGCCTGCCGCTCATGGTGTCAGTCCTCATCAAGTACGGCGCCCAGGCGGACCCGGCGCTTCGGAACCTCGTGCTTTTGGTTTTACTCTACCTGCCGGCCGCCGCGCCGCTTCCCCTCACCGGCTGCTGCCCCCCGGCCCCAATCTGGGTAGCGCGAAGTGTCGTTTTGAGCCGCCAAAACGACACTTGGCGCTACCCAGTGGTGTGGCGGGTCCGGGCGGTGAGCCGGGCACCCGCCGCGGAGGCCAGGGCTATCCCGGCGATGAGGGCAAAGGTGCTGAAGAGCTGGATCCGGCTCTCTTCGGCGCTGAACCCCACAGCGAAAATGAGGGCCAGCAGGACAAGTCCCAGGATGGTCAGGCCAGGGAAACCCTTCATCCGCAGGGGCAGCGGAATTCCTGCCCGGTCCGCCCGGCGCCGCAGGATCAGCTGCGAGACGAGGGCGCTTCCCCAGACCACCAGGCAGGTGGAGCCCACCAGCTGGAAGAGGGCCGGAAGTATCCGCTCCGGGAACAGCAGTTCCAGGACGGTGGCGACGAATCCGAAGGCCACGGATACCCCCACCGCCAGCATGGGGACGTTCGAGCCGCCCAAGCGGGCGAGGACGCGGGGCGCCGCGGAGCGCTGCGCAAGGGAGTAGGCCATCCGTGATGCCCCGTAGAGGTTGGCGTTCAAGGCAGAGAGAAGTGCGACGACGGCCACCAGGGTGATCGCCGTTCCCGCGCCGGGGATGCGGGCGGCGTCCAGAACGCCGGCGAACGGCGAGGCCAGGGCTTCCGAGGTGGCCGGAAGGACGGCGGCGATGACGAAGACGGACCCGATGTAGAACACCAGGATGCGCCAGACAACAGTGCGGATGGCCTTGGCCACGCTCCGCTCCGGATCCTCGGTTTCCGCCGCGGCGACGGACACAATTTCCGTCCCGCCGAACGCGAAGATGACCACGAAGAGTGCGGACGCAATGCCGCCCAGGCCCTGCGGCGCGAAGTCGCCCGTGACATTGGACAGCCCCGGTGAGGCGGCCGGAAGGAGGCCCAGGAGCAGGGCGGCGCCCACCGCCAGGAACAGGATAATCGCGGCAACCTTGAGGATGGCGAACCAGAACTCGAACTCACCGAAGTTCCGCACTCCCGCGAGGTTGATCCCGGTGAAGACCACCATGAAGACCAGCGCCAGCGCCCACACCGGAATGACCGGCCATACGGAGAAGAGGAGTGCGGCTGCCCCGAGTGCTTCGGCGGCGATCACCACCACCAGCTGGAGCCACCAGAGCCAGCCGATGGTGGCGCCGGCCGTCTTGCCCAGGGCGCGTTCTGCGTAGACGGAGAACGCTCCGCTGTTGGGGTTCGCAGCGGCCATTTCGCCCAGGGCCCACATGACCAGGATGATCAGGGTCCCGGCCACGAGGTAGGAAACAAGGACGGCGGGGCCGGCGGCCTGCACTCCGGCGCCCGAACCCAGGAACAGGCCGGCCCCGATGGCGCTGCCGAGCCCCATCATGGTCAGCTGCCGGGGCTTCATGCTGTGCGGAGGATGGGCCCGTTTTTCGGTTGGGCGGGTGGTGGTGGACTTCATCGTCATGTGCCGGGAACCTTCTTGGGGTCTGGATGGTGGCGCCTTGTGGGACCACTTGAATTTACCGCCTGCGGTGCCGGAGCGGAATTTGGCCCGCATCCGATGCCGCGGGCAGCCTGAAAACTCCAGGAGGACAATTTCCAGAAACATTGGCAATTGCAAGGCGCCAGCCCGTAGAATCAGTTTTGGTCAAAGTGACCATAACTAGTCCGGCTCCTCCCTGGGGCAGGCGCCTGATCCCCGGAAGGCGGTGTAACCGTGTACTCCAGCTCTGCCAATGTCTCGGAACGCCAGGCTGCACCGCCGTCGCTGGCCATCTCCACGGTGATCTTCGCGCTGCGCCCCAGCGAAAGCTCAGGGCGCCCCACGCTCTGGCTACCGCTGGTGCGGCGGATCCGGGAACCCTTCAAAGGGCTGTGGGCGCTGCCCGGTGGTCCCCTGAGCCACGCGGAGTCGCTCCAGGACGCGGCTTCACGGAACCTGCGGGAGACAACCGGACTTGCCCCCAGCTACCTGGAGCAGCTGTACGCGTTCGGCGGGCTGCACCGCTCACCCACCCAGCGGGTGGTTTCGATCGTCTACTGGGCCCTGGTCCAGCCGACCGAAGCCGCGCTCGCGGACGAGTCCGAGAACGTCCGGTGGTTCCGGGCGGACCGGCTTGGCGAACTCGCCTTTGATCACAACGCGATCGTGGACTACGCGTTGTGGCGGCTGCGGAACAAGCTCGCCTACGGCTCCGTTGCGTACCACCTGCTGGGGGAGTACTTCACCCTGGCCCAGGTGCGGGAGGTCTACGAAGCCGTGCTGGACCGTGAGTTGGATCCGGCAAACTTCCGCAGGCAGCTCAAGGCCACCCCCGAAATAGAAGAAACCGGCGAATACCTCCAGGGCGGCAAGCACCGCCCCCCGCGCCTCTACCGCTTTACCGGCCGGCCCGGCCTTGACCCAGACAACAGGAGCACACCATGAGCAGCGTCAACACGGCAATCCAGCTGATCACGCGCGAGCAGGCCGAAAACGGCGCCGCCGCAAAGGGCAGCACCTGCAGCCCCGCCCTGGCCAAGGGCCCGTGGGACTACGATCTTGCCGAGGCGCTCGCCGGCGTTCCCGCCTACGGCCCCGGTGCCTCCAGCGCGGACGTGGCCCCCGCCGCAAGCCCCCGCCAGGGGCAGCTGCCGGAGGAGTACAAGCTGGCCAGCGACGCCGAGCTGGGCGAAAGGATCCTTGCCGCAAAGGCTGCCCTGGGGGACCGGGCCGTCATCCTGGGGCACTTCTACCAGCGCGATGAAGTGATCCAGTACGCGGACTTCGTGGGCGACTCCTTCCAGCTGGCCAACGCGGCCCTCACCCGTCCGGATGCGGAGGCGATCGTTTTCTGCGGCGTGCACTTCATGGCCGAAACCGCCGACATCCTCTCCGCCCCCGAACAGGCCGTCATCCTGCCCAACCTGGCGGCCGGCTGCTCCATGGCGGACATGGCCGACGCCGATTCCGTGGCCGAGTGCTGGGAGCAGTTGGAGGAGATTTACGGCACCGAGCCCGACGCCGAGGGCCGGGTTCCGGTCCTTCCCGTCACCTACATGAATTCCTCCGCTGCCCTGAAGGCTTTCTGCGGTGAGCACGGCGGCATCGTCTGCACCTCCTCCAACGCCAGGACGGTGCTCGAGTGGGCGTTCCAGCGGGCCCAGCGGGTGCTGTTCTTCCCCGACCAGCACCTGGGCCGCAACACCGCGAAAGCGCTGGGCGTGCCGCTGGAGCAGATGCCCATGTGGAACCCGAGCAAGGACCTGGGCGGCAATGACGAGCAGGCACTGCTCGATTCACGGGTCATCCTCTGGCACGGGTTCTGCTCTGTGCACAAGCGCTTTAACGTCGCCCAGATCGAGAAGGCCCGCGCCGATTTCCCCGGAGTCCAGGTGATTGTGCACCCGGAGTGCCCCATGGAGGTGGTGGATGCTGCCGATTCGGCCGGCTCCACCGACTTCATCAAGAAGGCCATCGCCGCGGCCACCGAACCCACCACCTTTGCGATCGGCACCGAGATCAACATGGTGAACCGGCTCGCCGCGGAGTACCCGCAGCACACCATCTTCTGCCTGGACCCCGTCATCTGCCCCTGCTCCACCATGTACCGGATCCACCCCGGCTACCTTGCCTGGGTGCTGGAGGAACTGGTGGCCGGGCGGGTGGTGAACCGCATTACCGTTGCGGACTCCGTCCAGGACAACGCCAGGACCGCCCTCGAGCGCATGCTCGCCGCGAGGCCCTGATGAGCCGCCGGCTGATCGTCGTCGGCAGCGGTATTGCCGGACTCTACGCCGCGCTGCTGGCGGCCGACGCCGGGGCGGACGTGGTTCTCCTGAGCAAGGGCCAGTTGCGCGAGAGCAATACCTGGTACGCCCAGGGCGGTATCTCGGCCGTCCTGTCGGAGCCCGCCCCCGGGGACACTGTCGCCGCCCACATTGCCGACACCCTGCAGGCCGGAGCGGGACACTGCAATGAGGCCGCAGTGAGCCTGATGTGCTCGGAGGCCCGCAGGGACATCGCCGGCCTGGAACGGTACGGCGTGCACTTCGATCCCGGTGCCGGCGGCGGCCGGGCGCTCGGGCTGGAGGCCGCACACTCCGCTCCGCGCATCCTGCACGCCGGCGGCGACGCGACCGGTGCGAAGACCGCCGCGGCCCTGGTCGAAGCCGTGCTTGCCCGGCAGGCAGACGGTACCGTGGCCATCCATACAGGCGCCCACGCCACCGCCCTCCTGGCAACGGCCGGCCACGTCAACGGTGTCGAGTTCCTCCAGGACGGCCGGACATTCACCCTGTACGGGGACGCCGTGCTGCTCGCTACGGGCGGCGCAGGCCAACTGTTCGCCCAGACCACCAACCCGGCGGTGGCAACCGCCGACGGCCTTGCACTCGCCGTCCGCGCCGGGGCGGCAGCGGCGGACCTGGAATTCTTCCAGTTCCACCCCACCTGCCTGGTGCCCGGTGCCGGCAGCATGGACGCAGACCCGGGCACAGCCCGCGGGCTTGGCCAGGATCCGCTCCTCATCTCCGAAGCGGTCCGCGGCGAAGGCGCCACCCTCGTCGATGGCAACGGAAAGCGGTTCATGCGGGCCTACCACCCCGACGCAGAACTGGCCCCACGCGACGTGGTCTCCCGCAGCATCGCCCTGCACCTCGCCAAGCTCGGCGACCCCAACGGCCACGTCTACCTCGACGCACGCGCCATCGAGCGCGCCAAAGGTCCCGGATTCCTGGCCAAGCGGTTCCCCACCCTCACCCAGAAGACCCTGGACGCCGGCATCGACTGGACCCGCGAAGTGGTTCCGGTGGCACCAGCGGCCCACTACTGGATGGGCGGAGTCCTCACCGACCTGCACGGCCGCACCACGGTGCCCGGGCTGTACGCCGCCGGGGAAGTTGCGTGCAGCGGGGTCCAAGGGGCAAACCGGCTGGCCAGCAACTCCCTCCTGGAGGGACTCGTCTTCGGCCGGCGCGCTGTTGAAGCCTTCCTGGCAGGTGACGACGGCGGTGCGCCCCCTCGGGGCACCGATGCTCCGCGTGCTGTCTCGGCCGCGGGCGGCCTCCCCTTGACGCACGCTTCCGCACCGCTGCCCCGAGAAGCTATGGACGCCGGCACCTTCCCTACTGCTTTAGTAGGTGAAGCGGCCGCATCAGCTGCTCCGGGTGGGAGCCGGCCGTCCAACTTCGGTGGGGGGAGTGAGCCGTTCTCCCGTGAGGCCCTGCGCCGGCTGATGACTGCCAAGGCCGGGGTGCTTCGGTCCGGTGAGCTGCTGGCTGAGGCGGCCCGGACGCTTGGCCGGTGGGCCGCCGTCGTTCGTCCCGGCGCTGTATCCGCCGGTGCGGATACCCGCCTGCATGAGGACCGGAACCTGCTGCTGGCGGCACAGCTGCTGGTGGCTGCGGCCCAGCAACGCACGGAGTCCCTGGGCGCCCACTACCGCAGCGACTGCCCGGAGGATGCGCCCGGCATCACGGAAGAACTCCACAACACGTACCCGAACCGCCCGAAAGTGAGCGTTCTCCATGACTGAAACAACCCTGCTTGACCTGGCACTGCCGTCGGCGCCGGTGCGGGAGATCCTGGAGCGGGCCTTCGCCGAAGATGCCCCGGCAGGGGACATCACCTCCCAGCTGCTCATCCCGGCCACTGCGCACGCCACGGCCGTGCTGAATGCGCGGGTGCCCGGCGTCTTCAGCGGCGCCACAGTGTTCCGCGACGCCATGCTGCTGGTGGACCCTGAAACGCGGGTGGAGCTGCTGCTGGCGGACGGAGACAGGTTCGACGCCGGCACGCACCTTGCGAGGGTCAGCGGACGGGCCCGTTCGGTCCTGCTCGCAGAACGCGTGGCCCTCAACCTGGTCCAGCGGATGTCCGCGATTGCCACCCGGACAGCGGAGTTCGTTGAGCTCACCGACGGAACGGCGGCCCGCATTACCGACACCCGAAAAACCACCCCCGGACTGCGGATCCTCGAACGGTTCGCGGTGCGGTGCGGGGGAGGCGCCAACCACCGCTACAGCCTGTCCGATGCTGTCCTGGCGAAGGACAACCACCTGGCCGTCATGACCGGAGGGGACCCCGCCAGGCTCACCGGACTGCTCCGGGCCGCCAAGGCGCAGCTGGGGCACACCACGCACTTCGAAGTCGAGGTGGACCGGGTGGACCAGATCGAACCTGTCCTGGCAGCCGGCGTGGACACCATCATGCTGGACAACTTCACGGTGGCGGAGCTGAAGGAGGGCGTTGCCCTGGTGGGCGGGCGCGCAACAGTGGAGGCCAGCGGCAACGTGAACCTGGGAACAGTGGCAGGGATTGCCGCCACCGGGGTGGACGTCATTTCCGTCGGCGCCCTCACGCATACGGTGGCCGCCCTGGACCTCGGCCTGGACGTGGAACTGACAGCCGGGTGAGTACACCGTGATCTTCCTCGACGCAGCCGCCACCACCGCCGTCCGCCGCGAGGTGCTGGAAGCCATGTGGCCCTACCTGACCGGTGACTTCGGCAACCCCTCCAGCCACCACACCCTGGGCGAATCGGCGGCCAAGGCGCTCGCGGATGCCAGGGCCTCGGTGGCCGCGGTCCTGGGCTGCCGGCCGGGTGAAATCACGTTCACGTCCGGCGGCACCGAAGCGGACAACCTGGCCGTCAAAGGCATTGCCCTGGCGCGGCAGGCAGCTGACCCAACACTGGACAGGGTGGTGATCAGCGGCGTCGAACACCCTGCCGTGGAGGAGTCCGCCCGGTACCTGGAACGCTTCCATGGATTCAGGGTTGACGTGGTTCCCGTGGACGGGACCGGGCGGGTCACTCCGGAGGCGCTCCTCGCAGTGCTGCGCCCCGAAACCGCGGTGGTCAGCATCATGTACGCCAACAATGAAGTGGGAACCGTCCAGCCCGTCGCCGAACTGGGCGCCGCAGCACGCAGCCACGGGATTCCCTTCCACACGGATGCGGTCCAGGCGGCGGGCTGGCTCCCCCTGGACACCCGGGCACTGGGCGTTGACGCCCTGAGCCTTTCGGGCCACAAGCTGGGGGCACCCAAGGGCTGCGGGGTGCTGTTTGTCCGCGGCCGCACCAGGATCGAACCGCTGATCCACGGCGGCGGGCAGGAACGCGGGCGCCGCTCCGGGACGGAAAACGTGGCCGGTGCCGTGGGGCTGGCCGCCGCGCTGGCGCTTGCCCAGGCCGGCCAGGAGGAACAACGGCGCCGGGTGGCGGCCCTGCGGGACAGCTTCATCAACGCCGTGCTCACGGGAGTGCCGGGAGCGGTGCTTACCGGGCACCCCGCGGAGCGGCTGCCCTCCGTGGCATCGTTCTGCTTCCCCGGAACCAGCGGCGAATCGGTCCTCCTGGAACTGGAGCGCCAAGGCGTGGTGTGCTCGAGCGGCTCCGCCTGCGCAGCCGGATCCGATGCGCCGTCGCCCGTCCTCACGGCCATGGGATTCGAAGCCGGGGTGGCCCAGACAGCCGTCCGGTTCAGCTTTGACGCAGCGGTGGCTGGCGAAGACCTGAAGGTCGCTGCCAAAGCTGTCCGGCAGGCAGTGGCAAGCGTGCGGGGCCTCGGCTCCTAGCGGCCACGGATACCGTCAGTAAAGCTCTCCCACGGGGATGTCCACGGCCAGCCGGTTGGACGGTCCCGGCAGCGGGCACGCCCAGGCCTCGTTGTAGGCGCAGGACGGGTTGTACGCAAAGTTGAAGTCCAGGACAAAGCTGGCCTCCGGCCCTGTCCCGTTGACGCCGTGGAAAGCTCCCTTGATGGTGTCCAGCAGGTAGCGGCCGGCCCCGTAGCTTCCGCCGGGCTGGCCTGCCGTCGCGTCACGGAAGGGCACAAAGATGCCGCCGCCGTAGCCCCGCAGCTTCCACACGGCGAGCTGGCCCATCTCGGGAAGGTCGAACGTGCCCAGCCTGACGAAGTTCACCACGCCGTCGGTCCCGGTTTCCACTTTCATTTCCCGCCCGGCGCCTTCCATGGTCAACGGTACGTGGAAACGGTAAATCGGGTCATAGTCGGCCGTCTTCAAACCGGCAAAGGTTGATTTGCCCTCGGCAGTCAGCGGGGAGGCAGGGTGGGTGGCGAACATCAGGTCCCGCTGGTGGCGCCAGTACAGGTGCGCCTCCGCGGGACTTTCGGCCGAGACCTTGCGGACATTGGCGTACAAGGCAAAGGTCCGGAGCCGCCAGTCGGCGATGTCGACGGCGGAAATGTCCGCCAAATCTTCTTCGGCCGTTCCGTGGTGGGCTTCCATAAGCACCAGCCTAGTCCCCGGCGCGGGAGTTGCACGTCCGACGGCGACACGCACCGCGGCAGTGCGGCTTCCACTTTCCGATGTGGTGCCGAGGTACGGCCGAAACGCCGTCCAGGGAAAGGACCGCGGCTGCCGCGTCCCGATAGGCTGGCCGCATGGAAGGCATGGCAACACCGAGGGCCCTGGCGGGCGCATCCGTTCTCCTGGCGGGCGTGCTCCTCGCAGGATGCTCCACACCGTCGAACAGCGGACCCGGATGGACAGCGCAGCCCGGGGGGCCGGGCACCACGGCCGCCCCCACCGCGCCGGCATCAGCTGCCGCCACTGCAGACGCCACGCCCGGAGCCACGGCTTCCGCCACGTCCAGCCCCGTGGCCACGGCTTCCGCCTGGAAAACCTTCTCGGACCCCGCAAAAACCGTGAGTTTCGAGCTGCCGCAGGAGTGGATAGCGCAGGCGGTGGCCCCGGAGGAGGGCGCCCTGCCCGGTGCGCTGAAGGTGGAGGTGAAGAAGCCCGACGGCACCTTCATGGCAGCGCTCCGGACCGGACTCCCGCCGTCGTCCGCTGACTGTCCCCAGGACGCGCGGCGGCCGTACACCGTCATCAGCAGCGTCCCGGCGGACCTTACCGCCGAAGGCGGGGACGGAACCATCCCGCCGCGGGTCGTGTTCCGCGTGATCCAGGGGTACCGGTACTTCGGCTCCTACGGCGTCACGAACCTTGTGGGCGGGGCAGACGGCCATGCCTGCGAACTGCGCAACATCATCCGGGGCCCTGCCGGCAAAGGTGACTACTCCTTCGGCGACCTGGTAGCCGTCAGGGCATTCGCTCCCGACGAAAAAGTGGCACCCGCCAAGGCATTCGACACTTTGGACCAGGCCGCAAAGTACGTCGATGAAAGCAGCGACTTCGCCAACGTCCAGCGGATGCTAATGTCTCTGGAGATCAAGAACTAGCCCCGTTCCCGGCCCACATCAACGGCCGCGACAACCGGCGACTTCCTTCCGCTGCCGACACCCCCGGAGAGTCATGGAACGCACTGTTTCCGCACGCCTGGTTTTCAGGACCACAGCCAACACCAAGGTGGCCATGGCCATAGCCGCGGCGAGGAATGACGGCTATTCCTCCTTTGGGGAGAGCCTGTCCATCACATCGGGCGGTCAGCAGGTTCCCGCCGCCGAGGTGCCGGACCACCACGGCGGCAGGCTGCACTACATGGAGTTCACGGACCCGGCCGAAGTGACCGTGGAATACTCGGCGACAGTAGCGGGGAAGGCCCAGCCCGAGGAAGCCGGGCTGGCCGACCGGATCCGGTACGTCCGGCCCAGCCGCTATGCCGAGTCGGACCGCCTGCTGCCCACAGCATACGCCGAGTTCGAAGGACTCCGCGGCGCCGAACTGCTGCACGCCGTGCGGAACTGGGTGAATGGGGAACTCCGGTACATCAGCGGCTCCTCGCGCGGGACGGACGGTGCAGTGGAAACCCTCCTGAGCCGCCGCGGAGTGTGCCGCGACTTCGCCCACCTGGCCATCGCCCTGCTGAGGTCCAAGGACATCCCGTCCCGGCTTGCCGCCGTGTACGCCCCTGGCCTGAGCCCCATGGACTTCCACGCCGTGGCCGAGGCCTACGTGGAAGGCGCATGGCATGTCATCGATCCCACGGGGCTTGCCCCGCGGGAGTCGATGCTGCGGATCACGGCCGGCAGGGACTCAGCGGACACGGCGTTCCTGTCCACGGTGGGCGGAAGCCTGACGCTGAGCCAGCTGCAGGTCACGGCCGTGGTGAACGGCACCCTCCCGGCCGAGGATCCGGCCACGCTGGTGGCGCTGGGCTAGCTCGGTTCTTGCCGGGGCGGCCGCGGGCCCAGCGAATTCCTGAGCTTGGCAGTGAGCCTCATCAGCTCCTTCTGTTCAGCCGCTGTCAGGGCGGGCCCCAGGACGGCGGAGATATCGCGGACGTGCTCGCGCCCGATCTCCTTCTGGAGCTCCCGCCCCTCGTCGGTCAGCTTCAACAGCACTCCGCGGCCGTCCTCCGGCGCCGGCATCCTGGCCACGAGCCCGCGCTTTTCCAGCCGCTCCACCAGCCGGCTGAGGCTGGACTGGCTCAGCAGGACGTTGTCGTTGAGCTCGTTGAGCCGCAGCCAGCCGGACGGGCACCGGGACAGTGTGAACAGGACGTCGTACTCGTTTACTGCGAGCTTCCGGAACGCCGGCCCGGACTGCAGCTTCCGCATGACGGCCACCTGGGCCCGGAACAGCGACTCCCAGGTTTCCGCTGCCAGGCGGACCGGTGATTCGGGACTCTTGCCGGCCATCAGGCCTCCGCTGCGGACTTCTCGGCGTCCTGCGCCGCCAGCAGCGCGGCAACCCGGCCGGCGTGCGTGGGCGGTTCGGGGACGTGCGCGGGCTTGCGCGCGGCGTATTCCTTGCGCAGGACGGGCAGGACTTCCTCACCAAACAGGTCCAGCTGCTCCAGCACGGTCTTCAGCGGCAGGCCGGCGTGGTCGATCAGGAACAGCTGCCGCTGGTAGTCGCCGAAGTACTCCCGGAAGGTCAGCGTCTTCTCGATGACCTCCTGCGGGCTGCCGACCGTCAGCGGCGTCTGGGAGGTGAAGTCCTCCAGGGACGGGCCGTGCCCGTACACCGGCGCATTGTCGAAGTAGGGCCGGAACTCCTTGACCGCGTCCTGCGAGTTCTTCCGCATGAAGAACTGGCCGCCAAGGCCCACGATCGCCTGGTCCGCCTTGCCGTGGCCGTAGTGCTCGTAGCGCTCCCGGTAAAGGCCGATCAGCTGCTGGTAGTGCTCCTTGGGCCAGAAGATGTTGTTGGCGAAGAAGCCGTCCCCGAAGTAGGCCGCCACTTCCGCAATCTGCGGAGTGCGGATGGAACCATGCCACACGAAGGGGGCGACGCCGTCGAGCGGGCGCGGTGTGGACGTGAAGTTCTGCAGCGGCGTGCGGAACTTGCCGGACCAGTTCACGGTGTCCTCGTCCCAGAGCTTGCGCAGCAGGCTGTAGTTTTCGATGGCCAGTTCAACGCCGTCCTGGATGTTCTTGCCGAACCACGGGTACACCGGCGCCGTGTTGCCGCGGCCCAGGACCAGGTCCACGCGGCCGTCGGCCAGGTGCTGGAGCATGGCGAAGTCCTCGGCGATCTTCACGGGATCGTTCGTGGTGATCAGCGTTGTTGCCGTGGACAGCGTGATTCGTTCCGTCTGGGCCGCGATGTAGGCAAGCGTGGTGGTGGGGGAGGAGGAGAAGAACGGCCGGTTGTGGTGCTCGCCCAGGGCGTAGACATCCATCCCGATTTCCTCCACCTTCTTGGCGATGGCCACGGACGCCTTGATGCGCTCGTTTTCGGTTGGGGTCCGGCCCGTGGTGGGGTCCGTGGTGATGTCGCTGACGCTGAAAACACCGATCTGCATGATGTGCCTTTCCGTTCCTGGACTGCTGGCTTGCTCCCAGTGTAGTCCAATTTAGATGCATTTGCATCTATCGACGGATACAACGCAGCCGGGGCGGAATTATTCCGCTGTTTTACTCGGGGCTTCCGGGGGCAGCGCGGCGGCCGCTGGTCTTAGGCACGATGCCGGCGGTCCAGTCCCGGAACTCCTCGTCGACGTCGGCCCCGGGCCCGAATTCCGGCCGGGGCTGCAGCTCCCGGAGCAGCGCCTTCCGCTCGCGGCGGCCTTCCACCAGCCTGTAAAGGACCGGCACCAGGACCAGGGTCAGGGCAGTGGAGGAGATGAGCCCTCCGATGACCACCACGGCAAGCGGCTGCGAGATAAAGCCGCCGCCGCCGGTGAGGCCCAGTGCCATGGGCGTGAGGGCGAACACCGTGGCGAGGGCGGTCATCAGGATGGGACGCAGGCGCTGGCGCGCGCCATGTGTGATGGCGTCAGCCACGTTCATGCCCGGCCGCCCGTCCCGGGGCTGCCGGTACTGGTTGATGAGGTCGATCAGCACGATTGCGTTGGTGACCACGATGCCCACCAGCATGAGCATGCCGATCAGTGACGGCAGGCCCAGCGGGACGCCGGTGAGCAGCAGAAGGGCCACGGCACCTGTGGCGGCAAACGGCACCGAGACCAGCAGGATCAGCGGCTGGATGAGGGACTTGAAGGTCGCCACCATAATGACGTAGACGATGGCGATTGCCGCCAGCAGGGCGAGTCCGAGCTGCTGGAACGACTCCTGCTGCTGGGTGGTGGCACCGCCGATTTCGGCAGTGACGCCCGCCGGCAGCTGCACGCCTTCGAGGCGTTTCTGGACCTCCGCGTTGACCGCGCCCAGGTTGGAGCCCGACGGCGTGACGGAGACCCGCGCGGTGCGCTGGCCGTTGCTGGCGGTGATGGATACCGGCACGTCCACCTGTTCAACCGCGGCGATGCTGCCGAGCGTCACAGGGCCGCCGGCGGCCGGCAGGGGGATTTGGCGGACGGCCTCGATGCTGGTGAATTTGGTGCCCTTGCCGATCTGGACGGGGAAGTCGTCGGTGTCGATCCGGACGGTTCCGGCGGGGATGGGGCTGATGGTTGAGGCGAGCACCCCGGCCACCTGTTCCTCGTTGAGCCCGGCGGCGACGGTTTTGGCCCTGTCCACCTTGACCTGGACCACCGGCTGGCTTGCCGCGAGGTTGGTTGCCACCTCGCTGGTTCCCGGCAGCCCCGCCATCGCCGAAACCATGGTGTCGCTGGCCTCGCGCAGGTCGGCGGTGGTGGCGGACTTGAGCGTGATGTCCACCGTGGAAGACGTGCCGAAGCCGCCCTGCTGGGTGCCCACCGAGACCTTCCCGGAATCGGGGACCTTTGCCAGTTCGTTCCGTACAGTCTCCTGCAGGCGCGCCTGGTTGGCTTTCTCGTCCGTGACCACCGTGAACGTGGAGTTTGAGGATCCGGTGGAGGTGAGCGCGGCAAACCCGGCCTGCGCGTTGCCTGACGTCACCTGGACGTCCTTGACGCCGTCGATGCCGCGAAGGACTTCTTCCAGCCGGATGGCCGCCGCGCTGGTGTCCGCCAGGCTGGTGCCGGCGGGCAGCACCTGGCGGACCGTGAGGCTGTTCTGGCCCGAGTTGCCCAGGAGGTTCGTGGCCAGCAGGGGCGTCATGGCCGCCGTGCCGCCCAGTACCAGGACGGCGGCAACAAGGGTAATCACCGGATGTTTCTGGGTCTTGCCGAGGATGGGCAGGTATCCGCGCTGGAGCCTGCTGCGCTGCTCCGCCTCCAGCGCCCTTTCCCGCGCCTCGTCGGCGTTGCGGCGGGCAGCTGCTGACCCTGCCGGAGCCGCGCCGGCCGCGGCGCCGCTGTTCTTCAGGAACCAGTACGCCAGCACCGGGACGATGGTCAGCGAAACCAGCAGCGATGCGAGCAGCGCCATGGTGACGGTGAGGGCGAACGGCCTGAACAGCTCGCCTGCAAGCTCGCCCACGAAGGCAATGGGGAGGAAGACCGCCACGGTGGTCAGCGTGGACGCGGTAATCGCCCCCGCCACCTCCCTGATGGCGGTCAGGATGGCCGTGACCTTGTCCTCGCCGTAGCTCAGGTGCCGCTTGATGTTCTCGATCACCACAATCGAGTCGTCCACCACCCGGCCGATGGCGATGGTGAGTGCGCCCAGCGTCAGGATATTCAGGGAATACCCGGTGGCGGACAGCCCAATGAAGGTGATCAGCAGCGAGAGCGGGATGGACACTGCCGTGACCAGGGTGGAGCGGGCGGACATCAGGAAGACCAGGATGACGGCAACGGCGAAGCCCAGCCCCAGCAGGCCCTCGGTGGTGAGGTCCTTGATGGACTTCTCGATGAACGGTGCCTGGTCGAACACCGGGGTGAACCTGGCGTTCGAGCCCAGTTCGGCCTCCAGCTCGTCGAGGGTGTCCCGGACTGCGTGCGAGATGCCGACAGTGTCGCCTTCAGGCTTTTTGGTGACGGACACCGCGAGCGTTTCCGCACCGTTGGTCCGCGTGATGGAGGTGCGTTCGTCGTCCTTGACGGCAACGTCCGCCACAGCGCCGATCGTGGCGGCGTTCCTGGCTCCTCCGAGGGGGAGGGCCTTGATGGCGTCCAGTGAATCCACCGGGCTGCCAATCTGCAGGGACAGGGTCTTGCCCTGTTCCTCCAGCGTGCCGGCCGGGACCAGCGCGCCGTTGTTGGCCAGCGCGTCCCGGATGGAGGCGATGGTGGCACCGGACGCCGCCATCGCCTCGGGGCGGGGGAGGATCTCGATGTGCTGGGTGGCGCCGCCCGTCACGTCGGCGCCGCGGACGCCCTCGATCTTCTGGAGGCGGGGCACGCTTAGCCGCTGCAGGTCGGCGTTCAGCTCGCTGAGGCCCTTGTCCGAGGAAACCGCCAGGAAAACAATGGGGAAATCGTTGATGCTGCCGGCGAAGGCCTGCGGCTGGACGTCCTCGGGCAGGGTCCGCTTGGCGTTGGAGATGGCCCGGTCAATCTGGTTCCGCGCCCGGTCCAGGTTGGAACCGTAGGTGAAGACCATGGTGATCTGGGAAACGCCGTTGCGGGACGTGGAGGAGGTGGATTCCAGCCCCTCCACGCCGTTCAGGGCAGTCTCCAAGGGCCCGCTCACCTGCTTGTCCACCACCTCCGGGGAAGCGCCGGGCATTGCGGTCAGCACGGTGATCTGCGGGAACTCGATGGACGGGATGAGTTCCTGCTTCAGCGATGACATGGTGATCACGCCGAAGACGGAGGCGAAGACTGTGACCAGTGCGATCAGGGCCCGGTTCGCAAGTGAGAGTTGTGCCAGCCGGAACATCGCATGGTCTCCTGAGGGGTTGACTGACTGATACGGACCCGGACGTGCCGGCCGCCGGCCCCGGCAGGGTCAGTGGCTGGCGTTAACGCTCTCCAGCTGAAGCGACTTGGCCGTTGCCTTTTCCAGCTCGACGGCGAGGTCCGGGTTCTCGTCCAGCTTGACCCCGTAGCCCGGCATCATGTCCTTGAGCTTGGACTGCCAGCCCTTGAAGTTCCGCGGGAACGTCTTCTTCAGCAATTCGATCATGATCGGGACCGCAGTGGAGGCTCCGGGGGATGCACCCAGGAGCGCGCCGATGGAACCGTCACGGCCGGCGATCACTTCAGTTCCGAACTGGAGGATGCCGCCCTTCTGCGGATCTTTCTTGATGATCTGTACACGCTGGCCGGCGGTGATCAGTTCCCAGTCGCCGTCCTTGGCCTCCGGGTAGTACTCGCGCAGCGCTTCGACCTTGTCGCCGTGGCGCTTGGCCACTTCCTTGATCAGGTACGCGGTGAGGTCCATGTTGTCCTTCGCCACCGCCAGCATCGGAATGATGTTGCCCGGCCTGATGGACAGCGGAAGATCGAGGTAGGAACCGTTCTTCAGGAAGTTGGTGGAGAAGCCCGCGTAGGGTCCGAACAGCAGCGAACGCTTGCCGTCCACGTACCGGGTGTCCAGGTGGGGCACCGACATGGGGGGAGCACCCACCGATGCCTGGCCGTACACCTTGGCACTGTGCTGCGCGGCGATGGCTTCGTCCGTGCAGCGGAAGAACTGCCCGGAGACGGGGAACCCGCCATAGCCCTTGCTTTCCGGGATGCCGGAAGCCTGGAGCAGGTGCAGCGCGCCTCCGCCGGCGCCCACAAAAACGAACTTGGCGTGGATCTTGCCGTGCTCGCCGGACTTGGGGTACTTCAGCGAAAGGTTCCAGCCGCCGTCGGACGCCCTGGAGATGCCCGTGACGTCATGGCCGTAGTTGATTTCGACGCCGTTGTTCCCGAGGTAGGTGGTCAGCTCGCGGGTAAGTGCCCCGAAGTCGACGTCGGTGCCCTCGGCGGCGCGGGTAGCGGCGATGCGCTGCTTGGGGTCGCGCCCCTTCACGATCAGCGGCGCCCACTTGGCGATCTGGCCGTGGTCCTCGGAGTACTCCATGCTCCGGAACAGGGTGTGCGGCTTGAGGGCTTCGTACCGCGTCTTCAGGAAGCGGGTGTGGTCCTCGCCGATGACGAAGCTCATGTGCGGCACGGTGTTGATGAAGCCCTTGGGCGAGCCGATCAGGTTCCGGTCCACCAGGTGGGACCAGAATTGGCGGGAAAGCTGGAACTGTTCGTTGATCTGCAGCGCCTTGGAGGGGTCCACTGAGCCGTCTTTGGCTGCAGGGGAGTAGTTGAGCTCGCAGAGGGCGGCGTGGCCGGTGCCGGCGTTGTTCCACGGCCCGGAGCTTTCCAGCCCGGGCTGGTCCAGCCGCTCGAACAGGGAGATGGTCCAGCTCGGCTCCAGCTGCTTGAGGAATGCCCCCAGCGTGGCGCTCATGATGCCGCCGCCGATCAGGACGACGTCGGCATGTGGGGTCTTGGAAATGAAGGTCACGATCAGTCTCCGATTGCAGCGGCTCTGGCTGTCACAGAATATCCCCGGGCAGCGGACATACTGAAATTGGGCCGGTCCGTCAAGGCTTTAGTTGCACCTTCGTGAAAACTTCATTTAAGACCGGCGACGCCGGATAGCTCAGGACACGGTCGGACAGGGCCAGGGCGGAGATGGGGAAGGCGACGGGGACGGCGGGTACGGTCGCCGCGATCTGGGCGTTGATGGTGTGATATTGCTCATCCCGCTCCTTGCCTTCCGGCAGGCCGCGCGCCCGGTTGATCTTCGAGAAGACCTGGGGATCGTGGTAGCCGAACTCCCCGTTCTTCTCCCCGAAGAGGGGGCCCACGAAGTTATCGGCGTCGGAGTAGGAGCCGTTCCAGCCCAGGAGGTGGAGCGCGTGGTCGCCGGGGGACTGCACCTTCTGCAGGTAGCCGTCGGACCACTCCACCGGAACCGGCCGGATGTTGAACCCGACGGCGGTGAGCTGGCGGCTGATTTCGGCGTAGACCTTCTCAGGGGTGGGCAGGTAGGGGCGGGTGACGTTCAGGGGGTAGTAGAACCTGAGTTCCTCGCCGGCGTACCCGCCCTCCTTGAGATACTCCTTGGCCTTGGCGGGGTCGTGGCCCAGCTCCGGGGCCTCGTTGTTGAATCCGCTGATCTTGGGCGGCACGAACTGGGTGGCCTTGGCCGTGTTGTCGATGAAGAACCTGCGGATCAGGGTCTCCTTGTCGATCGCCATTTCGATCGCCTGGCGGACCTTCTGGTTCTGGAGCACGGGGACGTCCTGGTTGATGCCCACGTACATAACGGAGAAGGGGTCGCGCTGGACGATCTGCTTTCCGCGCTTGACCAGCTGGTCAAAGTTGCCCACCGTCACGGCGTCATAACCGTCGATCTTGCCGTCAAGAAGGGCCTGGAGCCTGGCTTGCGGGTGGTCGTAGGCCAGGAAGTTGATGGCGGCGATTTGGCCGCGTTCGCCCCAGTAGGACTTGTTGGTGGCCAGCGTGACGCTTCCTTCGTCCCAGGAGGAAAGGCTGAACGGCCCGGTACCCACCGGCTTGGTGCCAAACGCGGACACGGGCTGTCCGCCACGGCTTTGGTCGAGGACATCGGCCGTGCCCGCGGCGAGGGCGGCCGGCGAGGCCATGGCAAAGGCCGGCAGGGTGAGCGCCTGGAGGAAGGCGGTGAACCGCTGGGTAAGGTCGATCCTCACGGTGTCGGCCGAGAGCGCCGTGCAACTCTTGAAGATGGAGAGCTCCGGCTCGTCCGAATGCGCCTTGAAAACACCCTTGAAGGCTCCGCCCGGAGCCTGCCGCCTCAGGTCCGCGGAGAAGGCGAACCAGCGGTTGAAGTTGAAGCAGACGGCCTCCGCATTGAACGGGGTCCCGTCCTGGAAGGCAACGTCCGTCCGGAGCTTGAAGGTATAGGAACGGCCTTCGTTGGATTCAGTCCACTCCGTGGCGAGCAATGGTGTGGGCTTCCCGGTGATCTGGTCGACGCCCACCAGCCCTTCGAGGATCTGCCGGGTGATGCGCTGGGACTCCACGTCGTTGGACAGTGCGGGATCCAGGCCCAGGGGCTGGGCAGCCGTCCCAAAATTGAAGGTTGCGGCCGGCTCCGCTGCGGCGGTTGGGCTGGGCGTGCCCGACGACGGCGAAGGGGCTGGTACGGCTGTGCAGGAGGTTACGCCCAACGCCAGGAGGACAGCGCCCGTCTTGATGACTGTCCGCCGCGAAGTACTGCTGGGCACTCGTTTATCACCTCTGGATCTTGCCGGCGCCGCCGCGTGCGGGCCGAAGCCCAGTCTAGTAGACGCCACCTGCAGGTCCCCGGCGCCGCGGGGTGTTCCGGCAGCAGAACCACGGCAGGGGACCCGGCCCGCCATCCACCGCGGGGGCTGCCTGGCTTGCTCGGCCCACAGCGAAGCCGGGGGCGATCCATTCGGAACCGCCCCCGGCGTCAGTGTTCATGCCGGCACCTTACGATTACCGCACCTGGTGGTTACTTGGGCATCAGTACCGAGTCGATCAGGTAGACCGTAGCGTTCTTGGTCTGGACGCCGCCGCAGATCACGTTGGCGCCGTCAACCTTCAGCTGGTCACCGCTGCCCGTGACAGTGACGGAACCGCCCTGGACCGTGGCGTGCGTGCCGGCGATCTTGTCCGGAGTGATCTGGCCGGGAACCACGTGGTAGGTCAGGATCTTGCTCAGGAGGGCGTCGTCCGTCTTGAGGGTTTCAATGGTGGCCGCATCAATCTTGGCGAAGGCGTCATCCACCGGCGCGAACACAGTGAACTCGCCGCCGTTCAGCGTGTCCACCAGGTCAACCTTGGGGTTCAGCTGTCCGGAAACGGCCGCCGTAAGGGTCTTCAGGATCGGGTTGTTGGACGCTGCTACGGCCACCGGATCGAGGGCCATGCCTTCAACGGAACCTGCGCCCGAAGGGACCTGTTCGGCGTAGCCGGCGCAGCCCGGACCCACCAGGTTTGCCGCCGGATCCATGGCCGCGGCGGAGGAGCTGGCCGAGGGGGAGGGGGCCATGCTCGTTGCGGCCGGCGACTCCGCGGGAGCGGAGGAGCCGGACGTCGATGCTGAACCGCCGCAGGCGGTCAGGCTGAGCAGAGCTGCTGCTGCAACGCCTGCGACGGTGAAGGTTGTGCGCTTGATGGTCTGCATTTCGGTTCTCCTTGGATTGTGGCGTCTGCCCGCCGCGGACGTGCTGTCTGACGGCGTCGTTCGAATCTTGCTGGTGGGCACCTGCCCTTGGCTGGTGTCTCACTGGGTATTCGGCCGGGGGCGGGACGCGGATGGGTGCATTCCAAGGAGTTTTTCGGCGGCCCGCGAATTCGCCGTCGGTTCGCCCAAGTCCCGTGACTAAGAACCAGGTGCCGTGACTGTTAAGCAGGGTGGTCCCCCGGCCACGGCCGGGGGACCACATAGTGCGCAAGGGGGGACTTGAACCCCCACGCCCGAAGGCACAGGAACCTAAATCCTGCGTGTCTGCCAATTTCACCACTCGCGCAGGGCTTCCGGTCGCTGTTTCCCGTTTATAGGGCGCGACGGCGGACGCCAGTGTCCATTGTAGCGTCGCCCGGGCAGGGCCTTGGCTCAGCGCCGGATGGTCACGCGTCGAGTTTCAGGTCGCGCCGCAGCTTGGCAACGTGGCCCGTGGCCCGGACGTTGTACTGGGCCAGCGCAACCTTGCCCTCCGGATCCACCACGATGGTGGAACGGATCAGTCCTTCATAGGTCTTGCCGTAGTTCTTCTTCTCGCCCCAGGCACCGTATGCCTCGGCGACCGCATGGTCCGCGTCCGAGAGCAAGGGAAAAGTGAGCCCTTCCTTCGCCGCGAACTTTGCCAGCTTTTCCACCGGATCGGGGGAGATCCCCAGCACGTCGTAACCGGCCGACTGGAGGGAGGCAAGGCTGTCCCGGAAGTCGCACGCTTCCTTGGTGCATCCCGGTGTTGCTGCGGCGGGGTAGAAGTACACAATGGTGTGGCGGCCCGGGCGCGCGGACAGGCTGACGTCCGCGCCGGAAGAGTCCTTCAGTGTGAAACCGGGCGCGTCGTCTCCGGTTACGAGTCTGTCAGCCATTGTTTTTCTCCTTGTCGCAGGCGGGACACACCAGCCTAGTAAGGGTCGGGAACCAGTGCTAATCGGCACTTGGCTATACTTGCTGCTATGCCTGATATGGATCACTGGCCCACGGGGCGCCTCTTGTCCACTGCCGCGCGCCTCGTTGAACACTCCTGGAACGAAAAACTGGGCGCCATCGGCCTCACCCACGCGGGTGTCATTGCCATCGAGGTTCTCGATGCGCAAGGCCCCATGACCCAGGCGCAGCTTGCCCAATACGTTCGTGTCCAGGCACAGACAATGGGTAAGACGCTCAGCCGCCTTGAGTCCCACGGGCACATCGTCCGCGTCCGCAGCACGTCGGACCGCAGGAGCCACGTGGTGTCCCTTACCGAGCAGGGCAAGGAAGCGGTGACGGCCGCGGTGGAGATGGAACGCTCGGTGCTGGCTTCAGCCTCAATTGATCCTGACCTGCTGCGGCAGGAGCTCCAGGCCGTGGTGCGGGAACTGGCCAGCCAGTTTGCCACCACCCCCAGCGCCGCCACCGGCGCGCTGGTGGAGAATGCACCTTAGGACTCTGTTGCCGGCCTGACCGCCGGCGAGCAGGCGTGACCGCGGCCCCCGGGGCTGCGGCCACGCCTTTTTTCTTCCCCGTGGGGGGTGGGTGCGTGCACCCTGCCAGGCTCCCCCCGCTGCCGCTCCGTGGCTGGGCCAGCCACATAGTGAAGTCCAGGCACAACAAAACAGCCCCCTGCTTGCGTTTCCGCGAGCAGGAGGCTGTTTTCCCATTCGTGCACCCCCCGGGACTTGAACCCGGAACCCATTGATTAAGAGTCAATTGCTCTGCCAATTGAGCTAGAGGTGCATCTTTTGCTGTGATCACCGGGCTTTTCTTTCCCGGTTGATCTCCGCAACGACATGAAACTCTACACGAACTTTTTGCCCATGTGAAATCGGCGCCCACAGCAGTACCGGCATTACTCGGGAGGGGGCAGAACCAGCACAAAATCAGGGTTTTCGTTGTTGGTCAGCAGCCAGAATCCGCCCTCAGGTGTCCTGACGACGTCGCGGATCCTCCCGAACTCGCGTGTGAAATGGGCCACAGGATTACCCGCCTCCCCGCCCTCCAGCTGCACCGTCCACAGCCGCTGCCCCCGGAGCGCCCCGAGGTAGGCGGTGGACCCGGCGATTTCCAGCCCACTGGGTGATGATTCGCTGGTGGAGGGCCACACGACTTTTGCGTCCTGGAATTCGGGGCGGTGCGGTGCGCCCGTCACCGTTGGCCAGCCGTAATTTGCCCCGGGCAGAATAAGGTTCAGTTCGTCGTTGACATCGGGTCCGAACTCACTGGCCCACAACCGCCCGGCACCATCCCACGCCAGGCCCTGCACGTTCCGGTGGCCCAGGCTGTAGACCGCGTTGCCGAAAGGATTGCCCGGTGCCGGTCCGCCCTCGGGGGTCAGCCGGAGGATCTTGCCGCCCAGTGCTTCAGGGTCCTGGGGCTGGTTCCTGCGCTGGGAGTCGCCGGTTCCCACGTACAGGAAGCCGTCGGGGCCGAAGCGGATCCTTCCGCCGTTGTGGGTGGTCGCCTTGGGGATTCCGGTGAAGATCACCTGGGGTTCGCCGAGGGCGAGCCTCCCGTTTCCTGAGTCCTCCAGCGCCAGCCGGACAATCCTGTTGTCCTCCTGTGCGGTCAGGTACGCGTACAGGTACCGGTCGGAGGCGAATCCGGGGGAGAGGGCAAGCCCGAGCAGGCCGCCCTCCCCTGCGGCCACTACCCCCGGCACCTTGCCGAGCTCAATTGCCTTGCCGCCCGGGGGCACTGCCTTGAGCAGGGCGGTGTCGCGTTCCGAGATGATGGCCGTGCCGTCCGGAAGGAACACCGCTGCCCAGGGGATGTTGAGTTGAAGCTCCAGGCGTTCCGCGGCTAGCGGCGCCTGCCCGCCCGCCGTTCCCTTGAAGGTGGTACTTCCGGCGGGCCCGCCCTGCCCGCCGGTACACCCCGCCAGGAGCAGGGCAACGCAGGCAGCCGCGAAGCCGGCGGCAGCGCCGCGGAGGCGCGGGTGTCCCTGACCAGCGCTGCTTCTGCTACTGGAGCCGCTTCCGTCGGGGAACCCGGAAGCCCGCGGCTTCGGCATGCGCGGCCGACTCAAACCAGACTTCAGCCCTCGCCTGCTCATATTCGGGGTGCCCCTCCTCGTAATAGACCATGGTTCCGGCGTCACCCTTCACCGTGTAGCCGTCAGGTCCGCTGCCGTCCGCTCCGGCGGCCGCTGAACCGGCACCGTAGGGCTCGTCCGCCGCCAGGTGTCCCGCGGGTTCCGGCGTTGCAGCGGCCACGGTCTGTTGGGCGTGGTCGGCCCCGGCTTCAGTCAGGGCGGAGGATTGGGTGCGGTCCGCCGTTTCTGCCGCGGGCGCGCTGTCTGGAACGACGGCGGCCAGCGGCGTCGCAGCCGCGTTACCCGGGGCGGGGCGGCCGACGGCGTCAGCCGCAGGTGCGGTTCCACTTGCCATGCCGCTTTCGGCGCCGCTCCCGGTAACGGCACCCGCCGACGCGGAAGCGCGGCCGGAGGGACCGTCGTCGTCCGTGTCCTCCACCGCCGCCGTCTCGGCGCCCGGGAGGGTGGGGGCGTGCGGCTCTGTGTATTCAGGGTGGTGGACAGGCCTGGATGCCGGCGCCGCGGCTACGGACTGCTCTGCCGGCGCCGGGGAAGTGTCCTGTCCGGAGCCTTCCTGTCCAGCACCTTCTTGTCGGGAGCCTTCCCGTCCAGTACTTTCCTGTCCCGTAGTTACCTGCGGCCCGCGGTGCGGAGCCCCGCCGGCTGCAATGGCCGACGCCCCCGAGGCTTCGGACCATTTCGTTTCCCACTCGTCCTCATCCTGGCGCCGGCGCTCGTCCTGGCTGGATACTGCCGGGGAAGCGGGTGCCGCCGCTGTATCTGCGGGTTCCTCTGCGGTGGTCGGGGCGGCGGGTTCGGCGGGGCGGCCAAAGCCAGCTGCGCCGGGAAGGCCGGTGGTTCCGGCTGCTTCGGCGGAGGCAGCGGCGCTTCCGCCCGAAAGCGCTCCATCGGCGCGGGTGCCCTCGGTCCCGGGCGTCCCGGAAGCCTTCGATGCGCTGTTGCGGTTCAGCAGCCACCACACAACGCCGACGATGACAACAATCAGAATGATCCAGAAAACGAAATCCATGGCAGGCCCTTCAGTCCGGATGGCAAGGTGTCTTTTCCTGACGCTACGTCCGGCGGCCACGACTGTCCAGATCGACGGCGGTAGCTGAAGTTCCGCGGCGGGCCTGAACAGAAAGCAGTGAGCCAGCCCAACAGGCTGAAAGGCGAGCCCGTCTGTCTCACCATGTGGGATGGCAGTCCACTATTTGGCGCCAAGATTGAGGCGTTTGGTCCCGAACGGCCCGGATCTGTCGTGCAGGCGTCCATAGGAGCCCTAGACTTTCCCCTATGAGTGACGCCCAGATCGCAACCGAGAACAAGCCTGACATCAAACCCAGGAGCCGGGTGGTAACGGACGGAATCCACGCTGCCCCGGCACGTGGCATGTTCCGGGCGGTCGGCATGGGGGATGACGACTTCGCCAAGCCCCAGGTCGGCGTCGCCAGCTCCTGGAACGAAATCACTCCCTGCAACCTTTCCCTGAACCGGCTTGCACAGGGTGCCAAGGAAGGCGTCCACGCCGGCGGCGGGTTCCCCATGCAGTTCGGCACCATCTCCGTTTCCGACGGCATCTCCATGGGCCACGAGGGCATGCACTTCTCCCTGGTGTCCCGCGAAGTCATTGCCGACTCCGTGGAAACAGTGATGCAGGCTGAGCGGATCGACGGCTCTGTATTGCTGGCCGGCTGCGACAAGTCCCTCCCGGGCATGCTCATGGCAGCCGCACGCCTGGACCTGTCCAGCGTTTTCCTCTACGCCGGTTCGATCATGCCTGGCTGGGTCAAGCTTGAGGACGGTTCCGAAAAGGAAGTCACCCTCATCGATGCGTTCGAGGCTGTTGGCGCGTGCGCCGCGGGCAAGATGAGCATGGAAGACCTGACCCGCATCGAAAAGGCCATCTGCCCCGGCGAAGGCGCCTGCGGCGGCATGTACACAGCCAACACCATGGCCTGCATCGGCGAGGCGCTGGGCATGTCCCTGCCAGGTTCCGCCGCCCCGCCCTCGGCAGACCGCCGTCGTGATGAATTCGCCCGCAAGTCAGGCGAAGCTGTGGTCAACCTGCTCCGCCAGGGCATCACGGCCCGCGACATCATGACCAAGAAGGCGTTCGAAAACGCCATCGCCGTCACCATGGCGTTCGGCGGATCCACCAACGCCGTGCTCCATCTGCTGGCCATCGCCCGCGAGGCGGAGGTTGAGCTTAGCCTGGATGACTTCAACCGCATCGGCGACAAGATCCCGCACCTGGGCGACCTGAAGCCCTTCGGCCGCTACGTGATGACCGACGTCGATAAGATCGGCGGAGTGCCGGTCATCATGCGCGCACTGCTCGACGCCGGCCTGCTGCACGGGGACTGCCTCACCGTCACCGGCAAGACTGTCGCTGAGAACCTTGCAGCGATCAACCCGCCGGATTTGGACGGCAAGATCCTGCGTGCCCTGGACAACCCGATCCACAAGACCGGCGGGATCACCATCCTGCACGGCACCATGGCCCCCGAAGGCGCCGTGGTGAAGAGCGCAGGCTTCGATGCCGATGTCTTTGAAGGCACCGCCCGCGTTTTCGAACGCGAGCAGGGCGCCCTGGACGCGTTGGACAAGGGACAGATCCAGGCCGGAGACGTCGTCGTCATCCGCTACGAAGGCCCCAAGGGCGGCCCGGGCATGCGCGAGATGCTGGCCATCACGGGTGCCATCAAGGGCGCAGGCCTCGGCAAGGACGTCCTGCTCCTGACGGACGGGCGGTTCTCCGGCGGCACCACCGGCCTGTGCATCGGACACGTCGCACCGGAAGCGGTCGACGGCGGGCCAATCGCCTTCGTCAAGGACGGCGACCGGATCCGCGTGGACATTGCGGCCCGCAGCTTCGACCTGCTGGTGGACGAGGCTGAGCTCGAAGCCCGCAAGGTGGGCTGGGAGCCGCTCCCGGCCAGATACACCAAGGGCGTGCTGGCCAAGTATGCCAAGCTGGTGCACAGTGCCAGCACAGGCGCATACTGCGGGTAGCAGCACTATGGTGGCGGCCCTCCCAACCAGGTAGCGCCAAGTGTCGTTTTGGAGGCTCAGAACGACACTTAGCGCTACTTAGTTGGGGGGACCCGCCAAAGAGTGGACAATGGGGTCCACATGGTGAGATCGTGGCACGGCTCGTTGACACGTATCTCGCCCAGAGGGAAAACTGAACGCATGACTTTCGTTACCAGCTGCGCTGTTGCAGATGCAGTCGTCGTCCTTACCAAGCGCGTGGCACACTAGCCCCGGCAACGAACTGTCACGCGCGAACCCCTCGAAGAGCCGCCAGGCTGAGGGGTTTTTTTATTTTCCGCAGTTTCCACGAACCACAGATGATCCACAAGGAAGAGTCCGATGAGCAAAGGATCGCCCATCAGCCCCTCGCTGATGGCCACCAAGTCCGCCGGAGCCGCCAAGGCTCCGGACCGCGCCGACCGGACGGTTGAGAACGCCGCCGTCGTCGCCGACCTTGCCGCCGTCTCTCCTGTCCTTGGGCCGAACAACGTTGTACCCCCGACGGTGATGACCGGCTCGCAAGCAATTGTCCGCTCGCTCGAAGAACTCGGCGTCGACGATATTTTCGGTTTGCCCGGTGGCGCGATCCTGCCCACCTACGACCCCTTGATGGCCTCCAGCATGAACCACGTGCTGGTCCGTCACGAACAGGGAGCCGGCCACGCCGCGCAAGGCTACGCCATGGTGACCGGGCGGGTAGGCGTGTGCATCGCCACCTCGGGCCCGGGTGCCACCAACCTCGTTACCGCCATCATGGATGCCCACATGGACTCCGTTCCCCTGGTGGCCATTACCGGGCAGGTGTCCAGCGGTGTGATCGGCACCGATGCCTTCCAGGAAGCCGACATCGTGGGCATCACCATGCCCATCACCAAGCACTCTTTCCTGGTGACCGACCCCAACGACATCCCGCACGTGATGGCCGAAGCCTTCCACCTGGCTTCCACCGGACGCCCCGGTCCCGTCCTGGTGGACGTGGCCAAGGACGCCCAGGTTGGCCAGATGACGTTCTCCTGGCCGCCCCGCGTGGACCTGCCCGGCTACCGCCCCGTCACCCGGGGCCACAACAAGCAGGTCCGCGAAGCCGCCAAGCTGATCGCTGCAGCCAGCAAGCCGGTGTTGTACGTTGGCGGCGGCGTCATCAAGGCCCACGCTTCGGCTGAGCTGCTGGCACTCGCCGAGGCCACGGGAGCCCCGGTTGTCACCACGCTGATGGCCAAGGGCGCCTTCCCGGACTCACATCCCCAGCACATGGGAATGCCCGGTATGCACGGCACCGTCTCCGCCGTGACTGCTTTGCAGCAGTCCGACCTGCTCATCACCCTCGGTGCCCGGTTTGATGACCGCGTCACTGGAGTGCTGAAGACGTTCGCCCCCATGGCCAAGGTCATCCACGCGGACATTGACCCGGCCGAAATCTCCAAGAACCGCACCGCCGATGTGCCCATCGTGGGCTCGGTCAAGGAGATCATCCCGGAGCTCACCGAAGCCGTCCGCACCCAGTTCGAGGCGTCGGGCACTCCGGACCTCACCACGTGGTGGGCCTTCCTGAACAACCTGAAGGAAACCTACCCCCTGGGCTGGACCGAGCCGGACGACGGGCTGACCGCACCGCAGAAGGTCATCGAGCGGATCGGTGCGCTGACCGGACCGGAGGGCATCTACGTTGCAGGCGTTGGCCAGCACCAGATGTGGGCGGCACAGTTCATCAAGTACGAGCGCCCGCACGCCTGGCTGAACTCCGGCGGCGCCGGCACCATGGGCTACGCCGTCCCGGCGGCCATGGGCGCCAAGGTGGGCGAACCGGACCGGGTGGTCTGGGCCATCGACGGCGACGGCTGCTTCCAGATGACCAACCAGGAACTGGCCACCTGCGCCATCAACAAGATCCCCATCAAGGTTGCCGTCATCAACAACTCCTCCCTGGGCATGGTGCGCCAGTGGCAGACGCTCTTCTACGAAGGCCGCTACTCCAACACCGACCTGAACACCGGCCACGACACCGTCCGCATCCCGGACTTCGTCAAGCTGGGGGAGGCGTACGGCTGCGCCTCGTTCCGCTGTGAACGCGACGAGGACATCGACGCCACCATCCAGAAGGCCCTCGAAATCAACGACCGCCCCGTGGTCATCGACTTCGTGGTGAGCCCCAACTCCATGGTGTGGCCGATGGTGCCCGCCGGCGTGAGCAACGACCAGATCCAGGTTGCCCGCAACATGACCCCGGAATGGGAAGAAGAGGACTGACCAATGAGCCGCCACACACTTTCCGTCCTGGTGGAAGACAAACCGGGCGTCCTGACCCGGGTTGCAAGCCTCTTCGCCCGGCGCGCCTTCAACATCAACTCACTTGCCGTTGGCCCCACCGAGGTTCCGGGCATCTCCCGGATGACCGTCGTCGTCGACGCCGACGGCGACCTCATCGAGCAGGTCACCAAGCAGCTCAACAAACTGATCAACGTCATCAAGATCGTTGAGCTGACTTCCGAATCTTCCGTACAGCGAGACCACATCCTGGTCAAGGTACGTGCGGATGCCGCGACACGCCTGCAGGTTACCCAGGCCGCAGACCTGTTCCGTGCCGCCGTCGTCGACGTGTCCACAGACTCGTTGGTGATAGAGGCAACCGGTACCCCGGAGAAGCTTGCAGCGCTGCTTTCAGTGCTGGAGCCCTTCGGCATCCGCGAAATCGTGCAGTCCGGCACCCTGGCCGTTGGACGGGGATCCCGCTCCATGAGTGACAGGGCGCTGCGGTCCGCCTAGGACATTCGCCGCGGTCCGCCCGGCCAAACGCAACGCCCGTGAACGCACCACTACATACCTATCTACAATCCACTCAAGAGGAGTTACGCAAGTGACTGAAATGTTCTACGACGACGACGCAGACCTGTCGATCATCCAGGGCCGCAAGGTTGCCATTGTTGGCTACGGTTCCCAGGGCCACGCCCACGCGCTCAACCTGCGCGATTCCGGCGTCGAGGTTGTTATCGCCCTGAAGGACGGCTCCAAGTCCGCACCCAAGGCAGAGGACGCCGGCTTCACGGTCAAGAACGTTGCCGACGCCGCCGAATGGGCCGACGTCATCATGATCCTGGCGCCGGACCAGCACCAGCGTGCCATCTACAACGACTCCATCAAGGGCAAGCTGAAGCCCGGCAAGGCCCTCGCCTTCGCCCATGGCTTCAACATCCGCTTCGGCTACATCCAGGCACCCGAAGGCGTCGACGTCATCCTCGTCGCCCCGAAGGCTCCCGGACACACTGTGCGCCGCGAATTCGAAGCCGGCCGCGGCATCCCCGACATCATCGCCGTCGAGCAGGACGCCACCGGCTCCGCCTGGGACCTGGCCAAGTCCTACGCCAAGGCCATCGGCGGCACCCGCGCCGGCGTCATCAAGACCACCTTCACCGAAGAGACCGAAACGGACCTCTTCGGCGAGCAGGCTGTCCTCTGCGGCGGCGTGTCCCAGCTGATCCAGTACGGTTTCGAAACCCTGACCGAAGCCGGCTACCAGCCGCAGATCGCCTACTTCGAGGTCCTCCACGAGCTCAAGCTCATCGTCGACCTCATGTGGGAAGGCGGCATCGCCAAGCAGCGCTGGAGCGTCTCCGACACCGCAGAGTACGGCGACTACGTCTCCGGCCCGCGCGTCATCACCCCGGAGGTGAAGGAAAACATGAAGGCTGTCCTGGCCGACATCCAGTCCGGGGCCTTTGCCAAGCGCTTCATCGAGGACCAGGACACCGGCGGCGTGGAGTTCAAGGAACTGCGTGCCAAGGCAGAGCAGCACCCCATTGAGGCCGTTGGCCGCGAACTGCGCTCCCTGTTCTCCTGGCAGCAGCAGGACGTGGACTATGTGGAAGGTTCCGCAGCCCGCTAAGGCCGGTTGCTGCCAACCCCATTAGTTAAATCGACGGTGAGGCCGGGTTCACACTTAACAATGTGAGCCCGGCCTTTCCGTCGGCCTAGACTTGATTTCATCCCCAGGACTGCAACGCAGAGGATCAGCCGTGTCAAAACCCGTAGTATTGCTCGCCGAAGAACTTTCCCCCGCCACTATTGAGGCCCTGGGCCCGGACTTCGAGATCCGCCAGACCGACGGGTCAGACCGCTCCCAGTTGCTCTCTGCCATCGGCGACGTTGACGCCATCCTGGTACGCTCTGCCACGCAGGTGGACGCAGAAGCCATTGCCGCTGCCAAGAACCTGAAGGTCATTGCCCGCGCGGGCGTGGGCCTGGACAACGTCGACATCAAGGCAGCCACGCAGGCCGGCGTCATGGTGGTGAACGCGCCCACGTCCAACATCGTCTCGGCAGCTGAGCTCACGGTAGGCCACATCCTCAGCCTGGCCCGCCACATCCCGCAGGCCAGCGCCGCCCTGAAGGACGGCGAGTGGAAGCGCTCCAAGTACACGGGAATCGAACTCTTCGAAAAGAAGATCGGCATCATCGGCCTCGGCAGGATCGGCGCCCTGGTTGCTGCCCGCCTGAAGGGCTTCGACACCAAGATCCTTGCCTACGATCCCTACATCACCTCCGCCCGGGCCGCGCAGCTCGGCGTCCAGCTGGTCACCCTGGACGAGCTCCTGGCCCAGGCCGACTTCATCACCATCCACATGCCCAAGACGCCGGAGACGGTGGGCATGCTGGGCGCGGACGCCTTCAGGAAGATGAAGAGCACCGCCTATGTAGTCAACGTGGCCCGCGGCGGCCTCGTGGACGAGGAAGCCCTCTTCACGGCGCTGCAGGACGGTGAAATCGCCGGTGCCGGCGTGGACGTCTTCGCCAAGGAGCCCAGCACGGACCTGCCGTTCTTCAAGCTGGACAACGTGGTGGTCACCCCGCACCTCGGCGCCTCCACGGACGAAGCCCAGGAAAAGGCCGGCGTCTCGGTGGCGAAATCGGTCCGCCTTGCCCTGGCCGGTGAACTGGTTCCCGACGCCGTCAACGTTGCCGGCGGCGTCATCGCACCCGACGTCCGCCCGGGCATCCCGCTGATCGAGAAGCTGGGCCGCATCTTCACGGCCCTCACGCACGACTCCCTGACCCAGTTCGACGTCGAGGTTGCCGGCGAGATCTCCTCCCTCGACGTCAAGGTCCTGGAACTGGCCGCCCTTAAGGGCATCTTCGCCGACGTCGTGACCGAGCAGGTCTCCTACGTCAACGCGCCGGTCATCGCCGAGCAGCGGGGCATCAACGTCCGCCTGATCACCACCCCGGAGACCGAGTCCTACCGGAACGTCCTGACCCTGCGCGGCGCCCTCAGCGACGGCAGCCAGATCTCCGTGGCCGGTACCCTGACCGGCCCCAAGCAGATCCAGAAACTGGTGGGCATCAACGGGTTCGAGGTGGAAATCCCGATCAGCGAACACCTGGTGGTGGTGGCCTACACCGACCGCCCCGGCGTGATCGGAACGATCGGCCACATCCTCGGCATGAACAACATCAACATCGCCGGCATGCAGGTAGCACGCTCTGACGAGGGCGGCCAGGTGCTCGCCCTGCTGACCATCGACAGCTCGGTGCCGCAGCAGGTCCTCGACGCCATCAAGGCAGGCATCGGCGCCGAAATGGTGCGTGAAGTGGACCTGGAGGACTAGTCCGCGGCAGGGAAACACCGTACCGCCGGCCCCGCTTCGGCGAGTCCCGGCAAGGCCACGTATGATTGGCCGGTCTGCTTACAATGGCTTGGTCCTGATTCAGGACAGGGGCCGGCAGGCCGGCCAATTACCTTTTTGCACATCCGTCCGTAATCGTCCATGTCCGCCCCGGGGCGGACTCGAATGTGCGCACGCATTCCAGGTTTCAGGGAGTTCCATGAACGCCGTCCAGAGGTTCATCAGAAGCAGGGTGCTGCTGTTGACCGCGGCCATCTTGATCGCAGCCATGTGCTTGTCGGTCCTCGTCCAAAGCCAGTCACAGGCTGCACTCAACAGGACCGTGGATGAAAATTCGCGGGGCCTTTACGATGTCCTGGTCCAGGCCAAGGCGCCCTCCGGTGCGCTGATGCAGCCGGAGATCGCCAACGGGACCGGAGGCATCAGCTTCGAGCAGCTGGACGCCATCAGGAAGCTCACCGGAACCTCCGTAGCGGCCCCGATCAGCCTTGTGTCCCGGGTGACCCAGAACCTGGAGTCGCCCCGCCTGGACGCCATGGACTACCTGGGCTACAACGCCGGGTTGGCCGGCACCGCAACCACCGACCAGGCGGCCGGCGCAACTGCCCCCGCCCAGTGGCCCGCGGCCGAATCCGTGCTGAGCGACAAAAGCAAGAAGTACCGCCTGACCGCCAGCGCCGTCAGCTCCGACGGCGTCTCCGAGCAGACGCTGTTCAAGTCGACTGCCGAAGGCACCCTGGGCAAGGCCAAGCTCGTTGAAGAGAAGGCCGCCGGAGGCAGCAGCATCCGGATTGCTGCCCCCGGTGATGAAACCGGCATCAAGTTCCCCGCCCCGGCCGGAGGGTCCGAGCACAACCTCTTTAACCTGTCCGTATCCCTGCCCCTCGCGCCCGAGGTGACGGAGTCCGTGGTTGCCGTTGATCCGGCAGCCGAGCGCGCCCTGCTGGGCTCCGCCGGTGACTTCCTGGCCCCGCTGGAAAAGGCGCCGCCTGCTGACGCCCGCGACGCGGGGGCCATCGGACGGTACTTCGAAGGCCTCTTCACCAACGGTGTCAGCATGGACCAGCTGAAGGAAGGCCCGGATTTCCTCGGCGTCAAGCTCAAGTACTGGGCGCCGCTGATGACCCAGTACCAGCAGGCCAAGCGGACCGGGCAGCTGACCGCCGATTCCCAGGCCATTCCGCTGATCGTGCGCTCCGGCACCTCCCTGGACCTCAAGTACAACGTCAAGATCGAAGAGATTGACGACGCCGGCAAGGTAGTTAAGGACGTCGGTACAGTTTCCCGGTCCCTGGACAAGGATTACCTGCCGTTTGTCTCCAAGGACCCCTTTGTCCTCTCCTGGCCCGGCTCCACGGACCACTCCTCCCTGCTGGGGAGCGCCGGCAACTTCAACCAGGGCCTTTACACCCCGGCCACCTGGAGCACCGACTTTGCCGCCGCCCCCAAGTACACGGACGGTGAAACGGCTGCAAACGGGGCTGTGGACAAGACAGCAGTTCCCGGCGAATGGGTCACCGTCAACCGGCTGCCTGAGAAGAGCGCCAACGGCGCCCCTGTTGACCAGACCCAGCGCCAACCGGTGGATGAACGTTCCTATCGCGAGAACCTCGAAACAGGTGCGCAGTCAGCTGCCCCGCTGGCGATGGTCTACGGCACGTTCGACCCCTCGGCCGTTGCTGCTGCCGCCGGCGACGTCAACAAGCTGCCTCTCGGCGGCTACGATCCCACCCCCTTCACGCTGGTCAAGGACGCTGCCGGCAACGATGTCCCCGCCACGCAGCTGGAACCGTCCCTGAGCGCCACCGGCCTGGCCAGCCAGTCCGCCGGCGCCATCACCGACTACTACGGGCTGGCCGCCGCCCGCGGGTACAAGGACAACGCCAGTGTGATCGACGCCGTCCGGGTCCGCGCGAAGGCGCCGGGCAGCTGGAAGCAGGCGCAGCCCGACGTCGAGAAGCTGGCCGGCGAAATCCGCGCAATGGGCCTGGAAGCCACCGTCGTGGCAGGTTCCGCACGCGAGGATGCCAGCATCTTCGTTCCCGGCTACTCCAAGGACGGCGCCGGCAAGGAATCCGCCCTGGGCACCGTCCAGCAGTCCTGGGTGCGGCAGAACGCCGCCGAAGCCGTCACCGGATCGCTGTCCGGCACCAACATCACCCTGCTCTTCCTGACGCTCTGCGGTGCAGCCCTCCTGACGGGCGCATCCACCGTCAGCTACATCCGTAAGCGGCGGAGCGAAGCCGGCACACTCCGGGCCATGGGCTGGAACCAGCGCCGGGTCCGCCGGTGGGTGCTTGAGGAGTTCGGTGTGGGAGCCGTCCTGCTGGCAATCGCCGGGACCGTGCTGAGCCTTGTCAGCTGGAGCCTGGCCACGGCCCTCGTGTCCGTGTCCGTCCTGGTGCTCTACGCCGCTGCGGCGTTCTTCGCCGCGCAGCAGCTGCGCCACGGCCACGTCGTGGACCAGGAGCCGCAGCATGACGAGCGGCTCATCCCGGTGGACTCGCCGCTGACTTTCGCCAACCGCCAGCTGAGCACCAACAAATTCAACACGATCTCCCTCGCCGTAGCCGTCGGCGTATTCGGCGCTGCAGTGGGCGGCCTCATCTCCCTGCTCATCGACATTCCCCGCGCTGCCGGCGCCAGTGCCCTCAGCGGCCTGGCCGCTGCCAGCGTCGCGCTGCCCAGCATCCTCCTCGCTCTTTCGGGCGTGGCTGTGGGGCTGGTGCTCACCCTGGTCACCGGCCGGTTTGAACTCAACGCCAAGCGCCAGTACCTCGGCATCCTCGAGGCAATGGGCTGGAACCCGGACATGCTGCGCCAGGTCCGGCTGTTCGAGAACGCCCTGGTGGGAACCTTGGCCTTGCCGCTGGGCGTGCTGGGCGCCCTGGGGATAGGCCTGCTGCTGGCCCCGTACGCCGCGCTGTGGGCGGGCGTGGCGGGCCTTGTGGCTGTACTTTGCTGGATACCGATTGCAACGAAAGTGGTCCAATGACAAACCCGACGAATGTCCAGCGGAGCCGCCGGTCCGGCTCCGCCGAGGTCCCCCTGCAGACCCGTGCCAACACCATCGTCAAGGCCGCCGACCACGCGACCCCGCTGGAACTGAGTGACATCACCATCCGCTACGGCGGGGGTAAGGGCGGTGCGGAAGCCGTCAGCGTGGTGGAAAACTTCGACCTCACCCTGCACGCGGGGGAGATGCACTGCGTTGCCGGCCGCAGCGGTTCCGGCAAGACCAGCATCCTCACCGTCGGCGCGGGACTGACGCTGCCGACGTCGGGCCGCGTCTTCTGGGAAGGCGATTCCCTGGAAAGCATGGGCGATGACGAAATCGCGGACCGCCGTCGTGCCCTGATCGGTTATGTTGACCAGGGCGGTGCACTGATTGACGGGATGAGCGCGCTCGAGAACGTGCTCCTGCCGGCGGTCCCGGACGGCGAAGTGGACCAGCGACGCGACATGGCCAAGGACCTGCTGGACCTCGTGGGCCTGGGCCGCCGCATGCGGCACCGTCCTGCCCAGCTGTCCGGCGGCGAACGCCAGCGCGTGGCCATCGCCCGGGCACTGATCCTGGGCACCCGCGTCCTGGTGGTGGATGAGCCCACTGCCAGCCTCGACCGTGCTTCGGCCAACCGCATCATCAGCATCCTGAAGGACACCACGTCGGACGGGATCGCCGTCCTGGTGGCCTCGCATGACCACGAACTGGTCCGGCTCAGCGATACCCTGACTGAACTCATCTAGCCCGCCCCTCCGCACCGAAGGTAACGTCCTCCACGTGACTGCTTCAGAGAAAACGCCGTTCTACATCACCACGGCCATCACCTACCCCAACGGCGTGCCGCACATCGGCCACGCCTACGAGTACATCGCCACCGATGCAATGGCACGCTTCAAGCGGCTGGATGGCTATGACGTGATGTTCCTGACCGGCACGGACGAGCACGGGATGAAGATCGCCCAGACCGCTGAGAAGGAAGGCCTGACTCCCAAGGAGCTGGTGGACCGGAACGTCGAGGCCTTCAAGGCGGCGCATTCCGCACTGGGGATTTCCTACGACCGTTTCATCCGGACGACGGACGAGGACCACTACGCTGCCTCGCAGGCCATCTGGAAGAAGATGGAAGCCAACGGGGACATCTACCTGTCCAAGTACGAGGGCTGGTACTCCGTCCGGGACGAGGCGTTCTATGTCGAGGACGACACTGTGGTCAAGGACGACGGCGTGCGCTACTCCAAGGAGACGGACACCGAGGTGACCTGGACGGCGGAGGAGAGCTACTTCTTCCGGCTGTCCGCCTACCAGGACAAGCTCCTTGCGCTTTACGATGCGCACCCTGAGTTCGGCGCCCCGCAGTACCGCTTCAACGAAGTCATCAGCTTCGTGAAGCGCGGCCTGGAGGACCTGTCCATCAGCCGCACGACGTTCGACTGGGGCGTCCCGGTTCCGGGCAACGACAAGCACGTCATGTACGTCTGGGTGGATGCCCTGACCAACTACCTCACGGGTGTGGGCTACCCCGACGTCGATTCGGAGAAGTTCCGGAAGTACTGGCCCGCCGATGTGCACATCATCGGCAAGGACATCTCCCGCTTCCACGCCATCTACTGGCCGGCCTTCCTGATGAGCGCGGGCCTGGAGTTGCCCAAGCGCGTCATGATCCACGGCTTCCTGCACAATAACGGCGTGAAAATGTCCAAGTCCCTGGGCAACGTGGTGGCCCCGTCCGATTTCGTGGAGCAGTACGGCGTGGACCAGGTGCGGTTCTTCTTCCTCCGCGAGGTGCCGTTCGGCGCGGACGGCAGCTACAACCACGATGCCATCGTGGGCCGGATGAACGCGGACCTGGCCAACAACTTCGGCAACCTGGCCCAGCGTTCGCTGTCCATGGTCGCCAAGAACTGCGAGGGAAAGGTCCCCGTTCCGGGTGCGTTCACGGCTGGGGACAACGCCATCCTGGAGCAGGCCGGCGCCCTCCTTGAGGCGGCCCGGGCAGCCTTTGACAAGCAGGAATTCAGCCGCGCCCTTGAAACGATCTGGGGAGTCCTCGGCGACACCAACGCCTACTTCGCGGAGCAGGCACCCTGGGTGCTGCGGAAGACCGACGTCGGACGCATGAACACGGTGCTGTACGTGACGCTGGAGGTGCTGCGGATCGTGGCCATCCTGGCGCAGCCGGTCATGCCCAAGGCAACGGCGGCGCTGCTGCAGACGCTCGGCCAGCCGGAAGGGGAGGCCCGGCAGTTCGCCGCCATTGGCACCCCCATCGTGGCAGGGACGCCACTGCCGGCTCCGTCCCCGGTGTTCCCGAAGTACGAAGAGCCGGCAGAGGCCAAGTAGTTCCGCATTCCGAAAATAAGTACGTCCTACTGGGGATTCCCGGCAGGAAAATCCATAGCCTGAACGTGTTAGCAAACTGACAGTTCGCATCTGGGAGAACCGTCGCCCCGATGCTGTCTGTTTGCCTTTCGACCCGTTACGCCGGGTTGAACCGTCAGGTTGGGGCGGTGTGTTCTCTCTCGCGTCTGGACAGTCTGAAGCAGACTATGGACGGAGACGGAAATGAAACGGATCCTTGCCACCCTGGGGGTCACAAGCCTCGCACTCATGGGTGCAACAGCCTCGGCATTCGCCACAGGTGAATCGGGAGGCGGTGAGAAGATCACCATCTGCCACGCCACGGGGTCTGAAACCCACCCCTACCAGGCAATCACCATTGACCTCAATGCGTTGAACGGCCACGCGGGTGCCCACCACCAGCACGAAGAGGACATCATCCCGGCCAACAACGGGAAGGTCCTGCCGCGCGGCCAGAACCTGGACAAGGTGGATGTGTGGAACGCGGGTTGCGCCATGCCGGGCGGAAATCCCGCTGAACCGCCGAAGGACAACGACAAGAAGATCACCATCTGCCATGCCACGGGATCGGAAAAGAACCCCTACCAGGTCATTACCATCGCGCTGCAGGGGCTGAACGGCCACGGTGGCGCCCACCACCAGCATGAAGAGGACATCATCCCGCCGAACAGCGGAAAGGTGATTCCTGCCGGCCAGAACTGGACCGCGGCAGGCCAGGCAATCTTCGAGAACGACTGCAAGCCCGTGAAGGTCACCACCACGCCGCCGACCACCACGCCGCCGACAACTCCGCCCACCGTTCCCGGTACCGTAGTTCCGCCTGCGGGTGCCGTGCCGGGGACGAATCCGCGCGGAGCTGTTGCCGGAGGCGGAGCGGGTGCAGTGGCCGAGCCAAACGAGGGCTTCAACGTGCAGACCGCTGTGTCGGCTTCGTCCGGTGTGGGCACAGCTCCCTGGCTTGGCGGCCTGGCTGCTGTGCTGGCTGCCGGCGTTGCCCTTGCTGTCCGGAAGGCCATGGCCAGGGTTGTGGTCCGCGGCCAGCACCACGGATAGCGTCCGGTGACCGCCGCCCCGGCGGCATCCAGGTAAAGGAACGCAAAGCGCCGTGCAGCTGTTGCACGGCGCTTTGCGTCTCCACCCGGCCGTTTTCCCCAAGCTAAGCCGAAGCATGAGGACGATCCATGGCAGGACATCACCCGGAGGAAGTACCCGGAGCGGAAGCAAAATCCAGTACAACAGGCCACCATCGCCGGCGTGCCATTTTCAAAACGACTCTCCTGCTGGCCGTGGCAGGCATCGTGGGCTTCGTTGCCGTAGCCCTTCTCCCTGTCCTGGTTGACGCCGGGGGCAGGACACCGCACGGCGGCGCACCAGCGGTGGCATCGCAACTTCCAACGCACGCGGCGACCGGCACCGCCCCGGTTACCCCTGGTCCGGATATCCCCTCGGAAGTGCCTTCGGAAATGGCCGGGCCACCGGTTGCTCCTCCGCAGCGGCTGATCTATCCCGCTGCGGATATCGACGTTCCTGTGTATCCGCTCGATCCGAGCAGTTCGGACGTTGCCTCACAGACGATCATCCCGCCGCCCACCATGGACGGATACTGGCTGACCCCGTACGGAATGCCGGGCTCGGGCTCCACCAACACAACGTACGTCGTGGGCCACAGCTGGCAGGATCTTGAGGCGCCCTTCAACCGGCTCAGTTCCAAGGCGGCAGCGGGGGACAGCCTCACGGTTGTTACGTCCGCGGGTGAGCTGGAATACCGGGTGGACTCGGTCACCACGTACGTAAAATCGGGACTCAAGGACAGTCCTATCTGGGAGGTTGCACCCAACAGGCTGGTGCTCATTTCGTGCTACACCGACGACCTCTGGGGAACCAACGTGGTAGTAACCGCTACCCCTGTCGCTGGCTGACCGGCAGCAGCCGGCTCCGGCGGCGGGCACGCCCTCCTTCTCGAATATTGAGACGGCTTGACCAGCATATGGATGTCTTGGCTAACCTGAATCCATGAGCGCATCCTCCATTGATCTTGCAGTAATTCCCGGCGACGGCATTGGCCCCGAGGTGATTGCCGAGGCCCTTAAGGTCCTCGAGAAGGCCGTGGCAGCGGAGGGCGTTGAGCTCAAGCAGACCCACTACCAGCTTGGTGCCGAGCACTGGCTGGCCACCGGGGAGACCCTGCCGGACGAGGTCCTGGCGGACCTCCGGACCAGGGACGCCATCCTCTTCGGCGCGGTAGGCGCCGCCCCGGGCGATACCCGCATCCCCTCCGGCATCATTGAACGCGAGCTGCTGCTCAAGCTCCGCTTCAGCCTGGACCACTACGTCAACCTTCGGCCTTCCCGGCTCTACGGAACCGTGGGAAGCCCGCTGGCCAACCCCGGCACCATCGACTTCATCGTGGTCCGCGAGGGCACCGAAGGACCCTATGTGGGCAACGGCGGCACCCTGCGCGCCGGCACTCCACACGAGGTTGCCACCGAAGTTTCCCTGAACACGGCCCACGGCGTGGAGCGGGTTGTCCGGGATGCCTTCCGCCGCGCCAGCGCGAGGGAGCGCAAGCATGTAACCCTGGTCCACAAGCACAACGTCCTGGTCTTCGCCGGGCACCTGTGGAAGCGCACGGTCGAGGCCGTCGCCCAGGAGTTCCCGGAAGTCACCCACGACTACCTGCACGTGGACGCCGCCACCATCTTCATGGTCACCGACCCCTCCCGCTTTGACGTGATCGTCACGGACAACCTGTTCGGGGACATCATCACCGACCTCGCGGCGGCCGTCACCGGCGGCATCGGCCTCGCAGCCTCGGGCAACATCAACATGGACCGCACCGCTCCGTCCATGTTCGAGCCGGTGCACGGCTCCGCCCCGGACATTGCCGGCCAGGGCAGGGCCGACCCCACGGCTGCCATCCTGTCGGCTGCCCTCCTGCTGGACCACTTGGGCTACGGCGCAGCGGCCAGCAGGATCGAAGCGGCAGTGGTTGCCGACGTCGAAAAGCGCGACGGCGGTGCACGCACCACCAGTGCCATCGGCGACGCCATCGCTGCCGGTCTCTGACCCCGCGCCAGGGCCTCCGGCTTCGGGCGTAAGCTTGTCTCGAATCACCAAATGCCGCCCTTGCTGTTCAGCGCTGAACCGGGGGCGGCCGATCGTGGAGGAACCATGACTCAGACCGCCTCTGGCGTCGAATTCAGCCAGCAGCTCTCGGCCAACCCGAAGTCTGCTGAAGAGCGTGCAGCCATCCTGGCCAACCCGGGATTCGGCAAGCACTTCACCGACCACACGGCAGTTGTCGACTACAGCGTGGACGAGCACGGCAACGGCGGCTGGCACAATGCCCGGGTTGAAGCGTACGGCCCGATCGTCCTGGACCCGTCCGCCGCGGTGCTGCACTACGGGCAGGAGATTTTCGAGGGTCTCAAAGCGTACCGCCATGCCGACGGTTCCATCTGGTCCTTCCGCCCGGAAGCAAACGCGGCGCGGCTGAACAAGTCCGCCCGCAGGCTCGCCCTTCCCGAACTCCCGGCCGAGTATTTCCTCGGCGCCATCCGTGAGCTGGTGGCTGCGGACAAGGAATGGGTGCCCAGCGGTGACGGCGAAGCGCTTTACCTTCGGCCGTTCATGATCGCCACCGAGGCCTTCCTTGGTGTCCGGGCTGCGCGCGAGGTTTCCTTCCGGGTCATCGCCTCGCCTGTTGGCAACTACTTCGGCGGCGAGCTGAAGCCTGTCTCCATCTGGATCTCGCGTGAGTACGCCCGCGCCGGCCGTGGCGGGACCGGCGACGCCAAGTGCGGCGGCAACTACGCCGCTTCGCTGATCGCCCAGCAGGAAGCCGAAGCCCACGGCTGCAAGCAGGTGCTCTTCCTTGACCACTTCAACGACAATGCGGTCGAGGAACTGGGCGGCATGAACGTCTTCTTCGTGATGAAGGACGGCTCGCTGGTCACTCCCGCGCTGACCGGCACCATCCTGGAAGGCATCACCAGGATGTCCGTCATCCAGGTGGCCAAGGACATGGGCCGCCAGGTTACCGAGCGCAAGATCACCCTTGATGAGTGGCGCGACGGCGTTGCTTCCGGCGAGATTGCCGAGGTCTTCGCGTGCGGTACAGCCGCCGTCATCACCCCCATCGGAGTCCTCAAGGACGCCACCGAGTTCATTGGCTCCGAGGACGCCAAGGCGGGGGAGACCACCATGGCAATCCGCGAGCAACTGCTCGGCATCCAGACCGGAACCGTCCCGGACACCCACGGCTGGCTGACCCGCCTGGCCTAACCGGTTTCAGCGCGGCAGGCATCCTAGGCGTGTTCGCGAAACCCCACCGTGAAGGTTCGGTTTCGCGAACACGCTTGGGACCGCTGGGGCGCAGTGCTCCTGAAACGCCCGACGGCGGCACTCAGCGCCGGGCGGCCTTCCGGGCGGCGTTCTTGAGGGCCTTGCGGGACACCGGCTTCAGCGCCTTGCGCGCAGCCTCTTCGGCGATGGCCTGGTTGCGGCGGGCATCGATCATGTCGTTCCACAGCGCCGTCGCAAAGGCGCCGCCGTCCTGGGCGTAGACGTCGTACGGGTAGTCGGCAAATATGGACGGCACAGTGCTGCCGGTGGGCAGCGCCTTCCCGGTTACCTCGGCGACGGCGTCGGCGAGGGCCCAGGTCCGGGTCAGGTGCCGGGTCAGGTTTTTCTCGACGAAGATACCCGCATCACCCGCGGCTGCCGCGCGTTTCAGGAGGGACTCCAACTCGGCGGCGACGGAACTTGCCGCGACTTCTTCCACCAGCTGTGAACCAGACGTGAGATCCTCCGCGAAAGCATCCACTTCCTCGCGCCAGTCCGTGGTCTCACGGAATTTCTTCCAGGTGGGAAACCAGACGATGCCACCCGTCGCGTGGTTGTGGATGTGCTGGAGCCCGCTGTTCTTCTCCGTCAGGGCATGGTCGTGGCCGGCGGCGTCAGCCTCGGCGAGCAGATCGGCAAGCGTTGTTGTGGTGCTCATGGTGTCTGGTTCCGGCTTCCTGGGTGATGGGGTGGTCTTCACTGGTGCTCAACCCGGCGCCGTGGCTGTTCTATTCCTCTGCCGGGAAACACCAGTGCACCACGGGTGGATGCAAAGATGGGATGGTGACTCCAGCCCCCGCCCCCGGCCGCCTGCAGCGCAGCTCCGCCCTGACCGGGTTTATCCTCGCGCCCAATCCAGGGCCCATGAGCCTGGAAGGGACCAACTCCTACGTCCTGCGTGCCCCCGGAAACCCCGGTGCCGTTGTGGTTGATCCCGGCCCCCTGGACGAGCCGCACCTCCAGGCACTCGCCGCTGCCGGCCCCGTGGAGCTCATCCTCATCACCCACCGCCACGCGGACCATACAGCCGGTTCCGCCCGCCTCCACGCGCTGACCGGCGCCCCGGTGCGCGCGGCCGGGGCCGTCCACTGCCACGGCGGCGGCACTCCCCTCGAGGACGGCGAAGTACTTTCCGCCGCCGGCGTGGAAATCCGGGTGCTGGCCACGCCCGGCCATACGTCCGATTCCCTGTGCTTCCACCTCCCTGGCGACGGTTTCCTCGGCGCAGTCCTGACCGGGGACACCATCCTGGGCCGCGGCACCACCATGCTCGACTATCCTGACGGAACCCTGGGAAGTTACCTTGCCTCGCTGGACCGGCTTGAAGCGCTGGGGCCTGCCACTGTCCTGCCGGCCCACGGTCCGGTGCTGCCGTCGCTGGAGGAAATTGCGCGCGCCTACCGCAGCCACCGCCTCGAGCGGCTGGAACAGATCCGCGCTGCTGTGGACAGGCTGGGCCGGGACGCGTCCGCAGGTGACGTTGCCGCCGTCGTCTATTCCGACGTCGGGCCCTCCGTGCGGCGGGCCGCTGAAACGTCCGTCGCAGCGCAGCTCCACTACCTGCGCGGCGTGCCGCCGCAGCAGTAGGCGCTGGCAGCCGCAGCCTGTCGGGACGGTAGGGTAGGAGCCATGCGTATTGCCAGGTTTGTCGTTGATTCTGATCCCCTCTACGGCGTCGTCGAAGGTGACACGGGCAGTGAGGAAATCACTGTCATCCACGGAGACCCCTTCTTCAACGGGGTGGAGCGCACATCCGTCCGCCACAAGCTGGAGGACGTCCGGCTGCTGGCCCCCATCATTCCACGCAGCAAGGTGATCGGGGTGGGACGAAACTTCGTGGAGCACGCGCATGAACTCGGCAACGAAGTGCCCGCCCAGCCCCTCCTGTTCCTGAAGCCCAATACCGCCGTTGTGGGCCCCAACGATCCTGTGGTGCTGCCGGAATTCTCCGAGGAAGTCTCCTTCGAGGCGGAACTGTGCGTGGTGATCGGCAGGATCTGCAAGGACGTCCCCGAGGACCGCGTGGATGACGTCATCTTCGGCTACACGTGCGGCAATGACCTCACGGCCCGCGACGTCCAGAAGACCGACCTGCAGTGGACCCGGGCCAAGGGCTTTGACACCTCGGCGCCGCTGGGCCCGTGGATCGAGACCGAACTCGACACCGAGGACCTGCAGATCCAGGGCCGGCTGAACGGGGAACTGCGGCAGGACGGCAGCACCAGCCAAATGATCAGGGGAGTCCGCGAACTGGTGTCCATTGTGTCCCAGGCATTCACCCTCCTTCCGGGCGACGTGATCATGACCGGGACTCCGGCCGGCGTGGGACTCGTCACCGCGGGGGACCGCTTCGAGGTGGAGATCGAGGGCATCGGACGCCTGTCCAACCCCATCGTTCGGCGCTGACCCCAACGCCGCCTTCACCCCTGGCGGCAGACGGTAAAGTTGAAGCCACTATGACTACTGCTTCTGCGTCGACTGCTGCCTCCCTGCCCTCCGTTTCTGCCGACACTCCCGTGCGCGTCCGGTTCTGCCCTTCGCCCACCGGCACACCGCACGTGGGCCTGATCCGCACGGCATTGTTCAACTGGGCCCATGCCAAGCACACCAAGGGCACCTTTGTGTTCCGCATCGAGGACACGGACGCTGCACGCGACTCGGAGGAGAGCTACCAGCAGCTGCTGGAGGCGTTGAAGTGGCTCGGCATCACGTGGGAAGAGGGCGTGGAGGTGGGCGGGCCCCACGAGCCGTACCGGCAGTCGCAGCGGCTGGACCTCTACAAGGATGTGGTGGCGAAGCTGATCGAAGCGGGCTACGCCTACGAGTGCTACTCGTCCCCCGAGGAAGTCGAGGCGCGCCACCGCGCCGCTGGCCGCGACCCGAAGCTTGGCTACGACAACTTCGACCGCGAGCTGACCGAAGAACAGGTGGCCGCCTTCAAGTCCGAAGGCCGCAAGCCGGTGCTCCGGGTTCGGATGCCCGATGAGGACGTCACCTTCACCGACCTGGTCCGCGGCGAGATCACCTTCAAGGCCGGCAGCATCCCGGACTACGTCATCGTGCGCGCGGACGGTTCACCGCTGTACACCCTGGTGAACCCCGTCGACGACGCCCTCATGGGCATTACCCACGTGCTGCGCGGCGAGGACCTGCTCTCCTCCACGCCCCGCCAGGTTGTCCTCATCCGCGCACTGATGGAACTCGGCGTAGCCAGCTACATGCCCGAGTTCGGCCACCTGCCGTACGTGATGGGCGAAGGCAACAAGAAGCTGTCCAAGCGCGATCCGCAGTCCAACCTGTTCCTGCTCCGCGACCGCGGCTTCATTCCCGAGGGCCTCCTGAACTACCTGTCCCTGCTGGGCTGGAGCCTGTCCGCCGACGAGGACATTTTTACGGTGGACCAGCTGATCGAAAACTTCGACGTCCACGACGTCTTGGCCAACCCTGCACGCTTTGACATCAAGAAGGCCGAGGCCATCAACGGCACCCACATCCGGATGCTTGCCCCGGAGGACTTCCGGGAGCGGCTGGTCCCGTACCTGCGCACCGCAGGCTACGTCGGCGAGCAACTCACGGCGCGGCAGGAAGAAATCCTGGCTGAAGCCGCACCCCTGATCCAGGAGCGCATCACGCTCCTGGGCGAGGCCCCGGACATGCTCGGATTCCTGTTCAAGGACGACGCCGCGATCGATGTGGCGGACGACGCCCGGAAGGGACTTCCCGAGAACCTCGGGGAGGTCCTCGATGCGGCAATTGCCGCCCTGGACGGCGTGCACGAGTGGACGGCCGAAGAAATCCAGGCTGCCCTCAAGCAGGCCCTCGTTGAAGAGCTTGGCCTCAAACCACGCCTCGCATTCGGACCGGTGCGCACGGCTGTTTCCGGACGCCGGATCTCGCCGCCCCTGTTCGAGTCCATGGTGATCCTGGGCCGTGAATCCTCGCTCCGCAGGCTCCGGGCCTTCCGCGGCTGATGACAGCTCCCAGCACGGCCCCTGCCGGTTTCCTGGACACGCCCTTCGGGGCTGTGCGGGGCATCCTGTTCGACATCGACGACACCCTGGTGGACCTTGAGTTCTCGATGACAACCGCCCTGCGGGAAGTCAGTGAACACCTCCTGCCCGGGCTGGACCAGGCGGGGTGGGAGAGGTTCGGCCGCATCTTCACGCACGAAACCACGCATTACTACGACCGTTACCTTGCCGGTGAGCTCACCTTCAACGAACAGCGCCTGCTGCGGGGCCGTGCCGCGCTGGGGCACTTCGGCGTCGAGCTGGGCGACGGCGAGCAGTCCCACCAGTGGCTGTCGGCCTACATTGAAAAACAGCCCGCCTACGTGAAGCCCTTCCCGGATGTCCTGCCGCTGCTGGATCTCCTGGACCGGGCAGGAATCCCTTACGGGGCGGTCAGCAACAACGTGCATGACTACCAGCGCGCCAAGCTGGACGGGGCCGGACTGGAACGCGTCCGGCGGCTGGTGGGAACGGACACGCTGGGCGTGGCGAAGCCGAATCCCGCCATCTACCTTGAAGGGGTGCGGCTCCTGGACACGGCGCCGGCCGACACGCTGTATGTGGGCGACAACCGGCTCCTGGACGCAGAGGGCTCGACGGCGGCCGGGCTGATTGGCGTCTGGCTCAACAGGGTGGGGGAGCCCGTGGCGGAGTTTGAAGGCAACTCCGTGTCCTCGCTGGCAGAGCTGCTCACCTAGGAAGAGGCGTTGGCAGGTTGCCATGTATCCTGCCACTCCCCGGACGTCACGTTCTGCTCTGCCCGCTCACGCAGACCGGCCAGCATTTTACGGATCATCCAGAAGTCGGCCACCTCCAGCAGCGCCGAGAACGCAATGGACGTCGGCGACCACCGGATCCGGGCCCGGATCCGGGTGAGGAGCCTGGTGGTTCCGTCCGGTTGGGGGTCCAGCTGCCAAACCCATGTGGTGTCACCGGGTGTGCCCCAGACCATGGAGCGCGGGTAGTCCAGTGAATAGACGTTGATTCCGTGTTTGCCGTCCGGGCTCATCGCCAGGACGTCGCCCGGTTCCAGGTCCTGCCATTCGGGGCGGATCCGCCGGGCGCTGGGATGCCCCAGGTTGTCCAGCAGGTCATAGCTGTACCAGCCGGCCCGTCGTACTCCCACCTGGACGAGCCAGGGCCAGATCCGTTCGGGCGGCGCCCCGACGGTGATGGCACGGGTGGCGTTGAACGTCGGAGCACGCACCAGGTCATCACCCGGCAATGCCCGCGCCACCTCATCAGGGCTGGCGCCCCATGTCAGTTGCCAGGGACGCCACACCCTAAAGCAGGCAACCCCGGCCGCCCCGAACAAGCCGGTTAAAGTCCAGGCTCTCCAAGCCACCACGCCGTCCTCCTGTCAATCGATTCACCATCCAGGCCGACCTGGCCAGCATCGCCCGCGCCGGCACCAGCCGGCCAGAGTCCGAAGACCTTCGGCGCACCGGGGCTTTGGACCCTGCCGCCGGTGACGCCCAGAGGACGAAGGCCGGGCTGGTGCCGGGGCGCGGCACCAGGGGACCGGCCGGGCCGATTTGTGCGAGCCGAAAGTCTCAGGTAAAGTAATTTCTCGTGCTGAGGCGCACGGAGCAGGGTAAAACCCCTGAAAACCGGCCCGAAAGTATCATTGGGATATGGTGTAATTGGCAACACTACGGTTTCTGGTACCGTCATTCTAGGTTCGAGTCCTGGTATCCCAGCTCTGGTTTGAGCAGTAATTTCAAGCTCAAGGCAGGCGGTTTCAGCCGGTTCGCCGATTTGAAACAGAAGCGAAGTGTGTGAAACAATCACTGAGCTTGATTAGCGGAAATGCTGATCACCAGTACGGAAATGTACACGGCCCCATCGTATAGCGGCCTAGTACGCCGCCCTCTCACGGCGGTAACGCGGGTTCGAATCCCGCTGGGGTCACCACCGAAATGGTCCCGGGCAAACGCCCGGGACCATTTCTTTCGTTAAAACTTCGCTGATTCCGTTCGAACGCTGCGGAACCGTCCATACCCTGAACCCAGTCGCCAAGATGGGGGAGATCTGTGCTGGGAACTCAGTTTGCCGAGCGTAAAAATTCACTGAATGCTATCCGGCTACTACTGGCCGCAACTGTCATCCTCTCGCATACCTGGTGGTTGGGTGGTTACGGGCCTGAACCCGATCCCGGTGATGTGAAGCTTGGCAGTTGGGCGGTCCTGGGCTTCTTCGGAATCTCGGGTTTTCTGATAACCCGCAGCAGAGCAAAGGCCAGTTCAGTAGGCAGGTACTTCCGTGCCAGGTTTCTCCGGATCTTTCCCGGACTTGCCGTTTGTGCGGCTGCTGTAGCCTTTCTGATCGCCCCAGTGACCGCTCTATTGACCGGTAGGCACTATTCGCTTTCCGACGCAGCGATCTACTTTGTGACCAACCTCTCTGCTGGTACTCCGAGTATCGCCGTCGGGGGCATTCCGGGGTCACTTGAAGGCCTCCCGGACCCCCGCCTGTGGAACGGTCCGTTGTGGACGCTGTTCTGGGAGATAGTGTGCTACGTCCTTATCGGTCTGGTGTTCTGGCTTTTTCGGACGCACTTCACTCGCCTCGCCATGGCGGCCCTATTCGTTCTCGCGTCGGCGGCGGCAGTGACCGTTGACGCCGGGTGGGTCGCGGCACCCACCCCGTACGACTGGCCGTTAATCCCCGTACTGTCGTTCCTCGCAGGATCGCTGGTCTACCTGTTCCAGGACTCGATTCCGGCAAACCGGACAACGCTTCTCGTCGCAGGCGGACTGGTTATCCTGACAAGCTCGATGGGCTTTGCCTCCTCGCTGGCGCACCTTCCGCTTAGCTTTTTCCTCGTTTCAGTATCGCTGTATCTGCCATTGTCCAGGGTCGGCTCCCGCTTCGACATCTCGTACGGTGTCTATATCTACGGTTGGCCCGCCCAGCAGTTCCTGGCTTCACTTGGCGTTCATGCCATCGCCCCGCCGTTGGTTTTTGCGGGCGCCTCCCTCATGCTGGTTGCTCCCTTGGCATGGCTCTCCTGTCGATACGTGGAGCAGCCTGCCCAGCGCTGGCAGCCTGCGCGGGTCACTCAGCGAAGGGTTGAGGAACTGGCATGATGTTGCTGTGACCTCCCGGAACGAGCAAGACGCCCTGCAGGATCCGCAGCGCAAACCTTCCGGCAGTGCCGCGGCCCTGGCGGCCGTAACGCTGCTCGAAGAGGTGCGCGATGATCTGGCAGCCGCGGAACTGCCGCTTGCCCTGCCTGATGCTGAGCAGGCGCGCCGCGAGGCCGCCAGCGCCGTGGCCCAGCTGGACGACTACATCCTTCCCCGGTACCGCAGCCTGGACGCGCCGCTGCTTGCCGTCGTCGGCGGCTCCACGGGGGCGGGCAAGTCAACGCTCGTGAACGGAATAGTGGGCCACCCGGTGACGCGGTCGGGCGCCATCCGCCCAACCACCCGCCAGCCCATCCTCCTGCACCACCCGTCAGAGGCCGCCTGGTTCGAGGGCCAGCGCGTACTGCCCAGCCTGAGCAGGATCCGGGGGTCCGTCACCGGCGGCCCCGTACCGGCAAGCCGGGCAGGGGCGGCACCCGACGCAGCCGCAATGTCGTCGCTTGTCCTGGTGGCTGATCCGGCCGTGCCCGCCGGGATCGCTGTGCTGGACGCCCCTGATGTCGATTCCATTTCGGACGACAACCGCAGGCTGGCCGCACAACTCCTGGCCGCCGCCGACCTGTGGGTGTTCGTTACCACCGCCAACCGCTATGCCGATGCGGTTCCCTGGAAACTCCTGCTGAACGCCGCCTCGCGGGACATCATGGTGGCGGTGGTCCTGGACCGGGTGCCGCCGGGGGCGGAAGAAGAGGTCAGTGAGGACCTGCGAAGCCTCCTGGACCGCGAAGGCCTGGGCGCGGCACAGTTGTTCGTCATACCGGAAACCAGCCTCGATCCGCTGGGCATGCTCCCCGCCGGGGCCGTCCTGCCACTGCGGACCTGGCTCGGGGAATTGGCAGCAGATGCCGCGGGCCGGTCCGACATCGCCCGCCGCACGCTCAACGGCACCGTCAGGGCGCTGGCAGGCCATGTCACCGCCGTGGCCCAGGCCGCACGCGAGCAGCAGCACGCCGCCGACAACCTGGAAGACGCCGCCGTGGCCGCCTATGAGGACGCCGCAGAGCGCATCCTTGACGCCACGAGGGACGGGGCGCTTCTGAGGGGAGAAGTGCTGGCCCGCTGGCAGGACTTCGTTGGCACAGGGGAGTTCTTCCGCACCCTGGAACAGAACGTGGGCCGGTTCCGCGACCGGGTGGGGGCTTTCTTCCGCGGTGAACCGGCCCCGGCCGTGAGGGTGGAAGCGGCCATCGAAACAGGCCTGCAGGCAGTCATTGTTGACGAGGCCGCCAACGCCGCAGAGGACACGGACCAGCGCTGGCGTACCGACCCCGCCGGGCGCCAGTTGCTTGGGACGGACGACCTCTCCGGGACAACCCCGGGGTTTGAGGACAGGGCCGCCGCTGAAATCCGGGCGTGGCAGGAAGACTTGATGGAGCTGATCCGCACGGAGGGTCAAGGGAAGCGGACCCAGGCGCGCTGGTTGTCCTTCGGCATCAACGGACTGGGCGCCGCGCTGATGATCGTGGTGTTCTCCATGACGGCGGGACTGACCGGACTGGAGGTGGGCGTGGCGGGAGGTACCGCCGTCGTGGGCCAGCGGCTGCTGGAGGCGGTCTTCGGCGAGGACGCCGTGCGGCGGATGGCGGAAAAAGCGCGGGAGGACCTGCACGCCCGATGCAAGCGGCTGCTGCAGGATGAGCGGCGAAAGTTCCTCTCCCGGCTGCCGGAGCGCGATGACCGCGCACCCGAGGCACTCGCTGCCCACGCGGACGCACTGGTCCGGCTGGCGGAAAGCGCATGAGCCGCCACAGCGACACCCGGGATGCTTCCAGGCTTGACCGCAGGCTGTCCGCCCTCAACGACGCCCGCGAGCTCGGCGAAGGGGTACTCCCCGACGAGACCCTGCAGGACGTCTACACTGTCCTGGAGCGCGCCAGTTCACGGCGCTCGCTCTCCGCGGATCACACGGTAGTGGGGTTCTTTGGAGCAACCGGAAGCGGCAAGTCATCGCTCTTCAACGCGGTCAGCGGGGCTGAAATTGCGACGGCGGCAGCGCGCCGTCCCACAACCTCCGAACCTTTGGCAGGGGTGTGGGGAGCAGAGGGCAGCGAACCGCTGCTGGACTGGCTGGAGGTCCGCAGCCGCCATCACGCCGCAGCCGTGGAAGGGTTTGCCGGCGAAGACACCGGCCTGATCCTGCTGGACCTGCCGGACTTTGACTCCACCAAGGCGTCCAACCGCGAAGTGGTGCAGCGGATGGTGGGGCTGGTGGACGTGCTGGTGTGGGTCCTTGATCCACAGAAGTACGCCGACGCTGCAGTGCACAATGACTTCCTGTCCCGCCTGGCCTCCCACGGTGCCGTGACCCTGGTGGTCCTCAACCAGGTGGACCGGCTGCCGGAGCGGGATGTGCAGCCCGTCCTGGAATCATTGCGCGGGATCCTCGCCCGCGACGGACTCGCCAAGGTCCAGGTGCTTGCGGCCTCGGCACTGACGGGGGCCGGGGTGGAGCAGGTCCGGGCGGCCATCCGCGGGGTGGCGGTCAAGCGCAAAGCCCAGTCGCAGCGGCTTGCCGCAGATATCACTAAAGCATCAGCGGACCTGGGTGCCGTCTCCGGAGAGGGGACTGCGGCCGGCGTCCGGCCTGGAACGAAGGCCCGCCTCGCTGATGAACTGGCAGTGGCGGCGAACGTTCCGGTGGTGGTCCGGGCAGTGGCGCAGTCCTACCGGCTGGAGTCAGTCAAGCGCACCGGCTGGCCGGTGACGCGGTGGCTGTCCCGCTTCCGGGCCGACCCATTGCGCCGGCTCAACCTCCGCAGCGCGGCGCCCTCGGAGCTGAACCGCACATCGCTCCCGCCGGCGGGGGCGCCGGAACGGGCCCGCACGGACGCCGCGGTACGCGAGTTCGCCGATGCCGCAAGTGCCGGTGCCCCGGGCCCGTGGCGCGCGGCCATCCGCGGGGCGGCCCGCGAAGGAAGGGAGCGGTTGCCTGATGCCCTGGACCAGGCCATCGCCGGAACGGACCTTGCCGCCAACCGACGGTCCTGGTGGTGGGGAGTCTTCAACGTGGCGCAGTGGCTGGCCTTGCTGACGGTGCTGGGCGGTTTGGGCTGGCTTGGTGTCCTGGCGGCACTGGGCTATTTCCAGATGCCCGTGCCGGAGGTGCCCAGGGTGGAGGGGTGGCCGGTTCCTACGCTGATGATCGCCTTGGGGGTGGCACTGGGCATTTTCCTGGCCATTACGGGCCGCTTTATTGCTGCCGCCGCGGCCAGTGCACGGGCGGCGAGGGCGCGGAGGCGGTTGAATGCCGCAGTGGCCGCTGTTGCGGAGGAACTCGTGGTGGAACCCGTAGAGGTGGAGGTCAGCCGGCAGGCCGCCTTCAACGCCGCGCTCAAGACGGCGGCGGCCGGATAGAGCCGGCCGACCCGGGCGTGGACCTAACCCCCGGCCGCCGCGAGTTCAGCGGCAGCGTCCCTTACTTTGATCAGGGTGCGCAGGTTGCGCGTTGTGGTCGCGGCCTTGAACCTGGCCTTCGCGGAAATCTTGCTGAAGGGGCTGTCCAACGTTCCGCCGGCCGGTGCCAGCCAGGCGAGGGCCTCCGGACCGAGCCGCTCCTGCTCGCTTCCCTCCAGCGCCGCCCCTGCCGCGTCGAGTTCATCCAGGACCGCGGGGTCCGAGGAGAGCGTGATGTAGCTGTGGGTGGTTTTGTCGTCCTCCGGGTAGGGGCAGGCCGCCACCAGTTCTGCCAGCCGGGCTGAGTCGAGCACCACCACCCAGGCGTCGTAGCCGAACGCTTCCCGGAGGCATTTTTCGCAGCCGCGTTTGACGGAGTCCGCGTCGAGGGCGCTGGTGAGGACAACATTTCCGCTGGCAAGCAGTGTGCGGGCATCGGCAAAGCCTGCGGCCTTGAGGGCTTCCCGCAGCTCGGCCATCTTGATGTTGATGCCGCCCACGTTGATGCCGCGAAGAAACACTGCGTAGCTGCCCATGCCCAAAATCCTAGCTCCGGTGGCGCTGGTTCGGGCCGCGGGCGGTTGGCAGTGGCTCAGTCGTTGTTCTTGCGCAGGGCCTCGGTGAGGATGCGGCCGGCATTGCAGACCACTTCGGCGTGCAGCCTGCCGGGCTGGCGGGTGAGCCTCTCGATCGGACCGGAAATCGAAACTGCCGCAATCACGCGGCCGGACGGCCCGCGCACTGGCGCGGAAACTGAGGCGACCCCGGGCTCGCGTTCGCCGAGGCTCTGGCCCCAGCCCCGTCGTCGAACGCCTGCCAGGACAGTAGGCGTAAAGCGGGCAGACTGCAGCCCCTCGAGCAGGCGGTCGTGGTCCTCCCAGGCGAGCAGCACCTGGGCGGCAGATCCGGCCTTCATGGACAGCTGGGTGCCCACGGGGATGGTGTCCCGCAGGCCGATGGGACGCTCGGCGGAGGCGACGCAGACACGCCAGTCGCCTTGGCGGCGGAAGATCTGGGCGCTCTCGCCGGTGGCATCACGCAGCTGCATGAGCACGGGTCCGGCAGAGGCAATCAGGCGGTCCTCGCCGGCCGCCGAGGCAAGCTCAACCAGGCGGCTGCCGAGCACGAAACGGCCCTGGATGTCGCGGCTCACCAGCCGGTGGTGCACCAGGGCGAGGGCAAGCCGGTGCACAGTGGGACGGGCCAGGCCTGTGGCCGCCACGAGCTGCGCCAGGGTGGTGGGGCCGGCTTCGAGTGCATCAAGCACTTGGGCCGCTTTATCAATGACACCGACTCCACTAGAATTGTCCATGTAATGATATTGCCGTCTCAATATCTGAGATGCAAATCTTTCGGCTGGCGCAGTGCGGAGCCGTCCTGATTCAGTTGGACTCATCAGCCAAACAGCAGTGAAGGGAGATGGCCATGGCAAAGACATTGGCCGAGAAGGTCTGGGACGCACATGTGGTGCGCAAAGGTGACGGCGACGGTGCCAACGCCCAGCCCGACCTTCTGTACATCGACCTCCACCTGGTCCACGAAGTCACATCGCCGCAGGCGTTCGAGGGCCTGCGGCTGGCCGGCAGGAAGCTGCGCCGCCCGGATCTGACCATCGCCACCGAGGACCACAACACTCCTACGCTGGACATCGACAAGCCTATCGCCGACCTGACCAGCCGCACCCAGATCCAGACCCTGCGCAACAACTGCGCCGAGTTCGGCGTCCGCCTGCACAGCCTGGGCGACGCCGAACAGGGCATCGTGCACGTGGTCGGCCCGCAGCTGGGCCTCACCCAGCCGGGCATGACCGTTGTCTGCGGTGACTCGCACACCTCCACCCATGGTGCCTTCGGCGCCCTGGCCATGGGCATTGGAACCTCTGAGGTGGAGCACGTGATGGCCACCCAGACCCTGTCGCTGAAGCCGTTCAAGACCATGGCCATCAATGTTGAGGGGACGCTCCGCCCGGGCGTGACAGCCAAGGACATCATCCTCGCCGTGATCGCCGAGATCGGCACCGGCGGCGGGCAGGGCTACGTCCTGGAGTACCGCGGCTCGGCCATCCGCGCCCTGTCCATGGACGCCCGTATGACCATCTGCAACATGTCCATCGAGGCCGGCGCCCGCGCCGGCATGGTGGCGCCGGACGAGACCACGTACGAATACATGAAGGGCCGTCCGCACGCCCCGCAGGGCGCTGACTGGGACGCCGCCGTCGAGTACTGGAACACGCTGCGTACCGACGACGATGCGACCTTCGACGCCCAGGTGGACCTCGATGCCAACACGCTGGAGCCGTTCGTCACCTGGGGCACGAATCCCGGCCAGGGCGTCTCACTGTCCCAGTCCGTCCCGTCCCCCGAGGACTTCGGCGACGAAAACGCCAAGGCCGCCGCGGAACGCGCCCTGCAGTACATGGGCCTCGAAGCTGGCACGCCCATGAAGGACATCCGGGTGGACACCGTCTTCCTGGGCTCCTGCACCAACTCCCGGATGGAGGACCTCCGTGCCGCGGCGGACATCATCCGGGGCCGGCAGAAGGACCCGAACGTCCGGATGCTGGTGGTGCCGGGCTCGGCACGCGTGCGGCTTGAGGCCGAGGCTGAGGGCCTGGACAAGGTCTTCAAGGACTTCGGCGCGGAGTGGCGCTTCGCCGGCTGCTCGATGTGCCTGGGCATGAACCCGGACCAGCTCGACGTGGGGGAGCGCTGCGCCTCCACTTCCAACCGCAACTTCGAAGGGCGCCAGGGCAAGGGCGGCCGGACCCACCTGGTCTCCCCGGTGGTGGCCGCAGCCACCGCCATCCGCGGCACCCTCAGCTCGCCGTCGGACCTCGATCCGGCCCCCGAATCCGCCGCCATCCGCACCGACGCAGCCTAGGACACGCCATGGAAAAGTTCACCACCCACACCGGAATCGGCGTCCCGCTGCGGCAGAGCAACGTGGACACGGACCAGATCATCCCGGCCGTCTACCTCAAGCGGATCACCCGGACCGGCTTCGAGGACGCCCTGTTTTCGGCATGGCGCAAAGACCCGGCCTTCATCCTGAACCAGGCGCCGTTCAACGCGGGTTCCGTCCTGGTGGCGGGCCCGGACTTCGGCACCGGCTCCTCCCGCGAGCACGCCGTCTGGGCGCTGAAGGACTACGGCTTCAAGGCTGTGCTCTCCTCCCGCTTCGCCGACATCTTCCGCGGCAACTCCGGCAAGCAGGGGCTCCTCGCGGCCGAGGTGTCCCAGGACGACATCGAGCTGATCTGGAAGGAACTGGAGAACGCGCCGGGGACCGAGGTCACGGTGGACCTGGTGTCCAAGACCGTGGTGTGCGGAAACATCGTTGCGCCCTTCGACATCGACGACTACACCCGGTGGCGCCTGCTTGAGGGGCTGGACGACATCGGGCTGACCCTCCAGCATGAGGCGGACATCACCGCCTACGAGGCCACCCGGCCCTCGTTCAAGCCCAAAACCCTGCCGGCACGCCTTTCCTGAGGCCGCCAAAGCAGCGTTGCCTGCCTTCGAAACGGGCCGACGGCGGCGCGCCACGCCCTGCCGCCGTCGCCTGCGTATTTCGGTTCGGTAACGCGACCTCCTATGCTTGGTTGGAGCCTTTGCAAGGATTTGGGGGCGAGTGATCGTAAGGAAACCGGTATATGAGTAGTGTTCTGACAATCCGCGGCGGAGTCCCGCTTACAGGCCGCGTCAGCGTCCGGGGAGCAAAGAACCTTGTTCCCAAGGCGATGGTGGCAGCGTTGCTGGGCAACGAACCGTCGGTGTTGCGGAACGTGCCGGAGATCAAGGACGTGGAGGTAGTCACCTCCCTCCTGCAGCTGCACGGCGTGACCGTGGTCAAGGACCCGGTGAACGGCGACCTGACGCTGGATCCCAAGGCCGCAAAAACGGCGTCCAGCACCGCCATCGACGCCCACGCGGGCGACTCCCGGATTCCCATCCTGCTCTGCGGGCCGCTGATCCACGCGATCGGCGAAGCGTTCATCCCCGATCTTGGCGGCTGCAAAATCGGCGACCGGCCCATTGACTACCACCTGGACGTCCTGCGCCAGTTCGGTGCCGTGGTGGAGAAGCGCCCCGGCGGCATCCACATTTCGGCCCCCAAGGGCCTGCACGGCGCCAAGATCTCCCTGCCCTACCCGTCCGTGGGTGCCACGGAGCAGGTGCTGCTGAGCGCCACCCGCGCCGAGGGCATCACCGAACTGTCCGGTGCTGCGACGGAGCCGGAAATTATCGACCTCATCGCCGTGCTCCAGAAGATGGGCGCCATCATCAGCGTCCAGACGGACCGCACCATCCGCATCGAAGGTGTCCGCGACCTCGGCGGCTACAACCACCGGGCGCTCTCGGACCGCAACGAATCGGCGTCGTGGGCGTCTGCGGCACTGGTGACCAAGGGCGACATCTACGTTGAAGGTGCCTCGCAGCGGGACATGATGACCTTCCTGAACACCTACCGCAAGGTGGGCGGCGGCATGGACATCGGCGAGGACGGCATCCGTTTCTACCACCGCGGCGGCAAGCTCAACCCGCTGGTACTGGAGACCGATGTGCACCCCGGCTTCATGACCGACTGGCAGCAGCCGCTGGTGGTGGCACTGACCCAGGCCGAAGGCGTGTCCATCGTCCACGAGACGGTCTACGAGAACCGGTTCGGCTTCACTGACGCACTCATCCGGATGGGCGCCAGCATCCAGGTCCACCGCGAATGCCTGGGCAGCGTGCCGTGCAGGTTCGGCCAGCGCAACTTCCTCCATTCGGCAGTGATCTCCGGGCCCACCCAGCTGAAGGGGACCGACATTGACGTGCCGGACCTGCGCGGCGGCTTCAGCCACCTGATTGCCGCCCTCGCCGCCACCGGCACGTCCCGCGTCACGGGGATCGATATCATCAACCGCGGCTACGAGCGCTTCACCGAAAAGCTGGCCGGCCTCGGTGCCGACTTCGACATCACCACAGAGAAGTAGCAGGAAGCCGTGAAAGAACCGGCTAAGAGCCGCGCCACCCTTGCCGTGGTCGCCGGCATAGTCCGCCCCCTGTTCAACCTCATGATGGACAAGAAGTGGGAGGGAACGGAGAAGCTGCCTGCGGGCGGATTTATTGCCGCGCCCAACCACTGCACCGAGATCGATCCCCTGATCATCGGCCACCTCCTCTACAACCACAAGATTGCCCCGCACTTCCTTGCCAAGTCAGGGCTCTTCAAGGTTCCGGTGCTGGGCTGGGTACTGCGCGCAACAAAACAGATCCCGGTGGAACGTTCGACGGCGGGTGCGAACCGTTCCCTGCAGCTTGCGCAGGAGATCGTTGCCGAAGGCGGGGCCATCATCATCTATCCCGAAGGCACCCTGACCCGGGATCCGGGGATGTGGCCCATGAGAGGCCACACGGGTGCTGCGCGGCTGGCCCTTGAGGGCGGCATTCCCGTGGTTCCGATTGCCCACTGGGGCGCCCACGAGGTGTTCCCCCGCTACGGCAAGAGGTTCCACCTGTTCCCGCGCAAGAAGTCCAGGGTGGTAGTGGGGGAGCCTGTTGACCTCAGCGCCTTCAGCGGCCGTCCGCTGGACAAGGCAACCCTCACCGCGGCCACCGACGCCATCATGGATGCGATCACCGGACTCCTGGCGGAGATCAGGGGGGAAGAGCCGCCGGCTGAGCGGTGGGATCCGGCCAAGCAGCAGCAGGCGCGGCACGGCAGGTTCGTGGAACGCGGACAGAAGCCGACCGGTTCCGGAACGGAAACTCCGTGACCGCTGGGGGAAAGCAGACGGGCTCAGCCCGTTCCGTTGCTGTTCTCGGCGCCGGCTCCTGGGGAACAACCTTTGCCAAAATCCTGGCCGACGCTGCGGCTGCTGCCGGGGAGCCGCGCAGCATCAGGCTGTGGGGCAGGCGCGCCGAAGTAGTGGACCTGATTAACACCGGCCACCGCAATGAGCAGTACCTGAAGGACATCCCGCTGCCGGAGAGCATCTCCGCGTCAACGGACGTCGCCGCGGTCCTGGAGGGCGCTGACCTTGTGGTCATCGCCGTCCCTGCACAGTCACTCCGCCCGCAGTTGCGGGAGTGGAAAGGCCTGATCGCTCCGGACGCCATGGTTGTTTCCCTGATGAAAGGCCTGGAGCTCGGCACGGATGCCAGGATGAGCGAGGTCATCAGCGAGGAGCTGGGCCTGCCCGCTGAGCGCATCGCCATCGTGTCCGGCCCCAACCTGGCCATGGAAATCGCCCGCGAAGAACCCACGGCGTCTGTTGTTGCCTGTACCGACTCCGCCGCCGCAGGCTGGATCGCCAGGAGCTGCACCGCGCCCTACTTCCGGCCGTACACCACCGCTGACGTGGTGGGGGTGGAGATCGGCGGAATCGTCAAGAACGTTATCGCCCTGGCCGTCGGCATTTGCGAGGGCAAGCAAATGGGGGACAACACCAAGGCCTCCGTTATCACCCGCGGACTTGCGGAAACGTCCCGGCTTGCCCTTGCCCTGGGCGGGGAAGCCAAGACCATGGCCGGCCTTGCCGGCCTGGGCGACCTTGTGGCCACATGCTCCTCCCCGCTGTCACGCAACCACACCGCCGGGCGGCTCCTGGGGCAGGGCCTCACGCTCGAGGAGGTGGGCCAGAAGATGACCCAGACCGCCGAAGGCATAAAATCGGGCCAGGCGGTCCACGAGTTGGCCGGCAAACTGGGCGTGGACATGCCCATCACAGCCGCCGTCGTCGCCGTGCTGGCAGGCAAGCTGTCCGTTGACCAACTGGGGCCCGTCCTGCTGTCCCGGGAACTGAAACCTGAAGGCGATTACTGACGATGTCCCATGAAAACCTGAGCGCAGTGGAGACCGCGCCGCGGGCGAAACCCCGGGTGGCGGTACTTTTCGGCGGCCGCTCGAGCGAGCACGCCGTGAGCTGCGTGACCGCGGCCGGTGTCCTCGGCGCGATCAACAAGGACAAGTACGAGGTGATTCCCATTGGAATCGCCAAAACCGGGCAATGGGTCCTCGCGCCCGCCGATACCGCCCAATGGTCCCTCGCGGCAACGTCCCTGCCGGAGGTGGCGCCTTCGCCGCAGACCGTGACCCTTGCCGAGATCGGCGGCGAGCACCAGCTGATCGTCGCTTCTCCAAACGAGGTTCCCCGGGAACTCGGCACGGTGGACGTGGTCTTCCCGCTCCTTCACGGCCCGTTCGGAGAGGACGGCACCATCCAGGGGCTGCTGGAGCTCTCGGATACCCGCTACGTCGGCGCCGGTGTCCTGGCTTCGGCCGTGGGCATGGACAAACACTTCATGAAGGTGGTGTTCGAGGCCGCGGGGCTGCATGTCGGTCCCTATGTTGCCGTCACGGACAGGCAGTGGCGCAAGGACCCGGAATCGGTGCGCAAACAGGTGGACCGGCTGGGATTTCCCGTGTTCGTCAAGCCGGCACGGGCAGGATCTTCCATGGGTATCTCCAAGGTCGATTCCCTGGACGAGCTTGATGCAGCCATCGAGGAAGCCCGGCGGCACGACCTGAAACTGGTGATCGAGGCAGGCATCACCGGCCGGGAAATCGAATGTGCGGTCCTCGAAGGCAGGGGCACCGACGCCCCCCGCACATCCATGCCGGGTGAGATCTCCGTGGCGGGCGGCACCCACGAGTTTTACGACTTCAACGCCAAGTATGTTGAGGACGACGCCGCCTCCCTCAGCTGCCCCGCCGATATCCCCGAGGAAGCCATCACCAGGGTCCGCGAGCTTGCAGCGGCGGCGTTCGACGCCGTGGGGGCCGAGGGCCTGAGCCGGGTGGACTTCTTCTACACGCCGGCCGGGGAACTCATCATCAACGAGATCAACACCATGCCAGGCTTTACGCCCAAGAGCATGTACCCGCAGATGTGGGCGGCCTCCGGACTGGGGTACGCCGACCTCATCGACGAACTGATCTACCTCGCGCTGAACCGCAAAACCGGGCTGCGCTGATCCCCGACGGAGTGGGCCGCCGATGGCCTACTTGCTCGGCGGCAGGTTCTGCAGGTCCTCTTGGCCCACGCAGCTCCTGGCGGCGGGCACTTTGCCGGCCGCTGCCGCAAGGTCGGCCAGGACTGTGGCAGAACTGATCTTGTCGGGATCCATGAGGATCTCTGTTGCCGGTTCGCGGCCGTAGGTTGTCAGGGTCCACACCGGGTCGCCTTCCTTGATGACCCAGTCGATGCCGTTGACCGTCACGCAGCGGTCCGTGGTGGGCCCGGGAACATTCACGCCGCAGCGCAGGATCACCAGGGACGGATCGCCCCAGGCGGCGGTGGCCTGGCTGTTCGTCTTCCGCAGCGCGTACTCGCCGATGGCGTCAGGAAGACCCACCATCATGGGCGCGCACGCCGGGTTGGCCGCGTCCTTGGCAGCGGGAACATCCACGGCAGGCGAGCATGACGTTAGCGGAATGGCCGCAAGGCTCCCAACCAGTGCCAGCCTGGCGACGCGGGCGGGCAGGGAAAACTGGGGACGGTGCATGCCTCCAGCCTATCGCCGCTGCAGAGGCCGCCCTGACGCGGCATTGGCAGCCGGTAATGTCGGAGCCGCGCGATAGCGTAGGGGAGTGCTTGAAAATCCCGCCACCTGCCCCGGACAATCCCACCCAGGACAGTTCCGCCGCCGACTGCCACACCCTGAAAGCCCGGCCGCCGCCGGGGAGCCGCTGGCCGTGCCCGCCGTGACAGTCTCAGCACTTTCCGAGTCCGGGCTGCTGGCCCGGATTTTTCCGCGCCTGGCCATGGACGGCGTGCACGGCGAGGCTACGTTGCTCGGCCCGGGGGACGACGCCGCCATAGTCGCTGCTCCTGACGGCAGGACCGTGATCAGCATCGACACGCAGGTGCAGGACCAGGACTTCAGGCTGCAGTGGCCCAACGGCTACCGGACTACCGGTTTTGACGTCGGCTGGAAAGCCGCCGCGCAGAACCTGAGCGACATCAATGCCATGGGGGCCAGGGCCACGTCGCTGGTGGTCAGCCTGACCCTTCCTCCTGAAACGGCCGTGGCCTGGGTGGAGGACCTGGCGGACGGCCTCACCGCCGGCATCAGGGAACTGGGCGCTGTCCACTGTTCGGTGGCCGGCGGCGACCTGGGGCGCGGGCGCGAAATTTCCGTCACGGTTGCGGTGCTGGGAACGCTTGACGGCGGCCCGGCAGTCCTCCGGTCAGGCGCCAGGCCGGGGGACGTCCTTGCCCTTGCAGGCACTGCCGGCCACGCTGCCGCCGGCCTCGCACTGTTGGAATCGGACGTGCACGTTGATGCCCTCAGCGCCGGCCAGCGCGCCCTGGTGGACCTGCAATGCAGGCCGATGCCGCCCCTGGCGGCAGGGCCCGCCGCGCGTGCCGCCGGCGCCACCGCCATGCTGGACGTCTCGGACGGCCTGCTGCGCGACGGGTCGCGGCTGGCCGCGGCGAGCGGCGTGGCCGTCGACCTCGATCCAGGCCCGCTGAAACGGCTGGCGGGCCCCCTCCTGCCGGCTGCGGAGCTGTTGGGCATGGACGCCCGGGAGTGGGTGCTCGGCGGCGGGGAGGACCACGGACTGCTTGCCACATTCCCCCCCGGTTCGCCGCTGCCTCCCGGATTCACTGCGATAGGCTCAGTACAAGCACTGGGAATCAACGAAGGCCCGGGCGTCAAAATTGCGGGCCGGTCCGCGGACACCGGGGGATGGGATCACTTTGCACACTAAGGTTGCCGCTAACGCGCAAGCGATGAAGAGGTGGTTGGGCAAGGCCGAGACCGCCCTTGGCAACCACAGCGACCGCCTGAATGCCATCAATATCTTCCCCGTGGCCGACGGCGATACCGGAACCAACCTCTACGTCACGGTGCGCGCGGCAGCGCGTTCCCTGGCTGCCGGCGGGGACCAGCCCGCGCAGATGGACGTTGGTGCCGTCCTGGCCACAGCGGGCCAGGCTGCCATGGAGGAAGCGCGGGGAAACTCGGGGACCCTTTTCTCGGTGTTCCTGTGCGCTGCTGCCGAACCGTTGGCGGGCCATACCCGGCTGACCTCCACCCTGCTTGCGGCCGCCCTGAACCGTGCCCAGATCCGTGCGTGGTCAGCCTTGAGCGACCCCGTGCCGGGAACCATGCTCTCCGTCATGGAAGCCGCGGCCCGGGCCGCGGCCGCCGTGGATGCCGGACAGAACGGGGACGACAGCAACCACGCCCTGGGCCTTGCCCTGGACGCGGCTGTGGAAGGCGCCCTCGCAGCGGTGATCCACACCGAGGAGCAGCTGGACGCCCTGACGTCCGCCCACGTGGTTGATGCCGGCGGAGTGGGGATGCTGCTGATCCTTGATTGCCTTCGCTCGGCGGTCCTGGGCGAAGAGCTGCAAAGCGAACTCCTTGACGGCCTGCACGGCTACGACGTGCAGGATCCGCACATCCATACGGCCATGCCGGACGACGACGGGGTGGAGGTCATGTGCACCATCAGCCTGTCTCCACTCAATGCCGCGACCCTCCGCCAGCGGCTGGACGAGGTGGGCGAGTCGGTGATCATGAGCCAGGTCGGCAGCGGTCCGGACTCCGACGGCAACTACCGGTGGCGCGTCCACGTCCATGTCCCCGAGGCGGATCCCGCCGTCCACATCATCCGCTCCCTGGGGGAGCCGGCCAACATCAGCATCAGTGAACTCGCGCTGCCGCGGGACCCGGCAACGGATGCAGTGAACTCCAGTGGGCATGAGCGCTGAACTGGACCTGGCGCTGGAACGGCGGATCGGCAAGCGTTCCGCCACGGTCATTGAGAAGCATCTGGGCATCACCACAGTTGAGGGGCTGCTGAACTACTACCCGCGCCGCTACATGAACCGCGGGGAGCTGACCCCCATCAGCGAGATCCCCCGGGACGAGGAAGTCACCCTGATCGCCCGGGTGCTTTCCAGCAGCACCCGCCGGATGCAGGCGCGCCGCGGCACCATCACCGACGTCGTGGTTTCCGACGATGACGGGAGGCAGGGCCTCCGCCTGGTTGCCGGTACGGACTACCGCGGCAAGGCGCCGGGTACGCTCAAGATCAGCTTCTTCAACGGCTACAAGGCCCAGGCGGACCTGCTCCCGGGCCGCCGGGCGCTCTTCTCCGGCAAGGTCACCTCCTTCAAGGGATCCCTTGGCCTCACCAACCCCGACTACCAGCTGCTGGACGATGACCCGTTCAGCGAGGACGGCCGGGATCCGGAAAAGCTGGCCGCCATGCCCATTCCCATCTATCCGGCCACCGCCAAGCTTCCCAGCTGGAAGATCCAGAAGGCCGTCTCAACCCTGCTCGAGACGGCAGACCTTGGCTCCCTCCCGGATCCTGTGCCACCCGCCATCGCGGCCCGGGAGAAGTTCCTGCCAATCGCCGAAGCCTACCGGCTGATCCATGAACCGGAAACTGCCTCTGACTGGCAGCAGGCACGGCGTCGCTTCCGGTACCAGGAAGCGCTGGTGCTGCAGTCCGCCCTGGCCCGCCGCCGGGCCCAGCTGGCCGCGGAGGAAGCCACCGCCCGCCGGCCTGTTCCGGAGGGCCTGCTGGCCGGTTTCGACCGCAGCCTTCCGTTCACGCTCACGGCGGGGCAGGCCGCCGTCGGGGAAACGCTGGCCGCAGAACTCTCCCGGGACGTCCCCATGAACCGCTTGCTGCAGGGCGAAGTGGGCTCCGGCAAGACCGTCGTGGCACTCCGTGCCATGCTGCAGGTGGTGGATGCCGGCGGCCAGGCGGCCCTGCTGGCGCCTACGGAAGTCCTCGCCGCCCAGCATTTTGAATCGATCCGCCGGACGCTGGGTCCCTTGTCCGGTGACGGACTGCTGGGCGGAATGGACGGCGCGTCCGTCCAGGTTTCGCTGCTCACCGGCTCCATGCCAACGGCGGCGCGCCGGCAGGCCCTGCTTGATGCCGCCTCAGGGACGGCCGGCATCATCATCGGCACCCATGCCCTGCTGAGCGACACCGTGTCCTTCTACGATCTCGGCCTGATCGTGGTGGACGAGCAGCACCGCTTCGGGGTGGAGCAGCGCGATGCCCTGCGCGCCAAGGCACGGAAGCCGCCGCACCTGCTGGTCATGACCGCCACGCCCATCCCGCGGACCGTCGCGATGACGGTTTTCGGCGACCTCGAAACCTCGGTCCTGGACGAGCTGCCGGCCGGCCGGGCCCCCATCTCCACCCACCTGGTGGGACTTGCCGAAAACCCGGCCTGGGCAGGCCGCATCTGGGCCCGCGCCCGGGAGGAGATTGACGCTGGCCACCAGGTGTACGTCGTCTGCCCCAGGATCGGAACGGACGACGACGGCGACTTCAGCCCCGGGGAAGCGGAGCCTCCGGCAGGGGATGCGGAAGGAGACGGCGGCCGGGAACTCGCCTCCGTGACAGCCGTCGTCGAGCACCTGCGGGAAGAGCCCACCCTGTCCGGGATTCCCCTGGCGCCGCTCCACGGCCGGCAGGAACCTGACTTGAAGTTCGGCGTCATGGACGACTTTGCGGCCAACCGCATCAAGCTGCTTGTCTCCACCACGGTGATCGAGGTGGGCGTGGACGTCCACAATGCAACCCTGATGGTCATTCTTGATGCGGACCGGTTCGGGATTTCCCAGCTGCACCAGCTCCGCGGCCGGGTGGGCCGGGGCGGGCTGCCCGGGACCTGCCTGCTGGTGACCGCCCTGGAGCCCGGGCACCCCAGCCGGCGCAGGCTGGAGGCCGTTGCCGCCACCACGGACGGCTTCGTCCTGTCGGAAGAGGACCTGAAGCTGCGGCGCGAGGGCGACATCCTGGGTGCCTCGCAGTCAGGCGGACGCTCAACGCTGAAGCTGCTCCGCGTCCTGGAACACGGTGACGTCATTGCCCGGGCCAGGGAAGACGCCCAGCAGATTGTCCGCGAGGACCCTGCCCTGTCCGCCCGCCCGGAACTCGCCGAGGCGATCGACAAATACCTCAATCCCGAGAAGGAGGCGTTCCTTGAACGCGGCTAGCATGGTGGGTGCCGGATATCCTGGCGGCGAAGACAGGAGCATTAGATGAGCCGGATCATTGCAGGTGCCGCCGGCGGCACTCCCTTGACCGCCGTCCCGGGGTCCCTCACCAGGCCCACCACGGACCGCGTCAAGGAAGCGTTGTTTTCCCGCCTTGATGCCTTCAACGTCATTGCCGGCGCCCGGGTGCTGGACCTCTACGCCGGTTCCGGCTCCCTGGGCGTCGAGAGCGGCAGCAGGGGCGCCCAGGCGGTGGACCTGGTGGAGTCCGAGGCCAAGGCCAGCGCCGTTTGCCAGCGCAATGCCGATCTCGTCAACGGCGTCCTGGGCCGGAAAGCCGTGACCGTCCACCGATCCAAAGTGGAGCCCTTCCTGGACCGTGCCTCGGCCGCCGCGGTGTGGGACCTCGTTTTCCTGGACCCGCCGTACCCGCTCGAAGAGGTCGCCCTGCAGGCGGCCCTCCAGAAGCTCGCACCCCACCTGTCGCCGGCCGCAGTCGTGGTGGTGGAGCGGTCCTCCCGTTCACCCGAACCCCGCTGGCCGGATGCCCTCACCCGGTTTGCGGAGAAAAAATACGGGGAGACCAAGCTCTGGTTCGCGGAGCCCTTCGTACCCGATGCAATCGACAATGACGACATTCCCGAGGCGCCGGAACCGGCCGGGCGCTAGACCAGGCGCAGGAGCCACGGCCTCCGGGGCTCATCCTGCAAAGGGGTCGAGGTCCACTCCGGCCAGTACCGTTGCCGGGTGCGGTCCTCGAGCGGTGAGCTCAGCGCTCCATTCCGCCGGCCAGGGGGTGAGGGTGCCGGCCAGGATGATGTTGCCGGGGTAGCGGCCCTCGAACATGCCTGTTTCGGCGACGGCGGCCACGTCCGCCATGGCCTGCCGCATGGCGGAGACCTGGCTTCGGACCAGGGTCAGTCCCGGCTCGTCGCCGACGTTGACGATCAGCAGTCCGCCAGGGCTGAGCCGTTCCCGTACTTCCTGGTAGAACGCGCTGGCAGCGAGGTGCGCGGGCGCTTCCGGTCCGGAAAAAATGTCCAGGATGACGACGTCGAAACGGAGCCCGGGCTCAAGGCCGGCAAGGGACTCCCGCGCATCGCCGATGACGGTCTGCAGGTCCGTCCCCTTGGGCAGGGGGAGTTGGCGCAGGACGAAATCCAGCAGCTCGCGCTCCAGCTCCACCGCGTACTGCACCGATCCGGGCCTGGTGGCCTGGATGTAGCGGGCCAGGGTCAGCGCCCCGGCGCCGAGGTGCAGGGCGCTGACCGGGACCCCGGCGGGGGCCGCCAGGTCCACCAGGTGCCCGATCCGGCGCAGGTATTCATAGAAGATTTCCTCCGGCCGCAGGAGGTTCACGTGGGACTGTTCCGCGCCGCCGATGCTGAGGACGTAGCTGCCGGCAGTAAAGGCATCGGGTTCGATGGACGCGTGCTGCCCGGTGGTGCGCAGGAAACGCGACGCCCGGACCTCCCGCCCCTCGGGCATCAGAGCCTGCCGCGGAGTGTAGCCAGCCGGCCGGCGGCCTCTTCCAGGACCTCGGCTTTCTTGCAGAAGGCGAAACGGAGCAGGCTCCGGGTGCGCTGCGCTCCCTCGGCGTGGCAGAAAACGGGGACCGGGATTGCGGCCACGCCCACGAGCGCCGGGAGCTTCCGGGCCAGCTCCACGGAGTCGCTGATGCCCAAGGGGGCGGTGTCCACATTGACGAAGTACGTGCCCTGCGGGGAGAAGACCTCGAACCCCGCCGCGCGCAGGCCCTCACTCAGGATGTCCCGCTTGTGCTGAAGGGACGCCGCAATGCCCTCATAGAAGGAGTCGGGAAGGGCCAGGCCCGCGGCGATTGCCGACTGGAACGGTGTGCCCGAACTGTAGGTGAGGAACTGCTTGACCGTCCGGGCGGCGGACACCAGTTCTTCGGGTCCCGTGAGCCAGCCGACCTTCCAGCCTGTCAGGGAAAAGGTCTTGCCGGCAGAAGAAATGGTGAGGGTCCGGTCCGCCGCTCCGGGCATCGAAGCCACCGGTATGTGCCGGACGCCGAAGGTGAGGTGCTCATAGACTTCGTCCGAGATGATGATGCTGTCATGCCTGCATGCCAGGTCAACCACCCGTTGCAGGACGTCCCGCGGGAAGACCGCCCCGGTGGGGTTGTGGGGGTTGTTCAGCAACACCACCTTCGTCCGGGCACTGAAAGCAGCCTCCAGGGCGGCCATGTCCGGCATGAAGTCCGGCGCCAGCAGCGGGGCTGTCACGTGCGCAGCACCGGACAGGCCGATCACCGCGCCGTAGGAATCGTAGAAAGGCTCCAGGGTGAGGACCTCGTCGCCGGGACCGGCAAAGGCCAGGAGCGAGGCGGCGATGGCCTCGGTGGCGCCGGTGGTGACGATGACCTCGGTTGCGGGGTCGGGGGAGAGGCCGTAGAACCGCTGCTGGTGGGCCGCGACTGCCTCCCGCAGTTCCGGGATGCCCTTGCCCGGCGCATACTGGTTCGCCCCGGCAAGGATGGCAGACCTGGCGGCTTCCCGGATTTCGGCAGGGCCGTCCTCGTCCGGGAACCCCTGGCCGAGGTTTATGGCGCCGGTCTGGACGGCCAGGGTGGTCATCTCCTCGAAGATGGTGACGCCCAGGCCTCCGTCGGGGGCCAGCAGGTTGGCTCCGAGGGCGGCACGCTGCCACGGAGCAGGGGCCAGGGGGGCGGAAAGTTCCCGTGGTGGATGCATCCAGTCATGGTATCCCGGCGTTCCCATGGGGTAGGTTCGGAGCATGAGACGCGCTGTCTGCCCCGGATCCTTTGACCCCATCCACAACGGCCATCTCGAGGTTATTGCACGTGCTGCCGGCCTCTTTGACGAGGTCATCGTGGCTGTCTCCACCAACCAGGCCAAGAAATACAGGTTCACCCTGCCGGAGCGCCTGGACATGGCACGCGAGACCCTCGCCTCGCTCAAAGGCATTGTGGTGGAACCCGTCGGGGAAGGCCTGCTGGCGGAGTACTGCCGGCAGCGCGGTGTCTCGGCCATCGTCAAGGGACTCAGGTCGTCCTCCGATTTCGACTACGAGCTGCCCATGGCCACCATGAACCGGCAGCTCAGCGGCGTCGAAACGGTTTTCCTGCCGGCGGAAGCCCACTACCTCCACCTTTCCTCCACCCTCATCAAAGAGGTAGCCGGCCTTGGCGGCAACGTCTCCGACTACGTGCCCCGGTCGGTGCAGCGGCGGATGCTTGCGGGCGAGTCGGGCCCCGGACAGCAGCCGAGGGGGTAGGCTTGTCCGGTACTTCGGCACTCCCTGCCGGCCGGTTTGAGTCCCTGTGGCTCTTCAGGCTAAGATGGTACGTCGGTCATATGTTCAACAGGAGTTCTCATTAAAAGAGGTGCTGGTTCGCCCCTGGCGTTCGACGTCAAGGACCTCGGGCGCAGCCCGGGAAGCATGCGGACACTGAAGGAACATGTACCCGCGCCAAGTGATCTTGGCGTGGCGCTCATTGGCGTTCAGGAAGGCTCGGATGTCGAGCTGGACCTGAGGCTTGAAGCCGTACACGAAGGAATTTTGGTATCAGGAACCGTGCTCACCGAGGTAACAGGTGAATGCGGCCGATGCCTGGATCCCCTTGCGTATGACCTCGAGGTCAATGTGCAAGAACTTTTCTTCTATGAGGGTGTGGAGCTCTCGGACGAAGAAGATGATGAAGAGCAACGTCGAGTCGAGCACGATGTAATCGATCTTGAACCGGTGTTGCGGGACGCAGTGGTGACCGCGCTGCCGTTCCAGCCGGTGTGCCGGGAAGACTGCCAGGGCCTTTGCTCCGAATGCGGAGTTCGCCTGGAAGACGAGCCGGGGCACCACCACGAGGTCTTGGATCCTCGCTGGGCTGCCCTAGCTGATATGGCTAAGCCTGACCGGCAAAATTGATTTGTACGTGTTTGTCTAGAGAGAAATGAGTTAGCCGTGGCTGTTCCCAAGCGGAAAATGTCTCGCTCGAATACCCGCGCCCGCCGCTCCCAGTGGAAGGCGACCGCCCCCCACCTGGTGAAGACCGTCGAGAACGGCCAGGTCACCTACAGCCTGCCGCACCAGGCAAAGGTTGTCACCGACTCGGCCGGCACTGCGCTGTTCCTTGAGTACAAGGGACGCAAGGTCGCGGACGTCTAATCGGCCACTCAGGCTGACATGATGTCTTCAACTGAAGAGCTTCTGAAGCGTCTCGGTGTCTCTATTGACGCCGGGACGCTTCGTCTTGCGCTCACACACCGTTCCTACGCCTACGAAAACGGCGGCATACCCACCAACGAGCGGCTCGAATTCCTGGGTGATTCCATCCTGGGGTTCTCCGTGACCGACGCGCTGTACCGGGACAACCCGGAACTGCCCGAAGGCGAGCTCGCCAAGCGGCGCTCCGCCGTCGTCAGCACCCGTGCGCTGGCCGGCATCGGACGCAGCCTGGGCATCGGGGACTACATCTACCTTGGACAGGGCGAGAAGCTCACCCATGGCAACAACAAGGCCTCCATCCTGGCTGACACTATGGAAGCCCTGATCGGGGCCACCTACGTGTCCAACGACATCGAAACAGCGCGCCAGCTGGTGATGCGCCTGATCGGTCCCCTGCTGAAGGATGCGGCCGCCCTCGGCGCGGGAACGGACTGGAAGACCAGCATCCAGGAACTCGCGGCCAGCCGCCAGCTCGGAACCATCCACTACGCCGTGGACGGCTCGGGGCCGGACCATGCCCGCACGTTCACCGCCGTCCTCCACGTCGGCGGCACCGCCTATGGCAAGGGTTCCGGCCACTCGAAGAAGGAAGCGGAGCAGGAAGCGGCCGCCGACGCGTGGCGGGTGCTTACCGGGGCCGCAGCGGGGGCAAAAAAGTCCGCCGGTTCCGTCCCCGCCAAGTAGCGCCGTGCCCGAACTTCCCGAAGTTGAGGTGGTCCGCCGCGGCCTGGTGAGCTGGGTCCGCGGCCGGACCATCACCTCCGTGGAGGTCCTTGATCCGAGGTCCGTGCGCCGCCACGCCCTGGGTGTGGAGGACTTCACCGGGAACCTGGAAGGCGCCACGGTCGCAGACGTCGTCCGGCGGGGCAAGTTCTTGTGGATGCCGCTTCTGGAAGCCGGCAACGGGGGTGGCGTCGCCGGAGCCGCGCCGGTGCCAACCATGGACCGTCCGCGCGTTGCCCTCATGGCCCACCTGGGGATGAGCGGCCAGCTCCTGATGCAGGACCGGGAGGTTCCGGACGAAAAGCACCTGAAAGTCCGTTTCAGGCTCAACGCCAGTGACGGCATGCCCGAACAGCTCAGGTTCGTGGACCAGCGGATCTTTGGCGGACTGTTTGTCACGGCGATGGTCCCCACGGACGACGGCGGCCCCGGCGGCCTTGCCGAATCACCCTTGCCCTTGATTGCTGAGGAAGCGTCGCACATCGCGCGGGACCCCCTGGACCCCGCCTTCTCCTTCGACCTTTTCTACCGGCGCCTCCGCAAGCGCAAGACCGGCCTGAAGCGGGCCCTGCTGGACCAGGGACTGGTCTCGGGAATCGGGAACATCTACGCCGACGAAGCGCTGTGGTGGGCGCGGCTCCACTACGCCCGCCCCACGGACACCCTGCGCCGTGCCGATGCCGAAAGGGTGCTCGCCAGCGCCCGGGAGGTCATGCTGGACGCGCTTGCTGCCGGCGGAACGAGCTTCGACTCGTTGTACGTGAACGTCAACGGTGCCTCCGGATACTTTGACCGGTCCCTCAATGTCTATGGCAGGGAAGGTCAGGCCTGCAAACGCTGCGCCGCAGCGGGAATCCACGCCGTCATCCGCCGCGAGCAGTTCATGAACAGGTCCTCGCACACGTGCCCCGTCTGCCAGCCGCGTCCCCGGAACGGCCGTTGGTAGGCGCCGCGGAGGACTCCACGGCAGGGCCGAATCCCGGACTTTGCGCCGGAACCCGCTAGATTTAGGACAGCGAAGCAGCCGCCTCAGCCACTCAGGAGATCCGAAAAGCCTTGCACCTCAAAAGCCTGACCGTCCGGGGGTTCAAGTCATTCGCGTCCGCCACCACCTTCAATTTCGAGCCAGGGGTCACCGCGGTGGTTGGCCCCAACGGCTCCGGGAAGTCCAACGTGGTGGACGCCCTGGCGTGGGTCATGGGCGAGCAGGGGGCCAAAACCCTCCGCGGCGGCAAGATGGAGGACGTCATTTTCGCCGGTACGTCCGGCCGGCCGCCCCTTGGCCGGGCCCACGTCTCCCTGACCATTGACAACACTGACGGCGCCCTGCCCATCGAGTACAGCGAAGTGACCATTTCGCGGACGCTGTTCCGTACGGGCGGATCCGAATACGCCATCAACGGCGCCGGCTGCCGCCTGCTGGACATCCAGGAACTGCTGTCCGATTCCGGCCTGGGCCGCGAGATGCACGTCATCGTCGGCCAAGGACAGCTGGACCGCGTCCTCCATGCCACGCCGGAGGACCGGCGGGGCTTTATCGAGGAAGCCGCCGGCATCCTGAAGCACCGCCGGCGCAAGGAACGGACGGTGCGCAAACTGGAGGCCATGCAGGCAAACCTGCAGCGCCTCACGGACCTCACCGGAGAAATCCGGCGCCAGCTCACCCCGTTGGGGAAACAGGCGGAAGTGGCCCGCCGGGCCCAGCGGGTCCAGTTCGATGTCCGCGATGCCCGTGCCCGCCTGCTGGCCGATGACCTGGTGCAGCTCCAGTTGGCACTTGAACAGGACGTGGCGGACGAGGCTGCCCTAAAGGAACGGCGGGCCCTCGCCGGCCAGCAGCTCGAGGCCGGCCGCCGCCAGCAGGCTGAACTGGAGCAACTGGCTGCTGTTGCGACCCCCCGGCTGAATGCCGCAAGGGACGCCTGGTACCGGCTGTCCGCCGCTAGGGAGCGGCTGCGTTCACTCGGCTCCCTGGCCCAGGACCGCAGCCGCCTCCTGGGGTCCGTGGAGGCGCCGCCGTCGGGCCGGGATCCGGAACAACTGGAGCGCCAGGCAGCCAGGGTCCGCGAGGAGCTCGCCGAGCTTGAGCGCAGCATCCTTGACCGGCGAGCCGCCTTGGACACCGCCAGCGCGGCAAAAGCCGGGGCCGAGCGTGCCGCGCTCGAAGAGGACAAGCGGCTCACCGCGGAGCTGAGGGCGGCGGCTGACCGGCGCGAAGGGCTGGCCCGGCTGGCGGGCCAGGTTGCGGCGGCGAGGTCCCGCGTTGAGTCCGCCCAGGCGGAACTGGGAAGGCTTCGTGAATCCCTTGCCGCCGGGACCGAGCGCCGGGCACGTGCCCAGGCCGAATTCACGGCACTGGAAAACCAGGTGGCCGGTGTGGAAGAGGGAGAGGAATCCCTTGACGCCGATTACGAGGCCGCCAGTGATGCCCTTGACGCAGTGGTCCAGGAAATCGCCGGCCTGAAGTCAGCCGTCAGCGAGGGGGTACGGAAGCGGGATGCGCTGGCGGCGCGCCGGGACGCATTGAAGCTGGGCCTCGAACGGAAGGACGGGGCGAGGCACGCGCTGCACGCCGGCCTCGATGGAATCCTTGGTACCTTGGCGGCCGGAATCACGGTGGAAGCCGGCTTTGAGACGGCGATAGCCGCGGCCTTGGGGGAGGCCTCCGAGGCAATCGTGGTCCGGGATGCGGAGGCGGCAACGGCCGTGCTCCAGCTCCTCAAGGATGACGACGCCGGGCGGGCGTCACTGCTCCTCGAACCGGCGGGGGCCACGGCCGGACACCAAGCCGACTTTGGCGCGTCCCTCCCCACAGGCGCGCGCTGGGCGGGGGCCCTCACCAGCAGCGGCACCTCCTACGCAGGCCTGGTTGCGTCCCTGTTGGCCCGCACCGCCGTCGTCCCCGACATCCGGGCAGCGTCCGCCCTGGTGGCGGAACATCCCGGGCTGACGGCCGTCACTACCGCCGGGGATGTCTTCACCGCACTGTCAGCCACGGGCGGCTCGGCCAAGGCGCCGTCCCTCCTTGAGGTGCAGGCGGCAGTGGACGACGCCGAGAGCCGGCTTGCGGAGGTCACGGCAGGCCTGGAGCGGAACAGGTTCGCCCTTGCCGCTGCCGAGGCAAAGCGGACGGAGGTGCAGGAACAGGCCGATGCCGCGCTGGACAGACTGCACGAATCCGACGCCAAGCTCGCCGCGGTGGCGGAACGCCTCGGCCACCTGAACTCCCTACTCCGCAGCGCCGTCGGCGAAAGCGACCGCCTGGCGGCGTCGCTGGCCAGGGCCGAGGACAACGTGGCGGCAGAGGAGGAGGCGCTCGCCGCCGTGGCCGCACGCCTGGCGGCAGCACAGGAAGCGCCTGCGGAGCAGGAGCCGTCAACTGACCACCGCGACGCCCTGGCCCAGGCTGCGGCCCACGCACGGGCCGCGGAGGTTGAGGCACGCCTGGCGCTTCGCAGCGCCGAGGAGCAGCTCTCTGCCACCAGGAACCGCGTGGCATCACTGGAACGGGCCGCCGCCACGGAGCGCCGGGCCCGGGAGGAAGCCGCCGAGCGCGCGCGCGTGCGCCGCATCCAGGCGCGCCGCGCGGCCGCCGTGTCCGCCGCCGTCGGCCTGGCACTCCGCCACGTTGACGTGTCCGTGGACCTGGCGCGGCATGAACGCGACCTTGCCGAAGAAAACCGGGAGCAGCGTGACCAGGCCCTCGGGGAGGTCCGGACCGCCAATGAACTCCTGGCGCGGGAACTGGCCGACCTCACGGACAACGTCCACCGCGACGAACTCGCCCGCGCCCAGCAAAGGGCGCGGATCGAAGCGCTGGAAACCCGCTCCATCGACGAACTGGGAATAACCCCGGACGCCTTGGTGGCCGAGTACGGCCCGGACGTTCCCGTTCCGGTTCCGGCCGAGGAAAGCGGCGACAAATGGGCGGCCCTCCGCGCTCCGGTGGACGACGCCGGCTCGGAGATCGTCGAGGGAAAGCCGTACGTCCGCGAAGAGCAGGAGAAGCGGCTGCGGAAGGCCGAACGGGACCTCGCCAGCCTGGGCCGGGTGAACCCCCTGGCGCTGGAGGAATTCGCCGCGCTGGAGGAGCGCCATCAGTTCCTCAGCACCCAGCTTGAGGACCTGAAGGCCAGCCGGAAGGACCTGCTGGACATCATCAAGGAGGTGGATGACCGCGTCCAGCGCGTCTTCACCGAGGCCTTCGAAGACACCCAGGCCCAGTTCACCAGGGTCTTCGCCCGGCTCTTCCCGGGCGGTGAGGGGCGGCTGGTGCTCACCGACCCCGCCGACATGCTCACCACCGGAATCGAGGTGGAGGCGCGTCCGGCCGGAAAGAAGATCAAGCGGCTCTCGCTCCTGTCCGGCGGGGAACGCTCGCTGACCGCGGTGGCTCTGCTGGTGGCGATCTTCAAAGCACGGCCCTCGCCCTTCTACGTCATGGACGAGGTGGAAGCTGCCCTGGATGACACCAACCTGGGCCGGCTCATCACCATCTTTGAGGAACTCCGGGAATCCAGCCAGCTCATCGTCATCACCCACCAGAAGCGGACCATGGAAGTGGCGGACGCGCTGTACGGAGTCACCATGCGGGGCGACGGCGTCTCCACGGTGATCAGCCAGCGGCTCGGGGCCGACGTATGACCGGCCGGGTGTAACGGCAGGTCAACTGCACGCCCGCCCCCGGAAGGCCCCCGGTGCGTATGAGAAGCTAGGGGAGTGAATGACATCCTTCCCATAATTCTGTCCATTCTTGCTGCCCTGGTGGTTATTGGCGGGCTGATTCCGGTCCTCATGAAGACCCGGAAGAACATCACCCGGTACCCTGGCACGCGCGATGCCAACGACCCCGTCCTGCCGCGGGGCGGGAGCACTGCCGTGGAGGACCGGCCCGGCCCCGTGGCGGACCGGACTGCCCCGGACGGCGTGGACCTGGCGGGGCTGGAAACCGCCGAGGTCCCGGACACCGCGGCCGGGCTGGAAGTCATTCCGGTGGAGACACCGCTTCCCGTGGCCGGCCGGCTGGTCCGGCTGCGCGAGCGCCTGGTCCGGTCCAACAACATCATGGGCAAGGGGCTCCTGGCCCTGCTCTCAAGCGACAAGATCGACGAGAACGTGTGGGACGAGGTGGAGGAAACCCTCCTGCTGGCGGACCTGGGCACCGAACCCACCATGCAGCTCGTGGACGCCCTCCGCGAACGGGTCAAGGTCCTGGGCACCCGGACCCCGGAGCAGGTCAAAGAGCTGCTCCGCGAAGAGCTCATCAAGCTCGTGGACCCCACCATGGACCGCACCCTCAACGTCCAGCGCCACGCTGACAAGCCGGCCGTCATGATGGTGGTGGGCGTCAATGGCGTGGGAAAGACCACCACCGTGGGCAAACTCGCCCGCGTGCTCGTGGCGGAGGACAAGGATGTCCTCCTCGGCGCTGCGGATACCTTCCGCGCCGCGGCGGCCGAACAGCTGGCCACCTGGGGCCAGCGGGTGGGGGTACCGACTGTGAAGTCGGACATCGACGGCGCCGATCCTGCCTCCGTTGCCTATGAAGCAGTCAAGGCCGGCATCGACCAGGAAGTGGATGTGGTCATGATCGACACTGCAGGCCGGCTGCAAAACAAGGTGGGCCTCATGGACGAGCTGGGCAAGGTCAAGCGCGTTATCGAGAAGCTGGCGGAGGTGGACGAGGTCCTCCTGGTGCTGGATGCCACCACCGGCCAGAACGGCCTCAACCAGGCCCGCGTCTTCTCGGAAGTCGTGAACATCACGGGCATTGTCCTGACCAAACTGGACGGAACCGCCAAGGGCGGCATCGTCGTCGCCATCCAAAAGAGCCTCGGCGTCCCGGTCAAGCTGATCGGCCTGGGCGAGGGGGCGGACGACCTCGCCCCCTTCGATGCAGAGGCCTTTGTGGACGCACTGCTGAACTGACCCGACGCCATATCGTCGTGTAAAACGGCGGCCGTCCCACAGGGGCGGCCGCCGTTTTCGTCAGCGGGCAGGGCCCACGGTCAGGACTTTGCTGCCCGCAGCGTTTCGCGGGTGGCGGCCCAGCCCGCGGCCGCCACGAGCATGATGCCGCCGGTCACCCCGAAAGCCCAGCCGTAGCCCAGCCGGTCCGCCAGCACACCCGCCAGGACCGGCCCAACGATCGCGCCGACGTCGGACGTCATTTGGTAGGCGGCCAGGACCTTGCCCCCGGAGCGGCCGCTGCCGATCACGTCTGCGACGGCGGCCTGCTGGGCAGGGCCGAAGAGGCCGGAGCCGATGCCCGCCAGCGCCGACGCCGCAAGGAACCAGCCCAGCCCGGACGTAAAACCGATGGCAGCGGTGGCGGCCCCGGCAACAACCAGGCCGGCAATCATCATGGGCCTGCGGCCCAAGGTGTCAGCCAGCCGGCCGGAGAAGGTGAGGGCTGCGGCGTTCCCGGCGGCAAAGACCGCCAGCGCAAACCCGGCCGCCTCGGGTCCCGCCCCGAGTGCCGCCACCGCGAACAGCGGAACAGTGGCCATCCTGACTCCAAAAGTAGCCCAGCCATTCACGAAGCTGGACAGCAGGGCGATCCGGTAGGGGCCCATGGTCAGCGCTTCGCCCAGCGGCATGTCCGGCGCGCGTTCCTGCCTGTCCCCGCCGCCCCGGCGCTGATGGCTCAGCTGTGTCTGGACCACGACGGCGGCCATCACCAGGGCGGCCGCGTAGGCCAGGAAGGGAACGCGCAGGCCGAAGCCGGCCAGCATCCCGCCGACGATCGGGCCGCAGACATTGCCGATGAGGAAGGCCGACGCGTAGGCGCCGGAAACGCGGCCCCTGCTCTCCGGCGGAGCAAGCCGCACCACCAGTGCCATCGAAGCGACCGTGAACATCACCGATCCGGCGCCGCCAAGCCCCCGGAACAGCAGGAGCTGCCAATAGTCCTGGGCGAACGCGCAGGCGGCCGTGGAGGCAGCCACGATCAGCAGGCCCATGACGTAGACGGGCCGTTCGCCGAGCCGGCCAATCAGGGCACCGCCGGCCGGCGCGAAGACCAGCCGCATGAACGCGAAAATCGCCACGATCACCGAAGCTTCGGTATTTCCCACGCCGAAGGTTGTGGCGAACTGTGGCAACACGGGCGCAACAAGGCCGAATCCAAGGGCAATGAGGAAGGCCGCGGCCAGCATCACCTTGATGTCGCGCGGCAGCTTTTGCCTCCCGGGGTGCAGCAGGGAAAAAATCCGCGCTGTGGCGCGGCTCACGCGGGGTACAGCCGTCATGGTCGAAGGATCCTTGCGTACTGGGGTGCCGGGCATCGGCGGGAGAGGGGAAACATAACCGTAACAAGCCGGATATGCACCATTTACTTCCTAGAGGTTGTTGTAACAGCCCCGCAATCTAAATCCTCCGCGGCCGAAACACGGCGCCGACACACTCGTTACAGGACGCAAAAGGCGTTGGCAGGCGGATCATCTCCGCAATTTCGACCAAATCGATAAGAGAGGCGTGCACCATGGAACTTACCGCAGGTCACGTATGGATCATGGTGTCGGCGGCGCTTGTGCTGTTCATGACACCGGGTCTGGCATTTTTCTACGGCGGCATGACCCGGGCCAAGGCCGCGCTGAACATGATGATGATGAGCTTCATCTCCATCGGCATGGTTGGCGTTGTCTGGGTCCTCTGGGGCGCCTCCATGAGCTCCGGCGAGGGCTTCCTCCAGATCGTGGGCAACCCCTTCGCCACCTTCGGACTGGAGGGCATTGACACTCCGGACGGACTGATCAAGGTCGGCTACGCTGCCACCTTCGCCATCATCACCGTCGCACTGATCAGCGGCGCCATTGCCGACCGCGCCAAGTTCGGCGCCTGGTCTGTCTTCGTGCCCGTCTGGGTCACCCTTGTCTACTGCCCGCTGGCCTTCATGGTGTGGGGCGGCGGGCTGTTCGGTCCTGAAGGTGCAGTGGGCCAGGCGCTTGGCCCGGCCATCGACTTCGCAGGCGGCACCGTGGTCCACATCAACGCAGGTGTTGCAGCCCTGGTCCTGGTCCTTATCATCGGCAACCGCAAGGGCTTCGGCAAGGACCCGAACCACCGCCCGCACAACATCCCGTTCGTCATGCTCGGCGCAGCCATCCTCTGGTTCGGCTGGTTCGGCTTCAACGGCGGTGCCGCCACCACCGCTGAGCAGGGTGGCCTCATCTGGGTCAACACCCTCGCCGCCCCGGCTGCCGCGATGCTCGGCTGGCTGGTCACCGAGCGAATCCGCGACGGCCACCCCACCTCCCTGGGTGCCGCCTCCGGTGTTGTTGCCGGCCTCGTTGCCATCACTCCCGCCTGCGCCAACGTCAGCCCCGTCGGTGCCCTCGGCCTCGGCGTCGTCGCCGGTGTCGCCTCGGCCCTCGCAGTGGGACTGAAGTTCCGCTGGGGCTTCGATGACTCCCTTGACGTCGTCGGCGTGCACCTTGTCTCGGGCATCATCGGCACCGTGGCCCTCGGCTTCATCGCGCTGCCCACCGACGGTGTGGGCGGCGGCCTCTTCTACGGCGGCGGCATGACCCAGATGTGGGCGCAGCTCGCAGCGGCCGGCATCGCCATCGCGTACTCGGCAATCCTGACGGCGATCATCGCCTTCGCCATCCACAAGACCATGGGCTTCCGGGTCTCGCAGGAACAGGAAACGGTGGGTGTGGACCTCAGCCTGCACGCCGAGACCGCCTACGAGTTCGGTGTGGGCGGACACGGTGGAAGCTTCCAGCCGCTGCACGACATGATCACCGGCAAGACCCAGCAGGACGCGGCGCAGACTTCCGGCGCAGCGGGTGCGCCGAAGACCGAATCAGCAACAGGTAAGGAAAGCGTGGGGGCATGAAACTGATTACTGCGATCGTCCGGCCGGAAAAGCTCGAGGCCATCCGGGAAGGGCTGGAAGCCTACGGCGTGCAGGGCCTGACGGTCAGCGCGGCCAGCGGTTACGGCCGGCAGCGCGGTTACACCGAGGTGTACCGCGGAGCGGAGTACAACGTGGACCTGCTGCCAAAAATCCGGGTGGAGGTCCTGGCCACGGACGAACAGGCAGATGACATCCTGGACGTCATCATCGCCAGCTCGAACACCGGCCGTGCAGGTGACGGCAAGGTGTGGACGGTGGACGTTTCCGAGGCGGTGCGGGTCCGCACCGGCGAACGCGGCGTCGCCGCAATCTAGGACAGCAACACAGCACCAACATCAGCAGGGCGGGCAGGGTAACCGGAAGGTTCCCTGCCCGCCCTGCTGTGCCGCGTCCTTTGCCGGCCCGCAGGCTGGACGCAGCCGCCATATAGCCGCGCCGGACTCAGTCTCCCGGCACCGTGCCGGGCCAGCCCGCGGGCCCGGCCGATCCGGCGTCGTATTCTTCCAGCGGGACAGAATCCTGCTGCCAGGCTTTGAGCACAGGTTCAACGATGCGCCAGCATTCCTCCGCCGTGTCGCCGCGGACGGATAGCAGCGGGTCGCCCGCGAGCACGCCCTCAAGGACCTCACCGTAGGGGAGGAGGTCGGACGCGCTCAGTTCCGCGTCGAGGGTGATGCGGCCCAGGCTGAAGATGTTCCCGGGACCATTGACGTCGACGTCGAACGCCAGGGTGTCCGGCCCAAAACCGATCCTTAGCTTGTTCGGGGAGTCAACGCCGGTAAAGCCCAGGGGAAGGTGGGGAACCGGACGGAAAGTGACCACGGCTTCCTTGCGCTTGACGCCCAGCGCCTTGCCGGAACGAAGAATGAAGGGGACGCCCTTCCAGCGCCAGTTGTCGATGTTCACCTGGATTTCGGCCAGGGTCTCTGTGCCGCGGGCCGCGTCCACGCCATCCTCCCGCGCATAGTCGGGGACCTCCTTCCCGGCCACTTCACCCGCCGTGTAGCGTGCCCTGCGGGTGGAACCGGCGTAGGTCTCCGGGACGCTGCTGGCGCGAAGGACAGTGGAAATGGCGTCGCGCAGGTCCCGTTCGCCGATGGTGGCCGGTGGCTCGATGGCCATCAGGGCCATGATCTGAAGGAGGTGGCTCTGGATCATGTCCCTGAGGGCTCCCGCGCCGTCGTAATACCGGGCCCTTCCCTCCAGCGCGAGGTCTTCGTCAAAGATGATTTCCACTTTTTCCACGTGGTGGCGGTCCCAGACGGGCTCCAGGAAGTTGTTGGCGAACCGCAGGCCCAGGATGTTCAGGACGGTGGCCTTGCCCAGGAAGTGGTCCACCCGGTGGATGTGGTCTTCCGGGACCAGCCGGACCAGCGTTTGGTTGAGCGCCCGGGCAGACTCCTGGCTGGAGCCGAAGGGCTTTTCCATCACCAGCCGCGTGCCGGCCGGGACCTGGCCGGGCCTGAGCGCCTCACAGGCGAGCTGGCTGACCCTTGGCGGGAGGGCAAAGTAGACGGCGGTGGGCCCTTCCAACTCGGCAAGCAGCGCCGCCAGGGCGCCGTCGGCAGTGACATCAAGCTGGTGGTAGACAGTTTCCTTTTCCAGCGACTGCAGGGCTTCTTTCCCTTCAGGATCGGCAGGTCCGGCAGCTGCTTCGAAGGCCGCGTGCACCCGTTCGCGCCACTGTTCCGGGGTCCACGGATCGGACCCTGCACCGACGAGCCGAAGACCCGTGGCCCGGCCCTTTGCCACCAGGCGCGCCAGGCCGGGCAGGAGCAGCCGGCCCGTGAGGTCGCCGGAAGCGCCGAGGATGAGGAGGGTTTTTACAGTTGGTTGGCTCGTCATTTTGCCAGCATGCCACCTTGGGGGTCCGACTTGGTACCCTAGATAGTCGAGTCCCGATCATCCACGGCCTTTGATCATCCACAGCCTTTGATCATCCACAGAAAGAAGTGCACGTCGCGTGTTCAATTCACTCTCTGACCGGTTGACAGCAACCTTCAAGAACCTGCGCGGTAAAGGCAGGCTCTCCGAGGCCGACGTCGATGCCACAGTCCGCGAGATCCGCCGTGCCCTCCTGGATGCCGACGTTGCCGTTCCCGTTGTCCGTGAATTCACCGGCCGGGTGCGGGAACGCGCCCTGGGTGCCGAGGTGTCCGGTGCGCTGAACCCGAGCCAGCAGATCGTCAAGATCGTCAACGAGGAGCTGGTGGAGATCCTCGGCGGTGAAACCCGCCGGATCCGCCTGGCCAAGAACGGCCCCACCATCATCATGCTGGCCGGCCTGCAGGGCGCCGGTAAGACCACCCTCGCCGGCAAACTGTCCAAGTGGCTTAAGGCCCAGGGCCACAGCCCCATCCTGGTGGCCTGCGACCTGCAGCGCCCCAACGCGGTCACCCAGCTGCAGGTGGTGGGCCAGCGCGCCAAGGTGCCCGTATTCGCGCCGCACCCGGGAGCGACATCCTCCGAACTCGAGCACCCTGCCGGCGACCCCGTGGCGGTCGCCCGCGCCGGCGTGGAGGAAGCCCGCCAGAAGCTGCACGACGTCGTCATTGTGGACACCGCCGGCCGGCTCGGCGTTGACGCGGACATGATGGAGCAGGCGCGCCAGATCCGCCGCGCCATTGTGCCCAACGAAGTCCTGTTCGTCATCGACTCCATGATCGGCCAGGACGCCGTGAACACGGCGCTTGCCTTTGACGAGGGCGTCAACTTCACGGGCATCGTCCTGTCCAAGCTCGACGGCGACGCGCGCGGCGGTGCCGCGCTCTCGGTGGCTTCGGTCACCGGCAAGCCCGTGATGTTCGCGTCCACCGGCGAAGGCCTGGACGACTTCGAGCTGTTCCACCCGGACCGGATGGCTTCGCGCATCCTGGACATGGGTGACGTCCTGACGCTGATTGAGCAGGCGGAGAAATCCTGGGACAAGGACGAAGCCGCCCGGATGGCGAAGAAATTCGCCGACCAGGAAGACTTCACCCTTGAGGACTTCCTGGCCCAGATGCAGCAGATCCGCAACATGGGCTCGATGAAGAAAATGCTCATGATGATGCCGGGCGCGCAGAACATCCGCCAGCAGCTGGAGCAGTTCGACGAACGCGAGATCGACCGCGTCGAGGCCATCGTCCGCTCCATGACCCCGCACGAGCGTGTTGCGCCCAAGATCATCAACGGCTCCCGCCGTGCCCGTATTGCCCGCGGTTCCGGTGTCCACGTCTCCGAGGTCAACGGGCTGCTTGAGCGCTTTGCCCAGGCCCAGAAGATGATGAAGAAGATGGCCCAGGGCGGCATGCCGGGGATGCCCGGAATGCCGGGCATGCCGGGGGCCGGTGGCGGGGCGCGGAAGAACGCCAAGAACGCCCCCAAGAAGAAGGCGAAGTCCGGCAACCCGGCCAAGGCCGCCCAGGAGCGGAAGGACGCCGAGGCCCGCCGGGCGAACGCGGCCAAGGCGTTGCCCACCGGCGCTGCCTTCGGCCAGCAGGGCGGCGACTTCGACCCGTCCCAGCTGAACCTGCCCAAGGGCTTCGACAAGTTCCTGGGCAAGTAGCAATCCCTGTCTCCCAACCAGGTAGCGCCAAGTGTCGTTTTGACGGTTCATAACGACACTTGGCGCTACCTGGTTGGGATGTCGGGGCTGTGGAATAGGGTTGGGTCATGTTCAAGCAGAGGGTAGTGTTCGTGCACGGCGCGGGCAGCTTCGGCGCCGCCGCCTGGCCCCGCCAGCATGGCCTGGCACTGTCCTATGACGCCCTGTTCCTGCGCCGCCACGGCTACGATCCCGTGGCGGAGCCAGTGGAATCCTCCTTCGACGAGGACGCCCGGATCCTGCTGCGGTCGCTGGCCGACGACGGCCGGGGCGCCGTAGGCGGGCACATCGTGGCACACGCCCAAGGCGCCATCGCAGCGATGATGGCCGCCGTCGAACGTCCCGACCTTGTCTACTCGCTGACGCTGGTGGAGCCAGCCTGCCTGTCCCTGACCGCGGAACTGCCGGCCACGGCAGCCCACATCGCGCTGATGAGGCCGCTCCTGGACATCCGGCACCAACTCAGTGATGAGGACTTCCAGCGGGAATTCGTCCGCCGGGTCTACGCCACGGACCTGCAGCATCCGGTCACGGTGGAAGAAAAGCGGTCCGCCCGGCGGCTGCGGCTGCAGGTGCCGTCGTGGGAAGCGCCGCTGCACATCGTTCCCGGTGTGCCTACGCTCGTCCTGACGGGCGGCTGGGAGCCGCTTTACGAAGAGATCGCGGGCTACCTCCGGGAGACCGGCGCCCTGCACCGCACTGCGGCGGGAGGGCACCGGCCCCAGGATTCAATCGAAGGGGACCGCATCATCCGCTCGTTTATCGGTGACGCCAGCCGGGTCCAGGCACGCGCCTCCTGAAACGTTAGCTTCCGGCGGCAACGCGGGGCTCCGGCAGGTACACCTTGCCGCCCGCCGCCCGGAATTCCTCGCTTTTGCCCTTCATTCCCGCCGCAGCCTCGGCCAGGGCTGCCTGCGATTCAGCGGAGCCGTATTCATCCCGGATGTCCTGGCTGATCCTCATGGAACAGAATTTGGGGCCGCACATGGAGCAGAAATGCGCGGTTTTGGCAGGTTCGGCGGGCAGCGTCTCATCGTGGAAGGCTTCAGCAGTGACAGGGTCCAGGGACAACGCGAACTGGTCGCGCCAGCGGAACTCGAAGCGCGCCTTGGACAGCGCATCATCACGCTCGTGCGCACCCGGGTGGCCCTTGGCAAGGTCCGCCGCGTGCGCCGCGATCTTGTAGGTGATCACCCCGGTCTTTACGTCGTCCTTGTTGGGCAGCCCCAGGTGCTCCTTGGGCGTGACATAACACAGCATGGCGGTGCCGTAGCGGGCGATCTCGGTGGCGCCGATGGCCGAGGTGATGTGGTCATAGCCCGGCGCCACGTCCGTCACCAGCGGCCCGAGCGTGTAGAAGGGCGCACCCTTGCACAGTTCCTGCTGGCGCTCCACGTTTTCGCGGACCAGGTGGAACGGGATGTGGCCCGGACCCTCAACCATCACCTGGACGTCGTACTCCCAGGCGCGCTGCGTCAGCTCAGCCAGCGTGTCCAGTTCGGCGAACTGCGCCGCGTCGTTGGCGTCCGCCGTCGCCCCGGGCCGCAGGCCGTCGCCCAGGGAAAACGCGACGTCGTACCGTGCGAAAATCTCGCAGAGCTCGTCAAAGTGGGTGTAGAGGAAGTTCTCCTGGTGGTGCGCAAGGCACCAGCCGGCCATGATGGAACCGCCGCGGGACACGATGCCCGTGACCCGGTTGGCCGTCAGGGGAACGTACCTGAGCAGGACCCCGGCGTGGATGGTCATATAGTCCACCCCCTGCTCGCACTGCTCAATGACGGTATCGCGGAAAACCTCCCACGTAAGGGCATTGGCTTCCCCATTGACCTTCTCGAGCGCCTGGTAGATGGGGACGGTGCCGATTGGCACGGGCGAGTTGCGGATAATCCATTCGCGGGTGGTGTGGATGTCATCGCCGGTGGAAAGGTCCATCACCGTGTCCGCGCCCCATTGGGTGGCCCACTGCAGTTTGTCCACCTCCTCGGCGATCGAGGACGTGACCGCAGAGTTGCCGATGTTCGCGTTGATCTTCACCAGGAAGGCCTTGCCGATGATCATCGGCTCGGACTCAGGGTGGTTGATGTTGCTCGGGATGATGGCGCGGCCCGCAGCCAGTTCGCTGCGGACCAGTTCCACATCGCAGTTCTCCCGCAGCGCCACGAAACGCATCTCCGGGGTGATGACGCCCTGCCGCGCATAGTGCATCTGCGTCACGGTCCTGCCGTCGACGGCGCGGCGGGGCACGGGGCGCGCTCCCTTCCACTCCGCGCTGGCAGCGCCGCGGCGGACAGCCGAGCGGCCGTCGTCGAGCAGGTTCCGTTCCCTGCCGCTGTACGCCTCGGTGTCCCCGCGCGCTTCGATCCAGTCCGTCCGGAAGGGAAGGAGGCCGCGGACGGGGTCGCTCCCGGGCCCTGCCGTCCGGTAGGTCCGGAACGGGCCGTTGGGCTGCCCGTTCGGTGAGTCCGTCAGCTCTATTTCCGTGACGGGTACCCGGATGCCCGCCGCCTCATCGTGGACAAACGCCAACGAGTGGGACTTCAGGGATTGCGTGACAGGAGGCTGGTTTTGGCTGTTTTCCTCCGCGACTGACGGGTTGTGGGCAGGGTTCAGCTGTGCAGTTTGCGTACTCAAGGAATACTCACTTCCTTCGCCGGCATTACCCGGACAGGTTCGACGGTCGCAGGCTGCGTCAGCCCGATCTCAGCCCCTGCAGGGGCACCCGTGTGGTCAAGATGAAAGCTACCACACGCCCAGCAAGGGCAAACGCGAGGGGGCCTTGCCACGTTGGCCGATGCTAGCCTGTCCGGGCGAGGAGAGGAAGGCCATGCCAGAAATCATCCAGTTCACCGGAACTGTGCTTACCGGGCCGGACAGCGAGGCCCGCGGCCTGTGGTCCATTAACGGCAGGCTGACGTTCCGCCAACCAGCGAAGGCGCCGGACAGGATCCTGGCCGGCTGGGTGCTGCCGGGCTTCGTGGATGCCCACTGCCACATCGGCTTGGGGGTGGGAGGTGCAGTGGATGCGGCCACCGCCGGGGACCAGGCCCGGACGGACCTGATGGCCGGCACGCTGTTGGTCCGGGACGCAGGATCCCCTGCCGACACCAGGTGGCTGCAGGGCGGGAGCGACTTCCCGGTGCTGATCCGCGCGGGCCGCCATGTTGCGCGTACGCGGCGGTACTTGCGTGGATTCGCGGAAGAGGTTGAGCCGGACGGCCTGGTGGAGGCTGTCCGCAAGCAGGCCCGGGACGGTGACGGCTGGGTCAAACTCGTGGGGGACTGGATCGACCGCGGCGCCGGCGACCTGGCCCCGTCCTTCCCTGCCGCCGTCGTCCGTGATGCAGTCCAGGCCGCCCACGATGAGGGTGCGCGCGTTACCGCGCACTGCTTTGCCGAAGAGACGCTCGACGACGTGCTGGACGCCGGCATCGACTGCGTGGAGCATGCCACCGGCCTGCTGCCACGCCACCTTCCCCGGTTTGTGGAGCAGCGGGTACCCATCGTGCCCACTTTGATCAACATTGCCACGTTCCCGGACATCGCGGCGCAGGCCGATCCCAAGTTCCCCGCATACGCGGCGCATATGCGTGCGCTGTGGGAACGGCGGGAGGAACGGGTGCTTGAGGCCTACGAGGCCGGGGTGCGGATTTACGCCGGAACGGATGCCGGGAGTGTCATCACGCACGGCAGGATCGCCGATGAGATCCTCGCCCTCCACGCGGCAGGACTGCCCATCGCCGCTGCGTTGGACGCGGCGTGCTGGAGCGCCCGGACGTGGCTGGGCGCGGAGGGAATTGCGGAGGGGGCGCGGGCTGACGTTGTGCTCTGCAGGGAGGACCCGCGAATGGTGCCGGACACCGTCCGTGACCTGGCGCACGTTGTCTTGGGAGGACGGTTGGTCCGCTGAAACTGCCGGGCGAATGTCGAAAATTGGGACTTGGAATAAATTGAAGCTTCAAGTAATTTTAAGAGTGAAAGGCCTCCAGATCGGATGGCCCACAGCACCGGGAGTTTTCAATGACTGCACAAGCCGCCAGCCAGGATCTCCTTCCTGCCGACCTTGCCATGGGCACCGTGATGCTCAAGGTGGGCGACATGAAGGTCATGACCGACTACTACCAGCGCGCCCTGGGCCTGGAGGTCGTCGCGGAGCAGGACGGCGGGCTTTACCTCGGCCGGCTGCAGAGGCCGCTGGTGCACCTTGCCCCCGCTCCGGGCCTGAACCTCCCGGGCAGGGGAGAGGCCGGCCTTTTCCACACCGCGCTGCTGTTCGAGAACCAGGCGGACCTTGCCGCCACCATCGCCACCGCCGCCCAGTTCGAGCCCCGCTCCTTCACCGGCAGCGCAGACCACCTGGTCAGCGAGGCCTTCTACTTCACCGACCCGGAAGGCAACGGGATCGAGCTCTACTGGGACCGGCCGCGCAGCAGCTGGTCCTGGAATGGCACTGACGTGGTGATGGACAGCCTGGCCCTTCCGCCGCAGCGCTACCTGGAGCAGCACCTCACCGAGGAGTCCCAGGAACGCCAGCGCGGAACGGTTGCCGGCGTGGGCCACGTGCACCTTCAGGTGGGTGACGTCCAAACGGCCCGCGACTTCTACGTTGGGACCCTCGGATTCGAAAAGACCGCCGGCTGGCACGGCCAGGCCCTGTTCGTCTCGGCGGGCCGGTACCACCACCACATGGCAATGAATGTCTGGAACAGCCGCGGCGCGGGGCCGCGCAAGGACACCCTCGGCCTGGGTGAGGTCCTCATCGAGGTTCCGTCAGGGGACGACGTCGGCGCCCTCGCCGACCGCCTTAAGGTTGCCGGTGTTGCCGCCCACCACACCGGCGCCGAACTCCGGTTCGAGGATCCGTGGCGCAACAGGATCCGGGTCGCCGTCCGCTGACAGCGGCGTTTTGTGCACCGGGCTGGCGGTGGCATGGGCAGGTGCCGCCGGGGGTATCTGTACTAGGCTGAAACCGAACCGCCGGGCGGCACGCGCTGCCCCCCCGGCAGGCCGCACCGTCAACGGAATGAGGGCACTTCCCATGGGCTTCACCGAAATCTTTGTTGCCACCCACGACGCCGCACTGAAGCGCGGCGGCATCCTGGATAAAGGCGGCAGTGCCCCCGGCGGCGACGCCGTCCGGATCCCGGGAATCAGCGACTTTGAAGTGGAGCAGCTGGGTGACCTGGCCGGCACCGCGGTCCACGCCGGCGGGGCCGACTATGAGCTGACCATGGTGGACGTGGCGAGCGATTCGCTGCTCGCGGTTCCCCCGGCGATGGTGCGTGCCCTGGCGGACCTCCTGTCCTACGAAACCGAAGGGGAGGGCGACGTCCTCGAAGACGTCGCTGAGCAGTGGGCGGCACAGGATGACATGCCGTTCGGTGCTGCCCAGGCGCGCACCTACGTCCGGCAGCTTGCTGAAATGGCCGGCAGGATCGATGACTCGGAGCGCACGGGCCTCTACGTCTGGTCCGCCTGAGCCGTCCGTGCCCATCCGTCCGGGCAGCGCGAGCAGGGCCGGTACGTGTCAAGTCGAAATCCGGACGCTGATCTGGCACAATAAACAGGTACTCGATCTGCGTGGCCCCTCTCTCCGCGTCCGGATCCTGTCCTTCGAACCCGCAAGTACGGCCCGCCCCACGGGTGCAGAAAGCCGGGTTCACCCCCTTTTTCTGAAACAGGAGTGACCACAACAGTGGCCGTAAAGATTCGCCTTAAGCGCTTTGGCAAGATGCGCGCACCGTACTACCGCATCGTCGTCGCGGACTCACGCACCAAGCGTGACGGCCGTGCCATCGAAGAAATCGGTAAGTACCACCCCACCGAAGAGCCCTCATACATCGAGGTCAACTCCGAGCGTGCGCAGTACTGGCTGTCCGTCGGCGCCCAGCCGTCCGAGCAGGTCGCCGCGATCCTCAAGATCACCGGTGACTGGCAGAAGTTCAAGGGCCTGCCGGGCCAGGAAGGCACCCTGAAGACCAAGTCTGAGAAGGTCGCCTTCGTTGCCCCGGAGAAGGGTTCCGTCATCATCCCGGAAGCCATCACCAAGAAGGCATCCAAGTCTGATGCAGCCGAAGCACCCGCCGAGGCCGAAGCAGAGACCACCGAGGCTGAGTAGATTGCTGGCAGAAGCGCTGGAACACCTGGTCCGCGGAATCGTTGATTCCCCGGATGACGTCAAGGTCAGCTCCAAGAACAACCGCCGCGGGGACACCCTCGAAGTGCGTGTTCACCAGGACGACCTCGGACGGGTGATTGGCCGCCAGGGCCGCACGGCGCGTGCACTGCGCACCGTGGTGGCAGCCTTGGCCGGCGGTGAGCCGGTGCGTGTCGACGTCGTCGACACCGACCGCCGCCGCTGAGCGCTCGGCAATATCAGTTTTAGCTCCGGCCCTTCCACCAACGCGGTGGAGGGGCCGGAGTGCTTTCACCAGGACACCGTGGACCAACCACAACCCGAACAGAGGAACACATGCAGCTTCAGGTGGCACGAATCGGCAAACCCCATGGCATCCGCGGGGAAGTAACCGTCCAGGTCCTGACCGATGCCCCTGGGGACCGGTTTGTCCCGGGTGCCGAGTTCATGGTGGAACCGGCATCCGTCGGCCCGCTCACTGTGAACAGCGCCCGGTGGAACAAGGACATCCTGCTGCTGGGCTTCGAGGAGATTGAAACCCGCAATGAAGCGGAAACCCTCCGTGGTGCCAAGCTCTTCATCGAAACCGAAGAGCTGGAGGAGGACGACGACGAAGGCTGGTACGAGCATGAACTCGTCGGCCTGGAGGCCCGGGTGGGCTCAAACGTCGTGGGCAAGGTGGCCGCGCTGAACACCGGAACCGCGCAGGACCTGCTGATGGTCACCACCCCGGACGGCGGCGAGATCCTGGTTCCGTTCGTCGAGCAGATTGTTCCTGAAGTCAATGTCGAGGGCGGCTACATCCTCCTCACGCCGCCGGACGGCCTTTTCGAGCTGAATGCGGAGACAGAAGCAGCCCCTTCGGAGCCGGAAGGCAAAGCGTAGATGCGGATCGACGTCGTCAGCATCTTTCCGGAGTACCTGGCGCCGCTGGAACTGTCACTGATTGGCAAGGCCAGGCAGGACGGGATCCTGGACCTGCGCGTCCACGATCTCCGCGCCTTCACCACGGACCGGCACCGGACCGTGGATGACACGCCCTATGGCGGCGGTGCGGGAATGGTCATGAAGCCCGAACCCTGGGCGCAGGCCCTGGCCTCCATTGCAGAAGGCCGCCCGGAAGGGGCGGCAAGGCCCGTGTTGATCGTTCCCTCACCGGCAGGGGAGCGCTTCACCCAGGCGCTGGCGCACGAACTGGCGGAACACGAGCACCTGGCATTCGCCTGTGGACGCTACGAGGGCATCGACGAACGCGTGATCGAGTGGTCCCGGGAACACTTCGACGTCCGTCCCATCAGCCTGGGGGACTATGTCCTGAACGGGGGCGAGGTGGCGGTCCTGGCCATGGTGGAGGCCATCGGCCGCCTGCTGCCGGGCGTGGTGGGCAATCCGGAATCGCTGGTGGAGGAATCCCACTCCGACGGCCTCCTGGAGTATCCCGTCTACACCAAGCCCTCCGTGTGGCGTGAACGGGAAGTGCCGGCCGTGCTCTTAAGCGGCAACCACGGCAAGATCGCGCAGTGGCGCCGGCATGAACAGTTCCGGCGGACGGCAGAGCGCCGGCCAGACCTCCTCGAAACGTTCGACGCTGGAAAGCTGCCACGCGCGGACCGCGCCGAACTGCAGGAACTGGGATACGACGTCGTCGACGGACGCCTGCGCCGGCGCCCTGGCGCTGAAGGTGCCGAGCAGGACCCGGCCTCCTCCTAGGCGGTCGGCGGCGGCCATACATTCTTCGGGTGGCTGCGGGGATTGGCTGTAACCTCCGCGATGTGGCAAAATTAGTCCTTGTGTCTGCTGGGTCCGCACCTGCCACAGGGGGAGCGCAACCAACAGCTAAGACAACCGGCCCCGTCAATCAGTGAAGCGGCCGGACCACTTAACTTTCGGCAGCAATCTCCGGTTACGCCACCAGCGTTCCGGGCTTGCCTGCCGTGACCCAAAGTGAATGACCTGTGGCGTTCACCAGGAGTGCACATCATGCATATTCTCGATTCCGTCGATGCAGCCTCGCTTCGTACCGATGTTCCCGCGTTCCGCGCCGGTGACACCCTCAAGGTTCACGTGAACATCATCGAAGGCAAGAACACCCGTGTCCAGGTATTCCAGGGCTTCGTCCTGGGCCGCCAGGGCGAGGGTGTCCGCGAAACCTTCACCGTCCGCAAGGTGTCCTTCGGTGTCGGCGTGGAGCGTACCTTCCCGGTTCACTCCCCGATCATCGAAAAGATCGAGGTCGTTACCAAGGGTGACGTCCGCCGCGCCAAGCTTTACTACATGCGTGCACTGCGCGGTAAGGCTGCGAAGATCAAGGAAAAGCGCGACTTCAGCACCGCCAAGTAAGTCCCTTCGGACCTACGAAGGCTGGGCCGCAGCCGTATCCGGCCAGCGCCGGAGCCATCCAGCACCAGCGCCCAGGATACGGACCATGGACCAGACAAAACGCCAGCCCCGAAAAATGGGCTGGCGTTTTGCGTTCCTTGCCGTCTTCCTGGCTTTGGCCGTCAGCGGACTGGTCCGGTCGTTGTGGCTGGATGTCTACTTCATCCCCTCCGCGTCCATGGAGCCGGGACTGGAAGGCGGGGACCGCATCGTGATTTCCCGGACCGACTTCCGGGATGAACCGATCCGGCGCGGGGACATCGTCGTCTTTGACGGGCGGGGCACCTTCGCTCCGCTCAAGAGCGGAAACGGCCCTTTCCTGGAGGCGGCGGCTGCCATTACCCAATGGCTCGGCCTTACTGGGAGCGACACAACCTACGTCAAAAGGGTCATCGGCGTGGCGGGGGATTCGGTGGCCTGCTGCGACGCCGGAGGAAGGGTTACTGTGAACGGGGAGCCCTTGGAGGAGCCGTACGTTTTCAGCGGCGACGCCCCCAGTACGCAGAAGTTCAGCGTAGTGGTCCCGGACGGGCGGCTGTGGCTGATGGGTGATCACCGGTCCCTGTCCGCCGATTCCCGAAGCCTGCTAGGTGCTCCTGGCGGCGGCATGGTCCCGGTGGACAGGGTTATCGGCAGGCCGGTCCAGATCATCTGGCCGCTTGATAGATTTGCATCATTACCACGTCCGCCTGCGGCAGGACCAACAACAGAGAACGGACAGTAGATGCCCGAGAACCACGCGCGGATTCCTGAACCACGTCAGGAGGGGGCCTCGGTTACACCCTCCGACGCGGCTCCGGTGACGGCCGCCCAGGATCCTGAGGCGCCTGCTCCCGCTGCCGCGGACAGCCGCTCTGCCGCCAGGGCAGCCGGGAAATCCGCGGGCAGCCCGGTCCTTGCGTGGCTGAAGGAAGTCGCCACGGTGGTGGTGATCGCCGTCGTGCTGTCCTTCCTTATCAAAACGTTCCTGTTCCGGGCGTTCTTTATCCCCTCCGAGTCCATGGTCAATACCCTGGACGTTGACGACCGCATTTTCGTCAACCTCCTGGTACCTGAACCGTTCGCGCTGACCCGCGGCGACGTGGTGGTTTTCCGGGACACCAAGGGCTGGCTGCCGGCCGCGCCGGAAAAAGAGCAGGGGCCCTTCACCTGGGTCCAGGACGGACTGACATTCGTTGGCCTGCTGCCGGACAACTCTGAACAACACCTGGTCAAAAGGGTCATCGGACTGCCGGGGGACCACGTGGTGTGCTGCGATGCCGGCGGTAAACTGACCATCAACGGGACGGCAATCGACGAAAGCTACGTCAACCCCGCCGAGGTGCCGCAGATCCGCAACTTCGATGTAGTGGTCCCCGAAGGGAAGGTGTGGGTGATGGGTGACAACCGGAACCACTCCGCCGACTCACGTGCCCACATGGATTCCGACGGCGGGTTCATCGACCTCGACGACCTCGAAGGCAAGGCGGCGGTCATTGCCTGGCCGCTGAACCGCATCACCACCCTTGGCAACTACCCGGACGTGTTCCGGAACGTGCCGGCGGCGCCCTGACCATGACCACGGCAGTCAAGCCCAGGACGGGTTCCACCAAAGTGCCTGCCCGCGCAAAGGCTCCTACGTTGAGGCACGAGCGGACCTTCAAGGCCGAGGGGATCCGGTACCTGGCAGGGGTGGATGAGGTAGGGCGTGGCGCGCTTGCCGGACCGGTGAGCGTGGGTATTGCCGTGGTGGACCTGGAACGCCAGAAGCCCCTGGCCGGCGTGCGGGACAGCAAGCTCCTGAGCCCGGCGGAACGGGAGCGGCTTGAACCGCTGGTGCGCCGCTGGAGCGTGGCATCGGCGGTGGGCCATGCCTCCGCCCAGGAAATCGACTCGATCGGCATCATTGCCGCGCTGCGCCTCGCCGGAACACGGGCCTGGCGGGACATCCTCGAGGCAGGCGTCCGTCCCGAGGCCGTGCTCCTGGATGGCAGCCACAACTGGCTTTCCCCCGCCGAGCAACTGTCGTTGTTCGACGAACCCGTTTTCGAGGTCAGCTGTGACGCCCCCGTGCATACCAAGGTCAAAGCGGACATGCAGTGCTTGAGCGTCGCTGCCGCAAGCGTCATCGCCAAAGTTGAACGGGACCGGAAGATGCGTGAACTGCACTCCCAGTTCCCGGACTTTGGCTGGGACATCAACAAGGGCTACGCCACGGTCCTGCACCGCGACGTCCTCCGCGCCGCCGGACCCACGCCCTACCACCGGGTCAGCTGGCGGCTGCTTGGCGGGGACCTGCTCGACGCCGGGCTGCCGGACCGCGAAGATGCGGACGGTGAAGTTCCGGACTGCGAAAATCCGGACGGGGAAGTTCCGGCCGACGCCTGAGTGCTCCGGTGCGGGCGCCAGCGGCCCCGGTGATGGTGCAAGATGGAAGCATGAGTGCTGAGGATCTTGAAAACTACGAAACCGACATGGAGCTCCAGCTCTACCGTGAATACCGGGACGTGGTCGGATTGTTCAGCTATGTGGTCGAAACCGAACGCCGCTTCTACCTGGCCAATCATGTTGACCTCCAGGCGCGAAGCGCCGACGGCGAGGTCTACTTCGACCTCACCCTGCAGGACGCGTGGGTGTGGGACGTCTACCGCTCGGCCAGGTTCGTCAAGAGCGTCCGGGTCCTCACGTTCAAGGACGTCAACGTCGAAGAACTGCCGCGCAGCGAGGAACTCGCCCTGCCCAAGGACGTCGACCTGGGCAACTAGGGCCTTTCCGCCGGCCGCCTTCCTCCCCGCCGACTCCTCCTGCACAGGGGGAGCTGACCGGGCTTAATCCACATAGGCGGTAATCTTCCTGTCCTCCGGGCCCCAGCCATCACAGGCTGGTTGCGGAGGTAGAAATGAAATCGAAAGACCTGTTGGGCCGACACGGCGAGGACGTCGCCGCCGGCTATCTTGAAACCCTGGGCATGCTGGTGGTTGAGCGTAACTGGCGCTGTACCGAAGGCGAAATAGACATCGTTGCCCTCGACGGCGACGCCCTGGTCATCGCCGAAGTGAAGACCCGCCGCACTCTCGACTACGGCCATCCTTTCGAAGCTGTAGGCCCGGAAAAACTTGCGCGGCTCCACCGGCTTGGAGCCGCCTGGTGCCGGGACCGGGAGCTGCGGATGCCGCTGCGGCGCGTTGATGTCATCGCGGTGCTAGACGACGGCGGCGGGACACCCGTGGTGGAACACCTCAAGGGGGTGGGCTAAATGCCGCTGGGCCGCACCTACTCCATTGCCCTGGTGGGGCTGAACGGATACATGGTGGAGGTTGAGGCGGACATCGGCCAAACCCTCCCGGCCTTCATTCTCCTGGGCCTGCCGGACGCTTCCCTCAACGAGGCGAAGGAGCGCATCCGGTCCGCGGCGAAGAACTCCGGGATTCCCCTGAGCCGCAGGAAAATCACCGCCAACCTTATTCCCGCCTCGCTGCCCAAACGCGGTTCGGGTTTCGACCTGGCCGTCACCATGGCCGTGCTCCGCGCCGCCAACGACATCAAACCCACCGGTCGGACAGTGTTTATTGCAGAGCTTGGGCTCGACGGCAGGCTGCGTCCGGTCCGGGGGATACTCCCGGCCGTGATGGCCTCGGTGCAGGCCGGGTATCCGGACATCGTCGTGGCGCAGGCGAACTTCGCGGAGGCTGCCTTGGTGCCGGACGCCAGGGTGCGGGGGTACAGCACGCTGGCCAGGCTGGCGCTGGACTTCGGCGCGGACCCCCAGGAGCTCGCGCTGGATTTCGAACCCGAGGACGCGGACTCCACCGGCGAAGCAGTCGGCGAGTCGGGGGTATATCCGGACATGGCCGACGTATCCGGCCAGGGTGATGCCCGGCGGGCGCTGGAAGTGGCGGCCGCAGGGGCGCACCATCTTCTCCTGACAGGACCGCCGGGCGCCGGCAAAACCATGCTGGCAGAACGCCTTCCCGGCTTGTTGCCGGACCTTGGGGACCATGAGTCCATGGAGGTGACAGCCATCCATTCGCTGTGCGGGCTGCCGTCCTCCTCGGTGCAGCTGCTCCGCCGGCCGCCGTTCGAAAGCCCGCACCATTCGGCAACCGCGGCAGCCATCATCGGCGGCGGCTCAGGGCTTCCCCGGCCGGGGGCGGCATCCCGGGCACATCGTGGCGTCCTGTTCCTGGACGAGGCGCCGGAGTACGAGCGCCGGGTGCTGGATGCGCTGCGCCAACCGCTGGAAAGCGGCGAGCTGGTGATCCACCGGTCAGCAGGAACCGCCGCTTATCCCGCCCGCTTCCAGCTGGTCCTCGCGGCTAATCCCTGCCCCTGCGGCAAGGCATCCGGAAAGGGACTGGACTGCACCTGCACACCCATGATGCGGCGGCGGTATCTCGCCAGGATGTCCGGTCCGCTGCTGGACCGGGTGGACATCCAGCTGCAGGTGGAACGGGTCTCCCTGGCCGACTTTGGACAGGCCGGGGCGGAGGAGGACACCGCCACGGTGGCACGGCGGGTGCGCGGCGCCAGGGCGCGGCAACTGGAACGGCTGGCGCCCTATGGCCTGGAAACCAATGCGCAGGTTCCAGGCCGCGTCCTGAGAGGCGAGCTTAGACTGCAGGCAGGCGTCACCCGGATCCTTGACCACTCCCTTGAACGTGGCGTCCTTACAGCCCGCGGCTACGACCGGGTGCTCCGGCTGGCGTGGACGCTGGCCGACCTCGGGCACCGGGACCAACCGGACACCAACGACATCGGGCAGGCGCTGGGCCTCCGGCAGGCAGCGGCGGCCGTGGCATGAACGCGGCCGCCAGGGACAGCGAACGGCGTTCCCGCGCCGCCCTCTCGCGACTGATGGAGCCGCAGGACGCCGCGGGCCTGGCCCTGGTGCACGTTGCCGGGGCAGTGGACGCACTGCGCATCGCTACCGGCGAGGTGGCGGCAGGGCCGGATCTGGAGCAAGAGATTACCGGGCTGCTCGCGGACAGCGGGCTGGCCACAGGCTGGGCCGGGATGGCCGCGTCGCTCAGGCGCTGGCAGCCCCGCATACCCGATCTCGCCCCGGAACGGGACCTCGCAACCATAGCGCGGCTGGGTGGGCGCCTGATCATTCCGTCGGATGAATTATGGCCAGTTCAGCTGGGTGACCTCGGGATCCAGGAGCCGATCTGCCTCTGGTGGCGGGGCCAGGAACAGCGGCTTCCCGGAGTGTCCAAAGCCATTGCCCTCGTCGGGTCCAGGGACAGCACCAGCTATGGAGCCTCCGTCACGGGTGATATCGCCTACTCCCTCGCGCAGCGCGGATTCACCGTGGTGTCCGGCGGCGCCTACGGCATTGACGCACACGCCCACCGGGCAGCCCTCGCTGGAGCTTCGGATGCCATGCCGACCGTCGCAGTGATGGCCGGGGGAGTTGACCGGTTCTACCCTTCGGGAAACGAGGACCTCCTGCGGGCCGTGTGCAACCAGGGCGCAGTGCTCGCCGAGGTTCCCCCGGGGTCCGCCCCCACCCGCTACAGGTTCCTCCAGCGCAACCGCATTATCGCCGCCCTGTCCGCCGTGACCGTTGTAGTGGAGGCAAGGTGGCGGTCCGGGGCACTGAACACCGCACACCACGCCGAGACCCTTGGCCGCGCTGTTGGCGCTGTCCCCGGCTCCGTGCACAGCGCCAACTCGGCGGGCTGCCACCGTCTTCTTCGGGATGGAGGAGCCGTGTGCGTGACGGACGCCGCCGAGGTTGCCGAACTGGCGGGCCCCAGCGGCTCCGCCCTTCCGGACGCGCACCAGGGTCAGGCGGCCGTGCAGGACGGCCTGACCCTGGAGGACCTGATTCTCCTGGACGCCCTGCCGTTGCGCTCCACCACGTCGGTTGAGAAACTCGCCGTAGTCGCGGGCCTAAGCCAGGAATCGGTCCGGGCCGGCCTAGGCCGGTTGGGCTTACTGGGACTGGCGGTCTCGGAGCGGGGCGGCTGGAAACGCGGTAAGGCAACCACGTGATGTACATTGTCTCCGTCCCGCCGTTGGTGGGAATGAGGGCCCAAGGCAGGATCGCGTGTCACCGCTGCTTCGGGCACCGGACCTGAGACAGTAGGGGGGTGGAAAACGAGGAACTGCCCGTAGAGCTTGGCCGGGCGCTTGAGGCTTTCGCACGGTATCTGTCCGCCGAGCGCGCCGTTTCTCCACACACACTCCGGGGGTACCTGGGTGACGTCCGGAGCCTCCTTGCCCACGCCTCGGCGGAAGGCGCTGACCGCCTTGGGGACCTGCAACTTGGCACCCTACGCCGCTGGCTGGGGAACCAAAGCCAGGCTGGTGCCGCACGATCAACCCTCGCCCGGCGGTCCGCCTCCGTAAGGGTCTTCACTGCCTGGGCCCTGGCGGAGGAACTCATCGTTGCGGATCCTGCCCTGCGTCTCAAGGCCCCCAAACGGGAACAGTCGTTGCCCGGCGTGCTGCAGGCCGCGCAGGTGGCCCGGCTGCTCGCCACCCTGGAGGAAGGGGCGGCCGAGGGCGCGCCGCTGCCCCTGCGGAACCGTGCCATCGTGGAACTGCTTTACGCTACCGGTGTCCGCGTGGGCGAACTGGCCGGCTTGGATATCGATGACGTGGACTTTGACCGCCGCACCCTGCGCGTCATCGGTAAAGGCAACAAGGAACGCACGGTTCCCTATGGCGTTCCCGCAGCCCTGGCGGTGGACGACTGGCTGCGGCGCGGCAGGCCCCTGCTCGCAAGGGCCGGCAGCGGGCCGGCCCTCTTCCTGGGCACCCGCGGGGGCAGGGTGGACCAGCGTCAAGTCCGGGCCATGGTCCACAGCCTCTTCGCGGGGCTTGGCGATACCTCGGCATCCGGGCCCCACGCCCTGCGGCATTCCGCGGCAACGCACCTGCTGGACGGAGGGGCCGATCTCCGCGCGGTACAGGAAATCCTCGGCCACAGCAGCCTGGCCACCACCCAGATCTACACCCATGTCTCGGTGGACCGGCTGCGGCAGAGTTACCAGCAGGCCCACCCCAGGGCATAAGCCACGGCGCCATGAATCGCACTGGCGTAATTTCGTGGGGTACGGCACAATGAGAACCACGTCCGGTAACTTTCAAGTCCTGCGTGAAGCTTGCGGCTTCCCGCGTCACGGCAAGTCCGGACACAGCTTTATCTGATACATCTGAATAGGAAGGCAGGAACCGCCGCCGCAGTGCAGGCACCAGCAGTTCCATCCAGGCAGAGGTCGTTGGGGAAGACGTACCTATAGCTATGGAGGATGGAATGTCTGTTGCAATGACCCGCGGTGTGCTGTTTGTTCACTCGGCCCCTACGGCCTTGTGCCCTCATGTTGAGTGGGCCATCGGATCCGTCGTGGACAAGCGGACGGATCTTGAGTGGACCCCTCAGCCGGCCGCGCCTGGAATGTTCCGTGCGGAGCTGTCCTGGACTGGCGCCCCCGGCACGGGTTCCAAGCTCGCGTCCTCCCTGCGTGGTTGGGCGCACCTTCGGTATGAGGTCACGGAGGAGCCGAGCCAGGGTGTGGATGGCGGGCGGTGGTCGCACACCCCTGAGCTTGGGATCTTCCACGCCGTCACGGACGTCCACGGCAACATCATGGTGTCAGAGGACAGGATCCGCTACGCCTACGAGTCCGGTGCCGGTGACCCCGCCGCCGTCTACCACGAACTCTCCCTTGCCCTGGGCGAAGCGTGGGATGAGGAACTCGAACCGTTCCGGCACGCTGCCGAGGGCGCTCCCGTACGCTGGCTCCACCAGGTGGGCTGACCGCCGTCGACCTCTCGTTTTTCCATAGCTTCGTTTTTCCATAGCAAAGAGGAGGCCCCGCCAACCGGCGGGGCCTCCTCTTGTCAGCGGGATCGGCGTCAGACGCTGCGGACCGCAATCACGGCGTTGTGGCCGCCGAAGCCGAACGAGTTGCTCAGCGCCACGATGTTGCCGGCCGGCAGGTCCCGGGCGGACGTGACGACGTCCAGCGGGATTTCCGGGTCCTGGTTTTCGAGGTTGATGGTGACGGGTGCTTTCCGGTCGTACACGGCGAGCACCGTGAGAACGGCTTCGACCGCACCGGAGGCGCCCAGGAGGTGCCCCATCTGTGACTTCGTGGCGGAGACCGCCACATTGTCCACGTGGGCGCCGAGGGCGGCGCGCAGGGCGGTGTATTCAGGCTTGTCGCCCACCGGCGTGGAGGTGGCGTGCGCATTGACATGCACGACATCCTCAGGCTGGATCCTGCCGTCGAACATGGCAGCTTTCAGCGCGCGTGTTGCGCCCAGGCCCGCGGGGTCGGGAGCCGTGATGTGGTACGCGTCGGCGGTGACCGACGTTCCGGCCAGTTCGCCGTAGATGCGGGCACCGCGTGCCAGCGCGTGTTCCTCGGCTTCCAGGACCAGGGCGCCTGCACCCTCGCCCATGACAAAGCCGTCGCGGGCGGTGTCGTAGGGGCGTGAAGCCCCCTGGGGATCGTCGTTCCGGCGGGAAAGTGCCTGCATGGATGCGAAAGCCGCCAGGGGCATCGGGTGGATGGCAGCTTCGGCGCCGCCGCACATCACCACATCGGCCTTGCCGGAGCGGATCAGGTCCAGTCCCAGGTGCAGTGCTTCGGTGCCCGAGGCGCAGGCCGAGACGGGAGTGTGGGCGCCCGCGCGGGCACCCAGGTCCAGGCTGACGGCAGCGGCGACGCCGTTGGGCATCAGCATGGGAACGGTCATGGGCAGGACCCGGCGGGGGCCCTTTTCCTTGAGCGTGTCCCAAGCGTCCAGCAGGGTCCACACGCCGCCGATGCCGGTGGCGAAGGCAACAGCGAGGCGGTCCTTGTCGAAGTCGGTGATGCCGGAATCGGCCCAGGCCTCACGGGCGGCAATAACGCCGAACTGGGTGGAGGGGTCCATGCGCTTGGCTTCTACACGGCTGAGCACGTCCAGGGCAGGGGTGCTGCAGCGCGCAGCGAAGTGGACGGGCAGCTCGTACTTGGCCACCCAGTCGTCCTCCAGGGTGCGGGCACCGGAGACCCCCTTGAGCGCGTTGTTCCACATCGTGGGTACATCGCCGCCGATGGGCGTTGTGGCACCCAGACCGGTAATGACTACTTTGCGTGTCATGGGATCACTCTTTCGTCGGTGGGGAACCCGTCTTCCGGAGGTCCCGCGTTTTGATGATCGGCCACGGTCCAACGAGTGGAAGGTGCCGGAAAAATGCGGCGGGCTGCCGGTCCGGTCATCCGGACCGGCAGCCCTGCCATGCCGTAACGGCGGAAGCCTTGGCTAGGCCTGCGCTCCGGCGATGAAGCTGACGGCGTCGCCGACGGTCTTGAGGTTCTTGACCTCTTCGTCGGGGATGCGGACGCCGAACTTTTCCTCGGCGTTGACCACAATGGTCATCATGGAGATGGAGTCGATGTCCAGGTCCTCGGTGAAGGACTTGTCCAGCTCCACGGCCTCGGGGGCCAGGCCGGTTTCCTCGTTGACGATTTCAGCCAAGCCGGCCAGGATCTCTTCGTTGCTAGCCATTGATGGCTCCTTTTCTTGTATTGCCGGCAGGTGCTGCCGGAAATGGTCCGGGCCGCGGATGCGGCCCGATGGGGGCGTTGCTCGGGGTGTTCCTAGGGAAGGACGACTACCTGGGCGCCGAAGACCAGCCCCGCGCCGAAACCGATCTGCAGGGCCAGTCCGCCGCTTAGCTCCGGGTTTTCCTGCAGCAGGCGGTGCGTGGCGAGCGGGATGGATGCTGCCGAGGTGTTGCCTGCGTCAGCGATGTCCCGTGCCACTGTAACGCCCTCCGGCAGCTTCAGCTTCTTCACCATCTCGTCGATGATGCGCATGTTCGCCTGGTGGGGAATGAAGGCCACCAGGTCCTCCGCCTGGATGCCTGCGGCATCGAGGGCCTGCTGGGCAACCTTGGCCATTTCCCAGACCGCCCAGCGGAAGACGGTCTGGCCGTCCTGCCGGAGGGTGGGGTACAGCTCCTGCGCCTCTTCGAGGAGGGCGAGGTCGCCGGTGGAATCGGACTGCCGGGCGGCCATGCCAAGGTCCCTGACATCCAGCATGGAGCGCGTCATGCCGATCGCGTCCCACTTGCTGCCGTCCGATCCCCAGACAGAGGGGGCGATTCCGGGGGTGTCCGAGGGGCCGATGACGACGGCGCCCGCTCCGTCGCCCAGCAGGAACGAGATGGTGCGTTCCCTGTTGTCGATGACATCGGAAAGCTTTTCCGCTCCCACCACCAGGACGTACTTGGCGGCGCCGGAGCGGACCAGGGCGTCACCCTGGGCGATCCCGTAGCAGTAGCCTGCACAGGCAGCTGAAATGTCGAAGGCAGGAGCCGGGGTCGCGCCGAGGCGGTCAGCCAGGCTGGCCGCGGCAGAAGGGGTGGCATACGGGTGCGTCACCGTGGACACGATGACGGCGCCGAGCTGGGAAGGCTCGATGCCGGCCTTTTCCATGGCCTCGCGCGCGGCCCCCTCCGCCATGTCGATGACGCTGACGTCCGCGGGAGCACGGTGGCGCGTCACGATGCCGGTCCGCTGGCGGATCCACTCGTCGGAGGAATCGATCCACTGGCAGACGTCCTCGTTGGTGACGATGACGTCGGGCCGGTAGGCGCCCAGTCCAAGGATGCGGGTGTGCTCCTGGATGGGAGCCTGCTTCAGCGTGGGAACGCTCATGCGTCTCCCTCCAGTTCTGCGAAGAGCGCCAGGGCGGCGGAAAGGTCATCGGGGGTCTTGACGGCTACGGTCTTGACGCCGGGCATCCCCCGCTTGGCGAGGCCGGCCAGGGTGCCCGCGGGGGCAAGTTCAATCACTCCGGTGACGCCGCGCCCAACCATCGTTTCCATGCAGCGGTCCCAGCGGACCGGGCGGGAAACCTGGGCAATAAGGCTGTCGACGGCGGCACCGCCGTCGGTGACTTCGCCGCCGTCGAAATTGGACAGCAGCGGCACCTTCGGTGCCTGCGGCTTCAGCTGCGGCTGCAGCGCCTTGAGGGCGCTGACCGCGGGCGCCATGTGGCTGGTGTGGAACGCGCCGGCTACCTTCAGGGGAATGACCCGGGCCTTCGCGGGCGGGTTCTCGGCAAGGGCCTTCAACTGTTCAAACGTGCCGGCGGCAACTGTCTGGCCTGCCCCGTTGACGTTGGCGGGGGTGGCGCCTGCGGCAGTAATGGCCGCAAGGACCTCGGCGGGGTCGCCGCCCACCACGGCGCTCATGCCTGTGGGAGTGACGGACGCGGCCGCTGCCATGCTGTTGGCACGTTCCCGCACGAAGGTCATGGCTTCCTGCTCCGTGAGCACTCCGGCGAGGGCGGAGGCGGTGATTTCACCAACGGAGTGGCCGGCGAGGATGACCGGAAGGGAGCTGAGCTCGACGTCGAACAGGGAAGCGGCGGCAACAAGGCCGGCCGCGACAATCAGGGGCTGCGCCACCGCAGTGTCCTTGATGGTTTCTTCATCCGAGGTGGTCCCGTGGGCGGTCAGGTCAATGCCTGCGATCTCGCTCAAGGAGGCCAGGTGGCCTGCCACCGAGGGCAGTTCCAGCCAAGGGGCCAGAAAACCCGGGGTCTGTGAGCCCTGTCCAGGGCAGACTATTGCAAGCACGTATCCAGCTTTCCAAATTACTGTGTGATCCAGCGGTGTTTGTCCGCACCAAGCTCACGGGGTCAGGTTGTAGGAAGTCTACAACGACTTAGGGCTGATTCCGGGACGGCAGGCGCTCGGCGGCAGCTTTCGGCGGCGCCGAAAGACGGCCCACTACGAGCGCAGCCTGCAGGACAAAGGCTTCCCTGGGGAGGAGCGGATCCCAGCCGGTAACATCACAAACACGCTTGAGGCGGTACCTGACGGTGTTGGCATGGACGAAGAGTTCCCGGGCCGTGGCCTCCAGCGAATGGCCCAGTTCCAGGTAGGTTCCCAAGGTCTCCACCAGGCCGTTGGACGCCGCCAGCAACGGGCGGTAGATGTTCTTGACCAGGGAACGGCGCGCGGCGTCGTCCCCGGAGATGACCCGCTCCGGGAGCAGGTCGTCGGCCGCGACCGGGCGCGGCGCGGAGGGCCACGCCCTGGCCGCTGTCAGCCCGGCGAACGCCGACTGGGCCGAGCCGCTGGCCTCGAGCAGGGAACCGGCTTCAGGGCCGTACACCACCGGCCCGGGCGCAAACATTTCACTGAGCTTCACATAGGCGGTCTCCCGGTCCTGGACGCCGCCCAGGATGAGGATGAGCCGGTCGCCCTGGATGCCCACCAGCGCGTCCTCCGCATAACGGCCGGCCATCCGGCGCAGTTCACTGACGTAGCTGGCGCTGGGCTCCGACGGTGAATTGCCCACCATGACAGTGAACCGTTCCTGGGCCTTCCAACCCAGTGCCGCGATCCTGGAACGCAGGGCGTCCGTGTTCTCCCCGCGAAGGATGGCATCGACGATCAGGGCTTCGAGCCGGGTGTCCCAGGAACCGCGGGATTCGGCGGCGCGGGCGTAGACGTCGGCGGCGGCGAAAGCGACTTCCCGCGAGTACCTCAGCACGGCTTCGCGCAATGCCGGCTGGTCGGCTTCCGGCGCAATCACCGGAACCTGGTCCTCCACCACCTCGACGACGATCCGGATCAGTTGCAGCGCCTTCTGCAGGCTGATGGACCGGGTCAGTTCGGTGGGCGCGGTTCCGAAGACGTCCGTCAGGATCCACGATGGCGAGCTTGGCCGCTCATACCAGGTGACAAAGGCGGCGATGCCGTTCTGGGCCACCATGCCGAGCGCCGAGCGTTCGTCCGAGCTGAGCCGGCTGTACCAGGGCAGCGACTTTTCCAGCTCGCGCATGGTGGTGGTGGAAAGCTGGCCAACGTTTGCCCGCAGCTTCTTCAGGGTTTCGGACTTCTCCGGCGTGACCCTGGGCGTGGACGGTTTGCGCTTGGCGGACGGGGAGGCAGGTGCTGGCATTCTTTGAGCATACGGGCAGCGCCCCACAACCTCCATTTGTGCAAAGGCTACAATCCGCATTGCCCTGCGTCACACAACACCATGGCCGAAACGGACGACGGCGGCCCCCGCCTTTCGGAGGGAGCCGCCGTCGCGGTTCTGCTGGGGTGAGGAGCTAGGCCTCGCCGCCGGCGTTGCCGGTGGTGCCGGCATTGACGTTGTGAAGCCTGTACTTCTCAATCGCCTTGATCGGAGCCTGGGAATCCACCTCACCGCGGCGCGCGAGCATCTCCAGCGAACGCACCACGATCGAGTGGGTGTCGTTCTTGAAGAAGCGGCGGGCTGCGGCGCGGGTGTCTGAGAACCCGAAGCCGTCGGCACCAAGGGTGGCGAATTCGTTGGGGACGAATTGCCGGATCTGGTCAGGGACGGCTTTCATGTAGTCGCTGACGGCGACGACGGGGCCGGTGGCTCCCTCGAGCTGCTGGGTCACGAAGGGGACGCGGGCGGGTTCGCCGGGGTTGAGGAAGGCTTCCTCTTCCGCGGCGAGGCCGTCGCGGCGCAGCTCGTTCCAGGACGTGACGGACCAGACGTCAGCCGAGACCGACCAGTCTTCCGCCAGGATCCGCTGCGCCTCGATGGCCCACGGCACGGACACGCCCGAGGCGAGGATCTGGGTCCGGGGACCGTCGATCTTTGCCGGGGCAAGCAGGTAGATGCCCTTGATGACGCCTTCGACGTCCAGCTCCTCGGGCTCTGCAGGCTGGATAATCGGCTCATTGTAGACCGTGAGGTAGTACATGAGGTTCCGGTCCTCCGAATCAGGCCCGTACATGCGCTCAAGGCCGTCCCGGATGATGTGGCCCATTTCGTAGCCGTAGGCGGGGTCGTAGGTGACCACTGCCGGGTTGGTGGACGCGAGCAGGGGGGAGTGGCCGTCGGCGTGCTGGAGGCCTTCGCCGGTGAGCGTGGTCCGCCCTGCCGTGGCGCCGATAATGAAGCCGCGGGTCATTTGGTCTGCTGCGGCCCAGAAGGCGTCGCCGGTGCGCTGGAAGCCGAACATGGAGTAGAACACGTAGACCGGGACCAGGGGCACGCCGTGTGTGGCGTACGCGGTGCCGGCCGCGGTGAACGCCGCCACGGCACCGGCTTCGTTGATGCCGGGGTGGATCAGCTGGCCCGCGGGCGATTCCTTGTAGGCCAGGACGAGGTCCCGGTCCACGGAGAGGTAGTTCTGGCCCTTGGGGTTGTAGATCTTCGCCGTCGGGAAGAACGCGTCCATCCCGAAGGTGCGTGCCTCGTCGGGGATGATCGGGGCGATGTGCTTGCCGAAGTTCTTATCCCGCATCAGGTCCTTGAGCAGGCGCACGAAGGCCATGGTGGTGGCGGCCTGCTGCTTGCCCGAGCCGCGCTTGGCCACCTCGTAGGACTTCGCGTCCGGCAACTCGATCGCCTGGTGCTTTGACCGGCGCTCCGGGACCGAGCCGCCCAGGGCGGCGCGGCGTTCCATCATGTACTTGATTTCAGGAGCGTCGTTGCCGGGGTGGTAATACGGCGGCTGGTACAGGTCTTTTTCGAGCTGTTCGTCCGTGATGGGGATCCGCAGGTGGTCGCGGAACTTCTTCAGGTCGTCCAGGGTGAGTTTCTTCATCTGGTGGGTCGCGTTGCGGCCCTCGAAGTGCGGTCCGAGCCCGTAGCCCTTGACGGTCTTGGCCAGGATGACGGTGGGCTTGCCCTTGAATTCGGTGGCTGCCTTGTACGCGGCGTAGACCTTGCGGTAGTCGTGGCCACCGCGCTTCAGGTTCCAGATCTGGTCATCGGTAAGGTCCGCGACCATGTCCTTTGTCTGCGGGGTCTTGCCGAAGAAGTGTTCGCGGACGAACCCGCCGGATTCGGCCTTGTAGGTCTGGTAGTCGCCGTCCGGGGTCTCGTTCATGATCTTCACCAGCGACCCGTCGGTGTCCTTGGTGAGGAGGTCATCCCATTCGCGGCCCCAGACGACCTTGATGACGTTCCAGCCGGCACCGCGGAAGAACGCTTCAAGTTCCTGCATGATCTTGCCGTTGCCTCGGACCGGTCCGTCCAGGCGCTGGAGGTTGCAGTTGATCACGAAGTTGAGGTTGTCCAGGTTCTCGTTCGCGGCGAGCTGGAGCAGGCCGCGGGACTCGGGCTCGTCCATCTCGCCGTCGCCGAGGAATGCCCAGACCTGCTGGTCCGACGTGTCCTTCAGGCCGCGGTTGTGCAGGTACCGGTTGGACTGCGCCTGGTAGATCGCGTTCATCGGCCCGATGCCCATGGACACAGTGGGGAACTCCCAGAAGTGCGGCATCAGGCGCGGGTGCGGGTAGGAGGACAGGGCGTGGCCCTCGCGGGACTTCTCCTGCCGGAACCCGTCCAGGTCCTCCTCGGACAGCCGGCCTTCCATGTACGCGCGGGCGTACATACCGGGTGAGGCGTGGCCCTGGAAAAAGACCTGGTCCCCGCCGCCGGGGTGGTCCTTGCCGCGGAAGAAGTGGTTGAACCCAACCTCGTACAGGGTGGCGGCGCCGGCGTAGGTGGAGATGTGTCCGCCCACCCCGATGTTCGCCCGCTGGGCACGATGGACCATCACCGCTGCATTCCAGCGCATGTAGGCCCGGTAGCGGCGCTCGTACTCCTCGTTGCCGGGGAATTCGGCTTCCTGGTCCACCGGGATTGTGTTCACGTAATCGGTGGTGGTCACCATCGGCACCCCGACGCTTTGCGCGCCGGCGCGCTGCAGCAGGCTCCGCATGATGAATTGGGCACGCTCGGTGCCCTGTTCCTTGATCAATGAATCCAGGGACTCAACCCACTCGGCAGTCTCTTCCGGATCACGATCAGGCAGCTGGTTAGTCAACCCGCTGAGGATATGGGAGGTATCTTCTCCTGCAGCCACGTCCAACCTCTCTTTGCGCGCATTGGTGGCGCACTCAGGCCGGGCAGGGTGACCGCCCGGCGAACGTACGCCGTGTGCGACGTATCGGTTACAACAGCCCGGTCATGTGTGCCGGGCAGGGTCCTAGTTTTCCTACGACTGCATTGGAGTTACAGGGTTGTTGCCCCGCAGGCATAGTTGTCACCTGCCACTCTAACTCTGTCCCTTACGCGATGCGTAGCCGCGGCTTGGGCGGCCCAGTTGTATTTCGCCGTCATACTGGTTGTGTGACGAAAAGCCGCTGGGCAGCGGGCTGGACGGACCCGATGTGACGCAGAATATGCCGCATCACGGGGGCGGCAGCTTGAAGCTCAGGCACAAAGGGTGTTGGCTTGGGAGTAATGGAAATCACTATGCGCACTGCATATATGAGGCATTGGAGGTACACGTGAGCGAGGCCGACGCCGCCACTTCGGTAAATGTGGCGGAAAAATTGGGTTTCAAGAACGGGGATCTGATTCAGGAGTTCGGTTACGACGACGACGTCGATTTCGACTTGCGTGACGATATTGAGGACCTCACGGGTTCCGAGATGCTCGACGAGGACGACCACGACGTGGCTGACGCAGTCATCCTGTGGTGGCGCGACGGCGACGGAGACCTGGTGGACAGCCTCATGGATTCGCTGACCACACTGAGTGAGAACGGCGTCGTGTGGGTACTGACTCCCAAGTCCGGCAGGGACGGATATGTCTCCCCAGCTGACATCCAGGAGGCGGCGCCAACCGCGGGGCTGCACGTTACTACCTCCGCGGGCGTGTCCAAGGACTGGAGCGCAACGCGGCTGGTGAGCAGGAAGAACAAGTGACGGCGGCGCTTGCCGCTGCTTCCGTAGCTGTCCCCGCAGTCGGTGGGGCGGCGCCTGATTTTGAACTCGTCAACCAATACGGCGAGCCGGTCAGGCTGTCCTCCTTCCGGGGCCAGAACGTGGTCCTTGTGTTCTATCCCTTTGCATTCTCCGGCATCTGCACCGGCGAACTCTGCGAACTACGGGATAACCTGGCGCTGTTCGAGGATGCGAATGCCACCGTCCTGGCCGTCTCCGTGGACAGCAAGTTCAGCCTCCGGGCCTACGGGGCCCAGGAACAGTACAGCTTCGACCTGCTGGCCGATTTCTGGCCGCACGGTGCCGTCGCCAGCCTGTACGGAGTGTTCGACGCCGACAGCGGCATGGCGCGGCGGGGCACCTTCATCATCGATGCCGGCGGAACCATCCGATACAGCGTCGTGAATCCGCGGGGCCAGGCCCGGGACGTCGGGGAATACCGCACGGCACTTGCCGGGCTGGACAAGGCCTGACGCGCCGTGGGCGGGCAGCGGCCTGGTGTAGGCCTCACAGGCTTCGCCAGCATGCCGCCTGTGCCTCCCGGACCCCCATCCGCAGGAGAACTTGAAGTTCTGGTTCGGATCAGGGACGTGCTGGCAGGGGACCGTTTCGCCTTGCTCACCGGGGCCGGACTCAGTACCGACTCGGGGATCCCCGACTACCGGGGACCCGGTTCGCCCCCTCGCTCGCCCATGACCTACCAGGAATTCGTCAAGGCGGCCGCCAACCGCCAGCGCTATTGGGCCAGAAATCACATCGGCTGGTCACACCTTCGGCGCGCCGATCCGAACCAAGGCCACCTCGCCGCGGCAGAACTGGAACGCCGAGGGCGCCTTACCGGCCTCATCACCCAAAACGTGGACCGCCTGCACCAGGACGCCGGCAGCACCAATGTCGTCGACCTTCATGGCAGGTATGACCAGGTGGTCTGCCTGGAGTGCCGCCGGACTTATACCCGGCACCTGCTGGCAGGAATCCTTGGCGAGCTGAACCCCGACTTCCTGGAACGGGCGGTGCGGACGGGCCTGGTGGAGATGGCGCCGGACGCCGACTCCACCGTGGAAGACCAGGCATTGATCAGCAGCTTCGTTGTGGCGGCCTGCCCCGCCTGCGGCGGAATACTGAAGCCTGACTTCGTGTACTTCGGTGAGAACGTGCCCAAGGACCGGGTGGAAACCTCGTACCGGATGGTCGATGACGCCGCAGCCCTGGTTGTTGCGGGATCGTCACTGACGGTGATGAGCGGCCTGCGTTTCGTCAGGCACGCCGCCAAGGAGGGCAAACCGGTGGTCATCATCAACAGGGGTGCCACCCGTGGGGATGACAAGGCAACCATCAAGCTGGAAGCCGGCGTCAGCGAATCGCTGGCGTGGCTCGCTTCTGAGCTCCCGCCCGTGGCGGGGTAGGGCCCGAAGCCGGCACATCCGCGGCCGATTCGCATTTGGCGGCGGGGATCGGGTAGAGTCTATGTTCGTTGGTCAGGGCGCAGCAGTGCCCGGTCCGGCCACTTTGGGTCTTTAGCTCAGCTGGTAGAGCGCCACGTTTACACCGTGGATGTCATCGGTTCGATCCCGGTAGGACCCACAAGCAGCCCCGCTGCTTCCGCCGCCAAGCGGAAGCAGCGGGGCTTTTGCGTTGCTTCCGCTTGGCCCCTAATGCAGGCCCTTCCCTGAATGTCCGACCCCTGCCATAGCTTGCAGGGATGGAACACGTGATTGTGCGGACGGGGACGGATGGGCTGCCGGCGGCGGTGCTCTGCAGTGGCAGGGAATGGGCCGTGGGCGCGGAGCCGGTCAGGTGGTTCGAGCGGGTCAGCTGGTGGGAGACCCACCGCAGGATGCCCAGGGGCCTGAGCCGGGTGGACGTCGAGGTCCTGCAGCTTCAAGTGCGGCTGGGCAGGAACGCCGGCTCCGCCCTTACCACGATGCTCCTTGAGCGGGACGGGCTGGGTGGGGGCTGGCGGCTCAGGGAGGCACTTGCGGACGCTGCATAGCCGTATCCCGCCGGCACGCGGTGTCCTCCGGGCATTGGAAAACCCTCCACCGCGACTATTGGGGGATGCCGCGGTGGAGGGCCTGAGTTGAATATACCGTGAACCCCTGGAAACAAAAAGTCGCCGTACGGATGTCAGCGCTCCACCGGAATGAAAACGCGGGGTTGCTCGGTCCACGTGTCGGACATCTGGGACATGGTCCGCCTCATGATCTTGTCTGACGCTTCGCGTGCGGCTGCGGCATCGCTGCGGGCGATTGCCTCCGCCACATCCACGTGCCACTGGAGGGCGGCCTCGTGCGGGTGGTCCGGCATCAGGCCGTGCACGGTCCGGCCCGTCAGGGTCTCCGCCACCTGGCCCATGAGGTTCGCGAACATCTCGTTGCCCGAACCGGACAGCAACAGCGAGTGGAACTGGATGTCCAGCTCAAGGAAGCGGGGCACATCACCCTTGCGTCCGGCGTCGAGCATTGCACGGGCAACGTCCACCAGCTCCAGCCGCAGCGGCGCCGGCGCGTTCTGGGCGGCCAGCTCGGCTGCGGCCGGTTCCACGGCGGAGCGCAGCTCGGCAAGTGACCGAAGCTGCGCGCCGCGGGCGTCGCTGGCCAGGCGCCAGCGGATGACCTGGGGGTCGAACGGATTCCAGCGGCTCGGGGGCAATATCCGGATACCCACCCGCTTGGTGGTCTCCACGAGTCCGAGGGACTGCAGTACACGGACGGCTTCACGGATCACTGACCGGGATACCCCGAGTTCATCCTCGAGTTTTTCGGCGAGCATAATATGGCCGGCAGGCAGCTCCCCTGAGATAATTCGGGTGCCAAGATTCTCTATGGCACGGTGGTGCAGGCTGCTGGTCATGCAGCTAAGCCTAGTGTGAACGGGTTCGCCGGAAGGCAGCCGCCAGGGGCCGAAGCGACACAAACGGTTCCATAACGTGGGCGTTACTTTCCTGTGACCTCCCGAATATATATGCTTTATTCAGACCCTTGGTCTGCAACGTGTTTCCCTACCAAGGGGAGCCCTGCACATCCGCGCAAAGTACGAATTGGAGTTTTGATGTCTGCACACATCGGTGTCACCGGCCTCGCGGTGATGGGCGCCAACCTCGCCCGCAACCTGGCCAGGAACGGCTTCACGGTTGCCCTGCACAACCGCTCAGTCGAGAAGACCGACGCCCTGCTGGAAAGGTACGGCTCCGAAGGCGACTTTGTCAGGACGGAGACCCTGCAGGAACTGGTCGATTCCCTGGAAAAGCCGCGCCGTGTGCTGATCATGGTCAAGGCAGGAAAGCCCGTTGACTCGGTCATCGAACAGTTGGAGCCGCTCCTGGAACCGGGCGACATCATCATCGACGCCGGCAACTCCCACTACGAGGACACCCGCCGCCGCGAAGCGGCCCTTGCCAAGAAGGACCTGCACTTCGTGGGCGTTGGCGTTTCCGGTGGCGAAGAGGGCGCCCTCAACGGCCCCTCCATCATGCCCGGCGGTTCCAAGGAGTCCTACAAGGCCCTGGGCCCGCTGCTGGAAAAGATCTCAGCCAAGGTGGACGGCGAACCGTGCTGCGCCTGGGTGGGAACCGACGGCGCCGGCCACTTCGTCAAGATGGTCCACAACGGCATTGAATACGCCGACATGCAGGTCATCGGCGAAGCCTTCGACCTCCTGCGTTCAGGTGCCGGCATTGAGCCGGCCGAACAGGCCAAGATCTTCTCGGAATGGAACCAGGGCGAGCTCTCCTCGTTCCTGATCGAGATCTCCGCTGAGGTCCTGGGCCACGTGGATGCCAAGACCGGCAAGCCGTTCGTCGACGTCGTGGTGGACGCAGCCGGCCAGAAGGGCACCGGCCGCTGGACTGTCATCTCCGCACTGGAGCTCGGCTCGCCGGTTTCCGGCATCGCCGAATCCGTCTTCGCGCGCGCCCTGTCCTCGCAGACGGAGCAGCGCAAGCTGGGCCAGGAGTTGCTGGCCGGCAACGAGGCGTCGGTGGAGATCCCCGAGACCTTCGTTGAGGACGTCCGCCAGGCACTGTACGCTTCCAAGCTGGTCTCCTATGCCCAGGGCATGGACATGCTGACATCCGCGGCCAAGGAGTACGGCTGGGACCTCAAGCTGGACGAGATTGCCTCACTGTGGCGCGCAGGCTGCATCATCCGTGCAGAGCTCCTCAAGGACATCACCAAGGCCTATGCCGCCGACGAGAAGCCCGCAAACCTCCTGTTCGCACCGGCCTTCACCGAGGCCATCGCAGGTGCACTGCCTGCCTGGCGCCGTGTCGTGGCCACCGCCGTCCAGCTGGGGATCCCCGTTCCGGTGTTCTCCTCTTCCCTGGCCTACTACGACGGCCTGCGCCGCAAGCGCGTCGCTGCCGCCCTGATCCAGGGCCAGCGTGACCTGTTCGGAGCCCACACCTACGGCCGCGTCGACTCCGAGGGTACATTCCACACCCTTTGGGGCGAGGACAAGTCCGAGATCGAAGCAGTGGACACGCACTAGCACTTGCCGCCGCATGACAAAGGCGGGCAGTTTCCCGGTTCTCCGGGAGACTGCCCGCCTTTTGCTGTACCTGCTACTGCTAGATCCGGTACTCGATGTCGTATTCAGCCGGGTCCACGGCGGGCTTGGTTTCCCGCTGCGCGTCCCGGTGTCTCCATTTGGCCGGGACGCCGGTGACAATCGATTCGGGCGGGGCGTCCTTGACCACCACGGCGTTGGCGCCCACGGCGCTGTCCCGGCCAATGGTGATCGGCCCCAGGATCTTCGCCCCGGCGCCGATGGTCACCCGGTCACCGATGGTGGGGTGGCGCTTGATGCGGGCCAGGGAGCGGCCGCCCAGGGTGACTCCGTGATAGATCATCACGTCCTCACCGATCTCCGCAGTTTCCCCGATGACCACGCCCATGCCGTGGTCAATGAAGAAGCGGCGGCCGATGGTGGCACCCGGATGGATCTCTATGCCGGTGAGGAACCTGCCCAGCTGCGAGAGCAACCGGGCAGGAAAACGCAGGCCCGGGTTCTGCCACAGCCGGTGCGTCAGCCGGTGGATCCAGATGGCATGCAGACCGGAGTATGCGAAAAAGTTCTCAAAAGAACCTCGAGCCGCCGGGTCGTGGGACCGGGCGGCGTCGAGGTCTTCCTTTAGTCTTGCGAAAAAGCCCACAAAGTTCTTTCTACAGGAAACGGGCGAACAGCGGACTGATCAGCCGCGGATGTCGTCATAGAGCACGGTGGAGATGTAACGCTCGCCGAAGTCACAGACAACAGCCACGATCAGCTTGCCCTTGTTTTCGGGACGCTTCGCCAGCTCCAGTGCACCCCAGACAATGGCGCCGGAGGAGATGCCGCCCAGGATGCCTTCCTTGACGCCGAGCTCGCGGGCCACGCGGACGGAATCCTCAAGGGTGGCGTCGAGGACCTCGTCGTAGACGTTGGTGTCCAGGATTTCGGGGACGAAGTTAGCGCCGATGCCCTGGATCTTGTGCGGGCCGGGTGCGCCGCCGTTGAGGATGGCGGAGTCCTTGGGTTCGATCGCGACGATCTGGACGCCGGGCTTGCGCTCCTTCAGGACCTGGCCGACTCCGGTGACGGTTCCGCCGGTGCCTACGCCTGCAACGAAGATGTCCACGGCGCCGTCGGTGTCAGCCCAGATTTCCTCCGCCGTGGTGCTGCGGTGGATCTCAGGATTGGCTTCGTTGGCGAACTGCTGGGCCCAGATGGAGTTCTCGGTGTTGGCCACGATTTCCTGGGCCTTCTCCACGGCGCCGCGCATGCCCTCGGAACCCGGGGTCAGGACGATCTCGGCGCCAAAAGCGCGCAGCATGACCCGGCGCTCGGTGGACATGGTCTCCGGCATCGTGAGGATGACCTTGTAGCCGCGGGCAGCGCCCACCATGGCCAGGGCGATGCCGGTATTGCCGGAAGTGCCTTCAACAATGGTCCCGCCGGGCTTCAGTGCACCTGATTTCTCGGCGGCATCGACGATGGCAACGCCGATGCGGTCTTTGACGCTGTTGGCCGGGTTGTAGAACTCAAGCTTGACGGCGACGGTGGCGTCCAGGCCCTCGCTGAGCCGGTTGAGCTTGACCAGCGGGGTTCCGCCGACCAGCTGCGTTACATCGTCATAGATCCGTGCCATGTAGATACGCCTATCTTTGAGGGGTGAATACTGAGGTCAGCCTAACGAGGCCGCGTAACCGTGGCTAAGCGTTAAGCCATGCAGAGTAATATTTCCTGGCCTTGGCGAGCTTGGGGTTGATGATCACCTGGCAGTACCCCTGCTCGGGATGCTTGGCGTAATAGTCCTGGTGGAACTCCTCGGCAATATGGAACCGGGGGAGCCGGACCACCTCGGTGACGATGGGGTTGGCCCACAACGCCTGGTTCCGTTCAATCGCTTCCTCGAACAGGATCTTCTCTTCGGTGGTCTCGTAGAACATGGACGAACGGTACTGGGTGCCGACGTCGTAGCCCTGGCGGTTCAAGGTGGTGGGATCGTGCAGTGCGAAGAACATGTCCAGGATGACTTCCTCCGGGATGGTCTCCTCGTCGAACGTCACGGCCACAACCTCGGCATGGCCGGTGGTGCCGTTGCAGACCGAATAGTAGTCCGGCTGCGGATCGTGGCCCCCGGTGTAGCCGGACACCACCGACGTGACTCCCTTGGTCTTCTGGTAAACGGCGTCGAGGCACCAGAAGCAGCCTCCGCCTAAAACAAAAGTTTTCATGACCTCTTCAATGGTTGGGGGCACGGGAAGATTCCCGGGCCGTCCGTGGGTGGGGCTTGTAAACGTGCGGCGCGGCTGGCCCGATGGGGTAAAACTAAGACTATGGAACCTGCGGACACCGACGTTACCGGCCCAAACAACGGCGACGGCGTCGATCACGGCGTCAAGCACGACGACGGGCACGACGACGGGACCGGCGGCGGCAGCGCACCGTCAGCCGGGCAGGGGGCAGCGGAGCCCGCAGAGGCGCCCACCCTGGGCGAGCTGCTCCTGGCGGTGGAAGAGCTGTGGCCGGAATCCCTTGCAGAGAACTGGGACGAAGTGGGACTGGTTGCAGGCCATCCCTCAGCGCCCGTCACCAAGGTGATGTTCGCCGTCGACCCTACCTTGGAAGTCATTGAAGAGGCCGTGGAGTGGGGCGCGGAACTGCTGATCACCCACCATCCCCTGCTCCTGAAGGGCGTCACCTCCGTCGCGGCCACCACGCCCAAAGGCCGGGCCGTGCACCGGTTGATCGAGTCCGGCACCGCGTTGCTGACGGTCCACACCAACGGTGATTCCGCCGTCGGCGGCGTGTCCGACGTCCTCGCCGATGCGCTGGGCCTCCAGGACGCCGTCCCGCTGACTGTGGCAGCAAACGGCCTTCCTGAAGAGGGCATCGGGCGGGTGGGGGACCTGGCGGAAGCCATGACCCTGGGCGACTTCGCAGCCCGCGTGTTCGGGATCCTCCCCTCCGTAGCCGGGGGAGTGCGGGTTTCCGGGGACAAGGACGGCCTGGTCCGTCGCATCGCCGTGTGCGGTGGTGCCGGGGACTCCCTCTTTAGTGAGGTCAGGGCCAGCAACGCGGACGTCTATGTGACCGCCGACCTCCGCCACCACCCGGCGTCGGAAGCCAGGGAGGCTGCCCTGAACGGCCGGCCCTACCTTGTGGATGTCTCCCACTTCGCCAGCGAGTGGCTGTGGCTGCCTGCCGCTGCGGCTGCGCTGGGCAATGTCCTCGCCGACCAGGGCCATGACGTTGAAATCCAGGTCAGCACTACCAACAGCGATCCCTGGGACTTCATCCTGACTCCGGGCTAAGCCTGGCGTGAAGGGTCCCCGGGCGAGCAGAGCGAGGCAGGGGAGCAGGCCAGGCGCTAGAGTCTAGGAAGCGCCGGTCAGGTGCCCGGCCCCGGCCGGTAGGGATCAAGCGGAGGTAACAGTGGCGAAGGCAGCACCGGCGGAACAGTTGAAGTTGCTCGAACTGCAGGGGCTGGACGCAAAGCTGAAGTCGCTCGCCAACCGCCGCCGCTCCTTGGAAACCGATCCCCGCATCAAGGACCTGGAGGCGGCGCTGGCTGTTGCCAACGGCGAGCTGGGCGCGGCGAAGGTGGCTGTCCATGACGCCGAGGCCGAACTTAAGCGGGCCGAGGCGGACGTGGAACAGGTGGCCTCGCGGATCCAGCGGGACGAGGCGCGGCTGAACAGCGGCACCGGATTGTCCAAGGACCTGGTGGCGCTGCAGAAGGACATTGCCTCGCTCAATAAACGCCTCTCGGACCTTGAAGATATTGAGCTTGAGGTCATGGAGCGGCTCGATTCGCTGCGGGAGCGGCAGGCGGCACAGCAAGCGATCGTGGACGATATCCAAGGGTCCTTCGGCACAATCAGGGCCGAGCTCGACGCAGCCCTTGCTGAAGTGGAGGCGGAGGCCGGCGGCCTCCGCGCCCGGCGCGACGAATTTGCCGCTGGCCTCGATGCCGGCGTGCTGGCCGTGTACGAAAAAACGCTCGCCAAGCGCGGTGTGGGTGCCGCCCGCCTGTTCCACGGCACGTCCGAGGCGTCGGGCATGAAGCTGAGCCCCGGCGACCTGGCCGAGATCAAGGCAGCCGCCGCGGACGACATCGTCTTCTGCCCGGACTCCGGCGCCATTCTGGTCCGCTCGGAGGAGTGGGCCTGACCCAACCAACCTGACCCAACTAGGTAGCGCTAAGTGTCGTTTTGGCGGCTCATAACGACACTTAGCGCTACCTAGTTGGGGAGCGGCAGGGGAATCAGCCCGGCAGGATGATGTTCAGCGCGTGGGGTTTCCGCGCGGAACCGTCCATTAGCTCTGCCTGCCAGACTTCCCGGGCGGCCCTGGCAAGGTCCGACGGCGTTGCTGGAGCTTTGCCCCGCCGCGCCAGCAGGTGCCGCGCGAGTTCGCCACGGGTGTGCTTGGCGAAGTGGCTGACCACCTTCCGGACGCCGTTCACCTCCGTAAAAACGTTGACCGCCACTGTCTGCGCCGGTGGCGGGGCCCACGCCGCGGAGTAGGTGCTCGAGCGGCAGTCCACCAGCAGGTGTCCCTCGGCAAGCGGCGCCAGCGCACTGGACAGGTGCGGCTTCCAGAACGAGGCGAGGCGGCCGACGTCGGGCAGTGCCGTCCCCATGGACAGGCGGTAGGCGGGCACGCTGTCGCCGAAGCGGATGGCGCCCCAGAGCGCGGAAATCACCAGCACCGACTCGTCTGCCTTGCGCCGCTGCACGGGGGTGAGTGTCTTGTAGCCCAGCGCGTCATAGAGGACGCCGGAGTAGATCTGGTGTGCAGGGGCCGCCGGTTCGCCATGGAGCCGGGTGTTGCGCTCGACGTCGTCCTTCAGGGAGGCCCCCACCCCCAGCAACGCGAGGGCATCGTCATGCGCGCTCACCGTCCCCAGCGCGTCCAGCACCTTGGCGCGACAGGAGTTCAGCTCCGGGAAGCTGAGGGAAGGCCAGTCGACGGCGGAACCACGGACCGCGGGTGTCTTGCCTTCGGAAGGGGGGAGCAGAATCAGCACCGTCCGATCCTACCGGCGGAGGGAAAGTGGCAGCGCCCCGGTAGACTGGACATGGATGGGTTGACCAGGCGGCCGCGCGTCACGCAAGTGGCTCGAGGAACGTCCGGGCTCCGCAGGGCAGGGTGGTGGGTAACGCCCACTCGGGGTAACCCGCAGGCCAGTGCCACAGAGAACAGACCGCCTGGGTCGCGCCGGTTTGAAAGCGGCACGAACCAGGTAAGGGTGAAACGGTGGTGTAAGAGACCACCAGCTTCCCGGGTGACCGGGAAGGCTAGGTAAACCCCACCCGGAGCAAGGCCAGACAGGACACGTTTGAGGGCTGCCCGCCCGAGTGTCCGGGTAGGCCGCTGGAGGGCGCCGGCAACGGCGCTCGTAGATGGATGGCCGCTACTCCCGCACCGGCAACGGGGCGGGAGCACAGAACCCGGCGTATCGGTCAACCCATCCACCCCGTCCGGTTTGACCTTGAGAGTTGTGTTGGGGATCCTGAACCGTGCCCGCAAATATTGACCCGCCCTCCGGCGACGGAGCCGCCGAACCGCGGGGTCCCGCCCGCGCACAGCAGGCCGTTGCCCTGGCCGGGTTCCTTGCGCTCTCCGCCGCTGCCTGGGCCCTCGCGTCAGTCCCCATCATCCTGCATTCGGCTGGCTGGTTCGCGGGATCGGCCAAGGCCCCCTGGATGCCGCCGGGCTGGATGTTCAGGAGCATGTGGATGCTCTTGTACGTGGGGGTGGCGGTCGCCGCCTGGCTCGTCTGGCGGAAAGGGGAGTTGAGGGGAGGTGCCCTGGCCGGGTATCTGGTCCAACTGGTGCTCAATGCCGCATGGCCGCTGGCCTTCTTCGGGCTCTTTCCGGTGTTTGGTGCTGCTGCCCTCTGGGCCGCTTTCTGTGTCATAGCCGGGCTTGCGGCCTCGCTTGCATTCCTCGTTGTGCGGTTCGGGCCGGTGAGCCCGGCTGCGGGCCTGCTGATGCTGCCCTATTTTTCCTGGGTGGTGTTTTCGTCCAGCCTCAATCTCTATTCGGCCATCCACAACTGACTCCCCGGACGCAAGGCCCTTCCCTGTGAGTGATTTCACGTGGTTCCGGCCGGTCAGGGGTAGCTGGCCAACTTAGAATGGAGACCGGACGCAGGAGTTCTTCCGCCCGGGTTGCCTTCGCAGCCGGCGGTTTTTCTTTGCACGCGATCCAGGCGCCTGGGGGCCGACCCCTGCAGGCGCGGGGGCCCCTGCACAACATGTGGTGGCCGACATCCGTGTACGAGGACGTACACGGCTGAACCGAGGAAGGTATTTCTGTGAGCCAGACGTCAGATTCTTGTCTTGATACGTGGATGGGCCGGGAGGCCCTCGCCGAGGCCATGATTCCGGTGATCGGCCGGCTGTACCGCGAGAACAACGTGGTCACCAGCATCCATGGCCGGAGTTTGATCAACAAATCCACCATGAACATCCTTAAGGCGCACCGCTTTGCACGCCGGATGAGCAAGGACGAGCTTCTCCTGGAGGAGACGGCGCCCCTGCTGAACACCCTGGCCGGACTCGAGCTCGGTGCCGCTGCCATCGACATCGCCCGGCTGAACCAGAAGTTCAAGGAAGAAGGCGACGGCGCCACGCTGGAAGAATTCCTGCGGGCGGAACTTGCCGACGTCGTGGGCAAGCGCGGCGGCGATGACCGCACCAGCACCGACGTGGTGCTTTACGGCTTCGGCCGGATCGGCCGGCTCCTGGCCCGCCTCCTCATCGAAAAGGCAGGCGGCGGACACGGCCTCCGCCTGCGCGCCATCGTGGTCCGCAAAGGTGCTGACAACGATCTCTCCAAGCGCGCCAGCCTCCTGCGCCGCGACTCGGTCCACGGCTCCTTCGAAGGGACCATTCGGATTGACGAGGAGGCCAACACCATCACGGCCAACGGCGTGCAGGTACAGGTCATCTACTCGGACAACCCCGCCACCATCGATTACACCGCCTACGGAATCAACAACGCCCTTGTGGTGGACAACACCGGACGCTGGCGTGACCGGGAGGGCTTGTCCCAGCACCTGCAGAGCAAGGGCGTGGCCCGGGTCCTGCTGACCGCCCCGGGCAAGGGCGATCTCAAGAACATCGTCCACGGCATCAACCACGGCACCATCGAGGACACCGACCAGATCGTCTCCGCCGCGTCCTGCACCACCAACGCCATCACGCCGGTGCTGAAGGCAATCAACGACAAGTTCGGCGTCGTGCACGGCCATGTGGAGACGGTGCACTCCTTCACGAACGACCAGAACCTGATCGACAACTTCCACAAGGGTGACCGGCGCGGCCGCTCGGCAGCACTGAACATGGTGATCACGGAGACCGGCGCCGCCAAGGCCGTGGCCAAGGCCCTGCCCGAACTGCTGGGCAAGCTGACCGGCAGCTCCATCCGCGTCCCCACCCCGGATGTTTCCCTCGCCATCCTGAACCTGAGCCTGGAGAACGGGACCACCAAGGACGAGGTCAACAACTACCTGCGTGAGATGTCGCTGCACTCGGACCTGCGCAAGCAGATCGACTACATCGACTCACCCGAAGTTGTTTCCACTGACTTCGTCGGTTCCCGCCGGGCCGGCATCGTGGACGGCCTGGCCACCGTGTCCACGGACAAGAACCTTGTGCTCTATGTCTGGTACGACAACGAGTTCGGCTACAGCTGCCAGGTGGTCCGCGTCATGGAGGAGATGGCCGGGGTTAACCCGCCTTCCTTCCCCGCAAAGGAATCCGCCGCGGCCCTGGCTGCGATCGCCGTTTAGGTTCCGGCCGCCGGTCCCGCGATTTCCCGGCTGATGGTGCTGGAATCAGCCGGGAAACGGGACCACACTGGTGGCATGGACAAAGATTCGACACTTCAGCACGAGACAACCCTTGAGCACGCCCTCGACGTGGCCAAAGCCAACCATAAGGAGGCCGTCCGGCTGCTGGAGGGCGCCCGCGCCGCGTACAAAACGGGCGACGTCGGAGAGGACCGGGTGCGCCAGCTGGAAGGACTGCTGGCAATCGCCGAGGAGGACCTCCGGCGGGTGATGCGGGAGCAGTAAGCCCCGCGGCGGAATACTTCCGCCAGCGCCGCCCACTTGCCCTCCACACTGTGGAAAACAGTGGGGAGGGCAGGCTGGTGGCCTAGGCTCTTCTGGTGCATGATGTCGCCGGAGGGGCTGGAGCCCCATGACTGTGAGCTGGTCTGCCTATCGGAGTGCGCGCCGTCGCTCCCGGCAGGCATGGGGCATCCTGGCAGTGGCTGCCGCCGCGGCGTTGGCGGCCCTGTCCTGGTTCTTTACTGCCGGCCAGTTTGCCTTGGCGGAGCCCGCCGTCGCAGGTCCCGCGGAGGCCCCAGTCTTTGATCCCGCCTGGATGAAGCCTGTCGTGCCAGTGCGCCCGGTGCCCCCGGGCAGTGCCCTCGCCGCATTGGAGGGGCTCGCCGTCAAGGGCCGCGCCGCCAAGGACAACTACGACCGCGAAGCCTTCGGCCAGGCGTGGCTGGACGTGGACCGGAACGGGTGCGACACCCGCAACGACATGCTCCGGCGTGACCTCACCGCCGTGGTGTTCATGGAGGGGTCCAGGTGCAAGGTGGCAGCAGGCACCATCCGGGAGCCTTATACCGGGCAGTCCATGGACTTCCGCCGCGGCTCCGAAAGCAGCCGCGCAGTCCAGATAGACCACGTCGTGGCCCTGGGCGACGCCTGGCAGAAGGGCGCCCAGGGGCTGACGGCCAAACAGCGCCAAAGCCTTGCCAACGATCCGCTGAACCTCATCGCCGCGGACGGCCCGGCAAACGAGGAGAAGGGTGCCGGCGATGCCGCAACGTGGCTTCCCAGGAACAAGTCCTTCCGCTGCCACTATGTGGCCCGCCAAATATCCGTCAAGGCAGCCTACGGACTCTGGGTCACTGAGGCGGAAAAGGACGCCATGAAGCGCGTGCTGGTGTCCTGCCCGGGCCAGTCCACCATTGCGGCGGGGTGACCGCCTGCTTTAGTGGCCGAACGGGTCAGGGTCGACGCCCGGCATCCAGGTCAGTCCGGGAACTCCCCAGCCGCTCTTCTTGGCCTGCTTCATGGCCTTGCGCGCGTAGCGGTCCATCAGCCGGTTGACGTAGAGCTTTCCGTCCAGGTGGTCATATTCGTGCTGGATGATCCTGGCAAACCAGCCGGTGGCTTCGAACCTGACGGGCTGTCCAAAACCGTCAAACCCTTCAACGCGTGCCCACTCGGCGCGCTTCAGGGGATACTGTCCGCCGGGGAAGGACAGGCAACCTTCCTCTTCCTCATCCGGGTCCGGTACCGCACCGGAAATCTTTGACAGGGTCAGGACCGGGTTGACCAGCACGCCCGTGGGCGGGGCGCCATCGTCGTTGGCGTACTTGTACACGAAGATCCTCTTGCCCACGCCTATCTGCGGAGCTGCGAGCCCCACGCCGTTGGCGGCGTCATTCGTTTCAAACATGTCCGCTATCAGGGTCCGCAGCTCGTCGTCGAACACTTCAACCTCGGAAGCGCGGCGGTGCAGTACGGGTTCTCCCCAGATGGTGATTGGCAGAACGGTCATCTTCAGCGGTCCTTCAGCGGTATCTCGTGCGAGGTGCAAGTGTGCGACGGTGAAAAAACGAAGGAGGCCGCACCGGATATCCGGTGCGGCCTCCTTCTTGGACGGCTGCACATACCGTCCCGTGAGGGTGAGCTACGGGGGTTGAACCCGCGACCTCCTGGACCACAACCAGGCGCTCTGCCAACTGAGCTAAGCCCACCATGTGCCTGCAGATTTACCGGCGGACCGGCGCTCTGGAAAGGCAACTCATATAGCTTACCTGCTCTTCAGGGGTGCTTTGTCCACTTTTGGGGTTTTCGCCCAAAATTCCGTCGAAGGTGACGCAGATTACCCTTCCTGCTGCCCGGTGTCCCCGGCGGACGTGATGTGGCGGGCAATCCGCTGGGCCGTTGAACTGTCCGGTCCCGGCGCGGGCACGAATACGGCTTCCCGGTAATAACGGAGCTCGTCGATGGAGTCCTTGATGTCCCCCAGGGCGCGGTGTCCGCCTTTTTTCGCCGGCGACTGGAAGTACGCCCTCGCGAACCAGCGGCGGGAAAGTTCCTTGATGGTGCTGACGTCGATCACCCGGTAGTGCAGGTGCTCAACCACCGCCGGCATGTCCCGGGACAGGAACACCCGGTCAGTGCCCACCGAGTTGCCACCCAGGGGCGCCTTGCGCGGGTCCGGCACCCATGCGGAGATGTACTCCATGACGGCGGCTTCCGCCTCGGCCATCGTCTTGCCGTGGGGCAGTTCCTTGAGGAGCCCCGATTTGGTGTGCATGTCCCGGACGAAATCGCTCATCTGGGCCACTGCGGCATCATCCGGTTTGATGACCACATCGACGCCGTCGCCGAGGATGTTCAGTTCGGAGTCGGTGACCAGCGCCGCCACCTCGATCAGGGCGTCATTCTTGATGTCCAGGCCGGTCATTTCGCAGTCGATCCAGACGATTCGTTCGTTAGATATAGGCACCGGACAAGCCTACCGTTACACCTCCAGGCCACCGTCCGATGCTAGGATTTCGAAGACGCGGCGGGTCATGCCGCTCCCGTGGGAATGCGCCCCGGCCGGCCGGTGCGCCGCCGGGCGAAACCGCAGACGAGATAGATTGGACAATCCTGAAATGACGGCGCCTGTGCCTGCGACGGGGGAGGCGGCGCCCGCCGCCACTGCCGCAGCGGGCGGCGCCGAAGTGGATAATCCCCGGTCCCCGCTCCTTGCCGGCTTCGTTGGGTCCATGTTCATGCTCATCGGGTCCTTGGGCGTGGGCTGGCTTGCCCCGGTCTCTGAACTCCGCAGGATGCCACTGTTCATCTGGATGCGCGCCGAAGCGGTCGGCGTTGCCCTCTCGATTGTCCTGCTGGCCGTGGGAGGCATGCTCCTGGTCCGTGCCTGGCTCAGGCTGGGGCAGCGGGTCAGGGTGTGGGGCGGGCAGGCCCGCAAAGCTACCCTGATGGCCGTTGTGGCCTGGGGCCTCCCCATGATGTTCAGCGTGCCGCTCTTCAGCCGCGACGTTTACGCGTACATCGGACAGGGCCGGCTGATGGTTGAAGGGTTCAACCCCTACGAGAACGGCATCTCGGCGCTGTCCAACTACTTCCAGCTGGGCGCGGACAAGATGTGGACCGAAGCGCCCGTACCCTACGGCCAGCTGTTCCTGTGGATCGAACAGTTCGTCGTCTGGTCCACGAACGTACAGCCGGAGGCCAGCGTGATGCTCTTCCGCCTGGTGGCCGTGGCAGGAGTGATCCTGTGTGTCATTTATGTTCCACGGCTGGCCGAGCTGCACGGCGTCAACCCGCACCGGGCCCTGTGGCTCACCGCCGCGAACCCGCTGTTCCTGACGAACTTCATCGCGAGCGTCCACAATGACGCACTGATGATCGGGCTGGCGCTGGCCGGGCTCTACTACTCCGCGACGCACAGGCTGGTCCGCGGCATTGTCCTGGTGACCCTTTCCATTGCGGTGAAGCCCATCACTATTGTCTTCCTGCCGTTTATCGGGCTCCTATGGGCTGGCAAGGACGCAGGCTGGCTCCGCAAGTTCGCGTTTTGGGGCCTGACAGCTGGGCTGAGCCTCGGAATCCTGGCCTTGATGAGCCTGGTGAACGGTTTCGGCTTCGGCTGGGTCAACGGGCTCTCCGCCCCCGGAAGCATCTCCATCTGGTACGCGCCCGTGGGGCTGATCGGCATGGTGGTTGCCTCGCTGGCCAATCCGTTTGGACTGGACGGGGCCGCCTTGGCCGGGGTTGTGCACAATGTGGGCAAGCTTATTGCCGTGGGCATTGTTGCCTGGCAGATCTTCCGTGGGGACTATGACCGGCTGATGCGCCGCCTCACTCTCGCGTTTGCCGCCGTGGTCCTCCTCGCTCCGATCATCCAATCCTGGTACGTCGTTTGGCTGATACCCCTGTTCGCAATAACCGGCATCAGGAACGACTGGCAGGTCAAGGCGCTCTACTTTGTTGTCTCGTTCTTCATGATCTACGCCATTTCGGACCAGCTGGAAGTCTTCCCGTACCTGCAGACCGAGGACCTCGGCTTTGCGCTGGCACTGGCGCGGGTGGCCGCTGCGGTGACCGGCCTGCTGTTCGGCCTGTACCTGGTTTTCTGGGACCCCCGCACCCGCCGGCTGTTCCGCAAGACCCACGAGGCCGTCGTCGAACGCCCCGTCATCTAGGTAGCGCCAAGTGCCGTTTTGAAGCTCCAGAACGACACTTGGCGCTACCTGGTTGGGGTTGGGGGAACCTGACGTGAAGTCCGTCCTGTTTGCCGGGCCATTGGACCCTGCTGTCCGCGGTGCGCCGGCCATAGGGTCGAATCATCCCGCATGGCAAGGAGGCGCCGGATGGAGGGTTCGCGGCACGCGCCGCCAGGCAGGGCGCTGCGCACCGTGGTGGGCGTCTTCGGGCTGCTGGCGGCCCTGGCGGGCATGGAACACGGGATTGGCGAGATCCTCCAGGGCCCCGTGGCGCCTGGTGGCCCGGTGTTCCGTTCCTGGCCCGGGAACGAGGCGTTCGGAATCCTGGACGGGGAGCCGGCCTTTACGGTGCTGTCGGACCTCTTGGCGTCGGGCGTCGCGACCGTGGTGGCTGCAGGGGTTTTCGCCGCCTGGGCGGTGGCCGGCATACACGGCCGGCAGGGGCCCCTGGTGCTGATTGGGCTCTCGCTGCTGCTGTTCGCGGTCGGTGGCGGTTTCGGCCCGCCGCTGCTGGGAATCATCCTGGGCATTGGGGTGTCCAGGCTGGAGGCACCTTCGCGGCCGCCGGGACCGGGCACCCGGGCAATGGCGAAGGCATGGCCGTGGGCGCTGGGGGCCGGTGTGGCGGGTTACCTCGGGCTGGTGCCGGGCACGCTGGTGATGCACGCCATGTGGGGAACTCCACCCGCATCCGTGGTGTACGCGCTCATGGCGATGGCCTTCGGCGGTGTGATCCTTGCCCTTGCGGGTGCCAGGGCAAGTAACAGGCTGGAGGCCTGGCATGCCGCGGAACCGTCAAAGCGATCCCGGTCCGGAACGTCCCCCTGACCCAGGGTGCTTGCAGGCTGCCGTTATATGCCAGGTGTCGGGACAGCGAGCCGCCGGAGGGCTTCCCTCCGGGACAGGGGACTGAGGGTGGCCGCGTGTTCTGCCACGAAGGCCGCCACCCACTCCGGCGCCGTCTTTGAATACTCGCGCAGGGCCCATCCGATTGCCTTCCGGATGAAGAACTCCCGGTCTGCCATGTTTGTTTCAAGGATCCGGGCCAGCAGCCCGGAATCAGTGGCGGCCTTCGCCTCCAGCTGCGAGAGGATGGCAGCCCGCCTCATCCAAAAGTCCGGATCGGTGCCCCAGCCAAGCAGCATTGCTGACATCTCCGCACGGTTGGCCTGCAGCAGGCCGCAGAGGCGGGTGGTTACCGGGTCCACCACATCCCACCAGGCGCCACTGCGGATCATTTCTTCATAGACGGGCAGCATCAGCATGTCCCCGGCGGCCAGGGGGTCCGCGGTCAGGTCGATGGCTGCATACCGTTCTTCGCGGGCCATGGCGTTCCGCCATAGCTCAAGGACGGTGCCGCGCAGCTGCACGGCTGACGTAAAGGGGCTGTCGGCAGCGGCCGCGGCGGCGATCCGGCGGACTTCGGGGACACGCACACCCAGGCAGGGCAGGGCAGATTTCATGTAGGCCTGCGCGCCGGCGCCCCGCACTGGGTCTGCCCGTTCGCGCAGCGCACCGCGGATGGCAGAGAGTACCTGGCTGTTAACCACGCCTTCTTCGGCCATGGTGCAACTTTAGCCAGCGGGAAGGTTTCCGTGTGCGCGGGCAGGCGCATGCGTTAGGCTGGTTAGCGCTCACAAGAAACTCGGCGTCAAAGGGGATCTTCATGCCATCCACGGAACACAGCATCGCCAGCGGCCCCTACACCGCCGTGGTCACAGCGCGCGGGGGTGCCCTCCGGGAGCTGCAGCACAACGGCCGGGACCTGGTGGTGGGCTTTGGCCCGGACGGCAGGATTCCCGACTACCGCGGGGTCATCTGCGTCCCCTGGCCCAACCGCCTGGCTGACGGCAGGTACACCTACGCCGGAACGGCCTACCAGGCCGCGATCAACGAGCCCCAGCGGGGTGCGGCGCTGCACGGCCTCGCCACGGAGCGGACCTGGGAGGTGCGGGAGGCGGCTGAGGACCGGGTGGTTCTCGCGTGCACCATCAGCGCGGGCCCGGATTACCCATCGGACCTTGAAGTGTCCGTGTCCTACTCGCTGGATCCCGATGGGTTGCACAGCACGGTGAGGACGGTGAACACCGGGGCCGCCAGTGCCCCCTATGGTGCCTGCCCGCACCCGTACCTGGTGGCCGGTCCAAATGGGCTGGACGAATGGACGCTGGAAGTGCCGGCGCGCGAGTTCCTTGAGGTGACGCCGGACCGGCTGCTCCCCGTCGGCATGAAGGGCGTGGAAGAGCGCGGCTTTGATTTCCGCAGACCCCGGCGGTTGGGGCCCGTGAAGATCGACCATGCCTTCACCGGCATTTCCCGCGACGCGTCCGGGCTGGCCAGGGTGCGCGTGCAGGACCCCGCGGGAACGGGTGTGGAGCTGGAATGGGGCACGGAGTTGCCGTGGGTCCAGATCCATACGGCCGATAAGCCGGTGGCCCCGGACAGGCTGGGCCTGGCGGTTGAACCCATGACCTGCCCGCCGGACGCCTACAACTCGGGGGTGGACCTGCTGCACCTCAAACCGGGGGAGTCGCACTCGGCGTCCTGGACTATCCGGGCCCTGGCTTAGTCCGCGCCGCAGGCGGTTGAGAACCGGGACGTCCAGCCTGCCCGCGCAAGCCAGGCCGCGCACGGAGCCGTCCACTGGTCCGGCCCCGGCTCTCCGGCCGCAAGGCCCAGTCCGAGCCGCCCATGGGGAGAGACGTGCAGCTTCCCAGCCCGGACGCCATGCTCAGGCCACTGCCTCCGTGCTGCGGCGAAGGGTGACTTCGCCCTTCACGGGCTGTGGATCCCCGGTCTCCTGGCCATCGTTGCTGCCCGCCGCGCCGGCTGTCGCCCGGGTGGCAAGCCGGCCGATGTCTTCCAGCGGCAGGCGGACCGTGGAGAGGGCCGGTCGGAAGTCCCGCAGGGTCTCGATATCATCAAATCCGGTAATCCTGGCGTCCCGCGGAACCCGGAGCCCTTCAGCCCGCAGGGCGGCCGAGGCGCCGATGGCCATCACGTCGTTGACAGCGAAGATGCACATCGTCGCGGCGGCAGGGGCCTCGCCGTCCTCCGTCCGCCCGGCCTTGATCCTGGCAGCCAGCTTGAGGCCGGCATCGTAGCCCCCAGCGCGGTTGAATGACGTGCGCAGTACCTGCGCAGGGCCCCGGCCGGCCTTTGCCAGACCTTCCTGGAAGCCGCGAATCCGGTCATCCGAGGTGAACAGGCCCTCAGGGCCACCGATGATGACGAAATCGCCAACCCATCCGGCGGCAAGCTCAGCTGCCAGGGCGCCGGCGAGCTCCTGGTTCGGCACGGCAACAACGTGGTAGCCCTCGGAAGCGGTGGCACCTACCACCGGGTGTCCCACCACTGCCACCTTGCCGCCGTTGCGGCAGTACCGGTCAAGTTCCGCTGCAAGCCCGGCGTTGCCGTCCCGGTCCTCTTCCCGGGACGAGCGTGAGCCGGCGACCACGATGGAATCGGCGCGCCGTGCGGCGAAGGCTGCCACGGCCTCCCGCTCCTCCGCGGGCGCCCCGCCGCTGGTGGCCAGCAGCACCAACTTGCGCTGTTCCCGGGCGGCCTCCAGGACGCCACGGGCGATGGCGGCGAAATATGGGTCCGCGATGTCGTGCACAATCAAGCCGATGAGGCCGGAACTGGACTTGGCGAGCCCCTGGGCCTGGGCGTTGGGAATGTATCCAAGCGAGTCCGCTGCCTGGCGGACCCGGTCCGCGATGTCCTGGCCCGGCTTGCGTGCGGAACCATTGAGGACCCGGCTGGCAGTGGCGGGAGATACCCCGGCCAGCCGCGCAACCTCGGTAAGGGTGCTTGCAGCCACGGCGTCTCCTGGTCGGGTTTGTGGGGTCAGTAGGCGTAACCAAGTATGGCAGTTTCGGGCCAGGTTCGGAAAGCGCTTGCCAGTTGTCGGATGGGCGAACGGCATCACCGGCCGGATAGGCTACCGCGGGCACCTGCTGCGGTCCATCCTTCCCATCCCGGACGCAGGAGCCCATTGTGGTGGGCCGTAACGAAGCAAGATCCGGGAACTGGCCGAAAAGCACAAGGCCTCGGAGTGGAGCACCGACCTCGGCGCCGTTATCAACGACCCCACCATCGACGTCGTGTTTGACGCTTCCATGACCAGCCTCCGCGCCGCCACGCTGAAGAAGGCCATGCAGGCCGGCAAACACATCTTTACCGATAAGCCCTCCGGCGAAACCTTTGCGGGCGCAACACCGTCCTGGCCACGGTGAAGGAAGCGCTGCGCGGAGCTTGTCCTACCGTGCGCCTGACACCTCTGCATGTCCTGTCCAGACCCCAGGCTCCTGCCACGTTCTACACAACTGGCAGGACCTGCGCCCCACATGAAAAGACCCGGACCGCGCTGTTAATTTCACAGTGAGGTCCGGGTCCTTTTGCGTGGATACGTCAGGCCTACATCGAGGCGCAGCGGCGGTAGCGTGCCAGCACGCCGCCGTCGTCCTGCCCTGCAGGGAGGTCGACGGCGTCCAGTGCCCACTGCGGAAATTTTCCGGTGAGTGCCGCGGCGGCCTGGCGGGCGGCGCCGTCGGCCACGTATTCTCCCGGGCGGGGCACGGTGACGCTGATGCCCAGCAGTTGCGCTGCCGCCGCCTGGACCGCCGCTGACTGCGCTCCGCCGCCCACCAGGATGATGCGGCGCGCTTCCACGCCCTGTTCCTGCAGGGCGGCCAACCCGTCTGCGAGCGAGCAGACCACGCCTTCGACGGCGGCGCGCGCCAGGTTTGCCGGGGTGTAATTCCCGCGGGTGATGCCATGCAGGGAACCCGTGGCGTCCGGCAGGTTCGGCGTGCGCTCGCCGTCGAAGTAGGGGACGAGGGTGAGGCCACCCGCGCCTGGTTCGGCCGCCAGCGCCAGCTCGTTGAACTCCGCAATACTGACGTCCAGCAAGGCAGCGGTGGCGTCAAAAACGCGGGTAGCGTTCAAGGTGCACACCAGCGGCAGGTAGTTCCCCGAGGCGTCGGCAAACCCTGCCACCAGCCCGGACGGGTCGGCGGCCGGCGTGTCGGACACGGCGAAGACCGTCCCCGAGGTGCCCAGCGACATCACAACATCACCCACGCGGGCGCCCACACCCAGGGCCGCCGCCGCGTTGTCCCCGGCCCCGGCGGCCAGGAGGGCGCCTTCCGGAGACCTGCCGGCGGCCTCCAGTGGGCCTACCACTTCGGGCAGCAGCGGGATGTGCCCCAGCGAGGACTCCAGGAGCCCCGGCAGGTACTCGCCCGTCGCCGTCGAAAAGTAGCCCGTCCCCGAAGCGTCCGAGCGGTCGGTCCTCAGGGCCGCCAGCCCTGCCTCGCCGCTCCCGGGGCCATAGCCCATGAGCCGCCAGGTCAGCCAGTCGTGGGGGAGGCAGACCGCGGCAACCCTGGCCGCGTTCTCCGGCTCGTTGGCGGCCAGCCAGTGCAGCTTGGTCAGTGTCAGCGAGGCCACCGGGACGGTGCCCGTGGCACCGGCCCAGTAGCGGGCGCCGGCGGCTGCATCGCCGTCGCCTGCCGCCTTGATCAGGTCCGCGGCCGCACCTGCGCTGCGGGTGTCGTTCCAGAGCAGTGCGGGCCGGATGACCTGGCCGTCGCTGTCCAGGCAGACCATGCCGTGTTGCTGGCCTCCCACCGAGATGGCGGCGACGTCCTCCAGTCCGCCTGCCTGTCCGGCTGCCTCCTGGAGGGCGGCCCACCAGTGGTCCGGGTGGATTTCGGTCCCGTCGGGGTGGCCCGCCCTGCCCTGCCGGACCAACTCTCCCGTGTCCGCATCGCGGATCACCACCTTGCAGGACTGGGTGGAGCTGTCGATGCCTGCTACAAGAGCCATGGGTTAGCGGGCGTTGAGGAGGTGTTCGATGGCGAGCTGGTTGAGGCGGACGAACGCGAAGGAGCGTTCGGCGGCCTTGTCGGCGTTGAAGTCCTCGAAGGCGGTGGCGTCCGCGAGCAGGTCCGCGGTGGTTTCACCGGCGGCGAGGGTGCTTTCGCCGAGTTCGAAGACGCCGGAGGTGGCCAGGGCTTCCTGGACTTCGGGGTCTGCGCGGAAGGCGAGGGCGCGTTCCTTGAGGAGCAGGTAGGTGGCCATGTTGGCCTTGGCTGATTCCCAGACGCCGTCGTAGCCGTCGGTGCGGGAGGGCTTGTAGTCGAAGTGCCGGGGACCCTCGTACCGGGGGCCGCCGCCGGGGAAGCCGTTTTCGAGCAGGTCCACGGTGAAGAAGGCGCTGGTGAGGTCGCCGTGGCCGAAGACGAGGTCCTGGTCGTACTTGATGCCGCGCTGGCCGTTGAGGTCGATGTGGAAGAGCTTGCCGGCCCAGAGCGCCTGCGCGATGCCGTGGGTGAAGTTCAGCCCGGCCATCTGCTCGTGCCCGGTTTCGGGGTTCAGGCCCACGATGTCGCCGTGCTCGAGCTGGGCGATGAACGCCAGGCCGTGCCCGACGGTGGGGAGGAAGATGTCGCCGCGGGGTTCGTTGGGCTTGGGCTCCAGGGCGATGCGCAGGTTGTAGCCCTTGTCCTTGATGTAGGCCGCGGCGGTGTCCACGCCTTCCTTCATCCGGTCCAGCGCGGCGGCGAGGTCCTTCGAGCCGTCGTATTCGCTGCCTTCACGCCCGCCCCACATCACAAAGGTTTCGGCACCGAACTCGGCGGCCGAATCGATGTTGCGCAGCACCTTGGCCAGGGCGAAGCGGCGGATCGAGCGGTCGTTGGAGGTGAAGCCGCCGTCCTTGAAGACCGGGTGGCTGAAGAGGTTGGTGGTCACCATGGGCACCTTCAGGCCGGTCTCGGCCAGGGCTGCCTTGAAATTCTTCAGGATCAGGTCCCGCTCCGAGGCGCTGGCGTCGAACGGAACCAGGTCGTTGTCGTGGAACGTGATGCCGTACGCGCCCAGCTCGGCCAGGCGGTGCACCGCCTCGACGGGGTCCAGGGCGGCACGGGTCGCGACACCAAACGGGTCCGCACCGGTCCAGCCCACAGTCCAGAGGCCGAAGGTGAACTTGTCAGCAGGGGTGGGGGAAATAGCCATGATGCGTCCTTGCACTCGGTTGCCGCCAGTTACGGCACTTTTAGTTTATCGCTTGAACTATATAAGCGTGATTACGCTAGGGTCAATAGCGAAAGGGCTCGTGTGGGACGGCCCCGCTACCAGTCGGAGGAGAAGGCCATGGCGAGTACCGCAGCTGCCACTGCACCGTCCGAGGCCGCCAGCCCGGGAAACATGGCGGATGTGCGGAGGAACAACCTCGCACTGGTCCTTGCCCGGGTGGCGCAGGCCCCGGCCGGAATGAATCCCACCCGGGCACAGGTTGCCGCGGCCACCGGGCTGACCAAAGCCTCTGTTTCGAGCATCGTTCTGGACCTCTTGGGTGCCGGCCTGCTCCGCGAGGTGGGCCTGAGCCGGCAGGGGGAGCGGGGCCGGCCGGGGGTCGGGCTGGAACTGAACCCTGCGCGGGGTGTCATGGGCCTGGAAATCAACGTCGACTACATTGCCGCCGGGGTGACGGACCTTTCCCGAAGCCTGGTTGTGCAGGAAATCCGGGAGCGGGACAACCGGGACAGCGCCAGCGAGCCCGTGCTGTCCGCACTGGCAGCGCTTGCTGCGGAGGTGCGGAAGGCGGCCGCGGCCTCGGGTGTTGAGGTCCTGGGCGCAGGACTGGCCGTCCCGGGCCTCGTGGAAGCCGGCACTTCAACGGTGAGGACAGCCCCGAACCTTGGCTGGAAGGACACAAAGCTGGACATGGAGCGGCTGCTTCCTGGTGTGCCGTTGGGGGTCTCCCTCTTCAACGAGGCCAATGCTGCTGCGCTAGCGGAACTGGCCCACGGCTCCCACGGCACGCGCGATTTCCTCTTTGTATCCGGCGAGGTGGGCGTCGGTGGCGGCCTGGTGATCAATTCGGAGCTTTTCACCGGCCCGGAGGGCAACGCCGGGGAGGTGGGCCATATCGTGGTCCAGCCGGAGGGGGCCCTCTGCTCCTGCGGCGGGACGGGGTGCCTGGAGACGATCGCGGGGCAGGATGCCATTTTTTCTGCTGCCGGCATACCCGCGAAGGGACGGTCGAGGTCCGAGAGTATGTCCGACCTGCTGGGAGCGCTCGGCGCTGGGGACCAGGCTGCCTTGCTCGCTGTCCGGCGGGCCGGGCGGGCACTGGGAGTGGCAGTGGCGTCGACGTCCCGCGTGGTGGATGTCAGGGCTGTGGTGCTTGGTGGCCATTTCGCAGTCCTCGACCAGTGGCTCCGCGGGCCGCTCTTGGAAAGCCTTGCGAAGTACGCTCCGGGGGCGCTTTCCCCCGGGCACGTCACCACCTCCGCGGTCGGGGACGCCGGGGCCCTGCTGGGTGCTGCCGGCAGCGTGGTCCGCGCCTTGGTGGAAGCCCCGCACCGTTTGCAGTCCTGAACTTGCAGTCCTGAAGTGGCGCTAACACCCGTTGGGCTGCCACTTATCGGGACTTCCCTGCGGGGCCTTTTTGGTGACTGACAGCGATTGGGCAGTGGCGCGGGAAGGCAAACGCCCCGGTCCGTGAACCGGGGCGTTTGCCGTCTGGTGCCCCAGGAGGGAATCGAACCCCCGACCGGCGGATTAGAAGGCCGCTGCTCTATCCCCTGAGCTACTGAGGCAGTGGATTCCGGAGCTGAAATCCGGCGCCTCAAAAAGTTTACATTGCCCGAAGTCCCGGCGTAGTCACTGACCGGCGGGGGCCCACTGATCCTCCACAGGCAACCGCAGCCGCAGGTTATGCACATAGGCCAACCCCTGCCTCCCCGCGGGCCGGCACCGGCGCCATGCTGGTCTTGCCTGCTAGGGCACCACCATTGACGACAGGACGTGAAGATGAGCGACACCATAACCATTCGGGGGTTCGTTGCCACCGAGATCAAGAGCGCCACAACCCCAGGGGGAGTGGCCACCGCCTCTTTCCGGATCGGTTCCACCTCCCGCCGGCGCGACAAGGAATCCGGCATGTGGGTGGATGGCCACACCAACTGGTTCCTGGTCCAGGGCTACCGCCACCTGGCGGGCAGCATGGGCTGCAGCATCAGGAAAGGCCAGCCCGTCATTGTGGTGGGCACCCTGAAAATCCGCAGCTGGGAAAGGGACGGCAGGGTCTATTACTCGCACACGATCGACGCTGACGCCGTGGGCCACGATCTGACGTGGGGCACGGCCAACTTCACCCGCTCGTCCACGAAGCCGCTTCTCTCGCTTGTGGAGCGGGAGTCTCCGCTCGACGGCGAACACCGTACCGGCGGAGAGGGGACGTTCGACGAGCCGGAGGACGGCGACGAGGATCACGACGGCGGCGGGGATCCTGCCGCGGCCTACATCGAGGACAGCAACGGCGACCTCGTGCCACTGGACCTGGAGACGGGGGAACTCGCCGAATCCGGAGTCTAGCTTTCATTTCAGCGTCCCCCATCAAACGGTTTCCCCGGTTCCTTGGCGGGCAGTGCCGCGGCACCCCCCCGGCCGTGCACTGCCCGCCCAGGTTGCGAAGGCGGGACCAGCCCGCATGGCAGAATGACATCATGCGGCACACCCCTGACCACCGGCAGAACTCAACAGCCGGCGCGTCATCGGCGACTCCCGCAGCCAACGCTCCCGGAGGTGCCCCTTCCGGAGGTATCAGGCCCAGCGCCGCGCACCGGCTGACGGCGGCTGCCGCTGCAGCAGCGCTGGCGGCAGGTTTGGCCGGATGCGTCAGCGGTGCACCCACGGGTGAGAGGCCGGCTGCCGCCGGGCAGGCAACTGCCGTAACATCAACTTCTGCGGCATCAGCCGGAGCAGTGCCCGCAACACCAGGAACAACGGCTGCAGGAACGGAAACCGTGGCCGGACAGCTGGCAGACACATCAGGGCCGGCATCCACCACGGCTGCGGCAGCCGCCACCGAAACGGCCAAAAAAACCGTGACGGAGGCGTTGGGCAGGCTGGCCGCCGGGTCGCCAAAACCGGCAACCTCGCAAGTTACAGAAGCCCTCACGGGGGCGGGAATCGCACCTGCGGTATTGCAGGTTTCGCAGAGCCGCACTCCCACTGGCCTCGAAGCGGATGCCATTGAGGCGGCGGTGCTCCAGGGAAAGGACTGTGTGATCGGCCAGGTCCGCGATGGCGCCGTGACAGTGACCGTGTTGCCCGTGCTGGCCAGCGGGAAGTGCTTTGTAGGCTCGTAAGCCTGTTGGGCGGAATGTGAGATATGCCTGCCCACCCACTAGATTTGGAACCATGGCGGAATTTATCTACACAATGACCAAGGCCCGCAAAGCCGTTGGCGAAAAACTCATTCTTGACGACGTAAGCATGTCCTTCTTCCCTGGCGCCAAGATCGGTGTTGTGGGCCCGAACGGTGCCGGTAAGTCCACCATCCTCAAAATCATGGCCGGACTGGACACTCCCTCCAACGGTGAGGCCCGGTTGAGCCCCGGCTACACCGTGGGAATCCTGCTCCAGGAGCCTCCGCTCAACGAGGAAAAGACCGTCCTGGGCAACGTCCAGGAGGGTGTTGGCGAGATCTACGGCAAAATCCAGCGCTTCAACGAAATTTCCGAGGAAATGGCCAGCCCCGATGCTGACTACGACACCCTCCTCGAGGAAATGGGACAGCTGCAGGAAGCCATCGACGCCGCAGACGCCTGGGACCTGGACTCGCAGCTGGAGCAGGCCATGGACGCCCTCCGCTGCCCGCCCGCGGACGCCGACGTCACCAATCTCTCCGGTGGTGAACGCCGCCGCGTTGCGCTCTGCAAGCTGCTGCTGCAGAAGCCGGACCTGCTGCTCCTGGACGAACCCACCAACCACCTGGACGCCGAAAGCGTGCTTTGGCTTGAACAGCACCTGTCCAGCTACGCCGGCGCAGTCCTCGCCGTCACCCACGACCGGTACTTCCTGGACCACGTGGCGGAATGGATCGCTGAGGTGGACCGCGGCCACCTCTATCCCTACGAGGGCAACTACTCCACCTACCTGGAGAAGAAGCGCGCCCGCCTGGAGATCCAGGGCAAGAAGGACGCCAAGCAGGCCAAGCGCCTCAGCGAGGAACTTGAGTGGGTCCGGTCCAACGCGAAGGGCCGCCAGACCAAGTCCAAGGCCCGCCTTGCCCGCTACGAGGAAATGGCCGCAGAGGCCGACCGCACCCGCAAACTGGACTTCGAAGAGATCCAGATCCCGCCGGGACCCCGCCTTGGCGGCCTGGTGCTGGAGGCCAAGAACCTCCAGAAGGGCTTTGAGGACAGGACCCTGATCGACGGACTGTCCTTCAGCCTGCCCCGCAACGGCATCGTGGGCGTCATCGGCCCCAACGGTGTGGGCAAGACCACGCTGTTCAAGACCATCGTGGGGCTGGAACCACTGGACGGCGGTGACCTGAAGATCGGCGACTCCGTCAAGATCTCCTACGCTGACCAGAGCCGTGGTGGCATCGATCCCAACAAGACCCTGTGGGAAGTTGTCTCCGACGGCCTGGACTTCATCCAGGTGGGCCACGTCGAAATGCCGTCCCGTGCCTATGTCGCCGCCTTCGGCTTCAAAGGCCCGGACCAGCAGAAGAAGGCCGGCGTGCTCTCCGGCGGTGAGCGCAACCGCCTGAACCTGGCGCTGACCCTCAAGCAGGGCGGCAACCTGCTGCTCCTCGATGAGCCCACCAACGACCTCGACGTCGAAACCCTCAGCAGCCTGGAAAATGCTCTGCTCGAGTTCCCCGGCTGCGCCGTGGTGGTCTCCCACGACCGCTGGTTCCTGGACCGGGTGGCTACGCACATCCTGGCCTACGAAGGTGACGAGGAGAATCCCTCCAAGTGGTACTGGTTCGAGGGCAACTTCGAATCCTACGAGGAGAACAAGGTGGAGCGCCTCGGCCCGGACGCCGCCAAGCCGCACCGCGTCACGCACCGCCGCCTCACCCGCGACTAAACGCGAAACGCCCCGGGGCAAAGCAAAACAAGGAGGCCGGCACCCACCAGGGTGCCGGCCTCCTTGGTGTCCGGGCGGGGAATGCTGCTAGTCCCGCCCGGCCTTGCGGATCTGATGCTCCATCAGCTTCGACTGGAAGGCGCCCACAACCTTGTTCTTCAGGTCAGTGGGTACACGCACCATGCCCTCCTGCGCCACCGAGGCCACGTGCTGCCCCGCCTGATTGAAGATCTTGCCGGTCGCGAGTCCACGGGCGCCCTGGGCGCTGGGTGACTCCTGGACATACAGCAGCCACTCATCCACTCGGGCGGGCCGGTGCCACCACATGGCGTGGTCCAGGCTTGCCACGTTCATACCCGGAGTGATCCAGCTCAGCCCGTGGCGCCGCAGGATGGACTCAAGGAGGGTGTAGTCGCTGGCGTACGCCAGGGCTGCCCGGTGCAGGTTGGGATTGTCCGGCATCGGTCCGAAGGTCTTCATCCACACAGCATTCCGCGCTTCACGCTTGCCCTTGGCCGAGACATACAGCGGCGGATCCACGTGCCGGATATCGAAGGGGCGCTCGTAGGCCCAGTGCCGCGCCACCGGATGGTCGAACTTGCCGAGCAGGTCGGCGGTGCTGGGCAGCGACTCCGGATCGGGAATGCCGGCAGGCATGACGGACTCGTGCTCCAGGCCTTCGTCCTCGCCCTGGAAGGACGCGATCATCGACAGGATGGGCACGCCTTCCTGGTACGCGTGGACCCGCCGGGCGGAGAAGGACCGGCCGTCCCGGAGGCGCTGGACACCGAAGGTGATGGGCTTGTTCGCGTCGCCAGGGCGCAGGAAGTAGCCATGCATGGAATGGACAAAACGCTCCGGGTCCACTGTCCGGATGGACGCGATGAGCGACTGCGCCAGCACCTGGCCGCCGAACACCCGGTGATGGGGCTGCTGCTGGGACGGACCCAGGAAAATGTCCTCGTCCGTCCGGGCACCCTCCAGCTCACCAAGGTCAAGGAGCGAGATGAGCGATGAGGTGGGGTCCCCGCTGGGGAGCGCCAGGATCTCGGCGTCGGCTTCAGTCATGGTTTGACTCTAGACGGCACCCCGGCACTGCTCAACAAAGGCCCACCGGGTAGTGTTCTTGGTGTGTCTGATCTCCTCACTTCGTCCTTCCGCTTCGCCGATCCCCGCGATCTTGCTGACCTGAAGACCTTCGCCACGCGCGCCAAGTCCATTGACGACGGCGCCATCCGGCTTCAAGCCGCAGGTTCCGTTCTCGCCGCGTACGTCTGCGTGCTGCGGCCCAGGCTCCTGGGCGAATCGACTCCCACCATCCTGGGGTTGCGCACCATGGCGCTGGCGGAACCTTCCGCGACGGATGTGACCGTCTCCCTGTCCGCCGTCCTGGACCGCCTCGCCCGGGCGGGAGAGGACGACGTCGAGTTGCCGGTTCCGCCGTCCACTGTCACCGAGTCCTGGACCGGGGTGGGCGCCCCCCGGAGCGGGTGGGAATTCCTGGGTTCACGCAGCGATGCGGCGCTGAGAAAAGCCGCCGAAGCAGGCATGGCGGAAGTGGCGGGCATCGTGCCGGACAGGCCGGGTGCGCTGATCGTCAACAACGCACGGGCCGCTGTCTGGGGCAGGGAACTGGACGAATCGGGCCTGCCGGCCGGGGCTGCTTTCGCCGCCCTCGCGCTGGGGTTCCTGGCTGATGGCGACCAGAAGCTCTACCGGGCAGGGCGCTGGTTCCGCCTTACAGGCACGCGCGGCCACGTGCTGGCCCGGACCGGAAGTGCTCTGCTCTAGCGCCGGTTATACATCAGCCGGGGCTGTTGACCATGGACAGCGCAGCACGCTCCATGTAGTCCCACAGGGTTCCCTCATACAGCGGCGGAAGGTCCAGTGCGTCCACGGCGGTCCGCATGTGGAAGAGCCAGCGGTCCTTGGCCTCCGGCGTCACCTTGAACGGCATGTGCCGCATGCGGAGGCGGGGATGCCCGCGCTCTTCGCCGTAGGTGGTGGGCCCTCCCCAGTACTGTTCCAGGAACATCAGGAACCGGCGCTTCGCGGGCGCCAGGTCCTCTTCCGGATACATGGGCCGCAGCAGCGGATCGGTGGCCACGCCGTCGTAGAAGACATCGATCAGCTTCACGAACGTCTCATGGCCGCCCACGGCGTCGTAGAAACTGTCCGTGTAGTCCGGCTTGCTGAACGGATCGTTCTGCATCAGCTGCGGCCGTTGCGGTTCGATGGGGATGCTCATGGCTACTCTCCGGCCTTCTGTTCAGTCTTTTTGGGTTCGGCAGCACCGTGGTCGCTTGCCTGGTCGGTGGTCCCGTCCTCTGACTCGTGCAGGGGCACGTAGGTTCCCTGGGAGCGATTGCCGACGCGCAGGATCTCACCGTTTCGCAGGTACCAGATGGCGCCGTCGTCGGACCGCACGCGGGTGATGCGCAGGCCCATGGACTCCACAACGCCAACAACCTCACTGGTTTCGATCACATCGCCGATGCCGTACTGGTCTTCAATGGTAATAAAGATCCCGGCCAGGAAGTCCCGGATGAGCTGCTGGGCGCCGAAGCCGATGGCCACACCCAGGATGCCCACGCTGGTGAGCAGGGGGGCGATGTTGATGTCCAGGTTCTGCAGCACGTACATGCCGGTGATGATGACCACCAGCACGCCAACCACGCTGTTCAGCAGCGAGCCGATGGTTTCCGCACGCTGGACGCGCCGTTCATGGTCCAGAGCCCTAAAGGCAGGGGCTGCCCATTTAAAGGTGGGCCGCTTGAAGAAGTTGCTGCCGGACGCCACGCGCTTGGTGATCCGGGAAATCACGAACGTGGCCACCAGCCAGATGGCAACGCCCACGCCGAGGCTGATCACGATGCCGGTGATGCTGATGCCGTCCGGCTGGCTGGCGGTGGGAGGAAGGATCGACAACGTGCTGACCATAGGGGGGAAGTGCTCCTGCTGTTCTTCGGCTGGGCCGGGAAGGGGTGCCGCGGCGCCGGTTACGCCCGGCGCGGAAGGCTCTGTTCTCCTTCAACAGTATCGCCGTAGCGTCTGAACATGCGCATTCTTGTCCTCGGCGGAACGGCCTTCCTGTCCGCAGAAATTGCCCGACAGGGGGTGGCGGCGGGACACGGGGTGACGTGCCTTGCCCGCGGCTCCGCCGCCGCACCGCCGCCAGGAGCCAGGTGGCTTCGGGAGGACCGTTCGGTAGGTGCGGACGCCTACACCGGTGCCCAGGGAGAGTGGGACGAGGTGGTTGAGGTGGCCCGGGACCCTGTCACCGCAATCGGGGCCCTGGACGCCCTGTCCCACCGGGCGGCCCACTGGACGTTCGTCTCAAGCTGCTCCGTCTATGCCGACGCGTCGCTCCCGAACGCGGCTGAAGAGGCGCCCCTTTTGCAGCCCTTGGATCCGGGCATCCCCTCTACCCCGAAGAACTATGGCGAATCGAAGGCGGCGATCGAGGCCGCCACCCTCAAAGCGGCAGGCGGGAAAGCCCACCTGTGCCGCGCAGGCCTGATAGCCGGTCCGGGGGACAGTTCGGACCGCTACGGCTACTGGCCCGCGCGCTTCGCCATGAACAGCAAGCCGGTGGTGGTCCCCGCCATCGACCACCATCCGACCCAGGCCATCGACGTCCGCGACCTTGCTGCCTGGATCCTCCGGGCAGCAGAAACGGGTGTGGCCGGAGCCTTGAATGCAGTGGGCGGGCAGGTGTCGTTCGGGACGTACCTGGCTGCCTCACGGGACGCGGCGGCTCACCAGGGTGACGTCCTCCCGGCGGAAGAGGACTGGCTGGCGGACCAGGGCGTCAACTACTGGGCCGGTCCGGACTCCCTGCCGCTCTGGCTCCCGCCAGGGCACGGGGGCTTCATGGCACGGAGCAACCGGGCAGCCGTGGCTGCCGGGCTGCGGCTCCGGCCGTGGCAGGAGACACTGGCGGACACCCTGGCGGACGAACGCCGGCGCGGACTGGACCGCGAACGGAAAGCCGGGCTGGCGCCGGAAACCGAGGCGCGGCTCGCCAGGAAGCTGCTTCGAAGCCTTTGAGTCCGCCCGCCCCGAAACCAGGTAGCGCCAAGTGTCGGTATGGGGTCCCAAAACGACACTTGGCGCTACCCAGTTGGGCCGTCAGGGCGCCAGGGTCACCGGTTCATGCTCCACCGGGAAGTTCACACTGCGGGCAATGAAGCACACCTGGTTCGCCTCATGGTGGAGCCGGCCGGCCAGCTCCACGTGCGCCGCGTCCGCTACGGTCACCTGCGGCCGGAGCGTTACGCGCTCGAACTGCCCGCTGCCGTCCCGGTTCAGCTTCATCAGCCCGAGGGCCTCATCCCGGTAGTCCGTGACCACCACGCCGTGCTTGACCGCCACATGCAGGAACGAGAGCATGTGGCACTGGGCCAATGCCGCCAGGAGGAGCTGCTCCGGGTTGTATCGCTCCCGGTCGCCATGGAAGGTGGGGTCCGCGGAGCCCTTGAGGACCGGGAGCCCGGGAATGAGGATGTCGTGGTCCCGCGAGTAGCCGCGGTAGGACGCCGTCCCGTTGCCCGTGTTGCCCGTCCACTGGATGGCCAGCTCGTAGCGGTGCTCATGCAGGCTCATACTGCAGGCGCCGCTTCGCCGGGAAGGACATCAGCGGCCCGTGCCCGCAATGCCCGGGCAACGCCGTCGCGGTTTTCAAGCATCATCCGCCGCAGCGCTGCACTTTCGGGCGGAAGCGCGGCAAGGAAGCCGTCAGTCCGGTCCACGGTTGCCTGGGTGGTCAGCAGCGCAGGGTAGAGCCCGACGACGATCTGCTGGGCCAGTGCGTGCGTGCGGCTTTCCACGATCCCCGGCACTGCCTCGAAGTACTTTTCGGCGTAGGGCTCCAGCAGGGACCGGTCGAGCACGCGCATAAAGCCGGTGACCGCCGAGCCCTGCAGTGCATTCGAGAGTTCGCCCTTGACCACAATGGCGTCCCAGGCGGCGGCCTTCGCCTCCGCTGTGGGGATGGCGGCTTTGGCAAGGGCGGCGGCATTCTGGCCGCTGGAGGTGTTGTCCCGGGCGAGCTCGGCGTCGATCCCGTCCTGGCCGAGGCGTCCGCCCACCACAAGCGAGGTAACCAGCTCCCAGCGCAGGTCCTGGTCCACAGCCAGCCCGTCCAGGACCAGTGAGCCGTCCAGGAGGCCGGCCACCGTGTCCAGCTGGCCTTCACTGCCCGCCAGGAGGGCAAAGGACTTCACGAACTGCAGCTGGGCATCGGAGCCGGCAGGCACCTCGGACGCCAGCTCCCACAGCCGGTCCGCGGCGGCCGAGGCCGTCTGCTCGCGGTGCTCCTCGGCCACGTAGAAGTTCAGGGCGGTTGCCAGTTGGCGCAGCTGGACCAGGATCACCGAGGAGTCCGATTCCGCGGCCACATTGGCCAGGACCAGCTCCACATACCGCCGCGCCGGGGTCTCGCCGTCGCGGGCAGCGTCCCAGGCGGAGTTCCACACGAGCGTCCGTGGCAGGCTGTGGCTGAAGTCCTTCAGGTGGGCGGTCGCCGTCGCCAGGGACTTTTCGTCCAGCCGCACTTTGGCGTAGGCGAGGTCGTCGTCATTGACCAGGACCAGGTCCGGCTGGGCCAGCCCCACCAGCCCGGGCACCTCGGTGCGTCCGCCGTCGACATCCAGCTCCTCGCGGTGCACCCGCTCAAGCTTGCCGGCGCCATTGAGGTTGTAGAACCCCACGGCCAGCCGGTGCGGACGGATGGTGGGCCACTCGTCCACGGCGGATTGCAGGATGGCGAAGGACGTGAGCTTGCCGTCGCCGTCCACCTCGAGTTCCGGCTTGAGGGTATTGACGCCAGCGGTCTCCAGCCACTGCCGGCCCCATCCGTCCAGGTCGCGGCCGCTGGCCTTCTCCAGTTCCACCAGCAGGTCGCGCAGCTCGGTGTTCTGCCAGGAATGCTTGGCGAAGTACTCGCGCACGCCGGCCATGAACTGGTCGGGCCCCACCCAGGCCACCAGCTGCCGCAGCACGGACGCGCCCTTGGCATAGGTGATGCCGTCGAAGTTGACCTCCACGTCCTGCAGGTCATTGATCTCGGCAAAGATCGGGTGCGTGGTGGGCAGCTGGTCCTGGCGGTAGGCCCAGGACTTTTCAACGGAAGCGAACGTGGTCCAGGCACTGGTGAAGGAGGTGGCTTCCACGGCCGCCAGGTGGGACATGTACTCCGCAAAGGACTCGTTGAGCCACAGGTCGTTCCACCAGCGCATGGTCACCAGGTCGCCGAACCACATGTGGGCGAGTTCGTGGAGGACGGTGATGGCGCGGCGCTCGACCTGGGCGTCTGGGACCTTGCTCCGGAAGACGTAGCCCTCGAGGATGGTCACCGCCCCTGCATTTTCCATCGCGCCGGCGTTGAATTCCGGCACAAACAGCTGGTCGTATTTGTCGAACGGGTAGGGGCAGCCGAACTGCGCCTCGAAGAATGCGAAGCCCTGCCGGGTGAGTTCGAAGATGTTGTCCGCATCCAGGTACTGCATCAGCGACTTCCGGGCGAACACCCCAAGCGGGATGACGCGGCCGTCCGAGCTGGTGACCTCGCTGCGCACTGACTGGTAGGGGCCGGCAATCAGGGCCGTCACATAGGAGGAGAGCCGCGGGGTGGGGGAGAAAGCCCACACAGAGCGGGCGCCGCCGTCGTCCCCGGGCATGGTCTCCACGGGCGTTGTCTCCACGGGAGCGGGCGTGGGGGAGTTGGAGATGACGTCCCAGTGGGACGGGGCGGTGACAGTGAACTTGAACGTGGCCTTCAGGTCAGGCTGCTCGAAGACGGCGAACATCCTGCGCGAATCAGGAACCTCGAACTGCGTGTACAGGTAGACCTCGTTGTCCACCGGGTCCACGAAGCGGTGGAGGCCCTCGCCGGTGTTCATGTACGGGGCATCGGCCACCACGGTGAGCTCGTTGTGTTCCTCGAGTCCGGCGAGCTGGATCCTGACGCCGTCCGCCACCGTGCCCGGATCAAGGCTCCTGCCGTTCAGGGTGACGCTGTGCACGGTCCGCGTGACGGCGTCGATGAACGTTGAGGACCCTGGCTTCGCGCTGAACTTCACCGTGGTGGTGCTGCCGAAGACCTCTCCGCCCCGGGTCAGGTCAAGGCTGACGTCGTAGGAGTCGACGGCGATCAGTTCGGCACGTTCGCTGGCTTCAGCGCGCGTCAGATTCATACCTGGCAAAGTGTGTCCTCCAGAAAGATTGCGTCTGCGCAGCTGGCGTGCCCAGCGGCGGCACTGTTCATTCTTGCATTCCCCCACCCGTGGCAAGTAGCGCGGCTCACAGTGGCTGCCGCGGGAGGCGGGCAGCCGCCGGCCGGCGGTGGGAGTAGCGTTAAATCATGGGAAAGTTCATGGAGTCGATGGACACGAAAGCCCTTCGGTTTGTGGTGGGGTTCCCGCTGCTGGTGGCGGCGGCCTTCGTGGTGTGCGCCTTCCTGATCCGGCCGGACCTTCCGGAGCCGCTCGCCATCCGGTGGACGGACGACGGCGGGGCCTCCTTCGCGCCCTTCGGCGCCTATGTCACCGCGGGCGCCGTGATGATCGTGGCAGGCGGCTGGCTGGTCCTCTTCCAGGCCGTGCCCATCAACAGGCCCGTGCTGATGCGCCGGATCATGATGGGTGCCGGCCTGTTCTTCACGCTCTTCGTCACAAGCGCCCTCGCAGCCGGCATTGTTGGCCAGGCGGGGCTGGCAGACGCCCGTGAATCCCGTGTGGACATGACGGTCCTGGCACTCGGAAGCGGAGCGGCCGTGTCCCTGGGGGTGATTGTTGCCTTTGCCTTCAAGGCGGACCAGCAGTGGTCCCCGGACGACGACCGGGCCCTCCAGCTGGCCATCGCCAGGGAAGCGGACCCTGACCTGACCCGGGATAATATCCGGCTCTGGGTCCATGCGCGCAGTTCCGTCTTCGTCATGATTGCCATCGCATCGCTGTTCCCCTCGGCCCTCATCGCCGTTGCCGTTCCCTGGCTCGGCGCGCTCCTCGTGCTCCTGGCCGTGGTGGGCGCGGCGTTCCTGTTCGCGCGCATCAAAGCCGACCGCCGCGGCCTGAAAGTCATGCTGGGCGGCATCGTGCCGGTCATGAACGTCCCGGCGGGAGCCATCTCCGGCGCCACCGCGGCGGACGTGAAAGCCGCAGACTACGGCGGCTGGGGCTACCGGCACCACGGCGGCACTGCCGCCATGCTCGTCAGCAGCGGGCCCGCCGTCGTCGTCAGCAAAACGGACGGCCAGCGCCTGGCGGTGAGCGGCGGCAGCCCTGCCTCGGCAGCGAGGCTGGCCGAGGTCCTGACCCGCGTCGCTGAACGGGCCCGGCCGGGCGGCGGTGCGGCCCCAACTCCCGGCCAGCCGGAGTCCTAGTATTCTTGACCGTGTTGTCCTGACCCTGGCCTGCGCCGTCCCGGCCGGCTGCCGGCGCCCCCAACCGAACGGATTCTGCTCGTGACATCTTCCCCTGCCTTCCCGCGGGTCCACATCGCCACCGACCATGCGGGCATGGAACTGAGCGCCCACCTGGTGTCCCACCTGACCGCCAAGGGCTACGACGTGGTGGACCACGGTCCCAAGGTGTATGACGCCCAGGACGATTACCCGTCCTTCTGCATCAACGCGGCCCTTGCCGTGGTGGCGGACCAGCAGGCAGGGGTGCCCGCCCTGGGCATCGTGCTGGGAGGCTCGGGCAACGGGGAACAGATCGCCGCCAACAAGGTCAAGGGGGTCCGGGCTGCCCTGGCCTGGAACCTCTCCACCGCGAAGCTGGCGCGGGAGCACAACGACGCAAACGTTGTTGCCGTCGGCGGGCGCCAGCACACGGTGGAGGAAGCCACCCAGCTGATCGAGGCCTTCCTGGCCGAGCCCTTCAGCAACGACGAGCGCCACGTCCGCCGCATCGGAAAAATCGCTGCCTATGAAGCAACCGGCGAGGTCATCGAGTAGTGCCGGAAGGGCATTCCGTCCGCCGCCTGGCGCGGCAGTTCGGGGACGTATTCGGCGGGCGGCGGCTCTCTGTGTCCAGCCCGCAGGGGCGGTTCAGCGGGGGCGCCGCGCTCCTGGACGGGCGTACCCTGCTCGTGGCCGAGGCGCACGGCAAGCACCTGTTCCTGCACTTCGACAACACGCTGGTGCTGCATGTGCACCTGGGACTGTACGGCGCCTGGAGTTTCGGCGGCGACAGCACGTTCGCCGGTTCCTCCAGTATCGGTGCGCCGCGCCGGGTGGGGGAGCGGGAGACCTTCGCGGACGGGGACGACGGCGGCGACGGTGCCGGCGGCGAAGCCTATGCGGGTCCGCCGGTCCCCGTGGGAGCCGTACGGGTCAGGCTGGCAAGCAGCAACGGCTGGGCTGACCTGAGGGGTGCCACCACCTGCGAAACCATCACCACCGCTGAGGCCGATGCGGTCCTGGCGCGTCTGGGGCCGGATCCGCTGCGGAACCTGCGGGGCGACGCCGGACGGTTCGCGGCCAACCTGAAGGGCAGGAAAACTGCCGTGGGTGCGCTCCTGATGGACCAGAAGATTATTGCCGGAGTGGGCAACGTGTACCGCGCCGAGGTCCTGTTCCGCCGGCGCATCGATCCCTGGCTGCCGGGAACCGCACTGCCCGACGCCGAGGCGCGCAGGCTGTGGCGCGACGTCGTGGCCGTCATGAACGACGGCGTTGCCGACGGCCGCATCATTACTACCCCGCCCAAGTACTGGTCCGACCATGGCAAGGCGGCAGGCCGGGCCCGGGCTGCAAGGGCCGCGGCGCTGCCTAAGTCGGAAACCTACCCCGCCCGGGACAACGCGCACTTCGTTTACAAGCGGGACGGGATGCCGTGCCGGGTCTGCGGTACCACGGTGCTGACCGCCGAGCTGGTGGGCCGCAAACTTTACTGGTGCCCGTACTGCCAGCAGCCGTCCTGAACGCTCTCTCACCTGATGCGGCTTTTTGGCAACGCTCTCTCACTTAATGGGGCTTTTGCGGCGACGCTCACTCAGTTGGGGATGGCGTTCCACGGCGTGCTGCCGCTGGTCCCTGAGTTGGCACGAAAGCCTTAACACAAAAAGGCCCCTCGCTGAGGGGCCTTTTTGATTGGAGGGGACGACGGGAATCGAACCCGCGTAATCAGTTTGGAAGACTGAGGCTTTACCATTAAGCTACGTCCCCGGAAGAACCGCATCTGCAATATTAGCAGGCCTGCAATTCCGGGCTGGCTGTTCAAGCCGGATACAACTAAACCTAATCCATGGGCTACGTGTCAAATGTGCAAACAGGGCGCCGATCACCGTAGACTTGCCTGTGCACTAACGGGGTGTAGCTCAGCTTGGCTAGAGCGCCTGCTTTGGGAGCAGGAAGTCGCAGGTTCAAATCCTGTCACCCCGACTCTGCGGCCCGGACCACTCGGCCTGGACAAAACATTGCGTTTGCAGAAACCCATCCCACAATCCCAGGAGTACTTAGACCGTGAAGAGCGCTGTCGAGAACCTCACCCCCACGCGGGTCAAGCTCAATGTTGAGGTCCCCTTTGAGGAATTGAAGCCCAGCATCGACTCGGCCTACAAGACCGTTGCTTCGCAGATCCAGGTCCCGGGCTTCCGTAAGGGCAAAGTCCCCGCCAAGCTCATCGACCAGCGCGTCGGCCGCGGCTACGTCCTGGAGACTGCCATCAACGAAGGCCTCAATGGCTGGTACCAGGCCGCCGTGCAGGAATCCGGCATCCGCCCCCTGAGCCGCCCCGAGGTTGAGATCACCGAGGTTCCGGACCCCTCCGCAACGGACGGCGGGCTGAAGTTCGCTGCCGAGGTGGACGTCCGCCCCGAAATCGAACTCCCGGACTACGCCGGCATCAAGGTTGAGGTTGCAGCGGCAGAGTCCTCCGATGAGGACGTGGACAAAGCCCTCGACGAGCTCCGCGGCCGCTTCGGCACCCTCAAGTCCGTAGACCGCCCCGCGGCGGATGGCGACTTCCTCACCATCGACATCACCGCCACCATCGACGGCGAAGAGGTTGATTCCGCTTCCGGCCTGTCCTACCAGGTGGGCGCAGGCACCATGCTCGAAGGGCTCGACGAAGCCGTTACGGGCCTCAGCGCGGACGAAGACGCCATCTTCGAGACCACCCTTGTGGGCGGAGACCACGCCGGCGAAGCCGCCCAGGTCAAGGTTGTCGTCAAGGCCGTCAAGGAGCGCGAACTCCCGGAGGCGAACGACGACTTCGCCCAGCTTGCTTCCGAGTTCGACACCCTTGCCGAGCTCCGCGAAGACCTTGCCAAGCAGGCAGCCGACTCCAAGATCGTGGAGCAGGGCGTCGAGGCCCGCGACAAGGTCCTGGACAAGCTCGTTGAGCTGGTGGAGGTTCCGGTTCCGGATTCCGTGGTTGAAGAGCAGCTCGAGGCCCACTTCAAGGAGGGCAACGGACACGGTGAAGGCGAGCACGACACCGAGGAGCACCGCGAAGAGGTCCGCGCCAACACCGCCCGTGCCTTCCAGAACGAAATCATCCTTGACGCCATTGCCGAGAAGGAAGAAGTCAACGTCAGCCAGAACGAGCTGATCGACTACATCGTCACCACCGCCAGCCAGTACGGCATGGACCCCAACCAGTTTGCCCAGATCATTGACCAGAGCGGCCAGGTTCCGATGATGGTTTCCGAGGTCCGCCGCCGCAAGGCACTGGCCGTCGTACTGGGCCAGGCCGAGGTCACCGACACCGAGGGCAAGGCCGTTGACCTGAGCGACTTCGTCCGTCCCGGCGGCGAAGAGGAAGCTCCCGCGGCCGAAGCTGTTGAGGCCGAGGCTGAGACCGCTGACGCAGCCGTTGAGGACGACAAGGCAGAGGCCAAGGCCTAGGCCTCAGAGCCACTTTGTGGACAGCCCCCGGATCATCCGATCCGGGGGCTGTCTGCGTTTGATCCTGCCGCTCCGCGCCGGTCCGGCCGATCGTGCGCCGTCAGCGAACAGCCGCGGATGCGCGAACAAAACAACGCTGAAACCGGTTAGTGTCCAAGTAGTGATTTTCAGTGATGTCACCGTCACCAGCGAGAGGTATATACACATGTCACAGAACCCAGAGTCCCCCCGGATGGCGACTGTCGATCCCGCAGCCCAGGACAATTACATCTACAACCGGCTCCTGAAAGAGCGGATCATCTGGCTGGGCTCAGAGGTGCGTGACGACAACGCCAACGCTATCTGCTCGCAGCTGCTCCTGCTGTCCGCGGAGAACCCGGACAAGGACATCTACCTCTACATCAACTCCCCGGGCGGCTCGGTGACGGCGGGCATGGCCATCTACGACACCATGCAGTTCATCCCCAACGACGTCGTCACGGTAGCCACCGGCCTGGCCGCCTCCATGGGACAGTTCCTGCTTTCCTCCGGCACCAAGGGCAAGCGGTACGCCACCCCCAACGCCCGCGTCCTGATGCACCAGCCCTCCGGCGGCATCGGCGGCACCGCCTCGGACATCAAGATCCAGGCCGAGCTCATCCTGCACATGAAGAAGGTCATGGCGGAACTGACCGCCGAGCAGACCGGCCAGACCGTCGAGACCATCCTCAAGGACAACGACCGTGACAAGTGGTTCACGGCGAAGGAGGCCCTGGAGTACGGCTTCTTCGACAAGATCGCCGCGCACGCCGGCTCGGTGGCCGGCGGTGGCGGAACCTCCAACGGCTCCTCCGGCGAGCCAGCTTCACAGAACTAACCCGGCACCAAGAACACTCAGATCAGGAGCAAAGAACATGAACTACAACTTCGGGTGGTCTGCCGGTAATCTTCCGTCCAGCCGCTACGTCCTGCCCCAGTTCGAGGAACGCACGCCGTACGGCTTCAAGCGCCAGGACCCGTACACCAAGCTCTTCGAGGACCGCATCATCTTCCTCGGTGTCCAGGTGGATGACGCCTCGGCCGATGACGTCATGGCCCAGCTGCTGGTCCTGGAGTCCACGGATCCAGACCGCGACATCACCCTTTACATCAACTCGCCCGGCGGTTCCTTCACGGCCATGACGGCCATCTACGACACCATGCAGTACATCCGCCCCGAGATCCAGACCGTGTGCCTGGGCCAGGCGGCCAGCGCCGCCGCCGTCCTGCTCGCCGCCGGAACCCCGGGCAAGCGGCTTGCGCTGCCCAACGCCCGCGTCCTGATCCACCAGCCGGCCCTTTCCGGCGGCCAGGGCGGACAGGCCTCAGACCTTGAGATCCAGGCAGCCGAAGTCATGCGCATGCGCTCCTGGCTCGAGGACACCCTGGCCCACCACTCCGGACGGACGTCGGAGCAGGTCAACAACGACATCGAGCGCGACAAGATCCTGACCGCGGAAGAAGCACAGGCGTACGGCCTGATCGACCAGGTCCTGGACTCCCGCAAGATCAAACCGCAGGCAATCACCAGGTAGCCGAAAAGCAAAGTGCCGGTGGCGCCAATCATTTGGCACCACCGGCCTTTTCCTTCCACCCTCGGACGCGAATGTGACCTAGAGTGGATGTTGTCACAACCGGTCCATGCAGGCTGGTGGAGATTCCAGCAACGGTGCAAGGCTGCCAGGCAGCAAGATACTAAGGGGTTCACATATGGCTCGGATTGGCGAGAGCACGGATCTGCTGAAGTGCTCTTTCTGCGGAAAGAGCCAGAAGCAGGTGCGCAAGCTCATAGCCGGGCCCGGTGTCTACATCTGCGATGAGTGCATTGAGTTGTGCAACGAGATCATCGAAGAGGAACTGGCGGAAGTCGCCGACCTGGGCAGCTTCGAACTGCCCAAGCCCCGCGAAATCTTCGACTTCCTGCAGGAATACGTCATCGGCCAGGAGCCCGCAAAGCGCTCCCTCGCCGTCGCTGTCTACAACCACTACAAGCGGATCCAGGCTGGCCACGCACCCAAGTCGGGAAGCCTCGCCGACGGCGGCCACCACGACGACGTTGAGATCGCCAAGTCCAACATCCTCCTTATCGGGCCCACGGGTTGCGGCAAGACCTACCTCGCCCAGACCCTCGCCCGCCGCCTGAATGTGCCCTTTGCGGTGGCTGATGCAACTGCCCTGACCGAGGCCGGCTACGTCGGGGAGGACGTGGAGAACATCCTCCTTAAGCTCATCCAGGCCGCGGACTACGACGTCAAGAAGGCTGAGCAGGGCATCATCTACATCGACGAGATCGACAAGATTTCCCGCAAGAGCGAGAACCCCTCCATCACACGCGACGTGTCCGGCGAAGGTGTCCAGCAGGCGCTCCTGAAAATCCTGGAAGGCACTGTCGCCTCCGTCCCGCCGCAGGGCGGCCGGAAGCACCCGCACCAGGAATTCATCCAGATCGACACCACCAATGTCCTCTTCATCGTGGCAGGCGCGTTCGCCGGGCTGGAGGAGATCATCGGTTCGAGGTCCGGCCGGAAGGGCATCGGTTTCGGCGCGCCCCTCAACGAGGCCAGCAAGAAGGTGGACTCCTACGGTGAAGTGATGCCCGAGGACCTGCTGAAATTCGGCCTGATCCCCGAGTTCATTGGCCGTCTCCCCGTGATCACCACCGTCTCCAACCTGGACCGCGACGCCCTGATCCAGATTCTGTCCACGCCGAAGAACGCCCTGGTGAAGCAGTACCAGAAGATGTTCCAGATCGACGGCGTGGAGCTGGTTTTTGATGAAACCGCCCTCAACGCCATCGCCGACCAAGCCTTGGAGCGCGGCACCGGGGCCCGCGGACTGCGGGCGATCATGGAGGAAGTGCTGCTTCCCGTCATGTTCGATCTCCCCAGCCGGGAGGACGTTGCCAGCGTGGTCATCACAGAGGACGTCGTCCTGAAGGGCGCCGAGCCAACCATAATTCCCCACGTCGCCAAACGCCGTAAGTCTGCCTGACTCCTGGCACAGCGCCGTTCCCCGCAGTACCCCTTACATGTCGTGGCTGTCCTGTGCCACTGAGACCAGCGAAGGAATTCCCCATGACTGAAACCGCAAGGAACAAGGCCGACTTTTGGTTCGATCCGTTGTGCCCCTTCGCCTGGATTACCTCGCGCTGGATCGGCGAGGTGGAAAGCGTCCGCGACATCGCGACTGAATGGCACGTCATGAGCCTGGCCGTCCTCAACGAAGGCCGCGACCTTGAGCCGGGCTACCGGGAATCCATGGACAACGCCTGGGGCATGGTCCGTGTGATCACCGCCGCCCAGGAGCAGCACGGCAAGGGCACGGTCAAGGCACTCTACGACGCCATGGGCACGCTGATCCATGAACAGGGCGAAAAGGACCGCGACGTGGTGATCAGCAAAGCACTCGCTGAATGCGGTCTTCCCGCATCACTGGCCGGGTCGGCCACCACCGATGCCTACGACCCCCAGCTCCGGGCCAGCCATGAGGAAGGCATCGCCTTGGTGGGCCAGGACGTTGGAACGCCGGTGGTGGCCTTCAACGGAACCGCCTTTTTCGGCCCCGTACTCACCCGGATTCCGCGTGGCGAGGAAGCCGGCAAGCTTTGGGATGCCACCACCGCGCTCGCTTCCTACCCGCATTTCTTCGAGCTGAAGCGGAGCAGGACCGAACGCCCGGAATTCAACTAGGTCCGGTTCCTCCGGCGGGGCCGGACAGGAGTGCCAGGAGCCCCGGCTGAACTACTCGTTTGTAGTTCTGCCGGGGCTCTTGCGCATGGGGATGGGCGGGACAACAATAGTTCTTACCCACTTCGAAAGAAGTGGGACGTAGAAACCAAAGATTCAGTGATATGCATTCGACGCAGCCATCGGCAAAGTCAGGATGCAAGCTACAAGTGACGAACGTAGGAAGACCTGAAGATCCGAGGATTCTGCCAGACCATCAAGTCGTCACCGGATGGCCGAAAAGTCGAAGCCCCACCAACGGCAAAACGCTGATGGGGCTTCCCCTTTGCCCAAAAACAGGGCGTGGCTAATACAGCTAGGCTTTTGCCGGTTCCTCCGTGGCGGCCAGTTCCACGTCGGTCACGCTCAGGTCACCCTCGCCTACCACTACTGAGATTTCGCGGGCATTGGAGGCTGCCTTCAGGTCGGCCAGGCCGGCGTTCAATTGCCCTGCCAGTCCAACAGGGGCCGTGATGGTGGCGGACAGGACCTCCGTGCGCTGCTTCACCTTGGCTTCGGACTTGGCCTTGCGGACACCGCTGAGGGCAACACCGACGGTTGCGAGCATGGTGGTGTCGCCATCCGGCACCGCCAGGGCGGCCGGCCACTCGGCGCGGTGGACCGAGCCCTTGCGCCACCAGCTCCACACCTCTTCCGTGGCAAACGGCAGGAACGGGGCAAAGAGCCGCAGCAGGGCGTCCAGGGTGGTGGCCAGTGCTGCAAGCACCGAGGCCTGTTCCGCTTCGCCCGCGGCGCCGTAGGCCCTGTCCTTGATGAGTTCCACGTAGTCGTCGGTGAACTGCCAGAAGAAGCTCTCCGTGATCTGCAGCGCCCGTGCGTAGTCGTAGTTCTCGAAGGCCTTCGTGGACTGGGCCACAACGTCGGCGAGCTGTGCCAGGACCGCCCGGTCCAGCGGATTGCTGAGCACGGAGAGGTCTTCCGAAAGCACCGAGTCCTCAGTGGCGCCCAGGTTCAGGACGAACTTGGAGGCGTTCAGCAGCTTGATTGCCAAGCGGCGGCCGATCTTCATCTGCGCAATTTCATAGGCGGTGTCGGCCCCGAGCTTGGCGGAGGCGGCCCAATACCGGACGGCGTCCGAGCCGTATTCCTCCAGCACGTCGGTGGGCACCACCACGTTGCCCTTGGACTTGGACATCTTCTTGCGGTCCGGGTCCAGGATCCAGCCGGAGATGGCGGCGTGCTTCCACGGCGCGCTGTTTTCCAAAGCGTCGGCGCGCACCACCGAAGAGAACAGCCAGGTCCGGATGATGTCGTGGCCCTGGGGCCGGACGTCGAAGGGGAACACCTTGGCGAAGAGGTCTTCGTCGCGCTTCCAGCCGCCCACGATCTTGGGCGTCAAAGAGGAGGTGGCCCAGGTGTCCAGGATGTCCGCGTCACCGGTGAAGCCCCCGGGAACATCGCGCTGGCCTTCATCGAAGCCGGGCGCAGCGTCCGCCGCCGGGTCCACGGGCAACTGCTCGTCGGAGGGCACGATGGGGGAGTCGTAGTCCGGGTTGCCGTCAGCATCCAGCGGGTACCAGACCGGGATGGGCACGCCGAAGAAACGCTGGCGGGACACCAGCCAGTCACCATTGAGTCCCGAAATCCAGTTCTCGTAGCGGGAACGCATAAAGGCAGGGTGGAAGTCGATCTCCCGACCCCGGGCAATAAGCCGCTCCCGGCGGTCCTCATCGCGGCCGCCGTTGCGGATGTACCACTGGCGGGACGTCACCACTTCCAGGGGCTTGTCGCCTTTTTCGTAGAAGTTCACGGGGTGCATGATCTTCTTGGGCTCGCCCTCGAGCAGGTCAGCGGCGGCGAGGAGTTTCACCACCTCTTCCTTGGCGCTGAAGACCGTCTTGCCGGCAATCGCGGCGAAGGCTTCACGGCCGATGTCCGTGGTGATCCACTCCGGAGCCTCGCTGACGATCCGGCCGTCCCGGCCAACAATGGCGCGGGTGGGCAGCTGCAGTTCGCGCCACCAGGTGACGTCGGTCAGGTCACCGAACGTACACACCATCGCGATGCCGGACCCTTTGTCCGCCTTGGCGAGCGGATGGGCCTTGACCTCAACCTCGACGCCGAAGAGGGGGGACGTGACCTTCTTGCCGAACAGCGGCTGGTACCGTTCGTCGTCGGGATTTGCCACCAGCGCGGCACAGGCGGCCAGCAGTTCGGGTCGGGTGGTCTCGATGTGGATCTTCTGCCCGTCCTCGGTGAAGAACGGGTAGCGGTAGTACGCTCCGGGGACTTCGCGGTCTTCGAGTTCGGCCTGGGCCACCGCGGTACGGAACGTTACGTCCCAAAGGGTGGGTGCCTCCGCCATGTAGGCGTCGCCCGCCGCCAGGTTCGCCAGGAACGCGCGCTGCGAGACCGCCCGCGAGTTGTCGTCGATGGTGCGGTAGGTCAGCTCCCAGTCGACGGACAGGCCGAGTGTCTGGAACAGGTTCTCGAAGACCTTCTCGTCCTCCACCGCCAGCTCTTCACAGAGCTCGATGAAGTTCCGGCGGGAGACGACGTCGAAGTCCCGCTGGTTCTTGGCAGGCTGCGCCGGCGGCCGGTAGTCAGGGTTGTACGGGATGGAGGGGTCGCAGCGGACCCCGTAGAAGTTCTGCACCCGGCGTTCGGTGGGCAGGCCGTTGTCGTCCCAGCCCATCGGGTAGAAGACGTTTTTGCCGGTCATGCGCTGGTAGCGCGCCAGCACGTCAGTCTGCGTGTAGGAGAACATGTGCCCCACGTGCAGTGAACCGGAAGCGGTGGGCGGGGGAGTGTCGATCGAGTAGACCTGGTCCCGGGTTGTCTCCCTGCGGAACTTGTAGGTTCCCTCGGCCAGCCAGCGCTGCGTGAGGGCAGCTTCGAGGCCCTCGAGGGCCGGCTTGTCCGGAACGTTGATGGGGGCGGTGGTGGGCGTGTCTGTACCCTGTTTGTCTTCAGCCATCTGCCAATTGTTTCATGTCCCGCCGCGTCCACCCGCCCCGCGTCCCTGAGGCGCCCGCCCGGGCCGCGGTTCACCCGGCGACTCATCAGGAGGCGGCCGTTCGGTGGCCCCCGCTAGGGTGGTGCCATGACTGACGTTTCACAGAAAAAAGCAGCAGTGGTGACCGGCGCAAGCAGCGGAATCGGGGAGGCCACCGTCCGCGCCCTCGCGGCGGACGGGTGGACCGTATTTGCCGTGGCGCGCCGCGCAGACCGCCTCGCCGCGTTGGCGGAGGAAACGGGTGCTGTCGCCGTCCCCGCTGACATTTCGGAGGACGACGACGTGTCCCGGCTTGTGGCGCAGGTGGCCGAAGCGGGCGGCATCGACACGCTGATCAACATCGCAGGCGGTGCCAGGGGTGCCGACACCATCGCTTCAGCCAACACCGAGGACTGGGACTGGATGTATCGGGTCAACGTGCTGGGCACCATGAAACTCACGCGGGCGTTCCTGCCGATGCTGCGTGCCAACGGCGAAGGGACGGTGCTCAACCTCACCTCGACCGCGGGGCTGGCGGCCTATGAGGGCGGGGGCGGCTACAACGCGGCGAAATTCGCCCAGCACGCCATGACGGGGGCGCTCCGCCTGGAAGAGGCCGAGCACAATGTCCGCGTGATCGAGGTGGCGCCCGGGCTGGTCCAGACCGAGGAGTTCGCTGTGAACCGGCTCGGGGACCGGCAGGCCGCTGACAAGGTCTACCAGGGGGTCGAAAAGCCGCTCACGGCCGGCGACGTAGCTGATGTGGTCCGCTACGCGGTGACTGCTCCGCACCACGTGAACCTGGACCAGATTGTGATCCGCCCCGTGGCCCAGGCCGCAAACTACAAACTGATCCGCAAGAACTGACCGCGGTGGCCCGGCCCGCCGGCGGGCCGGGCTCCGGGGATCAGCGGGCGGGGACGTCCAGGACCGCCGTGATCGCCGCATGGTCGCTTCCGTCCACCCGGTGCACCGCGTAGCTGGAACTCCATATGTCCGGGCTCGTCACAACGTGGTCGATGGTGACGCCGGGCAGCAGCTGCCCGTCCATGGGCCAGGTGGGCACCAGCCGTGCGCCGGCCGCAACGCCCACGTCCACAAGTCCCTGACCATCCCCGCCGCGCAGGAGGCTGCGGAACTCGGCGTGATCGTAGGTGGCGTTGAAGTCTCCGATGAAGAGCCTGCTCCCGCCGCCGGCGGCCACCCTTCCAACGGCGGCCAGGTCACCGCGCCACTGCCCTGCCATGTGCTCCACCGGTGCCCGGGTATGGACATTGGTCACTTCCAGCACCCCGGCCCTGCCCTGCGACGTGACGGTAATCCGTAGGATGGGCATCCGGAAAGCAGTGCCGCCAACCCGCCCGGTTTCCTCAAGGGGGAACCGCGAGTACACGGCGCTGCCGCCGGCGTTATCGGCGGGATCCGTCACGCTTTCCGGCAGTAGCGCGGCCAGGCCTTCGGCAGCGAGGCGCTCCTGGAACGCCTGGGAGTGCTCCTGGACGGCAAGGACATCGATCCGGTTCTCCCGGACCAGGCGGACAACCGTGCGGGCGTCGGCCTGGCCGAGCTTCGAGTTGAAGGTCATTACCCTTAGCTCCACTGTCGGCCCGTCACCGGGTACCCGCTTGCCTGCCGGGAGCGGGAAGAGCCAGAAGGCCAGGCAGGCCAGCAGCGCCGAGCTGACAGCAGCATGCCAGCGGTTCCGTCCCAGCAGGGCCAGCAGGAGGGCCGCCGCGGCCGGCGCCGCCAGCCACGGGGTGAAGGCGAGCAGCTGGATGCCGCGCAACGGCCACACCGCCGGGATGGCCCGGAGAACCGACAGGCCCACCAGCGGCACGGTAAGGAGGAACCAGAGCCATGTGTAAGCCCTGCCGGGGCGCAAAGCCGCCCGAAGCCGTGCAGAATTGGCCATGTGCTTGAGTCTAGGCACCGAGCCGCTATTGCGCAGCAGGGCTGCGCGCCGGCCAGGGTGCCGGAATGGCGATGCACCGGCGGCGATAGTAGACTCGGAGATGGCTATGACCCGGCAATCACCGGTGAGCTTCCGGAAGAACACGCGGACTGGCGTATTGAACTGATACGTCGCGTCCGCGCCAGTAGAACCGGACGGGTAAGCCCGTCACAGCAGTCAATGAGCGGCCGTCGCGGCGCCTGTTCCTTCCGGGGAACGCGCAACGCCGGTAAGTGAGGTGGTACCGCGGTAAGCATGGAGTCCGGCGGACAACATGGCAAACCGTCCTCGCATCCTGAACGGAACAACACGGCGCAAGCCGGCAGTTCGCCAAGCTCAACCCAGGATGTCGACATGACGTATTACCCCAAGGCCTCAGCCTCCACTTCTGCCAGCGCGTCGTCCACCGGCGGTGCCGGTGTTTCCGCCTCCGTGAAGTTTCCGGAGATCGAAGAGCGCATCCTGAAGTACTGGGACCAGGACGGCACCTTCCAGGCCAGCATCGACCAGCGCAGTGCGGACGCCCCCGGCGGCCAGCCCGGCAGCAACGAGTTCGTCTTCTATGACGGCCCTCCCTTCGCCAACGGACTGCCGCACTACGGCCACCTGCTGACGGGATACGCCAAGGACCTGGTGGGCCGCTACCAGACCCAGCGCGGCAAGCGCGTGGAGCGCCGCTTCGGCTGGGACACCCACGGGCTGCCCGCCGAACTTGAAGCCATGAAGCAGCTGGGCATGACGGACAAGACGCAGATCGAAGCCATGGGCATCGACAAGTTCAACGACGCATGCCGCGCCTCCGTGATGAAGTACGCCGACGAATGGCGCAACTACGTCACCCGCCAGGCACGCTGGGTGGACTTCGACAACGACTACAAGACCCTCAACGTGGAGTACATGGAGTCCGTCCTCTGGGCGTTCAAGCAGCTGCACGAAAAAGGCCTCACCTACAACGGCTACCGGGTCCTGCCGTACTGCTGGAAAGACGAAACGCCGCTGTCCAACCATGAGCTGCGCATGGACGACGACGTGTACAAGAACCGCCAGGACCAGACCGTCACGGTGACCTTCCCCATCACCGCGGGCAAATCCGAGCTGTCGCGCCAGCTGGCCGGCGTCCAGGCCCTCGCCTGGACCACGACGCCCTGGACGCTGCCCACCAACGCGGCGCTCGCCGTCGGGCCTTCCATCACCTACGCCGTGCTGCCGGCCGGCCCCAACGGCATCAAGGCTGCGTCCCCGGAGGCGCCTGTCACGGGAAGCTTCCTCCTGGCGGCCGACCTGGTGGGCAGCTACGCCAAGGACCTCGGCTACGACGATTTCGAGGCCGCGCAGGCCGCCGTGGTGTCCACCCACACCGGCGCGGAACTTGAAGGCCTGGAGTACCAGCCGCTGTGGCAGGACTTCGCAGACAACGAAAAGTACGGCATGGAAAACGCCTGGCGGTTCCTGGCTGCCGACTACGTCACCACCACCGACGGCACCGGCATCGTCCACCAGGCCCCCGCCTACGGCGAGGACGACCAGAAGGTGTGCGAGGAGGCCGGCATCCCGGTGATCCTCTCCGTGGACGAAGGCGCCAAGTTCCTGCCGCTGTTCAAGCACGGCGACCTGCACGACATCGTGGGCCTGCAGGTATTCGAGGCCAACAAGCCCATCACGCAGGTGCTGCGCGCCCAAGGACGGCTGGTCCGCCAGGCCAGCTATGAGCACAGCTACCCGCACTGCTGGCGCTGCCGCAACCCGCTGATTTATCGCGCCGTGTCCTCCTGGTACGTGGAAGTCACCAAGTTCAAGGACCGCATGTCCGAGCTGAACCAGGAAATCAACTGGATCCCGGGCAACGTCAAGGACGGCCAGTTCGGCAAGTGGCTGGAAAACGCCCGTGACTGGTCCATCAGCCGGAACCGTTACTGGGGCAGCCCCATCCCCGTGTGGCAGTCCAGCGATCCCGAGTACCCCCGCACGGATGTGTATGGTTCGCTCGCGGAGATCGAGGCCGACTTCGGCCGGCTGCCGCTGAACAAGGACGGCCAGGTGGACCTGCACCGCCCGTTCATCGACGAACTGACCCGGCCCAACCCGGACGATCCCCGGACCCCCGAAGAGGGCCAGTCCGTGATGCGCCGCGTGGAGGACGTGCTGGACGTCTGGTTCGACTCCGGTTCCATGCCTTACGGCCAGGTGCACTACCCCTTCCAGAACGAGGCGTGGTTCGACACCCACAACCCTGCCGACTTCATCGTGGAGTACATCGGCCAGACCCGCGGCTGGTTCTACATGCTGCACATCCTCTCCACGGCCCTGTTCGACCGTCCGGCGTTCCGCAACGTCATCAGCCATGGCATCGTGCTTGGCTCGGACGGGCAGAAGATGTCCAAGAGCCTGCGGAACTACCCCGACGTCTCCGAGGTCCTGGACCGTGACGGCTCGGACGCGATGCGCTGGTTCCTGATGTCCAGCCCCATCCTCCGCGGCGGCAACCTTGTGGTCACCGAGCAGGGAATCCGCGACGGCGTCCGGCAGGTCATCCTGCCGTTGTGGAACGTGTACAGCTTCTTCACGCTGTACACGAACGCCTCCAACGTAGTTGACGGTACAGCGGCCGGGTATGACGCGAAGCTGCGCTATGACGGCTATGCAGACACGCTGGACCAGTACCTGCTCGCCAACACCGGCGAACTGGTGGGCACCATGACGGAACGCCTGGACGAGTACGACATCTCCGGTGCCTGCGATGCCCTCCGCAGCTACCTGGACATGCTCACCAACTGGTACGTGCGCCGCAGCCGGCAGCGGTTCTTCGACGAGAGCGTTGACGCGTTCGACGCGCTCTACACCGCGCTGGAAACGGTGGCCCGCGTGGCTGCGTCCCTGCTGCCGCTGGTTTCCGAGGAGATCTGGCGCGGCCTCACGGGCGGCCGCTCCGTGCACCTGGCTGACTGGCCGGACGCCAACCTGTTCCCGGCCAACCCGGGACTGGTGGAGGCGATGGACCGCGTGCAGCAGATCTGCTCCACCGGCTCCTCGCTGCGCAAGGCAGCGAACCTGCGCGTGCGCCTCCCGCTGCAGGAGCTCACGGTTGTGGCACCCGGTGCGGATGCGCTGGGAGGCTTCGCCGGCGTCGTCGCCGATGAACTGAACCTGCGCTCGGTCCGCCTGCTCGACGCCGAAGCCGCGTCCCCGGAGGAGTTCGGCATCGAGCAGAAGCTCGTGGTCAACGCCCGGGCCGCCGGCCCGCGGCTGGGCAAGAACGTCCAGCAGGCCATCAAGGGCTCAAAGTCCGGTGACTGGTCAATCAGCGAAGCCGGGGTGGTCACCGCCGGCGGCCTCGAGCTCGAGCCGCAGGAGTACACGCTGGAGACCGTGGTGGCGGAGTCCGCGGACGGCGCCGGTTCACGTGCTGCCGCAGTCCTTCCCGGCGGCGGCTTCGTGGTCCTGAACACCGAGGTCACCCCCGAACTGGAAGCCGAGGGACTGGCCCGCGACATGGTCCGCGCCATCCAGCAGGCCCGCAAGGACGCCGGACTGAACGTCAGCGACCGGATCCGGACCACGGTGACTGCCCGGCAGAACGTCGTCGACGCCCTGCTCGCCAACGCCGACCTGGTCAAGGGCGAGACCCTTACCGTGGACCTGGCGGCAGAACCCTCGGACGCCGCCGAGCCGGCTGTAGCCGTCGAAAAAGTGGAGGCCTGATCCATGACTGACGAATTTTCCGTAGAGAGCGTCTACGCCGAACTGCTGGGCCGGGCGCCGGAAAACAAGATGGAGCCGCGCCTCGCGCCGCTGTTCCGCGCCATGGACGTTCTGGGGGAGCCCAACAAGGCGTTCCCGATCATCCACGTCACCGGCACCAACGGCAAGACCTCCACCGCCCGCATGATCGAATCCGTGCTGCGGGCCCATGGCCTCAGCACCGGACGGTACACCAGCCCGCACCTGTCCAAGGTCACGGAGCGGATCAGCATCGACGGCCACCCGGTTTCCGACGAGACCTTCGTCCGGATCTGGGACGAAATCCGGCCCTACCTGGAGATCGTGGACTCGGAGCTTGAGGCCGAGGGCCAGCCCCGGCTCACCTACTTCGAATGCCTCACCATCCTGGGCTTCGCGATCTTCGCGGACCAGCCGGTGAACGTGGCCGTCATCGAAGTGGGCCTGGGCGGCATCACCGATGCCACCAACGTGGGCGACGGGCAGGTCTCCGTTATCACGCCCATTTCCCTGGACCACACCGACCTCCTGGGTGACACCACGGAGGACATCGCCTACGAAAAGGCCGGCATCATCAAGCCGGGCGGCTACCTCATCAGCGCCGCCCAGCCCCTTGACGCGGCGCAGGTCCTGCTGGAGAAGGCCAAGGAGGTGGGCGTGCCGTTCCGCTTCGAAGGCGTGGAATGCGGCGTGGAGTCCCGGGCCGTGGCGGTGGGCGGGCAGGTTGTGAGCATCCAGGGCATCGCCGGGCGCTACCCGGAACTGCTGGTACCGCTGCACGGCGCCCACCAGGCGCAGAACGCTGCGGTGGCTGTGGCCGCCCTTGAGGCGTTCTTCGGGGGCGAAAAGGAACTCGACTTCGAGGTGCTGCAGGAAGGCTTCGCCAACGTGACGTCGCCGGGCCGGCTTGAAGTGGTGCGTACCGCGCCCACCATCATTGTGGACGCTGCACACAACCCGGACGGCATCAAGGCGTCCGCTGCCGCCCTCCAGGAAGCCTTCACCTTCACCAGGCTGGTTCCGGTAGTTGGCGTGCTGAAGGAAAAGGACGCCGAGGAGATCCTCCGGCAGCTCAAGGAGTCGCTCGGCGGGATGGCGGAGGAGTTCTGCTTCACCCAGTCGAACTCCCCGCGCGCAGTGCCCGCAGCGGAACTGGCCGAACTCGCGGTTGAGCTCGGTTTCGGCGAGGACAACGTGCACATCGCAGAAAAGCTCGACGACGCACTGGAATGGGCGGTGGAACGCGCCGAAGCAAACGACGACCTGTCCGGGGGAGTCCTGGTAACGGGCTCCATCACCCTGGTGGCCGAGGCCCGGATCCTGCTCGGAAAGACGGAGGCCTGAGTGGCCAAGCTGACCAAAGCGCAGCGTGAATGGCGCCCGGGCATGCCTAAGAAGCGCCGCTCCACGAAGGTGATGTTTGCATCCACCGTGCTGCTGCTGGAAGCATTCGTTATGTTCTTCGCCACCCTGGCAGTGTTCGGGCTGCGGCGCGGGGAATTTCCGCCGGCCCTCATCCTGGGGGTGGGGATCGGGCTCAGCGTTGTGATGATTGTGGCCTGCGCCTTCCTCACCCGGCCCTGGGGCATCGGGCTGGGCTGGATCCTGCAGCTCGTCCTGATTCTCACCGGCATCATCGAGCCCGCCATGTTCCTGGTGGGCACCCTGTTCGCAGCGGCCTGGTGGTACGGCATCCGCACCGGAATCCGGCTGGACCGCGAGGCCGGGGAGCGCGCCCGCGAGCAGGCGGAGTGGGAAGCCGCCCACCCGGACCAGGCGGCGGGGCCGGCGTCGGGGCCGGGGCAGCAGCCGCAGTCCCCCTGACCGAAGCCGTTCGGCCTTGGCCCCGTAGACTTGTCCCCGAAACCCATCCCAACGCATTGGAGCAGTTGTGACCACTGAGCGCACCCTCGTCCTGATCAAGCCCGACGGCGTCGCCCGTAACCTCACCGGCGCCATCCTGGCCCGGATCGAAGCCAAGGGCTACACCTTGGCCGAACTCAAGAAGGTTGACGCCTCGCGCGAACTCCTGGAGCAGCACTATGAGGAGCATGTGGGCAAACCCTTCTACGAGCCCCTGGTGGAATTCATGCTCAGCGGCCCCGTTGTTGCAGCCATCTTCGAGGGCCACCGGGTCATCGAGGGCTTCCGGTCCCTGGCGGGCACCACCGACCCCACCACGGCAGCCCCCGGCACCATCCGCGGCGACTTCGGCCGCGACTGGGGCTTGAAGGTCCAGCAGAACCTGGTGCACGGTTCCGACTCCACGGATTCCGCCGAGCGCGAGATCAAGATCTGGTTCCAGGGCTGACCCCGCCAACCTTCCCGAGATGACAGGTAAGGCCGATGTTCTTCGTGAACATCGGCCTTATTTGTCATCCTTGTGGACTGGCGCGGACCTAGAACCCTGACGTTCCGGCGAAAACCTGGATGAAGGCGAAGAAGATGGTGGCGATGACGGCCACATAGAGCAGTGCCGTGATGATCCAGCCGGAGTCGCCCAGGATGCGCGCGGCCTTGGCGGGCACCGGGATCACGCCGGTGCTGATGTTCCGGATGGTCACCCACACGAACAGCGGAATCATCGCCGCCCAGACAATCATGCAGAACGGGCACAGGATGTGGATGGCGTACAGCGCCTGGGACCACAGCCACACCACAAACGCAAAGCCCAGCGTGACGCCGGCCTGCAGGCCCAGCCAGTACCACCGGGCGAAATTGGCACCCGCAAGCAGCGCCATTCCCACCGTTATGGTGATCGCGAACGCCACGATGCCGATGAACATGTTGGGGAAGCCAAACAGCGAGCTTTGCCACGTCTGCATCACCTGGCCGCAGGAGATCCACGGGTTCACGTCGCACACAGTGGTGTGGTTGGGGTCCTTGAGGACTTCCAGTTTCTCCAGGACCAACGTTCCGGAGGCCAGCCAGCCGACCACGCCGGTAATGACCAACAGCCAGCCGAGGGGCCGATTGCGGGTCATGGGCGGGAGGGCTCCGGCCGCACTGGTGTCCGGGTCCACAGTCCGTTCCGGCGCGTGGGTGCCGCTGAGGGGGGAAATGCTGGGCATTGGCAAGGCGTCCTTTTCATCGGGTGCTCCTTGCCCGATTGTAACGCCGGCGGCTGGCAAGACCCTTCAGGAAGGGGAACAGGTGGTGCAGCTTCCGCCGTGGAATAGTCCGGGTGTGAGAGAATGAACGTGGCTGGAACCCGATCCACATTCGGACTCCGGTCCGGTGGCTTGTTCACAAGACCGCCAATGACGAGCAGCGCAGGTTTTGGGTTTGTTGATCCAGCCTCCCGCAACTCCATTGGGCGGCACCTGGTTGTGGCACGTGGAACAACGGGTTTTTGAACATCCTGCCGGCCCCCACGGGCTGCCGCACCCCACTGCCGGTGCGAACCTGGGGGTATCCACTTGACTTCTGTCAACGCCTGCGGGTTTTGACAATATGTGCCCCAATGGGTGCCGGATGTGGCGGTACGTCAGGGGCAGGAGTGTTGCCACATATGGATAATGAACAAGTTTTAGCCGTTAATGATGAAGCAGCGGGCACGGGTGCCGAGGGCGAGCCGAAGAAGGCCACAAGGACCAGGCGAAAGGCCGCTCCCAAAGCCGGGGACGCCCTGACCGCCGAAGCAGGCATCACCGCCGCTGGCTCCGTGCCGGCAGACGCCAGTGCCGGTTCCGCCACGCAGGACGTGCCTGCGGGTACTGACGCCGCCGAGGCGAAGGCACCCGTCCGCCGGAGCCGTTCCAGGAAGAAGGTCGAGGCTGCCGAGCCGCTTCCGGCCTTCGCCGAGGAAGCAGCCGCCCCGGCCGTTGCCAGTGACGACGCCGGCGCGCAGGCTGCGTCAGCCGGCGCGCCTTCAGCGGCCGCTGAGGAGGATGCAAAACCTGTTCGACGCCGGCGGGTTGCCACCCGCAAGACCTCCGCCCCGGCGGTGGAGGCCGCGGCGGAAGAGTCCGGGACGGCGCCAGAGGCCGCCCCCGCTGAAGCCGCACCTGCTGACGGAGATGCCGCACCAGCCGTTGCTGAACCGGCAACCGTACCCGCGACGGACGCACCGGAGCCTGCCGCTCCGGCACCCGCAACCGCGCAGGACCCCGGCACTCCTGCCCAGGGCGAGGTGGATGCTGCCGCTCCCGCGCAGGGCCAGGTTCGTGCTGCTGTGAAGTCGGAAGCCGGGCCTGCCGCGTCCGAAGCCGGGCCTGCCGCTGCTCCCGCCCCGGCCAGCCCCTTCGGCTCCCTCTTTATGGAACCCGGTTCCGCCACCTCGGTCCTGTTCCAGGCCCCTGATCTCAGCGCCGTTGTGCGGCCCGCGCCTGCCGCCACGGAAGAAGTTGAAGAAGAGGACACCGAGGACGATTCAGACGACGCCGGCAACCGCCGGAGGCGCCGTGGCCGCGGCCGCCGCGGCCGCAGCAGGACCGGTGAGCGGGACGGCGAAGACGCCGAAAGCCCTGAAGCCGAAAACGATGCTGCCGACGACGCTGACGAGGAATCCGCAGGACAGGCCGACGAGGGCGTGACGTCCCGCCGTCGTCGCCGCCGCCGCCGTGGCGACCAGGACCTGGAACTGACGGGCGGGGGAGACGACGATCCCCCCAACACGGTGACCCGCGTCCGCGCACCCCGCGCCGTGAGCGAACCGGCAGTGAACAACCGCGTCACGTCCGTCAAGGGCTCCACCCGCCTGGAAGCCAAGAAGCAGCGCCGCCGCGAATCACGCGACACCGGCCGCCGCCGCACTGTCATCACCGAAGCCGAGTTCCTGGCCCGCCGCGAGTCCGTGGACCGGCAAATGATCGTGCGCCAGCGCGATGACAGAATCCAGATCGCCGTTTTGGAAGACGGCGTCCTGGCCGAGCACTTCGTGTCCAAGACCCAGCAGGATTCCCTGATCGGCAACGTCTACCTGGGCAAGGTCCAGAACGTACTGCCGTCCATGGAAGCCGCGTTCGTGGACATCGGACGGGGCCGCAACGCCGTCCTGTACGCAGGTGAAGTCAACTGGGAAGCCGTGAACCTTGAGGGCAAGCAGCGCCGCATTGAAAACGCGCTCAAGTCCGGCGATACCGTCCTGGTCCAGGTCACCAAGGACCCCGTGGGCCACAAGGGCGCGCGCCTGACCAGCCAGATCTCACTGCCGGGCCGCTACCTGGTCTTCGTTCCCGGCGGTTCCATGACCGGCATCTCCCGCAAGCTGCCCGACGTCGAACGCAACCGCCTCAAGCGGATCCTCAAGGACCGCCTCCCGGAGCAGGCCGGCGTTATTGTCCGGACCGCCGCGGAAGGCGCCTCCGAGGAAGAGCTCACCCACGACATCAACCGGCTGCGGGCCCAGTGGGAGGGCATCGAAAGCCAGTCGAAGTCCACCAAGATCCTCGCCCCGGAGCTGCTCTACGGCGAACCGGACCTCACCATTAAGGTGGTCCGCGACGTCTTCAACGAGGACTTCTCCAAGCTGATCGTCTCCGGCGAGGAAGCCTGGGACACCATCGAGGCCTACGTCACGTATGTTGCCCCGGATCTGGTGGGGCGCCTCGAGAAGTGGACCAAGGACCAGGACATCTTCAGCGCATGGCGGATCGACGAACAGATCCACAAGGCACTGGAACGGAAGGTCTTCCTGCCCTCCGGCGGCTCGCTGGTGATTGACCGCACCGAGGCCATGACCGTGGTGGACGTCAACACCGGCAAGTTCACCGGCAGCGGCGGCAACCTCGAAGAGACCGTGACCAAGAACAACCTGGAAGCCGCGGAGGAAGTGGTCCGCCAGCTCCGCCTGCGGGACATCGGCGGCATCATCGTCATCGACTTCATCGACATGGTCCTCGAGTCCAACCGCGACCTCGTGCTCCGCCGTATGGTGGAGTGCCTGGGCCGCGACCGCACCAAGCACCAGGTTGCCGAAGTCACGTCCCTTGGCCTGGTGCAGATGACCCGCAAGCGGATGGGCACCGGGCTCCTTGAAGTCTTTGGCGAGCAGTGCGAGGCCTGCGCCGGCCGCGGCGTAGTGACCCACGATGACCCCGTGGAGCACCGCCGGGCCAATATTGTGGCCGCGGAGCACCATGTGCAGCGCTCGGACTCCCGCCCGGACGTCCGGAACGAAAGCCACCGCACCGAGGCCCAGCGTGGGGACAGCACCCAGCCCGGCGTCCGTCCTGACCGGAAACGGCGCCGCGGCCGCGGCGGCCAGCAGGTGGACGCTGCTCCCGCGGCAGCCGTCCACGTGCACACCGTCCACCCCGACCCCACGGACGCCGAGCGGCACGCCAAGGCGGAAGCCACCAGGCTTGCCCTGGCCAACATCGCTGCGGCAGCACACGCCGCCCACCTGCACGACGACGAGGTAGCCGCGGCAAGGCAGGCTCCGCAGGCCCAGCCCGCGGCGCCGGCAGAGCCGGAGAAGCACGACGGCGACGCCTCCAGGCCCGCTGCCGTCCTCACCTTTGGCGGGGAGAAAGTTGCCCTGCCCTTCGTGGAGCACGCGGAGGAGCAGCAGCCGAAGCCGGCCCTGACGCTTGACCGGCTCGCCGAAGCCTTCGCCCACCTTGGTGAGCCTGCTGCCGAAGAAAAGGCTGAGCAGCCCGGACGGCGGGAGCAGGAACTGGAGCAGCGGGAACCGGAGCAGGTCCGGGCTGCGCAGGCCGAGGCTCCGCAGGCGGTTGTTCCACAGGCCGGGCCTGAGCAGCCCCAGGCTGCCCCTGCCGTGCCGGAGAAGGACTATTCCGACCACACCCTGGAACAGTCCCGCCCGCGCCGGGCACGCCGCAACCGCAGCGCCAGCCGTGCCCAGGGTGCGGCCAACGAGACCTCCGTCCAGCACCGCGAGAATGTCCCCGCTGCGGCGGCAGGGCACTCACATTCTGCAAAAGCGCCGGAAGCCGACCAGGCAGGTGCCACCGGGCAAGGCAACGGCAAGCCCGCGGAGGAGCCCATCATCCTGGGTGTTGGGGTTCCCGCTTCGGAGCTCTAAGCCACTGCACACGAAACGCCCGGATGCCCGGCCGCCCACCACCCGTGGACGGCCGGGCATCCGGTATTTAAGCCTGTAAACGCCGCCGCGTCACCTTCACCCTCCGCACGGCAAAAAAGCTAGGCTGGTGAATCGACACGGGGTGCCGCGCAGAGGGCCGGCTGAGATCCACACCCGTTGAACCTGTCCGGTTAGCACCGGCGAAGGGATGTCTCTTGTCCACCACCCTTGCAATGCCCACTGCCATCCTGCAGGAAGCTCCCGAAACCCGTCCTGCCGCCCAGCCGGGTCCGGGCCGGGAGGTACCCCGGGTCCTGTCCATCGCCGGCTCTGACCCTTCCGGCGGCGCCGGCATCCAGGCAGACCTGAAGAGCATCGCTGCACACGGAGGCTACGGGATGGCCGTCATTACGGCACTTACCGCGCAGAACACCTGCGGAGTGCGTGCCGTCCACGTTCCGCCGGTGGCCTTCCTCACCCAGCAACTCGACGCAATCAGCGATGACATCAGCATCGATGCCGTGAAGATCGGCATGCTGGGCGACGCCGCCGTGGTCCACGCTGTCCGGGCATGGCTCGAAAAGGTGCGTCCCGGCGTCGTGGTCCTTGACCCGGTCATGGTGGCCACCAGCGGCGACCGGCTCCTCCAGGAGTCTGCAGAGGCGGCCCTCCGCGACCTGTTGCCCCTGGCCCACCTCATCACCCCCAACCTGGCAGAGCTTGCCATGCTGGTTGGCGGGCCTGTGCAGGAGAGCTGGGAAGGTGCGGTGGAACAGGGCCGCCGGCTCTCCGCAGCCACAGGGGCAACCGTGCTGGTAAAGGGCGGCCACCTGGCGGGGGACCAGTGCCCCGATGCCCTGGTCGATACCAGCGGCAGGCTGAGCCAGGAAGTGGTGGTGGTTCAGGGGAAGCGGGTGGCAACGCGGAACAGCCACGGCACCGGCTGTTCGCTCTCCTCGGCCATGGCCACCGTCAAGCCGCGGCTGGGGGACTGGGAGGCCGCCCTCCGAGAGGTCAAGCCCTGGCTGGCGGGTGCGCTGGAAACATCGGGCCGGCTGGCCGTGGGATCAGGCAACGGGCCCGTCCACCATTTCCACCACCTGCAGGCGCCGGCCGAGGGAAGCTTCGCCGGGCAACTGCGGACTGAAGCGGAGAAGCACCTGGAAGCCATCTATGCCCTGGCGTTCATCGAGGACCTTGCCTCCGGTGGCCTGGCCGAGGACCAGTTCGCCTACTATCTGGCCCAGGACGCCATCTACCTCAACGGCTATTCACGGGTGCTTGCGCGCGCCAGCGCCCTCGCCCCGACCGAAGCGGAACAGCTCTTCTGGGCACGCTCCGCCCAGCAGTGCCTGGAAGTCGAATCCGAACTGCACCGCTCCTGGCTGGCATCCCGCGAGGTCCAGTCCGAACCGGGGCCCGTGACAAAGTCCTACGTGGACCACCTGCTGGCGGCATCGGCGTCGGGCAGCTATGCCGTGCTGGCGGCAGCGGTCCTGCCCTGCTTCTGGCTGTATGCCGAGGCCGGCAAAACGCTGCACGCCAGGTTCATGGCGGCCGGCGAACCAGCCGGCCACCCCTACGCCGACTGGCTCCGCACCTACGCCGATGAAGGCTTTGCCGAGGCAACTCGGACGGCCGTTGCCATCGTGGACCGGGCAGGGCGCGCGGCTGCCGACCATGAAAAGGCCGCCATGGCCACGGCGTTCAGGCACTCCTGCCGCCTGGAAGTTGAATTTTTCGACGCGCCGCGCCTTCATTCGTGACGGCCGGACAGCTGCCGCGCCGGTACTATGGTGGGGCGCGGTCCGGCAGTAGGGAATGTCCTGTGGTACCTATCACAGACAACCCGCCGGAACCAGCCTCATTTGCGGCCGAAGGCAAAATTAGCGTATTCTAGATCTTCGGTGCTTACGCCAACACTTGGGTTATGACCCCACGGCGTTGAGGCACAGCGAGAGCCCAGCCAAGAATTGAGCCAGGTTCCGCACGCAAATTTGTAATAAACGTCGAGAGAAGTGAGTTCCCAAGTGGTGTACGCGATTGTCCGCGCAGGCGGCCGCCAAGAGAAGGTTTCCGTTGGAGACTTCGTTACCCTGAACCGCGTCGCCGGTGGAGCTGGCAGCACCATTCAGCTGCCCGCACTGCTCCTGGTTGACGGTGACAAGGTCACCTCGGCCGCTGCTGACCTGGCCAAGGTAACCGTTACGGCTGAAATCCTCCAGGACCTCCGTGGTCCTAAGATTGTCATCCAGAAGTTCAAGAACAAGACCGGTTACAAGAAGCGCCAGGGTCACCGCCAGGAACTGACCAAGGTCAAGATCACTGGTATCAAGTAACCTTCCGTTACTGTTCAGGTTTTTCAGCAGATTCCCCAGAATTTAGAGGCAGGCATTTCAGATGGCACATAAAAAGGGCGCGAGCTCCACTCGCAACGGTCGTGACTCCAACGCACAGTACCTCGGCGTCAAGCGCTTCGGCGGCCAGGTAGTTTCCGCAGGCGAGATCATCGTCCGCCAGCGCGGCACCCACTTCCACCCGGGCGCCGGCGTTGGCCGCGGCGGCGACGACACCCTGTTCGCCCTGACCCCGGGCGCCGTTGAATTCGGCACCCGCCGCGGTCGTCGCGTCGTCAACATCGTTGCTGCTGCAGCTGCAGAGTAACAACAAGTTCTGAAGCGGTGGAGCGGGCCATATGGTCCGCTCCACTGTTCTTTTAACCGCATTACAATCGTCTTGGCGCCCTTGGGCGTCCAGGAAACAGCACTGAGGAGATCCACGTGGCCAGCTTTGTAGACCGGGTAGTACTGCACGTATCCGGCGGTACCGGCGGCCACGGGTGCGTCTCCGTCCACCGCGAGAAGTTCAAGCCGTTGGGTGGTCCCGACGGCGGCAACGGCGGCAACGGCGGCGACGTCATCCTCCGCGTGGACCACCAGACCACCACGCTCCTTGACTACCACCACGCGCCCCACCGGCACGCCACCAACGGCGGGCCCGGCATGGGCGACTGGCGCGGCGGCAAGAACGGCGAAACACTGATCCTTCCCGTCCCGGACGGCACCGTGGTCAAGTCCAAGGACGGCACGGTCCTCGCGGACCTCGTGGGCGAAGGTACCGAGTACGTTGCGGCGGCCGGGGGCATCGGCGGCCTCGGCAACGCCGCGCTCTCCTCCCAGAAACGCCGCGCTCCGGGGTTCGCGTTGCTCGGCATCGAGGGCGAATCCAGCGACATTGTGCTGGAACTGAAGTCCATCGCGGACATTGCCCTGGTGGGTTTCCCGTCCGCCGGCAAGTCCAGCCTGATCGCCGCGATGTCCGCGGCGCGGCCCAAGATCGCCGACTACCCGTTCACCACCCTGGTCCCCAACCTTGGCGTAGTCCAGGCCGGGGATGTCCGCTTCACCATCGCCGACGTCCCGGGCCTCATCGAGGGTGCCAGTGAAGGCAAGGGCCTGGGACACCACTTCCTCCGCCACGTGGAGCGCTGCGCCGCCCTGGTGCACGTCCTGGACTGCGGCACGCTCGAGGCAGACCGGGACCCCCTTTCGGACCTTGCGGTCATCGAGGCCGAACTGGAAAAGTACGCCGTGGACATGAGCTACGCGGGCCAGGACGGTGAAGTGGTTCCGCTGAACCACCGCCCCCGCCTCGTGGCACTGAACAAGGTGGACCTTCCCGACGGCAAGGACATGGCCGAGTTCGTCCGCCCCGAACTGGAATCCCGCGGCTACCGGGTCTTTGAAATCTCGGCAACAAGCCACGAGGGCCTCCGCCAGCTGGGCTTCGCCATGGCCGAAATCGTCCAGGCCGCCCGCGACGCCGTTGCTGCAGCCCCGCCCAAGGTCCAGCCCGTCGTCCTCAAGCCCCGCGCCGTCAACGAAGCCGGGTTCAGGATCCGCCGCGAGGAAAAGGGCCTCGAACCGCTGTTCCGCGTCCTCGGCGAGAAGCCCGTCCGCTGGGTCAAGCAGACCGACTTCACCAACGAGGAAGCCATCGGCTACCTTGCCGACCGCCTGGCCAAGCTCGGCGTCGAAACTGAACTGTTCAAGCAGGGCGCGAAGCCCGGCGACACAGTTGTCATTGGCGAGGACGACGGCGTCGTCTTCGACTGGGAGCCCACCATGATGGCAGGCGCAGAACTGCTGGCCTCACCCCGCGGCACCGACGTCCGCTTTGCCGACATCGGTGACCGGCCCACCCGCGGACAGAAGCGCGAAGAACAGCAGGAGCGCAAGGATGCCAGGGCTGCCGCCCGTGCCGAGCTCGAGGCAGAGCGCAAGGCCGGCATCTGGACCGAGTCCGTCAGCAGCCGGCGCGTGGCCAAGCCGCTCAAGGAGAGTGGACTGGACGCAGGCGATGAGTTCTAGTGCCGCGGCTGCGGTACCCGTGACGCGGTCCGTGGACAGGAGCCTGCTCGCCAACGCCCGCCGGATCGTGGTGAAGGTGGGTTCGTCTTCCCTTACCAGCATCAAGGGCGGCATCTCCGAAGAGGCGCTGACGGCCCTTGCCAACGCGCTGGCTGCCAAACGCAACACCGGCACCGAGATCATCCTGGTCTCCTCCGGTGCCATCGCGGCCGGCCTGGCGCCGCTGGGCCTTGCCAAGCGCCCCCGGGACCTCGCCACCCAGCAGGCAGCGGCCAGCGTGGGCCAGGGACTCCTGATGGCCCGCTACACCCAGGCCTTCGGGGCCCACGGCGTGACGGTCAGCCAGGTGCTGCTCACCGCAGAGGACCTGATGCGCCGCAGCCAGCACACCAACGCCTTCCGTGCCCTGAACCGGCTGCTCAACCTGGGCGTGGTTCCGGTGGTCAATGAAAATGACACCGTGGCCACGCACGAAATCCGTTTCGGCGACAACGACCGGCTCGCTGCCCTGGTGGCCCACCTGGTCCGGGCCGACGCCCTCGTGCTGCTGTCCGACGTCGACTCGCTCTACGACGGCCCGCCCGCCTTTGGGGCAAAGCGGATTCCGCTGGTTGAGGGCCCCGCCGATCTTGACGGCGTCTCCATCGGCAAGGCCGGCAAGGCAGGCGTGGGCACCGGCGGAATGCTGACAAAAGTGGAGGCGGCCACCATGGCAGCCGGTTCCGGCATCCATGCCCTTGTCACTTCCACCCCCAACGCCGCCGCGGCCCTTAACGGCGAGGACGTGGGCACCTGGTTCACTGTCAACGGTGCCCGCAAGCCCGTCCGCCTCCTGTGGCTGGCGCACGTCGCCTCCGTCCAGGGGCGGCTTGTGCTGGACGACGGCGCCGTCAAGGCTGTGCGGCACCACCGCACTTCGCTGCTCCCCGCCGGCATCTCCGCCGTCCACGGTGACTTCGAAGCGGGCGACGCCGTCGAAATAGCAGCCGCCGACGGCACCGTGGTGGCGCGGGGACTGGTCAACTATTCATCCGCCGAACTGCCCCGGATGCTGGGCCGGTCCACCAGGGACCTTGGTGAGGAGCTGGGCAGCGGCTACGACCGCGAAGTTGTTCACGTTGACGACCTGGTGCTGGTCTGAGCTTCCCGCTCGCCTAAACTTGGTACATGACTGAGGCCCTGATCCACAAGACTGCTGAAAATCCCGGAGATACTGCTGCCGCCAAGGCGCAGCCGGATACTTCATCCGTGGCGCAGGTGCCGGGTGGCTCTCCGCTGTCTTCCGGCGATGTGGAGGCAGCAGTGCACGCCATCGCAGACCGCTCCCGCCACGCCGCACGCCGGATGGCCATGGCAAACCGTGCCTGGAAGGACCGTGCCCTCCGCACCATCGGGGCAGCCCTGCGGGAGAACAGCGAGGCCATTCTCACGGCCAATGCCATGGACGTGGAAGCAGGAAAGGCCAACGGCACCTCCGCTGCCATGCTGGACCGCCTCACCCTCACGGAGACCCGCATCTCGGGCCTTGTGGCGGCTTTGGAGAACCTGGCCAACCTCCCCGATCCCGTCGGAAACGTGGTCCGCGGGCAGACGCTTCCCAACGGCCTCCGCCTCCGCCAGGTCAACGTCCCCATGGGCGTGGTGGCGGCTATCTACGAAGCACGCCCGAATGTCACGGTGGACATCGCAGGGCTGGCACTCAAGAGCGGCAACGCCGTGATCCTGCGCGGCGGCACTGCCGCCCAGGCCACCAACGAGGTGCTGGTACGGGTACTCCGCGAAGCACTGGAATCCGTGGGCCTGCCTGCCGACGCCGTCCAGACAGTCGACCAGTACGGCCGCGCAGGTGCCAACGTCCTGATGAAGGCACGCGGCAGGGTGGACGTGCTGATTCCCCGCGGCGGCCGTGAGCTGATCCAGACCGTTGTCCTCAACTCCGCCGTGCCCGTGATCGAGACCGGTGAAGGAAACGTGCACATCTTCATCGACGAATCGGCGAGCGAGGACATGGCAGTGGAGATCCTCCTCAACGCCAAGACCCAGCGGCCCAGTGTCTGCAACACTGTGGAGACGCTCCTGGTCCACTCCGGATCTTCCGTTCTCCCCGCCGTCGCGGCTGCGCTTCGCCAGGCAGGCGTCCGGCTGCACGCCGACGAGCGGGTCCGCGCCGCCCTGCCTGCCTCCATTGAGTCCGAACCGGCCACCGATGAGGACTGGGGCACCGAGTACATGGACCTGGACCTCGCGGTTGGCATGGTGGACAGCCTGGACCAGGCCGTGCAGCACATCCGCACCTGGTCCACGGGCCACACGGAGGCGATCCTCACGAACGACCTGGCGAACGCCGAGCGGTTCATCGCCGAGGTGGATTCGGCCGCCGTCATTGTGAATGCCTCCACCCGGTTCACCGACGGCGGGGAGCTTGGCCTCGGCGCCGAGGTGGGCATCTCCACCCAAAAGCTGCATGCGCGGGGGCCTATGGGACTGACCGAGCTGACCACCACGAAGTGGATTGTGCAGGGCGAGGGCCAGGTGCGCGGGTAGCGCACGGTAACATAGACCAGAAGCCAGAAACGGCGGAGCTTTCCGCTGCCACAATCGTTTGAGCCCAAGGGGAGAAAATGCTGTTCCAGCAGATTGCCACGACCGTCGCCGAAGGCGGAGAACACGAACTCGCGCCGCTGTGGGCTGAGCCGTGGGTGTTCGGGGTGGTTATGTTCGCCCTCCTGCTGGTGCTGATGTTCATCACCCTGTCCTACTCCAACCTGGGCAACCGCCACACAGCAACCGAGGAGCACGCGGACCCGCACCGCCAGCACCCCAACAAGCACGATCACGGGCAGGGCCACTAACATTTCCCGCGCTCTGCACCGCTCGGGTGCCACCGGCAGGCTGCGGCTTGGCGTGATGGGCGGGACGTTCGATCCCATCCATCACGGCCACCTGGTCGCAGCCAGCGAGGTGGCGGCGGAATTCGACCTGGACGAGGTGGTCTTCGTCCCTACCGGCCAGCCGTGGCAGAAGTCCCACAAGCACGTCAGCGAGCCCGAGCACCGCTACCTCATGACAGTCATCGCGACGGCCTCCAACCCGCGCTTTACTGTGAGCAGGGTGGACATTGAACGGCCAGGTCCCACCTACACCATCGACACCCTCCGGGATCTCCGCGCCCAGCGGCCGGATGCCGATCTGTTCTTCATCACTGGAGCGGACGCCCTGGCGCAGATCCTGTCCTGGAAGGACATCGACGAACTGTGGTCGCTCGCCCATTTTGTGGGGGTCACCAGGCCCGGCCATGTCCTCGATGGCATGGGACGCACTGACGTGAGCCTCCTTGAGGTCCCGGCCATGGCCATCTCCTCGACGGACTGCCGCACGCGCGTGGCGGCGAACCACCCTGTCTGGTACCTGGTGCCGGACGGCGTTGTCCAGTACATCGCCAAGTACGGCCTGTACGCGGAGGCCGTGGAGGCCGGCAGTATCCCAACTTCCCAAGCACGTGAACCAGCCAGTACCGAATGAGTTCTCAATGAGTCAGGAACAGCCCCCCATTCGCAGCCGCCGGGAACTCCGGCAGGCCAGGGATGCCCAACAGCCTGTGCCCGCGGGCACGGAGCAGCTTTCCCCTGCCACGAACCCGCCGGCTGACGCCCCGCCGGCCCGCGGGACCGCTGCTGCTGCGCCCGAGCAGACCTCCACCCAACGTTCCTCCCAGATCCGGGCGCGCGACCGCGCAGCCCTGCGCACCATCAAGGAACTTGAGGAAAAAGAGGGCCAGCTCTCCGCGGGAGGGCCGCCCACGCGGCGGCAGCTGCGCCTGCAGCAGCTCAAGGAACAGGCTCTGACGGCGGCCAATCCCATTGTGCCGCCGGCATCCGTCCACACGGATGCGGCTGCTCCGGTATCGGGGGACGCCGCCCGGACTGCGGGGGAGCGGCCTGCGCAGGGCGGCAAGAAGAGCCCCTCCACCGCTAAGCCAGCTTCCACAGCCCCCGAGGGCATGACGGTGGAGCAGGCCCTGGCGGCGCGGGCACTGCTCGCGGAGCAGGCCAAGAACCAGATCGCCAAGATGGAGCACATCGCCTCCCTTGACCCGGAAGCGGTCGACCCCGAGATCCTCGCCGAGCAGATCGCCCTGGCAGAACGCGCGGCCATCCTGAACCGCCGAGCCCTCGCCAAGCAGAAGCTGGCTGAGCAGGCCGCAGCCCCGCTTCCCCCGTCGAAGGATCCCGCCCCCAACCCGGCACGGGAACCCGGCAACCGGGACCAGGCCGGCACGGCAGGCCAGCGTCCGGCGCCATCGACGGCCAGCAACCTGGCCATGGTCACGCCGCTGGAGTTTGTGCAGGTTCCCGGCATCGACCGGCCGGTGATGAAGCCGCCGGCCACCTCGCACGTCCCGGTCACCACCCGCCCGGGGTCCAAGGTTACGGCGCCCGGAACCAGGAAACGGCGCCCCTCGGGGCCCCAGCGTCCGGCCGCGGCAGATGCCGGATCTGGCCGCTCCCACGTCATTGCCAGGGCGGAAGCCGCGGCGCGGGCAGCCGCCCGCCCGCGGCCCGTGCTGACAGACGAGAACCAGGCGGAGGACCTCTTCGAGGACCTGCCGCGGATTCCCGCCAAGTCGGCCTACGGCCTGGAACCCCTGGACGCTGCCACGGCCGGACTTGCCCGTGCGCAGCGCAACAGGATCCTGCAGTTCTGCATCCTGGCGTTCGGCATCGTGGCCCTGGTCTCGGGCATCATCCTCATCATCAGCGGCATGTCCCGCTGAGCTGCCTTACGCCACTTAGAGTTTTCACCCAACAAGGAGTCACGTGACTGCATCAGAATCATCCATCACCATAGCCCGCGCCGCCGCCAAGGCAGCCGCGGACAAGATCGCGCAGGACATTGTTGCCCTGGACGTGAGCGAGCGTCTTGCCCTGGCCGACGTCTTCCTCATTGCCTCGGCTCCCAGCGAGCGGCAGGTCAACGCCATTGTGGACGGGATCGAGGAAGAGCTTGCCAAGCAGGACCTGCGTCCTGTCCGCCGGGAAGGCCGTTCCGGCGGCCGCTGGGTGCTGCTCGACTACTCGGACATCGTGATTCATGTCCAGCACGAGGAAGACCGCGTTTTCTACGCCCTGGAGCGCCTCTGGAAGGACTGCCCGGTGGTTGACCTGCAGCTCGGGGACGACACTTCCGCGAAGGCCGTTGCTGCGTCCGAAAGGGAGTAAATCCGCGGAACCACGCGGAATATGCCCGATTTGGAATTTTCGGAATTGCTGTTCTAAGATATTTGAGTTGCTTCGGGGAAAGCCGAAAAGCTTGAAGGAGCAGCAATAGTTCGGGGCTGTGGCGCAGCTGGTAGCGCACCTGCATGGCATGCAGGGGGTCAGGGGTTCGAGTCCCCTCAGCTCCACCGGACAATCCGCCGGAATCGCTTAGATTCCGGCGGATTTTTTGTTTTCCGCCGTGCCAAATCCGGAAGCCGGCGAGCCGCCGATGATTCCTGCCCCGATTGGCGCGAGCGGCGAAAGTGCACTAAGCTGAACAGGTTGCTTCGAGGTGGTGAACCGGAAGCGGCAAAGTCCGGGGCTGTGGCGCAGCTGGTAGCGCACCTGCATGGCATGCAGGGGGTCAGGGGTTCGAGTCCCCTCAGCTCCACTGGTACGACAAAAGGGACGATCCCCACGGGATCGTCCCTTTTGCTTTGAGTGCAGGCAGTCAGAGCCAGGCTGTGCGGCGCAACGGCGGTTCGTCCCCGCCCGGCCGCTGGACCAGGACCTGGTTAACGCCCGTCAGCCCGCCTTCGAAGCCCAGGGCGCTGGAAGCCATGTACAGGCGCCAGACCCGGGCCCTTCCGAGGCCGCTGAGCTTTGCAGCCTGGTCCCAGTTCGCCTCGAGCCTGCTGACCCATGCCCGCAGGGTCAACGCATAATGGCGCCGCAGCGCCTCTACATCCAGGACCTCGAAGCGGGCTGCCTCCAGGGCGGAAACCATCTCGCCAAGGCTGATCATCTCCCCGTCCGGAAACACGTAGCGGGGGATGAAGGAATCCGGATCGGCCTTGGTACGGCCGGCATTCCATGAGATGGCGTGGTTGAGCAGCCGCCCGCCCGGCCGGAGCAGGCCGAACAAGGCAGCGGCGTATGCGGGGGTCTGCTCCCGCCCCACATGCTCGGACATCCCGATGGAACTGATGGCGTCGAAAGGACCATCCCGGACGTCCCGGTAATCCTGGACCCGGATGTCCACCCGTTCCGTCAGTCCGGCGTCGGCGGCCCTTTTCCGCGCGAAGATCGCCTGCTCCGTGGAGAGTGTTACGCCCACTACGGTTGCGCCGTACTTCCCGGCCGCGTGCAGGGCAAAACTGCCCCAGCCACAGCCAACATCCAACACCCGCATGCCCGGCCGGAGGCCCAGCTTGCGGCACACCAGGTCCAGCTTGGCCTCCTGTGCGGCGTCCAGGCCGGCGGCGAGCCGGCCGCCCGCATCCGGCTGCGCCGGGTCATAGCTGCCTTCGGGCCACACTGCGCAGGAGTAGACCATGGACGGTCCCAGCACCAGGGCGTAGAAATCGTTGCCTACGTCGTAATGATGCGAGATGGCTGCGGAGTCGCGGCGGCGCGAGTGCACGCGTCCTTTCCGGGCCACCTTCGCCTCCTCCGGCGGTGGCGCCGGGTTCGGGCCCAGGGCGCCAAGCCGGACGGCGGTGCGAAGGAGCGTCCAGAGCTCACCGGCGGTCAGCGGCCGGAACGGCCCGGGCTCCGCGAATTTTCCCGCTGAGCTCAGGGCGGCGAACGCAGCGAAAATGTCCCCCGGGGAGTCAATCTCGCCAGCCACGTAGGCCCGGCTCAGGCCGAGCTGGCCCGGGGACCACAGGATCCGGCGCAGCGCCCGGCGGGATCGGAACTCCAGGACAGGCGCTCCAGCCGGTCCTGCCTCGGAACCGTCCCACGCGCGAAGGCGCAGGGGTATTTCTTCAGTGCCAAGTACTACTGCCAGGGCCTTGGCGAGCCGCGCTGCATTCCCGGTACCTGTTGTCATGGTGCTCGTCCCGTCTCCATGGGCCAACACTAAGGCCCGAACACCGCGCGCGACTATCATTGGGGAGTGAATTCTGCCCGAACCGACGTCGTCGTCATCGGCGCGGGCCAGGCCGGGCTCTCCGCCGCCTACCACCTTCAGCGCCGCGGCGTTGACTATGTCATGCTCGACGCCGAGGACGGCCCGGGAGGCGCGTGGCGGCACCGCTGGAAGAGCCTGCGGATGGCTACCGTCAATGGCATCAGCGATCTTCCCGGCATGGCAAAGCCGGCTGTGGACCCGCGCGAGCCCAGTTCGGAATTCCTGGCCCGCTACTTCGGCGGCTATGAGCAGGACCTGGGTCTGTCCGTCCGGCGGCCGGTAAAGGTGCAGTCGGTCCTGCGTGAAGACACGGACCCCGCGGGCCTGCTGAGGGTCGGCACGTCTGCCGGGGACTGGATAGCCAAGGCCGTCATCAATGCCACCGGCACCTGGACCCGCCCCTTTTGGCCCATCTATCCGGGACAGTCGACGTTCCGCGGGCAGCAGCTGCACGTGGCCGACTATGTTTCCGCGGAGGAGTTCGCCGGCCGCCACGTGATTGTTGTCGGCGGCGGCATCTCGGCCGTGGGCCTCCTCGATGAGATCTCCCGCGTCACCACCACCAGCTGGTTCACCCGCCGGGAGCCGGTGTGGCGGGACGAAGAGTTCGACGCCAAGGCAGGCCACGACGCCGTTGCCCTGGTTGAGGAGCGGGTCCGCAAGGGGTTGCCGCCGCAGAGCGTGGTATCCGTGACGGGACTGATGCGGACCCCGGCCCTCAAGGCGGCGGCCGCAAGGGGAGCGCTCAACCGGCAGCCGATGTTCACCTCCATAGAGCCCGACGGCGTCAGGCTCGCCGATGGGGGCTTCCTGCCGGCGGACGTGATCCTGTGGGCCACCGGCTTCCGTGCGGAACTCGAGCATCTCGCACCGTTGCACCTCAGGGGACCCGGCGGCGGAATCATGATGGACGGAACCCAGGTGGCAGCCGAACCGCGCGTCCATCTGGTGGGCTACGGCCCGTCGTCGTCCACTATCGGCGCCAACCGGGCGGGACGCGCCGCCGTGGCGGCCATCTTGAAACTGCCGGGAATCACCCCCGCCCCGGCCCCGGTAAGTTGGGGATGAGCGGCCGCGGGTCAGGGGCAGCACCGGCAAATGTCCTTAAATCCAGGCACAACGGAAAGCAGCTGGAACACTTGGCATCAAACAGTCTTGGCGACCTCTTCTCGGCACTCCGGCGCAGGCCGGATGTGGAAGCACCCAACCTGCAAGCGTGGGACGCCACGGACCGTCTCCTGCTGGAGACGGCCGGAGGCCTGGTGCCCGCAGGAAGCGCGGTGGCCGTCATCGGAGACCGGTACGGCGCCCTGGCGCTCGGCGCCCTCGCCACGCTCAGCCCGGGCTCCGTGCGCGTGCACCAGGACCTGATCACGGGGGAGCGGGCCCTGCAGCTCAATGCAGCCGCACTGCACATCGCCGGACTGCTGCCGGACATGCTGGCGGTGCCGCCGCCAGGCGGCACGGACGGGGACCCGGGCTTCAGGCAGCTGCCGCTCGGCCCGGAACTCCTGGCCGGCGCGCAGGCAGTACTGCTGCAGCTGCCCAAAACGCTCGCCGAGCTGGACGAGATCACCGCCGCCGTCGCCCGGTACGCCGCGCCGGACGTACAGCTCCTGGCGGGCGGGCGGGTCAAGCACATGTCCCTCGGCATGAACGCCGTGCTGGAACGCCACTTCTCCTCCGTCCAGCCGCAGCTCGCCAGGCAGAAGTCCCGCGTGGTCCTGGCTGGCGGGCCGAAAGGGGACGCGGAAACGGAACGCTATCCCGCCGTCGAACACCTGGCCGAGCTTGACCTCCACGTGGCTGCCCATGGGGCAGTGTTCGCCGGCACCAAACTGGACATCGGCACCAGGTTCCTCCTGACGTTCCTGCCATCCATGAAGCCGGCCCGGCACGCCGTCGACCTCGGCTGCGGTACGGGAATCCTCGCCGCCATGTACGCCCGGCAGCACCCGGGGGCGGCGGTGACGGCCACTGACCAGTCCGCCGCCGCGGTGGCCTCCGCGCGGGCAACGGCAGAGGCCAACGGGCTGGGCGGCCGCATCACCGTCCTGCAGGATGACGCCCTCAGCACCCTTGCCCCGGGCAGCGTGGACCTGGTGCTGCTCAACCCGCCGTTCCATGTTGGCGCCGGGGTCCATGCCGGAGCAGGCCTGAAGATGATTGAGGCAGCGGGCCGGGTACTCGCGCCCGAGGGCGAGCTGTGGACGGTCTTCAACCGCCACCTGCCCTACCTGCCCGCGTTGGAGCGGCACGTTGGGCCTACCGCCGTGAAAGGCAGGAACCCCAAGTTCACGGTGACCGTGAGCACGCGGCGCGGCGACTGATGAAGACGGACACTCGGGATAAGCACGGATGCGTAACTGGCGACGGACCAGCCGGAACCGGCGCGTCCTCAGCCGTGCCCCGGTGGGGAACGCACCTTGCCGCGCCGCGCCGTCGCGCCCGCCTATGGGTCTGTGACCACGCGTAACGTACGATTCAAGCATCACCACAAGTACGTGGCCAAAGACGTTTAGGGGACGCCGTGACTGAGATCCGCCAATCCTCACCGAGGCGCGGAACCAACCTGCCCAAAATGGGGGACTTCAACCTTACGGTGATCCTGGACGCCATCCGCAGGTCCTCCGGCGGGCTGAGCCGCGTGGAACTCGCCCAGATCGTGGGCCTTTCGCCCCAGACCATCTCCAACATCTCCCGGCGCCTCCTTGACCAGCACCTCATCGTGGAGGCCGGCAAGGAAGGCAGCGGTCCCGGCAAGCCGCGCACCATCCTGCGGCTCAACCCCGGCGGCGTGTTCGCTTTGGGAGTCCACCTCGACCCCGCTGTCACCACCTTCGTGGTCCTGGACCTGGTGGGCGCGGTGGTACGACACTCGAGGATCAAAACTCCCGGCGGCAACGATCCATCCGCGGTCATTTCCACCATTGCCGAGGAGATCGCCAAGCTCGTGGAGGACTCCGGCGTGGACCGGGAGAGGATCGCCGGACTTGGGCTCGCGGCCCCCGGCCCCATCGACCTGGACAACGGCACCGTGGTGGACCCGCCGCTGCTCCCCGGCTGGGACCGGGTGGAACTGCGCAGCGCCCTTTCCGAAGCCACCGGCTATTCGGTCCTGGTGGACAAGGACGTCACCAGCGCCGCCGTCGCGGAAACGTGGGCCGGCGGCCCCAGCGGCTCCGGCAGCTTCATCTTTATGTACATGGGCACGGGCATCGGCTGCGGCATTGTGCTCAATGACGAGGTTGTCCGGGGAACCTCCGGAAATGCCGGCGAGATCGGCCACATTGTGGTGGACCCGGATGGTCCCCCTTGTGACTGCGGCCTGCGCGGCTGCGTGAAATCCACCTGCATCCCGCAGGTCCTGGTGGCCGAAGCGGAGGCCGCCGGCATCCTGGACGGCACGCGGTCGGGGAACAGCGGCGCGGAAATCCAGCAAAGCTTTTCCCGGCTGTGCGACCTCGCGGACGAGGGAAACGAACAGGCCCTTGCCATCATCGACAAGTCCGCAGTGCGGGTGGCGCGTGCAGCATCGGTGGTCACCAACACGCTCGACGTTGAGCGCGTGGTGTTCGGCGGGCCCTTCTGGAGCCGCCTGGCCGGCCGCTACCTCGAGAAGATTCCTGCCCTGCTCGATGCCAACAGCGACACGCGGCTGATCCATCCCATCGAGGTGGTGGGGACCGGGGTAGGCGATGACGTCGGAGCCATCGGCGCGGCCTCGCTGGTCCTGGAACACACGCTGGCTCCCCGGGCCCAGCGGCTCCTGCTGGAGAGCTGACGGGTGTGCCGGGCGCACCGCCTTGTTTGGGCCGGGGCGTCCATCTAGCATTTGCTTATTGCCGCGGCTGGGGCCCGCTGACAAAGGGGACCGCAGCCATTGACCGAATGGAGCACCATGCGTCGCCAGTCAGTGAAGACCATGTCCCTCATCGCTTCGGCAATGATTGTCCTGGCGGCGTGCAATCCGGGTGATTCTGCGGGCGCTTCCAAGACCCTGAAGGTGGCCTACCAGAAGACCGATTCCTTCACCGCCCTGGATACCATGCTCCAGGCCGCCAAGCAGGAGTTCGAGGCGGCGAACCAGGGCGTCAAGGTGGAGCTGCAGCCCATCCAGGGCAACGACGACGACTACGGCACCAAACTCGCGCTGGCCTTGCGGTCGCCGTCCACGGCGCCGGACGTGTTCTATGAGGACACGTTCAAGGTCCGCTCGGACGTGGACGCCGGCTACCTCCTGAAGCTGGACAGCCACCTTGCGGGCTGGGCGGACTGGGACAGGTTCGACGACGGCGCCAAGGCGGCAGGGCGTGCGGACGACGGCGGGACGTACGCAGTGCCGTTGGGCACGGACACCCGTGCCATCTGGTACAACCGGAAGGTCCTGGAAAAGGCCGGAATCAGCCTTCCCTGGCAGCCGCGGAGCTGGCAGGACATCCTGGACACCGCCCGGAAAATCAAGGCCAACGACCCCACCGTCACCCCGTTCAACATGTACGCGGGCAAGGGCACGGGCGAGGGCACCGTCATGCAAAGCTTCTACGAGCTGCTGTACGGGACGGGGTCCGCCCTGTACGACGAAGAGGCGGGGAAATGGGTGGTTGGTTCCGCCGGCTTCCGGGACTCACTGGCTTTCCTTGAAACGCTGTACGAAGAGCAGCTGGCGGTGTCCCCGGCTGAGGCCCTGGACGCGAATGTCTGGAAAAAGGTCTTCGGTGAATGGTTCCCGGACGGCAAACTCGGCGCAACCGTGGAAGGCTCCTATGCGCCGTCGTTCTGGCAGGATGGCGGATCCTACGAATGGCCCGGCTACGAGCAGGACATCGCTGTCGCCCCCTTCCCCACCCAGAACGGCCAGGCACCCGGGGCCGTGAGCATGTCCGGCGGCTGGACCCTGGCACTAGGGGCGGGGACGAAGGAGCCGGACCTGGCTTTCAGCTTCCTCACCACCGCGCTGAACAAGAAGAATTCGCTGGCCTTCACCGTGGAAAGCTCACAGATTGCCGTCCGGCAGGACGTGGCTGCCGAGCAGCAGTACCTTGACGCGAATCCGTTCGTCAGGGACGTATCCAAGCTTGTTTCGGTGACCCGGTACCGCCCGGCCACCGCTGACTACCCCCGGATTTCAGCGGCCGTCCAGGAGGCCACCGAAGCCGTCATCACCGGCAACAGGTCACCGGAAGAGGCAGCTGCGGACTACGACGCCGCAGTGGCCGGGATCGTGGGCGGCGACAAGACCGTCCGGAAGTAGCCCATTGCAGCTCCCTTCCACGGCACGGCAACTGTTGCGGTACCTGCCGGTCCTTCCTGCTGTTCTGCTCCTTCTCGTCTTCCTTGCCGGACCCGTGCTCTGGGCGTTCCACGCCTCGCTGACCAACGCCGGACTGACCGGGCGCAGCGCCCGCAACCCTTCATGGGTGGGGCTGGAGAACTATGGCCGGCTGCTTACGGACCCGGTGTTCCCGCTGTCCCTTTTCCTCACCGTTATGTTTGTGGGAGGTTCTGCGGTACTCGGCCAGAACCTGCTGGGACTGGCCCTGGCCGTGCTGATGCGGCGGGCCCGGCCAGCAGTGTCCGCCGCCGTCGGCACCACGGTGGTGGCGGCCTGGGTGCTTCCCGAAATAGTGGCAGCCTTCGCCGCCTACGCCTTTTTCAGCGGCGACGGGACGCTGAACCAGCTGTTGGGGCGCCTGGGGCTGGGCCGGGCGGACTGGCTCTACGCCTTTCCCATGGTGGCCGTGACGCTTGCCAACGTGTGGCGTGGGACCGCCTTTTCCATGCTGGTGTACCGGGCGGCGCTGAACGACGTTCCGGCTGAGGTGACAGAGGCGGCCCAGATGGACGGTGCGCGCGGCTGGCAGCGGCTCGCCTTCATCACGCTGCCGATGATCCGCGGAAGCATCACCACCAACCTGATGCTGATCACGCTGCAGACGCTCGCGGTGTTCACGCTGGTGTGGGTGATGACGGCGGGCGGACCGGCCAACGCGAGCACCACGCTCCCTGTCCTCGCCTACCAGGAGGCGTTCAAGTTCGGTGACATTGGCTATGGGACTGCGGTGGCCTCTGTGCTCATCCTCATTGGCGCCATCTTCGGCCTGGCGTACATCCGGCTGCTCCGCGAACGGAAGCCATGAGCGCCCCCGCCAAGACGGCCCGCACGCGTCCGGTTGGCACTCCAGGGCCGCAACGGCGCCGGGCCGGCAGGACTCCGGCTGACCTGGTGCTGCTCCTGATCGGCGCCAGCTTCCTGCTGCCCCTGCTCTGGCTCATCCTGGCGTCCCTCGATGCCGAAGCCGGCCATGAACTGAGGTTGCCGCCCGCCGTCGGCCTGGCCAACTTCGCCGCCGTCCTGACGCCGGAACTGCTCCTCCTGCCACTGTGGAACAGCCTGGTGTTGTCCGGGGGGACGGCCGCCGTGACACTGGTTGCAGCGGTGCTGGCCGCCTATCCGCTGTCCCGCTACCAGTCCCGGTTCAACCGGCCGTTCATGTACACCGTCCTGTTCGGAACGTGCCTGCCCATCACCGCCATCATGGTCCCGGTGTACGGGCTCTTCGTCCAGTTCGAGCTGCTCGACTCGATGCCCGCCACCATCCTCTTTATGGCCACCACCACCCTGCCCATGGCCATCTGGATGACCAAGAACTTCATGGACGGCGTGCCGGCGTCGCTGGAAGAGGCTGCCTGGGTGGACGGCGCAACCAGGATGGCTGCGCTCCGGACCATTGTGCTGCCGCTGATGAAGCAGGGGCTGGGCGTGGTGTTCGTCTTTGTGTTCATCCAGGCCTGGGGGAACTTCTTTGTGCCGTTTGTGCTGCTCCTGTCCGAGGCACGGCAGCCGGCGGCGGTGTCCATCTTCAGTTTCTTCGGCCAGCACGGGGCCGTGGCCTACGGCCAGTTGGCTGCGTTCTCCATCCTGTATTCACTGCCGGTGCTGGCTCTTTACGTCATTGTGGCCAGGGGCGCCGGCAATTCCTTTGCCCTGTCCGGAGCCGTCAGGGGATAGCCGGGCTACGTCACTGTGGCCGGGGTGGCGGGCAGTACCGTTCCGGGTCACTTGCCGCCGGTGATGGTGAAGGCATCCTGGAAACTGCCGGCGGTGGCCACAAAACGTCCTGCCAGCGAAGTCCCGGTAAACCGCAGGTCCAGCAGCCCGTGGCTCGGCGTGGCATTCTGGCCCGAGTACGCGGCGAAATAGGGTGCCTCAGGATCATCAGTGTGTACCCTCCTCAGGGGCACCCCGCCGGTACCCACCGTGACGAAGACAGTTCCCGCGCCCTTGGACAAGTTGTTGCCGTCCCTGCGCACGCACTCGGCGTTGTAGGCACCGGGGTTGATCGCGGCGCAGCCGTTTCCGGTGGACAGTTGCTTGGTGCGCTGGTACAGGTGTTCGTGGCCGTTCAACACCAGGTCAACGCCCTTGCTGACCATCAGGTCGGTCAGCGCGGACCCGGCCTGGCAGCCGTACACCCCAAGGGACAGGCAGACGGTGTGCATTCCCACCACCACCCAGGGGATGGACGCAGACCTGGCACCGTCGATGGCCGCCGCGGTCCAGTTGTACCGTGCACTGCCGGCCGAGTAGTCCCACGTTCCATCCCGGAAGGGGATGCCCGGGGAGACCATGATGAAACCTTGCCACCGGGTCCTGCTGGGGGACGTCCACGTAGTATTGGCGGCCGTACGCGCCCACCATGCCGGGCAGCCGGTTTGGCAGGCACGCCGCGAAGTCGTCGATGTAGCCGTCCCTGCCGTTGCTTTCGTGGTTTCCTGCCACGAGTTCAAACGGAAAGCCGGCACCCGTGTGGGACGCCACAAGGTCACACCAGCGCTGTTCCTCTCCAGGGGAACTGTAGGAGAGGTCGCCAAGCGCGAAGTGGGCGTCCGGCTTAATGGCGCCGATCCGGGCCAGCACGCCGGCAGCCTCCCTGCCTGAGGAATAGTCACCGGCCGCGGTGACCCGCAGCCGGGCGGGCGCTGTGGCTGCCGGGTGCTCGGAAGGATGTCCAGAAGGTGCCGAAGAAGGCTGTTCGACGGCGGGCGGAGGCGTTCCGGGCTGGCAGGCCGCCACCACGGTCAGGCAGCCAAGAATGAAGGCCAGGCCGGCAACGGCTGCAGCTCTGCGGCGTGCCATGCCGGCTCCTGGCGCGATCTTCCGCCGACGGCGGAGTCAGTCGATATCCTCGAAAACCACCCCGTACGGCAGGCTTTCATCCAGGTGGGCCTGGTGGCCGGTGGATCCAGGGTTGTACGTGACCCGGACCCCATGCAGCTTGTCCGCCGCGGACTGCAGCAGGACAGGCCTGACGGTGCTGATGAACATCTCGCTTTTGTCGGCGAGAAACTCCTTGTAACTGGCTGGAAGCTCGCTCATGTCAAAAGGATAGACCTGGGTTCCCCTGATGGGGAGGGGTCCCCCTTGCCCAAGAGCACGGCCGCGTTCTTGGATAGGATGGCGGCGGAGTGCAGCCGGTCCGGCCGCCATGCCCAGTTCAGCAACCAGGGGGAGTCCGAGTGCTTTCAACCAGCGCGTCCGCAAGAATTGAACCGGCGGAACTGGCCAGGGCGCAGCAGGTTGTGGCGAACATCGCCAGGAGCTTCGAGGCCAAGGTGGTGGGGCAGGCCAGGCTGCGGGAATCCCTGCTGGTTGGCCTGCTGACCGGCGGGCACATCCTCCTGGAAAGCGTCCCCGGGCTTGCCAAGACCACCGCCGCGCAGACCGTGGCGGAGGCAGTCAGCGCAGAGTTCCGCCGGATCCAGTGCACCCCGGACCTGTTGCCCAGCGACATCGTGGGCACGCAGATCTACGACGCCGCCAAGGGAACCTTCATCACCCAGCTGGGACCGGTGCACGCCAACATAGTGCTCCTGGACGAGATCAACCGTTCCAGTGCCAAAACGCAGAGCGCCATGCTCGAGGCGATGCAGGAACGCCAGACCTCCATCGGCGGCCAGGAATACCGGCTGCCCTCGCCCTTCCTTGTCCTGGCCACCCAGAACCCCATCGAGCAGGAGGGCACGTACCGGTTGCCGGAAGCGCAGATGGACCGTTTCATGCTCAAGGACGTGCTGGACTATCCCTCCCCGGCGGAGGAGGCGGAGATCATCCGCCGCATTGATGCAGGGGTGTACACCCCTGAACAGGCGCCCCCGGCCGCAGCCTCGCTGGATGCCGTCACCGAGGTCCAGGAACTCGTCCGCCGCGTCTACATGGACCCGGCGGTCATCAACTACATCGTGGGGCTGGTCTTCGTCACCCGCAACGCCGGGCAGTACATCGACCCGCGGCTGGCCGGCTACATCGAATTCGGGGCCAGCCCCCGTGCCAGCATCGCCTTCAGCCAGGCTGCGCGGGCCGTTGCCCTGCTGAACGGCAGGGACCACGTCATCCCCGAGGACGTAAAGACGCTGGCCCACCGGGTCCTCCGCCACCGCCTGATCCTGAACTTCGACGCCGTGGCGGAACAAGTGCAGGTGGAAACGGTGATTGACGCCGTCGTCGCTGCCGTCCAGACCCCCTAGGCCAGCGTGACCAGCCTCCTCCAGCGGGTGAAGTCAACCATGGCCATCTTCGCGCACCGCAAGGCCCGCGGCCTGCTCGACGGCGAATACGGCTCGGTGTTCCGCGGCCGCAGCCTGGACTTTGACGACCTCCGCGCCTACATTCCCGGCGACGAGGTACGCGACATCGACTGGAAGGCATCGGCCCGCCACGGCTCGCCGCTGATCAAGCGGTACGTGGCGGTCCGCCGGCAGAGCGTCATCCTGGTCACCGACACCGGCCGCAACATGGCAGCGGAAGCCTACAGCGGGGAAACGAAGAAGGACATCGCCGTGATGGCGCTGGGGGTCATGGGGTACCTGGCCCACCGGCATGGCGACGTGGTGGGACTGGTGTGCGGCGATTCCGCCGGCACAACGTCGCTGCCTGCCAAAGCCGGAGAAGCCCACCTGGAACGCCTCCTGCGGCAGGTCGACTCGGCGGCAAGGCTGGACGCTGCGCCCAGCAGGATCGAGGACCAGCTGGACCATGTGGCGCGCACCGTGAAGGGGCGCGACCTGCTGTTCGTCGTCGCCGATGAAGTGGCGGCCAGCCCGGCCGCCGGGCAACTGCTGCGCCGGCTCCGGGCGCAGCACGAGATCCTCTGGCTCACGGTCCGGGACGCAGGGCTGGCCCCTGAGGACCCCCTCCACCGGCCGGACCAGGTCCTGCCTGATTCGTACAGCGTCGCCGGCTCCTACCCCCTCATTGCGCACCTTGCCAAGGACCCGGCAGTTGCCGCAGCCTACGCCAACACCGTGGCTGAACGGGACGCCGGGCGCAGGGCCATGCTTCGCCAGGCTGGAATCACGGAAGGCGAAGTGGCTGGAACCGGGGGCGTGATGACCGCCCTGTTCGCCCTCCTCGAAAGGCACCGCCGTGCAGGCTGAACCGGAGTTTTACGGACCGTTGCAGTATGCCCCCGTGTGGGGATGGGCCGGCGTGGGACTGCTGGTTCTCGTGGCCGCGTGGTACGCCGTCGTGTTTGCCGCCACCCGCACGCCACGCGGCGCGGAGGCCCGCCAGCGCCCTGCCCAGCTGACGGATCTCGCGGAACTCAAGGCGGCGTACCTGCAGCGGATCGATGACGTGGAACGGGACGCCGCCTCGGGAAAACGGAGCATCCGGGACTCCCACCAGGAAATCAGCCTCCTGCTGAGGAAATTCGTCCGCGATGCCACCGGGGTGGATGCCCTCCGCATGACCCACGCGGACCTCGCGAAACATCCCTTGCCCGCGGCCGCGTCCGCCGTCGGGCAGCTCTACCCGGCCGAGTTCGGTCCCGGGCCGCTTCCCTCCGTGGCAGGTTCGGCGGCCGCGGCACGCAGGGCGGTGCAGGCATGGAACTGATGTGGTGGTGGCTGCTTCCGCTGGCGGCGGTGGCGGCCGGTGCCGCCGCGTGGGCGGCCCTTCGGCCAGACAGGAACGCCAACGCACGACGCCGGCCGGTGGCCCATGCGGACAGGCTCACCCTGCTGCCGGAATACCAGGCAGGGCTGCGGCGGCACCGCCGCTGGCTGGCCGTGGCCGCGCTGGCCTGCGCGTCCCTGCTGGTTTCCACGGCGGTGGCGGCCGCCCGGCCTCTGGAAGTAACCACGATCCGGCCTGAACAGCACAACCGCGACATCATGCTGTGCCTTGATGCGTCCGGTTCCATGAGCAGCGCCGACGCCGCCGTGGTGGACGTATTCGCCGCCCTGGCCACCGAATTCGAGGGCGAACGCATCGGCCTGACAATCTTCGACAGCACGGCCATCCAGGTCTTTCCGCTGACCGACGACTACGGCTACGCGCAGGAGCAGCTGAAGCTTGCCCGGGACGCCTTCAACGGGAAACCCGGCAGTTCCGGGTTCCTGGACGGGACGTGGAGCGGCAGGGGCTCATCCCTGATCGGTGACGGCCTGGCGTCCTGCCTCAACAGCTTCCCGCGCAGGACGGACCAGTCCGGAAACAACCCGAATCCCGGCGCGGACGCCGGCCCGCCATCGCGCTCGCGGTCATTGGTCCTGGCCACGGACAATTTCCTCTCCGGCGACCCCATCATGACCCTTGGGGAAGCGGCGGCGCTTGCCAAGGACAGGGCAGTACGCGTGTATGCACTGAACCCGGGTGACCTGGACTACGGCACGGGCCGGGACCAGCCCGGGGCGCAGCTGCGGGCCGCCGCGGAATCCACGGGCGGCGCCTACTACGCCCTGGACAACCCGGAGGCGGTGCAGGGCGTTGTGCGGGGCGTCGAGGAAACGGAAAAGGCGGCCCTCCAGGGCGCACCGCGGGCGGTTGCCTGGGATGAGCCGAGCCTGCCTCTTTCCGCGGCCCTCCTCTCCGGCCTGGTCCTGGTGCTCGCCAGTTGGCGGTTGCGGCCATGACCCTGCAACCGGTCCTTTCCTGGTGGCTGCTGCTTCCCGTCGCTGTGGCGGCCTTGGCTTTCCTGGGTTGGCGGCTTTACCGGGGAGCGTCGACTGCTGCACGGGCAGCCGGGTACCGCGGTGCGCGAGTCAGCATCCGTCCCTGGCTGCGCCGAACCGTGCTGGTACTGCTCCTCCTCGGCGCCGCGCTGCGCCCCGGGCTGCCCGGCGGCACGGCCCAGGCAGCCACCGCCGACCTCAACGTGTTCTTCGTCGTGGACACCACCACCAGCATGGTGGCGGAAGACTACGGCAACGCGGAACCCAGGATGGCGGGAGTGCGGAGGGACATCGCGGCGGTCGCAGAAGAGCTGCCCGGTGCCCGCTTTTCCGTCATCACCTTTGACACCAAAGCCCATGTCCGGATGCCGCTGACCACCGATACCCTGGCGCTGGAAACCATAACGTCCGTGCTTGAGCCGCAGGTCACGGCCTATGCCAAAGGGAGCAGCATCACGGCTGCGCGGAAGGTGCTGGCCGAACGCCTGACCGCTGCCCGGCAAAGCCACCCCGAGCGGCCCCGGCTTGTGTACTACTTCGGCGACGGCGAGCATACCAGCGCGAAGGAACCGGAAACCATGGACCTCGAGAATGGCCTGGTGGCCGGGGGAGCGGTGCTGGGTTACGGCACGGCGGGCGGCGGAAGGATGCGCGAGAACACTGGACAGGATTACGGCGGAGGTTCCGCGGCAGGCGAGGGAGCGCCGTATGTCCAGGACAGCAGCGGCGGTGCCGGGGGAGGGGCGCTGCCCGGGGATGCATTGTCCAGGATTGATGAAGGCCGGCTGCGGCAGGTTGCGGGGCAGCTGGGGGTTCCGTATGTCCACCGGTCTGCCGGTGACCCTGTTGCGCCGATGATGCAGGATGCCCGCCCTGCCGCGCCCGAATTCCGGGGCCAGCTTGATCACGCGGGCGGTGACGGGTCCTTGCCGGCGCGGACAGAGCTGTACTGGGTCCTCGCGGCCGGTGCCTTCGCGCTGGGGTTGGGGGAAGCGAGGGTGATTATTCGGCAGCTGCGTGAACTGCGGCCGCCCGCCCGGCCCCCGGTTGCCCCGGCTCCAGCTGCCCCGGCTTCAGCTGCGCCGGGCCCGGCTGCCGGGCGCCCAGTAGTCCAGGCCACCGCCGGGCCCCGTTCCGGTGATGGAAAGGCGGAGGCCACGTGACTTCCCTCGAGCGCGACGCAGGCAGCATGGCAGCCCGACGGCGGCGCCTCCTCGTGTGGTCTGCCGTCCCGGTGTTCCTGGTTTTGTGCATTGCCGCCAAACTGCTGAGCCTTGGTTTGCTGGGTGGCCGGGCAGCCAGTGCCTTTGAATCCGCCGACGCAGCATCTGTCCGGGGAGCCGCGGGAGGACTTCAGCTGGCAAACATCATCGAACCGCACAAAGCGCCCTTTGCTGCCGGGGGCGCCGACGTCCTGGACGGCAATTTCACCTCGGCCCGCCTCCGGTTCGAGGAGGCGCTGAACCTTGTCCCGCCCGCCCTGTCCGCGTCCGCCGAAGCCTGCGTCATCCGGGTGAACCTGGTCCTGGCCATCGAGCGGCTCGGCGACGGGAAGCTGCAGGCAGGAGAACCGGCGCCGGCGGCCGGCCTGTACGCAGAAGCCCTGGATGTGGCGGAGGCGGCGCCGCAGGGATGCTTTTCCGGTAAACCTCCGGGCGGGGCGGGGGACCGGCTGGCCGCAGCTGAAGCACGCCTGCGGTCAAAACTTGCGGACGCCGGAGCTAACCAGGCACCGGAAGCAGGGCCTGCAGAGAACGATCCAGGGAAGGCGGGCCCGGATTCACCGCAGCAGAGCCAGCTGCAGCAGTTGGAAGACAGCGCCCGGCAGGCGCAGCGCGAACGCAACAGCGGCCGCGAACGGGAGGAATACCTGGAGGACGCAGAATATGCGCCTGGCCCCGGGCGCCCCTGGTAACGGCAAGGCAAGCGAACAAAATTCCGTAGAGAACCTCAACAAGCCGTAAAACTGCGTCTTAATTCGGCGGCCAACTTGAACGCACAGCCCTGCAACTCATAGAGTCTTATACAAGTTACCCCGGTAACGTGTCAGCGATCCTCCCTGTGGAGGGTGTGGGTGCCCCCATGTGGGCCTGACATTTGCTCACGGAGAACTTCATTTCAGGCGTACCAGCCGCGGCTGCGTCCTCGTGGAGTCCTTCCGTGTTCCCCAAACTCAATTCACTGCCGGTCTGCCGCCGTTCTTGCGGACAGCAGCCGTCAGTGGCCCAAAGCCAAGGACGCAAATGTCGCCACCAAGCCTTATTGAAACGCACCCGAATCTCTCCGACGCCGCTCCGGTGGCGCTTTCCTACGAGCTGTTCCCGCCCCGTTCGCCGGCAGCCGCGGAAACCCTCTGGACCACCATCCGGGAACTGGAAACTACTGCACCGGACTACGTTTCCGTCACCTACGGTGCCAGCGGCTCCAACCGGGACACCGCCGTCGATCTCATCAACCGCCTCCTGCTGGAAACCACGCTCCGGCCGCTGGCCCACCTCACCTGCGTAGGCAACACGCCCCAGGAACTGGCGGGAATCATCGGCGAACTACTGGACACCGGCGTGCGCGGCATTCTTGCCCTCCGCGGTGACCTGCCCAAGGACGGCGGCGAACCTGCCGCCGGATCGCTCCGCTATGCCCAGGACCTGATCGAACTCATCCGCCGGGTTGAACAGCGCCGCTCCGCCCTGCTCTGCGCAGGGAAGATCGCCGTTGGCGTCGCTGCCTACCCCACCCGGCACCCGGAGTCACCAAGCGAAGCGCACGACGTCGAGGTGCTGCTTGCCAAGCAGCGGTCCGGCGCGGATTTTGCCATCACACAGGTCTTTTTCCACACGGAGCAGTACGCGGACCTCCTCACCCGGGCACGCCGGGCCGGGGTCACCATCCCGATCATCCCGGGTGTCATGCCGCTCACCAGCCTCCGGCGCCTGAAGCGGCTTGGCGAGCTGACCGGCGTGGAGCCGGCTCCCGAACTGCTGGAACGCATGGCCGCGGCGGACAGCGACCTGGAGCGCATGCGGATCGGCGTCAGTGCCACCGTTGACCTTGCCAACGCGGCACTGGAAGCCGGAGCGCCGGGCATCCACCTCTACACCTTCAATGAACACCAAAGCGCCCTGGACGTGCTGGACAAGCTGGCCCTCCCGCGGCGCACCCGTTCCAGCCGCAGCGAAGCCGTGGCCGGCCAGCTCGCCAGCTGAACCCGCCAAAAGCGCAAAACCCCCTTTCCAGCAAACGCCTTTTAGCTGAACACCTCTTTGTGGACGCCTGCCAACGGCGTGTCCGCACACATTCCAACTCCCCAGGAGAATCCCATGACTGCACTCAATAACGCCACCACGCCCTTTCCCGCTGCTTCCCTGCTCGGCTACCCGCGCATCGGCCGCCGCCGCGAGCTCAAGAAGGCCGTGGAGGCCTACTGGGCCGGCAAGATCGACGCCGCCGCGCTGGACGCCGCCGCCAAGGACATCCAGCTGAGCATCGCCAAGCGCCTGCAGGATCTCGGCCTGACGGAGGCCGCAGCCGTGCCGGGCACGTTCTCCTACTACGACCAGGTCCTGGACACCACCGCCCACCTGGGCGCCGTGCCGGCCCGCTTCGGCAAACTCCTCAACAGTGAGGGGCAGCTGGACATCGACGGTTACTTCACCCTGGCCCGCGGCACCAAGGACCAGCAGCCGCTGGAAATGACCAAGTGGTTCGACACCAACTACCACTACCTGGTGCCGGAAATCGGTCCGGAGACCGAGTTCAGCCTGGCCTCCACCGCGAAGGTTGACGAGTTCGCATTCGCCCTGGTCAACGGGATCGAAACCCGCCCGTACATCGTTGGCCCGGTTACGTACCTGCTCCTGTCCAAGGCGTCCGACGGCGCCCCGGCAGGTTTCGCGCCGCTGTCCCGCCTCGAGGACATCCTGCCCGTCTACGTCCAGCTGCTCGATAAGCTCGCCGCCGCCGGAGCCAGCTGGGTCCAGCTCGACGAGCCCGCGCTGGTTGTTGACCAGGACACCCCTGCCGCCGAGATCGCAGCGGCCGTTGCCCGCGCCTACGAAGTCCTCACCGCCGCGGCCAACCGCCCGCAAATCCTCGTCTCCACCCCGTACGGCCCGCTCGACGGCCAGCTCGGCACCCTCGCCGCCACCACCATCGATGCCCTGCACATCGACGTCTTCAAGGGCGCCGTCCCCTCTGCCGCGGCACTCGCCGGCCTGGGCAACAAGACCCTGGTTGCCGGCGTCGTTGACGGCCACAACATCTGGCGCAATGACCTCGCCGCTTCAGCCGCCAAGCTGGACGCACTGAAGGCAGCTGCAGGCAGGGTCACCGTCTCCACCTCCACCTCCACGCAGCACGTCCCGCATGACGTCGCCGAGGAGACGCAGCTCTCCGAACAGCTCCGCAGCTGGCTGGCGTTCTCCGACCAGAAGGCGGTTGAGGTCAAAACCCTCGCGTCCTACCTGGCCGAGCCCGCCTCCGCCAAGGCCGCCATTGACGACGCAACAGCCGTCATCGCTTCCCGCGCCACCGCCGAAGGCGTCCGCCGCGCCGACGTCCGCGCCCGCACCGGGGCCCTCACCGCTGCCGACTTCACCCGCTCCGAGTACTCGGTCCGCGAAGCAGCCCAGGAAGAGGCGCTGCACCTGCCGCCGCTGCCGACCACCACCATCGGCTCCTTCCCCCAGACCTCCGAAATCCGCTCCGCCCGGGCCCGCAACAACAAGGGCGACCTCACGGACGAGCAGTACGAGCAGCTCATGAAGGACGAGATCAAGCGCGTTGTGGAGCTGCAGGAAGAGCTCGGCTACGACGTCCTGGTGCACGGCGAGCCCGAGCGCAACGACATGGTGCAGTACTTCGCCGAGAACCTCGAGGGCTTCGACGTCACCGTCCACGGCTGGGTGCAGTCCTACGGCTCACGCTGCACCCGTCCCTCCATCCTGTGGGGCGACGTCACCCGCAGCGCCCCCATCACGGTTGAGTGGGCCAAGTACGCCCAGTCGCTGACCAGCAAGCCGATGAAGGGCATGCTCACCGGTCCGGTCACCATCCTGGCCTGGTCCTTCGTCCGTGAAGACCAGCCGCTGGGCGAGACCGCAAACCAGGTTGGCCTTGCCCTGCGCGACGAAATCGCCGACCTCGAAGCTGCCGGCATCAAGGTCATCCAGGTGGACGAACCCGCACTGCGCGAACTCCTCCCGCTCCGCAAGGCGGACCACGCGGACTACTTGAAGTGGTCCGTGGACTCCTTCCGCCTCGCCACCGCTGGCGCCGCAGACGCCACCCAGATCCACACCCACCTCTGCTACTCGGAGTTCGGCGTGATCATCGACGCGATCGACGGCCTCGACGCGGACGTGACGTCCATCGAGGCTGCCCGCTCACGCATGGAGGTTGTCCACGACCTCGAGTCCCACGGATTCGGCCGCGGCGTGGGCCCGGGCGTGTACGACATCCACTCGCCGCGCGTACCGGGCGAGGGCGAAGTCACCGAACTGCTGGCCACCGCGGTCAAGCACGTTCCGTCCCGCCAGCTCTGGGTCAACCCGGACTGCGGCCTGAAGACCCGCGGCTACGCGGAGACCGAAGAGTCCCTGCGCAACCTGGTCAAGGCAACCCAGGCGGTCCGCGCGGAGCTGCTTGAAGCGGCCAAGTAGCCGCTTCGTAGGAGCCCGCAGAGATTTAGGGGTTGGCGCGGCCTGCCGCGCCAACCCTTAGCCTGCGAGCGAACGGGGCTCAGCCTGCCTTAGCGGTTTCCTTCATCCGCCAGGCGCTGACGGCTAACCACACTGACCAGGCCAGGACCGCGATGATCCCGGTTAACGTGGGCTGCGAATTTGTGGCTGCAAAGCCCAATTCGCCGATGATCCAGCCCTGCGCCACGTACGCCAGCCCGGACAGAACCATCAAATAGCCGATGAACCGCGAAACCGGCCGCAGGGATGCAACAACGGTGCCCAGCAGAAGCAGCGCAGCCCCCAGCAGGAAGCTCTGGTAGCTGCGCATTCCCCATTCAAGCCAGCGGATCCCTTCGGCGGTGGCGAAACGCACCGCCTTGTCCGGTTCCGCAGAGACCGCCCACGCGTCCACCGCCTGTTTGAGTGCTACGCCATCCACGGCCTGCAACGCGGCATAAAGCGCCGCAGCGAGGGCGGCGGAAAGAGCCCCAAAGCGGGCGGTCCAGCCCAATGCGCCCCGCCGAAGGTCGATGGCGGACCACAAAGCCACCAGCCCGGCGCACACCAAGGCCATCCCGGCAAACTGGCCCAAGTGGACGGCGGTCCAGATATCACTGTTCGCGTAGGCGGTGAACGAGGCTACATGGTCATTCGCGTCATGGGACTCCGCATGAAGGAGGCCGGCCAGGAGCGAAACCACAACCCCGGAGAGGAGCAGTGAGGAAGCAAGGCGCCACGTTCCGGATCCGACATCATGCATGGCTCCCATATTGTGCCCGGGCAGGCGGTGCCACTAGGGTCAAAGGCCACATCGAGCGCTCCGTACCTGCCGTTATGGACGCTCAAAACGGCAGGTACGGAGCACTCGATTCAGGACTCCCACACGATTTCGTCGTCCACCACGCCGTCTTCGTCGGCGGAGGCCACCAGGACCTCGTCGGTGAAATGCTCGCCCAGGGTGAAGTCCAGGACGAAGTAGCGTTCAGGCTGGCCGGGGTAGATGCCCACATGGCCGAGTTTCAGGGCCTTCAGAAACACCTCGTTGGTGAGCTGGCTGCGGTCCGATATGCCAAAGACCTTCTGCAGGTGCTCGTCCTTGAGGGCATTGCAGTGGAAGTGCAGGTACTCCTGCGGGCTGGTGCCTTCCTGCTCCAGTTCTTCCGCGATCATGTCCCGGACCTCGTCCACGAGCTCCGGCAGGAACCGCAGGCGGTAGTCGACCTTGTGCAGGGCGGCCTCATCGAAGTGGTCGTGGGCGGTGACGTTCAGGTCGAGTTCCAGCGGATGGCCGCGCAGTTCATGCTTCGCGGCGATGAAGTGATCCCTGCCGTGGTTGAGCTCAATCTCTCCAAAGTGCCGGCTCGCTACCTTGCTCATAGTTTCAACATAGACCCGAACAGCGGAGCATTCCAGCGTTCAGGCCTAATTCACGGCAGTGCGCATCCCGGCGAGCGTCTCGGCCAGCAGGTCCACGAACAGCTGGACCCGGGCAGTTTTCCGCTCGTTGATCAGGAGCGCAAAAACATTCCTGGCGAGCCGGATCTCAGGAACGTCCAGCACCACCACGCCGGCCGGCTTGTTCCGCAGGGCGAGTTCCGGCACCAAAGCCGCGCCCAGCCCGGCGGCCGCCATCTCCAGGCTCGCGTGGAAATCGTCACTGTGCGCCACGACCCGCGGATGCAGGTTGCACCCGGCGAACAGCCGCTCAATCACCATGGCGTCGCTGGTACCCGGGTGGTGCATGATCCACGGCATGTCCGAGAGGTGGTCAGCGGCCACCTTGGCGTCGGAGCGGAAGCCCCATCCGGCGGGCAGCACCACCCGGAAGTCGTCGTCGCCGATCCATTGCCGGTTGATGGTGTTCGGCCACGCGAAGCCCGTTTGGCCCACCTGGAAAACCACGGCGAGGTCCAGTTCTCCGCCGGTGCGCAGCCCCTGGATGGTCTGCCCGGGTTCAGCCACGGACACCTTCAAGTCGATGCCCAGGTTCTTCCATGAAGGGTTCTTCAAAATCCGCGGCAGCACGTACGTGGCCAGGCTGGGAAAGATCCCCAGCCTCAGTTCCTGGCTTGCCGAATCCTGCGTCCTGGAGGCAGCAGCCATCAGGGCTTCAATGTCGGTCAGCACCTTGGCGGCGTGCCGGGTCATGACGACGGCGGCTTCCGTAGGGACCACCCTGCGCGCCGAGCGCTGGAACAGGACCACGCCGGTGTCGCGTTCCAGCGCGGACATCTGCTGGGAAACGGCCGAGGCCGTGTAGCCCAGTGTTGCCGCTGCGGCTGCGAATGAACCGAGCCGGGTGACCTCCAGGAGGGTCTTCAGGTGTACCGGGTTTACCACCCGCCCACAGTACTCCGCCGGCAGGCGCCGAAAAAACTGCCGTCCATCACACCCATCCGCAGGGCACATCGTGCCGAATTGCCCTCTGCATACCCAGCCAAGCGGCAAATGTTCAGCAGAGGAGCATACATTGTCACCTAACCCAGCAGTAAGCGGAGGCGGACGACGGCGGGTGGCCGTCATCGGCAGCGGCGTCGCCGGCCTGACTGCCGCCTACGTCCTCAACCGGCAGGACGACGTCACGCTGTTCGAAGCGGATTCACGGCTGGGAGGGCACGCGCACACGCATGACCTGGCGCAGCCGGACGGGTCCTCCCTCGGCGTCGATACCGGCTTCATTGTGCACAATGAACGGACGTACCCCACATTGCTGCGGCTGTTCGCCGAACTGGGCGTGGAAACGCAGGACTCCGAAATGAGCATGTCCGTCCGGTGCGACGGCTGCGGGTTGGAGTATGCAGGAGCCCGCGACGGCGGCCGCGGCATCATTGCCCGTCCCTCCAGCCTCCTGCGCGGCCGGTACCTGCTGATGCTGCTCGAGGTCACCCGCTTCTACCGGAAGGCCCGGGCACTCCTGCGCACGGCCCCCGTTTCCGCTGTCAGCCCCGACCTTGCCGGAGCCGAGCCGACCCTGGGCGAGTTCCTGGAACGCGAAAACTTCAGTCCATACTTCATCTCCCACTTCATGACCCCGGTGGTCAGCGCAGTATGGTCCTGCGACCCCACCACCGCGCTGGCCTACCCCGCGCGATACCTCTTCACGTTCCTGGGCCACCACGGCATGCTGGGCGTCAAAGGCTCGCCGCAGTGGCGGACGGTCACCGGCGGCTCGGCCCGTTATGTCGAAAAACTCGCCGCCACACTGCCCGATGTCCGGCTCAACACCCCGGTGACTGCCGTCCGGCGCCACGCCCTGGGTATCGAGGTGATGACGGAACACGGCGTAGAGGACTTCGAGGCCCTTGTCATCGCCACCCATCCAGCCCAGGCTCTCGGGTTCCTGGCTGATGCCTCGCCCGCCGAGAAGGAGGCGCTGGGCGGGATGCCGTACTCGGTGAACCATACAGTGTTCCACCGGGATCCGGCCGTCCTGCCGGCTGCCGGCAACGCGAAGGCGTCCTGGAACTACCGGCTGCCCTCCTGCGAAGCCCGGCCGGACAAGGTCCTGGTCAGCTACGACCTCACCCGCCTCCAGCGGCTCAGCCCTGCCGACGGCAGGCCCTACCTGGTGAGCCTGGGGGAGTCGGAGCTGATTGCGGATGACCGGGTCCTGGAGCGGATGGTGTACGAGCACCCTCAGTACACGCCCGAATCGCTGCAGGCACAGCAGGCAATCGCCGGCCTCAGTGACAACCGGATCGCCTACGCCGGCGCCTACCTGGGCTGGGGCTTCCACGAGGACGGGGCGCTTTCCGGCGTGCGGGCAGCCGAAGCCCTGGGCCGCTCCTGGCCCGTTGCCCGGGCTGCCGATGTGCTCGACTCCCGGGACGGCGGCGAACGGAAACTGCTGCCCGCGGCGGAGCCCGCATGAGCGCAGTCCCAGCCATTTACCGCACATCCATCTCGCATGTGCGGCGCACACCGCTGAAGAACGCGTTCACCTACCGCAATTACAGCTGGTTCGTGGATGTGGACCAACTCCCGCGGCTGCCGTTCCTGCTCCGGCCGCTTGCCGTGTTCAAGGCCGGCGACCACCTTGGGGATCCGGCCGCCAGCATCCGCAGCAACGTGGAGCGATACCTGCGCACCCAGGGCATCGAGCCCGACGGCGGTGCCATCCACATGCTGACCAGCGCCAGGGTTTTCGGTTACGTTTTCAACCCGCTGACGCTGTTCTGGTGCTACCGGACCAGCGGTGAGCTTGAGTGCGTGGTGGCCGAGGTCCACAACACCTATGGGGAACGCCACTGCTACCTGCTGCGGACGGATGCGGCCGGCCGGGCCGCCGTGCCCAAGGCGTTCTATGTTTCGCCTTTCAATGACGTCAGCGGGCAGTACCGGATGAAGCTGCCCGCCCCGGGGGAGCGGCTGGCGGTGTCCATTGTGCTGGAGCGGGAGGGCCACCGGCCCTTCGTGGCCAGCATGGACGGCACCCGCCGGCCCGCCACGCTCGGGAACATCCTTGCCGCGGCGGCTGCGGTGCCGGCCGCGCCGCTGCTCGTTTCCGCACTCATCCGGGTGCAGGGCATTACACTCTGGGCAAGACGCCTGCCCGTCGTCGCCCGACCACACCACCCCTCACAGGAGGCAGTTCAATGACAATGACGGACGACAACGAAACAACTGCCGCCAGGGACACAGCCGGTGGCAAAGCCCCAGCCCACTACGTCCCAGCCCACTACGCCGAAGCCTGGACCGCGAACGGCGTGCCGGCGTCGCCCGCCAGCATCGACCCGGACGTGTGGCCGGAAGTTGCCCGGCCGCCGTCGGGCGCCAAGGCTGTTGTGGCCGGCAAGGCCGCAGGCCTCCTGTTCAAGGGAGCCGTCAAGAGGCTGCCGCTGCGCGTTGAATACCCCGACGGCACGGTGCTGGGCACGGGCGGTCCGGACGCGCCGGTCATGACCATGGTGCGGCCGGAGGCATTCGAGGCGAGGATCGGCGACAACGGACTGATCGGGCTGGGCGAATCCTTTATGGCCGGCGACTGGGAAGCCAGTGACCTGGCCGGCGTCCTCGAGGTCTTCGCGGCGTCGGTGGACACCCTCATTCCCACTCCGCTGCAGAAACTGCGCTCGCTGTACCTGCCGCGCACGCCGCGGCAGGAAAGGAACGCCGAGCAGAATACCCGCAGCAACATCTCGCGGCACTACGACCTGTCCAATGACCTGTTCTCCAACTTCCTCGACTCCACGATGAGCTACTCGTCGGCGCTGTTTCCGCCCACGGCGGGGCCGCTGGTTTCGGTGGGGTGGGAGGAGTTGGCCGGGGCGCAGCAGGCCAAGATCGACAGGCTGCTGGATAAGGCTGGCGTCGGTGCCGGGACCCGGCTCCTGGAGATCGGCACCGGCTGGGGTGAACTGGCGCTCCGGGCAGCGGCCCGCGGCGCCACCGTCTACAGCGTCACCCTGTCCAGCGAACAGCAGGCCCTCGCCCAGGAGCGCATCGCGGCGGCCGGCTACGCGGACAGCGTGACCGTGGCCCTCCAGGACTACCGCGCGGTGGAGGGCGAGTACGACGCCGTCGTATCTGTCGAAATGATCGAGGCGGTGGGCTACGAGTACTGGCCCATCTACTTCCAGACCATCGACCGGGTGCTGGCCCCCGGCGGCAAGGTGGCCATCCAGGCGATCACCATGCCGCACGGGCGCATGCTGGCAACCCGGAACGCGTACACGTGGGTGCACAAGTACATCTTCCCGGGCGGGTTCCTGCCGTCCGTCCGCGCCATCGAGGGCGTGACGCAGCAGCACACGTCCCTGCGGGTGCGGGAGCGGATGGGCATGGGGGACCACTACGCCGCTACCCTGCGGTTGTGGGAGGAACGGTTCCTGGAGCGGTCCCGCGAGGTGGGGGAGCTGGGCTTCGACGCTGTGTTCCAGCGGATGTGGCTGTTCTACCTCTGCTACTCGCGGGCGGGATTCCAGTCCGGCTACCTGGACGTGCAGCAGATCGTGCTGGACCGCCGGGAGGCGCAGCTGTAGCGACTGCCCGGCAGGGAGGAGGGATCACGACGGCGGCGCGCGGCCGTCGTCGTGCGTTTCATCACCAGAAGGGGTTCCGAAGGTCACTTCGGGGCCCCTTTCCGGTGTTCCGGACCCCCTTGGCACCCCTCCCGCACCAGGCGCGACACGCCGTCTTTTCCACGACACGCTGGGCGTTAAATGTGGCTAAGTACTCCACAGCATGTGGATTCCGTCCGCAAAATCAGCGGGATTCCGGACATTTTGACGGGCCTTGCCTGTGGATTAACGGTGCATTAAATGACATACTTGTAATACATCATCTTGGGGTTCCGAAGAGGCGTCTGCACTAGATGTAGTATCTACATACAGCTTGGGCGGGAACACCGGACGAGCAAGTTTTTCCAGAAAAGGGGACAGGAATCATGACCGTTACGGTTTACACCAAGCCTGCTTGTGTTCAGTGCAACGCCACCTACCGGGCTCTCGACAAAAAGGGCATCACGTACCAGAGCGTTGACATCTCCCAGGACGCCGAAGCCCTCGAGCGCCTGAAGGCACTGGGCTACATGCAGGCCCCCGTTGTGGTCACGGACCAGGACCACTGGTCAGGCTTCCGCCCGGACAAGATCGAGGAACTGGCCCTCTCTGCCGTTTCCTCCGTGGCCTAAGGGCCTTCCCTGCCGGCAATCAACAACCAGCCGAGGTGACTCTCACGGCAGCACCAGCAGTCCAGGATTTCCACGTGGCTCAGCGCGTGGAATCCTCCGGGCCGGTCCCGTCCGTTGTTACGGAGAGCCAGCTCATCTACTTCTCGTCGGCATCCGAGAACACCAGCCGCTTCGTCTCGAAGCTGGGCCGCGATGCGGCCCGTATTCCGCTCCTGGCCAAGGACGCACCCCTGCTCGCCACCCAGCCGTATGTGCTGGTGGTGCCCACCTACGGCGGCACCGGGGGAGAAGGCTCCGTTCCCAAGCAGGTAATCCGGTTCCTGAACAACACGCAGAACAGGCAGCTCCTGCGCGGGGTCATCGGTGCCGGCAACACAAACTTCGGGGACAACTACTGCATGGCGGGGGATATCATCGCCGCCAAATGCAAGGTACCCCACCTCTATAGATTCGAACTTATGGGAACGCCGGAAGACGTCACCCGGGTCAACCAAGGATTGGATACGTTTTGGACACGACTGTCGCAGACACAGAAGTAACCAGGGCCCAGAAGCCCGAGATGCCCGCCGCCTACAAGGGCCTGGGCTACCACGAGCTGAACGCCATGCTGAACCTGTACGGTCCCAGCGGCGAGATCCAGTTCGAGGCGGACCGCGAGGCCGCCCACCAGTACTTCCTGCAGCACGTTAACAACAACACGGTGTTCTTCCATGACCTGGAGGAGAAGCTCGACTACCTGGTGAAGAACCAGTACTACGAGCGCGAGACGCTGGACCAGTACACGATGAACTTCATCCGTGAGCTGTTCAACCGTGCGTACAAGAAGAAGTTCCGCTTCGAGACGTTCCTGGGCGCCTTCAAGTTCTACACGTCCTACACGCTGAAGACATTCGACGGCAAGCGCTTCCTGGAACGCTACGAGGACCGCGTCTGCATGGTTGCCCTGCACCTGGCCCGCGGCAACGAGCAGCTTGCCCTGCAGATGGTGGACGAGATCATCGAGGGCCGCTTCCAGCCGGCTACCCCCACGTTCCTGAACGCCGGCAAGAAGCAGCGCGGCGAGCTGGTGTCCTGCTTCCTGCTCCGCATCGAAGACAACATGGAATCGATCGGCCGGTCCATCAACTCCGCCCTGCAGCTGTCCAAGCGCGGCGGCGGCGTGGCGTTCGCGCTGACCAACATCCGCGAAGTGGGCGCGCCCATCAAGCAGATCGAGAACCAGTCCTCCGGCGTCATCCCCGTGATGAAGCTCCTCGAAGACAGCTTCTCCTACGCAAACCAGCTCGGCGCCCGCCAGGGTGCCGGCGCCGTGTACCTGCACGCGCACCACCCGGACATCTACCGCTTCCTGGACACCAAGCGCGAGAACGCGGACGAGAAGATCCGCATCAAGACCCTCTCCCTCGGTGTGGTCATCCCGGACATCACGTTCGAGCTGGCCAAGCGGGACGAGGACATGTACCTGTTCTCCCCGTACGACGTCGAGCGCGTCTACGGCATGCCGTTCTCCGACGTCTCGGTCACCGAGAAGTACTACGAGATGGTGGACGACTCCCGGATCAAGAAGACCAAGATCAAGGCCCGCGAGTTCTTCCAGACCCTCGCCGAGATCCAGTTCGAGTCCGGCTACCCGTACATCATGTTCGAGGACACCGTGAACCGGGAAAACCCGATCGACGGCAAGATCATCATGTCCAACCTGTGCTCGGAGATCCTCCAGGTTTCCCAGCCCACCACGTACAACGACGACCTTTCCTATGCGGACACCGGCAAGGACATTTCCTGCAACCTGGGCTCGCTGAACATCGCCAAGACCATGGACTCGCCGGACTTCGGCCTGACCATCGAGACGGCCATCCGCTCGCTCTCGGCAGTGTCCGACATGTCCAACATCACTTCGGTGCCGTCCATCGCCAAGGGCAACGACCAGAGCCACGCCATCGGCCTGGGCCAGATGAACCTGCACGGCTACCTGGCGCGGGAGCGGGTCCACTACGGTTCCGAGGAGGGCCTGGACTTCACCAACATCTACTTCTACTCGGTGGTGTACCACGCCATCCGTGCCTCCAACCTGCTGGCCATCGAGACCGGCCAGACCTTCGGCGGCTTCGAGAAGTCCAAGTACGCGTCCGGCGAGTTCTTCGACAAGTACACGGAGCAGGAGTGGGTGCCGCAGACCGAGAAGGTCCGAGAGCTCTTCAAGGACGTGCACATCCCCACGCAGGCTGACTGGCTGGCGCTGAAGGCTTCGGTCATGGAGCACGGCATCTACAACCAAAACCTGCAGGCTGTTCCGCCGACGGGCTCGATTTCCTACATCAACAACTCCACCTCCTCGATCCACCCGGTGGCGTCCAAGATTGAGATCCGCAAGGAAGGCAAGCTGGGCCGCGTGTACTACCCGGCGCCGTACCTGACGAACGACAACCTGGAGTACTACCAGGATGCGTACGAGATCGGCTATGAGAAGGTCATCGACACCTACGCCGCTGCCACCCAGCACGTGGACCAGGGCCTGTCCCTGACGCTGTTCTTCAAGGACACGGCCACCACGCGCGACATCAACAAGGCCCAGATCTATGCCTGGAAGAAGGGCATCAAGACCATCTACTACATCCGTCTCCGCCAGCTCGCGCTGGAAGGGACTGAGGTTGAGGGCTGCGTCAGCTGCATGCTGTAGCTTCAGCTGACTCCTGGTACGACGGCGGGCGCCCGCCCGCCGTCGTACGCTTTAACTTAGAGAAAACCACCCAACGCATAGGGGATGACATGACCGAGAAGGTCAAGCTGCTTAGCCACGTCGAGGCCATCAACTGGAACCGTATCCAGGACGACAAGGACGTGGACGTCTGGAACCGACTGGTCAACAACTTCTGGCTGCCGGAGAAGGTGCCGCTGTCCAATGACGTCCAGTCCTGGAACACCCTGACGCCGGCCGAGCAGCAGCTCACCATGCGGGTGTTTACCGGCCTGACCCTGCTGGACACCATCCAGGGAACTGTTGGCGCAGTTTCCCTGATCCCGGATGCGCTGACTCCCCACGAGGAGGCCGTCTACACGAACATCGCGTTCATGGAGTCCGTGCACGCCAAGAGCTACTCCTCCATCTTCTCCACGCTGGCCTCCACCAAGGAGATCGACGAGGCGTTCCGCTGGTCCACCGAGAACGAGAACCTTCAGAAGAAGGCGCAGATCGTCATGGACTACTACCAGGGCGATGACCCCCTGAAGCGCAAGGTGGCCTCCACGCTGCTGGAGAGCTTCCTGTTCTACTCGGGCTTCTACCTCCCCATGTACTGGTCTTCACGCGCCAAGCTCACGAACACGGCCGACCTGATCCGCCTGATCATCCGCGATGAGGCAGTGCACGGCTACTACATCGGCTACAAGTTCCAGAAGGGCCTGGAGAGGGTTTCCGAGGAGAAGCGCCAGGAAATCAAGGACTACACGTTCGAGCTGCTGTTCGAGCTGTACGAGAACGAAGTCCAGTACACGCACGACCTGTACGACGGCGTGGGCCTGGCTGAGGACGTCAAGAAGTTCCTGCACTACAACGCCAACAAGGCGCTCATGAACCTGGGCTACGAGGCGATGTTCCCGGCGTCCGTCACCGACGTGAACCCGGCCATCCTCTCCGCCCTGTCCCCGAACGCGGACGAAAACCACGACTTCTTTAGCGGGTCCGGTTCTTCGTACGTGATCGGCAAGGCCGTGAACACTGAAGACGAGGACTGGGACTTCTAGTTCCCGCCGCAATACCTTTCGGACCTGACACAAGGGACCCCGCACGCTTGTGCGGGGTCCCTTGTGCATTGGGACAAGTCGCGTGGTTCCCAGCACCCTGCAAGGGCCATTCCGAAGCGGCGCGGCGGAGAGCGGCCCTGGGGACGACAGCTCCGTTTGGCAGCCTATCTCGCATCGAGATACGCGCGCAGGCATTCTTCTGCGGCAGAGCGCGGGTCCTTAAGGTAGTCCACGGTGCCGCCCAGAGCGGTGGGCATAGGCGGGTACGGCAGTTGTCGTTGCAATTCTCCGGCTACCGGCGTGAGCGAACGCGGCCAGTGTGGCGGTTCCCAGTCCTGGTGTTCGCTTTTGTATTTCCGCCCCGAAGGGGAGAGCCAGCCGGGCGGTTCATTCTTTGTGGCTGGTGTCGGGTTCCAGCCGCTGGCGTGTTTGAGTCTGTGGTGCCGTGGACAGGGCTGTCCCAGGTTGCTGATCCCGGTGGTTCCGCCGTGATGCCAGGCCAGGAGGTGGTCGGCCTCGTTGTCCAGCGAATGGTTGCTGCACCCGGGGAACGGGCACTTGCCGTCACGCATCCGGAGCCAGTTCCGCATGGCCTTCGTGATCCGGTAACTCGTGCGGCCGATTTCCAAGGGCGCCCCATCCCGTGGATCCACGAGCACCCTGTGGAACGAGTCAGCTCCATTGGCCACCAAATCCCGTGCCATGGAGGCAGGGATGGGTCCGAACCCGTCGAGCATCGCCGGCTCTTCAGTCATACCGAGCAGGGAGAAGACAGGAACGGTGACCAGGACCTCAGCCCGGGGTGTGGGGACATTGGCAAGACCTGCTGCCCCCGCCTCAGCCCCGCCGCTGCTGCCGCAGTGGATGCAGCCGGTGGCGCTTCTCAGGGCTGCCCTCGCGAATACGTCTGCCCGTAACTGGGTGAGCGTCCGGGTCTCGTTGGGCCCCTGCAGGCCCCGGGCGATGGCGGTAATGCGGTTCCAGATCGCAGCCCCCTGGTCCGCGGGCAGGTAGGCAGACACCCGCGCCATCCCGTCCTGCTCAGGGGTGTATTCCAGGCATCTGTCCTGCACGCCCTTGGCATGGCGCTTTTCGATGCTTTCCGGGTGGTGCCGTTCGCGCCAGGTCCTGGCCTTCCGCCGGAACCTGAAGGCGGGCATCTCGCCGACCGGACAGCCGCGGGCAGGAGAGGCCGCATCATCCCCGAGGAAGTGGGCTTCGAGTGCCCCCGCTGCGTCGCGGTCGAGGGTGGCGGTTTCGTCCACCATCACCTTGGCGTGTTGCCACGAAAGAGTTCCCGCCTGCAGGGCTGACAGGGTCGCAGGTAGGGACGTGGCCAACGCATGGGATTGTTCCAGCAGCATGCCTGCGGCCCGGTCGGCGATGGCCAGTACGCAGCCCACCTCGGCCGCTATTGCCATTTCCTGGGCCTGGGCCGGCATGTCCAGAGGCGCCGCCGACCGCGCCGAGTCCGCATACGTGGCGGCTGCCTCCGCCTTCAATGCCGCGATTTTGGCCTCGGCCCGTGCGCTCTTGGCGAGGATCTCCAAGCATCCGTCAGCAACGGCCGCCAGAGGGTCAGTGTCCGACGCCGACGCGCAATGGGGCAGAGCGACCTCGGCGCGGATTATCGCAATTGCGTCGTCTATCGCCGCAAAAGCCTTTTCCACCGCTTCGCTTGCCATGTACCCATTATTGAAGGAGGGTCTGACATCTTACGTCGGCATGCTGCGGTGCCGTAGCGGTGATTCCCTTAGAACAGCGGCCAGGGCACCGCAGACATCTCACCGCTCGGAGCCGGGAACCGACCCGCCGAGCGCAACCGGGCACAGCGGGCCGCGAGCGAGGCGACTTCTTCGGCGCTGAGCAGGTCTGCCAGGTTTCGGCCCAGCTCACCGTCCAGTCCATCGCTGACGCGGTCGATGCCCTCAAGTTCCTCGACGGTCAGGGCGTCTCCCAGCCACCCCCACAGCACGGTGCGCAGCTTGTGGTCACGGTGAAAGGTAAGCCCGTGGTCCACTCCGTGCCGGTGTCCGTCCGTCATGGCCAGGATGTGGTCCCCCTTACGGTCGGCATTGTTTACGACGACGTCGAACACCGCTATGCGCCTGAGCGCCGGAGAGTCCTCATGGATGAGGGCGACCAATCGTCCGTTCTCATCCTGACCCTCGAGGACCTGTTTCCAACCGGCCCCGGGAACGTCGCCCGCTTCAACGAGGTCCACCGCGATCTGGTCGGGGTCTGTCTCCTGCCACAGCTGCACCATCCCTTCGCCGAAGGGACCATCGCGCAACCAGGTGCGAGGCACCACGTTCCAGCCGAGGACCTCCGAGACCAGGTAGGCGGCAACCTCCCGGTGGGCAAGGACGCCGTCGGGAAAATCCCAGAGCGGTTTCTCCCCGGCAATCGGCTTGTAGACAACCGCTGTGCCGCCAATGCTGCCCAGGAAGGTGGCATTCGACGCCGTCGTAATGCGCCCGGTGAGCATCAGTTCGGCCGTCACCAGGTCAGGCGCCGGCATCAGGCCTCGGGCAAAGTGCAGACGTGCCCGTCGGCGTCTACGGGGTAACCGCAGAGCGGGCACGCGGGACGCCCGGCGCCCACAACCTCACGTGTGCGCTTGGCAAATGCGCGGGCTGTGCCAACCGGCATCCGCACAAGCAGCATTTCGGGCACGTCGGCGTCCTCATCAAGGGATTCGTCGTCGTTATCCGCGTCGGCATCGATGATGGGATAGGCCTCTATGACGACCTGCGCCGTCGTCGGGTCCCAACCTAAACTCATGGCGCCGGTCCGAAACTGCTCCTGCACAGCCTCAAGTTGGTCATTGTCAACCAATTCAATGGGAGTGCTGGTAGGAACGCTGTGGGGGTTGCCCTCGACGTTGAGAAGCTGGTCGAGGATTTCGTCAATCTTCTCCGCGAGCAGGGCCGACTGCTGCTTCTCCATGGCGATACTGACGATCTGGTTCCCTGCCCGTACCTGCAGGTAGAACGTCCGTGCCCCTGGAAGGCCAATAGTGCCGACGACGACCCGATCAGGCCAGTCGAACTCATGAACACGTGTAGGCATAAGAGCATTTTAGGCACAGGCGCTTCATGGCGCCTGTTGCCCTGCACCGCCGCCCACCGGCGAGTCGACCGGGAGGATGCCGTTCGACAGCCAGGACAGATCCCCGGCCTCGGTGTTGGTCGCGTGGACGCTTGGCCGGGTGGCGCTGTAGCGGACGATCGATACGGAGGCAGGGTTCACGTTAATGCGCTGGAACAGGTCCAGGTGCATGCCCAGCGCGTCGGCAATGATTGATTTAATGACGTCACCGTGGCTCACCGCCACCCACACGGCTCCTGGCCCGTACTCGGCTTCGAAGGCAGCATCATGGCGGCGAATGGCTGCGACCGCTCGAGCCTGCATCCCGGCCATGGATTCACCGCCGGGAAAGACGACGGCGGACGGCTGCGATTGCACAGCCGACCACAGAGCTTCGGTTGTGAGATCACTGAGCGTGCGGCCCTGCCACTGGCCGTAATCGCACTCGGTAAGATCGGGTTCCACCGGAGCGTATGGATTGCCGGCTTGGCGGTCGAGGATCAGCTGGGCGGTTTGCCGACAACGCTCGAGAGGGCTCGATACCACGCCAACTACGGGCACTGCCGCGAGCCGTTCTCCGGTCAAAGCCGCCTGCTCGCGCCCGATCTGGTCCAGGCTGACACCGGCAGCCCGCCCGGCCAGCACCCCAGTGGCATTGGCTGTGGTGCGGCCGTGCCGCACGAGGATAACTGTCGCCATCCACCCAGCCTATCCATCCGCTCGACTGCAGCGCTTACCAGATCCATGAAGATTTGGTCCGGCGCTGGCATCGGCTCTCCGGAAGAGTGTAGGTGTGGCCCGGGCCCGAATTACGTGAGCGACCGTTCCGCATGGGGTGGCTTGATGCTGTGAGACGGCAGCTCGAGAAGGACTTCGGCCAGGTGTTACCAGGTAGCCTTCGCTTCGTTGCCGCTGCGTCACCGGGCGCTGTTTGGCTCGTGCTGTTCCTTTCCCTATCACTCAGGAGCTCACAATGCCGATCCGATTCCCCGCGCCCCTTACCCGCCATGGCCAGAGCCGTCGCAGCTTCCTGGGCATGAGCGCCGGCGCAGCCGCCGCCTTAGCCGTCGCGGGTGCGCCGGCCGCGGCATCGGCATCCAATCGCGGCGCCGAGCCGCCGCTGCGGTTCGGCGTCATTGCCGACTGCCAGTACGCCGATAAGCCCGACCGCGGTGTCCGGCTCTACCGGCAGTCCATCGGCAAGCTGCAGGAGGCGGTGGCCACCCTCAACGAGGAGGACCTCCGGTTCGCGCTGCACCTCGGCGACTTCATTGATGAGTTCCCGGAGAGCTTTGATGCCGTGATGCCGATCTGGGAGCAGCTGAGGATGTCGAAGTTCCATGTCCTTGGCAACCATGACTTCCAGATGCCCCGGGAGGAGGTGCTGCGCACTATGAACATGCCGGCGTCGTACCACCAGTTCCGCCGCAACGGCTGGCGATTCATCATCGTTGACACAAATGACGTCAGCACCTACGGCAACCCCGAAGGTTCCGCCAACTACGTACTGGCCGAAAAGATGCGCGCCGAACTGCAGGCGGCGGGCAAGCCGAACGGGCAGGCCTGGAACGGCGGCGTTGGCCCGGAGCAGCTCGCTTGGATTGAGCAGACCCTCGAACTCGCTCGCCACAATGGAGAGAAGGTGGTGCTCAATGCCCACCACCCTGTTTTTCCCCTCGACCAGCACAACGCCTACAACGACACCGCACTCGTGGACCTGGTGACCTCCTACGACAACGTTGTCGCCTGGTTCAATGGCCACAACCACGCAGGCAACTACGGTTTCGCCGGTGGCACCCACTTCATCACTTTCAAGGGGATGCTGGATACGACGGTGAATTCCTACGCCACTGTCCAGGCGTTCGACGACCGCCTCGTGGTGGAAGGATTCGGACGGGAACCGAACCGGATTGTTCCGATCGGCGCCCCTGCATACGAGGTCTGACTGGGAGGCCACGGGCGCGGCGAGGTGACTTAGACTCGTGCTTGCCGAAGGAAAGCGGAACTCGGGTGGGGGCGGGCGCGTATGGTGCATCACCGGCTGACGAAGCATGACTGTGCTGTACACACGGCTGAGGTTGTTGAGCGTTTGGGAGTCCTTGTCCCGTGCATCGAGGCGGAGGATCTTGGACCAATTCCTGGGGCCGAGCTGGCGGACTGGATCTACGTCGATGCCGAATCTGAACCGGAGGTCGCAAACCACGGCTGGCAGGTGGGACTGGACGACGAAGTCGGTTTGCTCGTTCGTCCCGATCACGACGACCTGGCGGACCTTTTAGGAGAGCAGTCCGGCGTCCGCTCGGTTGTCCAGCTCGACCGCGAAGTGTTCGCCGTTGAAGCACCCCGGTTGTGTGCAGATGGTCTGCGCGCAGCCGTGATGCTGGCTGTCGCCGCGGCCAACCGAAGGGCGCATGAAACGCGTAGGCCCGATCAGCCGGGAAGTCCCGCCGGCGAGGGCGTCCCCCAGCCGCAGCCGACCCCCATGGTCCAGGCGCCGCAGTCAGCAGAACCTCCGGAAAGTGACGACCTGTGCCGGCTGGTCTCGGGCGATGCCGCCAGTGAAGGCGGCAAGGTGCAGGTTTGGGTCAACCGGAACGGCATCCTGATCCTGCCTGCCGGCACTATCCCGCACGGGCCGCTGGACCAGAGCGAGAACCCGTACTTCCAGCGCGCCACCGTTGCGCCAGCCCGTGCTGTCAGCCTTGTTAAGCAGCATGCAGGGAGATGGATTCCTTATGCCTACCTCAACCGGCTCCAGTTGCGCCGGCCCGGGCTGGTCCGGCGGCGCTGGACAGCCAGGGTCGTCGAACAGAGCGGCGCTTCCATCACCCTGAGCTGGCGCGGGACCCGTCCACACGCACTGCTGTTCTGGGGTTACGTCGTCGCCCGGCGTGGCCTGGGCGCGGTGGACGGACTGCCGTAAAAAACCAGCACTGGCAAACAGGGTTCTGGGTGCGCTGTTACCGGTGCAGGCGCTCCCGCCAGTCTGCCGGTACCTTGCCTGCCGGTGCAGGTGACGGCTGCTCCGGTGGCCTGGACTGAGGATCCGGGAGCCTCGGGCCGCGGAAGAACTTCTTCGTGGTGTGCTCGTAGAACCAGTCCTCCCCAGGTTCGAAGGACCTCACGACGGGGTGCCCGGCGGTGCGCGCGTGTGCGCTGGCATGCTGTGACGGTGATGAATCGCAGCAGCCGATGTGGCCGCATTGGGCGCAGCGGCGAAGATGCAGCCACCATCCGGCGCCCTCACCGTTGAGGCATTCCTCGCATCCTGTTCCACTGGGTGTGGCGTCCAGGTTGATTCCAGGTACCGGGTGGTCGTCCACGAGTCCTCCATTTCCATAGCCTCTGCTCTGCCCAGGTCCCGTTTGCCCGCTGTAGGGAGTCATTCTGACAGAGTCCCCATGCCCTTGTCCCCAGTGTCCTGGCGCGGGTATCGTGATCGCCACCGAACCATTGATCCGGAAAGACGGCGGCCATGGATGACTCGGTTCCGATCATGCTGATTGCCACCACAGACCCCACCACCCGGCGCATCCTTGGAGACGAATTACGTCGACGCTACGGTGCGGACTACGAGGTGGTGGCCTGCGACGGACACGCCCACGGGCGGGCGGTGCTTGAGGGACTCAGGCGCTGGAACCGCCAGGTTGCCCTCATCCTCGGGTGCTACGGACCGGCAGACCGCGGTGGACTCGATTTCCTGCGGCGTGCCTATGGTTTTCACCCGGCTGCCAAGCGTGCTGTTGTGGTCACGTGGGGCGACTTCGCCAGCGCCCCCACCGTCTTCCAGGCAATCGCGCGCGGGTACGCCGAATTGCTGATCATACGTCCCGAACGATCGCGCGACGAAGAATTCCACGGGGCCATTACCGACGCCCTTGACGACTGGCACTTGGCCCAGGGCGTCGGGTTCGAGGCCGTCCGGCTGATCGGGGAGGTCGGCGACGAAAGAACCTACGTGTTGCGGGACTCCTTGAGCCGAAACCACATCCCCGCCGTCTTCCACCCTGTGGAGTCCGAGATCGCGCAACGGACCCTGGAGAGCCTGAACCTCCGCAGTCCCGCCCTTCCGGTTATGGTGCTGCAGTTCACGGCGCCCCCCATTGTCCTCGAGAACCCCAGTGACCTGGAGATCGCCCAAGCGATAGGGGTAACGCGACCGCCACCGGCGGACAAAGTCTTCGATGTGGTGGTTGTGGGGGCTGGCCCCTCCGGTCTGGCTACCGCCGTGTATGCCTCCTCCGAAGGCCTCTCCACCATGGTGGTGGAGGGGGAGGCCGTGGGTGGCCAGGCCGGCACGAGCTCGTTGATTCGCAACTACCCTGGCTTTTCCCGCGGTGTGAGCGGCGCCCATTTGGCCTACCGCTCTTTCCACCAGGCCTGGACCTTGGGCACGGACTTCCTCTTCCTGCGGAAGGTGGAGCGGCTCGGCGAGGACGGAAGACTGTACACAGTATCGATTTCCGGTGGCACCGTTGTACGGTGCCGCTCGGTGGTGGTGGCCACGGGCGTGGAGTACCGTCGCCTCGGCATACCCCAACTGGAGGATCTGGTGGGTCGAGGCGTCTTCTACGGGGCCACAGTCTCCGAGGCGCCGTCGATGGCCGGAAAACACGTCTGTGTAGTGGGAGGCGGCAATTCGGCCGGACAGGCGGCCCTGCACCTTGCCAAGTATGCGAAGAAGGTGACGCTGCTGGTGCGCGGACCCACTTTGTCGGTGAGTATGTCGGAGTACCTCATAGCCCAACTTGAGGCCACCCGGAACGTTGCCATCCGCTATAGCAGCATGATCGTGGGCGCCCGTGACCAGGACGGATTCCTCGCCGCCGTCAAGGTCACCGCATCCGGAGCCGCCGACGCAGGCCCCGGCGAGGAGATCGAAGCGGGCGGCTTGTTCGTGCTGATAGGTTCGGTGCCGCGGACCTCCTGGCTGCCTGGCAGCGTAGAGCGTGACCCGGCCGGTTTTTTGCTCACGGGCATCAGGCGCGAGGGCAGTGGCGACGCCCCGTCCACCAGGCCGCCCAGGCCGCCGCTAGCCCTGGAAACCAGCATGCCCGGCATTTTCGCGATCGGCGACGTGAGGGCAGGTTCGATCAAAAGGGTGGCTACTGCAGTGGGCGACGGCGCCACGGTGGTCTCCATGCTTCACACCTACCTGGCGGAGAACCCGCTTCCTGCCTCACCCCCTGCCCCTGGTGACCCAGCCGCAGCCGAGGAGCTGACCGGTGAAGACCGCGTCAACTGAAACCGCGCCGTTGATTCGTCCCATGCGATGGCTGCTCTATGCCGCTGCATTCCTCGTGTTCCTCGCGGGCCTCGTACTGTTCGTGTTTCCGCTCCGGACTGCGGAATGGTTCGCGTGGACAGTCAATCCGCCCATGACCGCGGTCTTCCTCGGGGCGGCCTACTGGTCGGCCGCCGGCCTGGAAGTGGCGGGCGCCCGTTCAGCGGGTTGGGATGCAGCGAGGCTGGCAGTCTGGCCCGTGTTCGTCTTCACCACGCTGACTCTCGGAGTCACCCTGCTTCATCTCGACCGCTTCCACCTGTCGCCGGCCGCTGGCCCCCTCGCCCAAGGAGCCACCTGGGCGTGGCTGGCAATCTACGCTGCCGTGCCCGTGGCGATGCTCGTCATTGGCTGGATGCAGGTCCGGTCCCGGCGTCCTGCCCCGAAGTCCGGGACGGTGGCACGGCCAGTGCTGCCCGCTGCGCTCCGGCTGCTCATGGTGGGAATCGCTGCGGTACTGCTGCTCTATGGCGTTGCGCTCCTGGCCGTACCCATTCCTGCCGCCACGTTGTGGCCGTGGCCACTGTCCGAGCTCACAGCGAGGGCGGTCGGAGCGTGGCTGGTCGGTCTTGGCTGGTCGGCCGCTCAGGGCCAGTCCAGCCGCGACCTCCGCACCGTCCGCCCTGTGGCCCTGACCTCCGTGGCCTTCGTCATTCTGCAGGCGCTTGCCCTGCTGCGGTATGGCGACGTCCTGTCGTGGCCGAGCGCACCGGCGATCGGTTTCATCACCGTGCTCCTTGCCATTGGAGTCACCGGTGGATGGGCTCTCGCGCTAGCGCGTTCGACTTCGCCCCGCGGGGCGGAGCGGCGGTAGGCGGCGCGGGCTGAATGGCTCTTCGGGACGCTTCGGGACGCCGCCGAGCAGGCGCGGCTTCCGTTGCCGGACCGTCCGGCAACGGGGTCACGCGAGAGTTGCCACCCGTGCCTTCTGCACCTCCCGCTCAGCCCGCTGCTTGATGCCCAGCAGCATCGCGCGATCCATGAACAAGTAACCTGGCTGCAGCAGGAAGTCCATGAAGCGCAGCACTGCAGTCCGCCCCGGACCGGTGCGAGTCCGCAGCAAAAGCCGCGTCCCGCCGTCGCCCGTATCGTGGAGGATGAACTGCCACGTTCCGGTTACCGTGCCTGCCGGCGCGCCCGGGCTTGAGTCGAGAACGAGGTGCCGGCAGCTCTCCAATTCGGCCACGCGGGGTCCCCTGCGCCCTCCCGGATAACCTGGGGGAGTGAAGGCGATCGTGTCGCCTACCTTGAGGTCCTGCCACTCCGGGTGGATCCGGTCCGCGTTGGTTACTCCCAGACGGAGCAACCCGTTCTCAACCCACGTGTAGGAGTACAGCCCGGCCCGGTCAACCCCCATCTGCACGAGCCACGGCCAGACCTGCGCGGGCGGCGCGGAGATGGTGACGGCCATTGTCTGGACGGAGTCGGGCTCGGGGATCAGGTTATCGCCTGGCAGCAACATGCCCGACTCTGACCCGGTGGCACCCCATTTTCCTAAGAGGCGGGGCATCACGCCGTGTGTAAGGGCACCGACAACCGTGCCAGCACCAACGATCCCCAGTAACCATTGCCCTGGAATGCGGGCCGCTCCGCGGTTTCCGCCCTCGGTTCGGAGCAAAAGCATATTCCTGCCTCCCAAGCTCAGAGGTGTCCGGCAAGTAAGCGGAACCAAAAGTGCCACTCTCGGCGCATGGACCGGATGCCCTGACACTACGGCCGGTCCCGGCCCGGCACCCAGAGCCCAAAGTCCCAATGGAGGCAAAAAAGCGGGCCCTGCACGTAAACCGTGCAGGGCCCGCGTGGTGCTGGCTTCGGCGTTACAGCCGGGCAGCCCCCGGCTCCAGCGAGAACTGCTGCGGGAGCTTCATGGAGTATTCGGCCATGACGTCGCGAAGGCGGTCCGGGTAGTCGGTGATGATCCCGTCCACGCCGGTGTCGATGAGCGCGCGCATGGTGGGCTTGTCGTCCACGGTCCACGGAATGACCTGCATCCCGGCCTCGTGGGCGCGGTTGACCATGTCTGCGGTGACGTAAGGGGTGTATCCGGGGTCCACCACGGTTCCGTTTTGGGGAGTTCCGTGTACCGGGGAAATGGCGTCGAAGCCCAGATGGGAGGCAGCTGCCACCAGGTCTCCGCCGAAGTCGTCAGCGTCAATGCCGCCCAGCCACGGCGAGCTGCCGGGCTTGCCGGCCTGCAGGAAGTCCTTGTTGGTCAGTGCAACGGTGCGGATCTGGGGGTCCAGATCCTGCACCAGCCGGAGGGCACCCCAGTCGAAGCTTTGGATGGACACGCGGGGCTGCATGTTGGCGGCCTTGATTTCCTTCAGTGCCACGGCCACGAACTGCTCCCGGGGAGCGGTCTGCTCCGGTGCGCCGGCCTCAACCTTCGTCTCGATGTTGAACTTCACCTGGCTGGCCCGGTAGGAATCCACCAGGGCGAAAACTTCGGCGAGGGTCGGCATCTTTTCACCGGGAGCGGACTGCTGGCCCGGGAACTGGGAAAGGGTCAGGCTGCCACAGTCAAGGCTCCGGACCTGGTCGAAGGTGAGGTCCTTGATGTACTTGCCCACGTAGGGGAACTGGGGATCCCCGGGCGTGACGGGGGCGGTGTCGGCACACTTCTTATCGCTGATCTTGCGGTCATGGGTGACAACTTCGCGGCCGTCCTTGGTGATCTGGAGATCCAGTTCAAGGGTGGTGACGCCGGTTTCGAGCGCTTTGGCGAACGCGGGAAGGGTGGACTCGACTGTCAGTCCCAGTCCGCCGCGATGCGCCTGGAGGTCAAAGTGGTTGTCGGCGCCTTTCGGATTGGTGTCCGCGGCCTGCGCCGGAAGGGATGTTCCCAGCGCCAGTCCTGTGCACATGGCCGCCGCGGCCAGCAGCTTTGCATAGTTCATCTGTCATTCTCCAAGTTGGGGTGTGCCCGGTAAAAGGGCACACCAAGTCTTGGGACCGAGGGGAAACCTGCCACAGCGAACAGATGGAGGGGACGTTACATGTGCATGAACGAAGCCCCGGCGTCCTGCAAAATCAGCGCTCGACGACGTCCAGCGCCACGAGGCGCGCGCCCTCACCTTCCGCGAAGACAGACAGAGCCGTGCCCGCCTCAGCGGGGAATACCAGGTCAGTGAGTGTGGCGAGCCCGTCCTGGGCGAAGACCTCAACCGAGCAGCGGTCCAGGTAGACCCGCAGGCGGAGCCGGCCTCCCCACAAAGGCACGGCCACGGCTTCGACGGATGGGAAGGTTTCGTGGAAATCCACGTGCCCCGATTCGCGCCGGTCCAGCCGCAGCATCCCGTCCGCAGCGTCGTAGCGGATGACCGTCCGTTCACCGTCCCCCGCCCGAAGCACCAGACCCACACTCGGGGCCGCACCCGGCTCCAACTCAACATCGATCCGCGCCACGGATGCGGCGGCCGGGACGTCCAGGACGCCGGAGGCCAAGGGCTGCGGGCCAAGCCGGAAGCCCTGGCAATCCAACCCATCAAACGGATCAACTGCCTCCTGCCGAAGCACCACTTTCCCGTCCACCCGGGCCAGTGACACCTCCCGGGGCAGGGACATGGCGCTACGCCAGCCGCCGGTGGGCGTCTCGCGGGCGTAGTCCCAGTTGTTCATCCAGCCGATCATGACCCGGCGGCCGTCCGGCATGTTGCTGAACGAGACAGCGGCGTAGTAGTCCCGGCCCCAGTCGAGCCAGCCGTACTCGCGCATGCGCGAGGCATCGATCTGGAGGCCCTCGGTGACGGTGGATTCGGAACGGAACGCCACGCCGTCGAACTCTCCAAGGAAGTACTGCCCCGCCGAGCCGCCGGCGATGCCGCCCGGGTTGATGTTCACGATCAGGACCCACCGGCTGTCCGCCGGATTCCCGTCCACGGGCAGCTCGAACAGGTCCGGGCACTCCCATACGCCGCCGGTGGCGTTGGCAGGCCCGAAAGTGCTCAGGTGTTCCCAGCTCTTCAGGTCGGCCGACTTGTACAGCACCACCTGGCGCCGCACCGCCTCGACGGCGACCATCACCCAGTAGCTGCCGGCACCGCCGTCGTACCAAAAGACCTTGGGATCCCGGAAGTCCGCGGACGCGCGGTCCAGCACCGGATTGCCGTGGTACTTAGTCCAGGTCCTGCCCTCGTCCAGGCTGTACGCGAGCGACTGGGCCTGCCGGCCCGCCAACGGGGCGGCCTCGCTGTAGGCGCTGGTGTAGATGGCCACCAGCGGGGGATGCGCTGCCGTGCCGAGGCCGCTGGTGTTGTGCTGGTCGAACACTGCCGAGCCGGAGAAGATCCCCTCATGCTCGTCGCACGGGATGGCTACCGGCTGCTCCTCCCAGTGCAGCAGGTCCGGCGAGGTGGCGTGCCCCCAGGACATGTTGCCCCAGTCCGGGCCGAACGGGTTGTGCTGGTAGAAGAGGTGGTAGGTGCCGTTGAGGTACACCAGCCCGTTCGGATCGTTGAGCCAGTTCCGTTCGGAGGTGTAGTGGAACTCCGGCCGGTAACGGTCCGTGGCGGCAATGGTGGGAAGCGCCGTCGTCAGGAAGTTCATGGCTAGCCCTTTACCCCGCTCGAGGCGATGCTGTTGACGAAGGAACGCTGGAAGGCGATGAACAGCACCACCACCGGGACGGTGATCAGGGACGCGTAGGCCATCACCTCGCCCCACGAGACGTTCAGCTGGAAGAAGTACTGGATGCCGATCATCACCGGCCGCAGTTCCTCGGACTGGACCACCATGAGGGGCCAGAGGTAGGAGTTCCAGGCGGGCAGGAAGGTCAGGATCGCCACGGTTGCGGTGGCCGGTCCGGAGAGCGGCATGACCACCTGGCGGTAGATCTTGAACCAGCCGGCGCCGTCGATGCGGGCGGCCTCGTCCAGTTCCTTGGGGATGGATTCGAAGTACTGGTGGAACAGGTAGATGGAGAACGCGTTGGCGATGAACGGGATGATCTGCACCTGGTAGGTGTCCAGCCAGCCCTTGGAGAATTCCAGGCTGAAGCCGTTCAGCTCGAAGTAGGGGAGCTGGTTGACCCACCACACCAGCGGCAGGGCTAGGGTCTGGAAAGGCACGATCAGCGTGGCCAGGATGGCGGTGAATACGATCTTCTTGCCGCGGACCTGCATCCGGGACAGGGCGAAGGCGCAGAGGCTGTTGACGAAGATGCCCAGGATGACCGTGACGGCGGAGACGCCCACCGAGTTGAGCAGGAAGCGGGCCGCCGGGACCCGGTCAAAGACGGCCGTGTAATTGTCGAACGAGATGTTGCCCACCGGCAGGAACGCGGCCAGGGAGGACATGTCACCGAAGATCTGCTGGTCCGGTTTCAGTGAGGACACCAGCATGAAGACGATGGGGAACGCGGCGACAACCGCGAAGAGGATGCGCACCAGCATGGTGCCGGCGTTCTTCAGGAGGAGTTGGTTTTTCATGTCAGTCTTTCTCCCGGGTGAGGTGGCGCTGCACCGCGGAGACGATCAGGACGAGGACGAAGAACACCAGCGAAATGGCGGAGGCGTAGGAGGTTTCCTGCTGCCGGTAGCCGGACTGGACGGCTTCGTAAATGATGGTGGTGGTGGAATCCATGGGTCCGCCCTGGGTCATCACGCTGATCTGGTCGAAGAGTCCAAGGGCCTGGATGGTGATGGTGACAAGCACCAGGCTGCGGGTGTGGAAGAGCCCGGGCCAGGTGACGTAGCGGAACTGCTGCCAGCGGCTGGTGCCGTCCAGCTGGGCCGCCTCATAGAGTTCGCCCGAGATGCCCTGCAGCCCGGCCAGCCAGATGATCATGTGGAAGCCGGCGGCCTGCCAGATGGACAGGATGATGATGGCCGGCATTGCGGTGTTGGGATCGCCCAGCCAGTCCGGCCCGTCGATCAGGCCGAAGCTGACGGCCGCGAGGATCTCGTTGATCAGGCCGTCCTTGCGGTACATGAACAGCCACAGCAGTGAGACAACCACCATGGAGGTGACCACGGGAAGGAAGTACACCGTCCGGAAGAAATTCACGCCGCGGAACTTCTTGTTGATCAACAGTGCCATTACCAGCGCCAGGCCGGACTGCACCGGGACAATGACCACGGTGAAGTAGGCGACGTTGAGCAGGGCGCGGTAGAACGTGGGGTCCGTGAACAGGCGGGTGAAGTTGTCCAGCCCCACGAATTCAACCGGCCGCGGCGAGATGAGCCGGGCGTTGGTGAAGGCCAGGCCGAAGCCCAGGATGGCCGGAATGAAGATGAAGGCCAGCAGGAGCAGCGCCGCGGGGGCGATCATGCCCCAGCCGCTGAGCTGGTCGCGGCGGAATCCGGGCCGGCGGTGCGCAGCGGGTTTAACGTTCGACGGCGGCGGGGCGGCCTGGGTGCTCGATGGGACGCGTGGGCGGGTGGGAAGGGGAGCAGTTGCCATGGGGAGTCTTTCGTAGGTCGGGCTGCCGGAGGGCTGCCGCGCCGATGGGCGCGGCAGGCCTCCGGCGGCGCCGGCTAGTTCTTGTAGCCGCCGTTGGACTTGATGTTGGCGTCGATGGCCTTCACGGCGCTGTCCAGGGTGGACTTGGGGTCTGCTCCGTTCAGGATGTCCTGGACGGCCTTGCCGTACTCCGTGGCGATGAAGGGGTAGGCGGGTGTCTCGGGCCGCATGACGGCGTACTCGCGGGAGAAGTCCATGAAGATCCGGTTGGCGCCGCCCTCGGCGAACGATGGGATCTGGGCCGCAGCCTCCTCGCTGGCGGGGATGGCGCCGGTGGCCTTGGCCACTGCAGCGATATTCTCCGGCTTCAGGGAGTAGGAGAGGTAGTCCATGGCCGCCTCGGAATTGCTGCAGCCGCTGGTGACGCCCCACTGCCAGGAGGCACCGCCGATCTTGGGGCCTTCACCAAGGTCAACAGGCGGCATGACCACGAGGTCATCGCCCAGTGCGGCCTTGGCCTTGTCCGCGGCCCACGAGCCGGTGTAGACGATGGCGCTCTTGTTGTTCAGGAAGTCCTGGGTGGAATCCTTGCCACTCTTCTTGGCCATAAAACCCTGGTCGGCCAGGCCGCGGAACCACTCCGCCCACGCCACAGCCTTGTCGCCGTTGAGCTCGCCCTGGGCGCTCTGGAAGCCGTCGCGGTTGACCAGGTCGCCGCCAAAGGACTGCAGGAAGGGGGAATAGGCGTACGGAAGCCATTCGCCGGTGCCGGCAGTGCCCAGGTCCAGCGGGTGCTCCCACTTGCCGAGGGCCTTGAGCTTCGTCAGGGCGTCCTGGAACTCCTCCTTGGTCCAGGGCTGCTCCATGGTGGCAACCCGTACCCCGGCGGCCTCCAGGTCGGAGCCGCGTGCCATCATGGCCAGCGCCACGTCGTAGTAGCCCACCGCATAGGGCTTTCCGTCCCATTCAGCCACTGTGCTGGGGAGCTGCTCGGAAAGGTCAGCGTCCAGTTCCAGGGGCTTCAGGTAACCGGCCCATGCCCAGTTGGGCACGTTCGGTCCGTCAATGTCCACGATGCAGGGGAGGTTGCCTGCTGCGGCGGCGGAGACCACCGAGTCGTTGTAGGAGTCCTGGGGGAAGGCCTGGACCTTGATCTTCACTTTGTCCTGGCTGCCGTTGTAGGAGTCCACGATCTTCTGGACTGCGGCCAGTTCGTCGGCGTTGCCGGCGTTGTGGGTCCAGAGCGCGATCTCGCCGGACCCTTCGCTGGAGGAGGAGGCGCTGCCCTTGCCGCAGCCGGCGAGGGTGGCGGTGAGGGCGACGGCGGCTATGCTGGTCGCCAGGACCTTGGTGAGCTTCGTGTTCATGGTCAGTCTTTCTGCTTGGACAGGGTGGAGGGGTGTGACGGGGTCCTGCTGGGAACGCGGCCGCTGCAACGGCTGCGTTCCCGTTCTTTGTGGGGTAAGACAGGTTCGTTCCAGGGCAGCCTCGACGGCTGCCCTGCGGGTCAGTTGGCGTCAGGGTCAGTTCTTGGGCGGGGCCACGGAGCCGCGTTCGACCAGCGGGCATGCGACCTTTTCCTGCACCCGGGGCGCGCCGGGGTTTTCCAGTTCGTTGAGCAGCTTATGGACCGCCCACCGGCCCATTTCATAGTGGGGGAGGGCCATGGTGGAGAGCCCGGGCCAAAGGGCGTCGGCAATCAGTTCCAGGTTGTCCACTCCCACAATCGAGAGGTCTGCCGGGATGCCCAGCCCAAGATAGCCGGCCGCCTGGTAGGCGCCCATGGCCATCTGGTCGTTGAAACAGAACAATGCGGTGGGCCGCCCGGGTCCGGACAGCAGCTGGAGGGCGGCATTGCGCCCTCCGGCCGTGCTCGGATGCCCGGCGAGCAGGTACTCTGCCGGCAGTTCCAGTCCATGGCGCAGCAGGCCTTCCCGGAAACCTGCCAACCGGCCGTGTGCAGCAGGGATGTCGTCCTCGTTGTTGATCATGGCGATCCTCCGGTGGCCTGCCGCCACCAGGAGTTCGGCAGCGGACTCGCCGGCGCCGAACTCATCCGGCACTACCGAGGACATCCCGGGGTTGTCTGTGGTGGCGTCCAACACGATGGTGGGAACCGCGCTCAGTTCGTCGGGTACGGACACCCGCTGGTTGAACATCCGGGCGAAGATGATTCCGTCAACCTGGTGCTGCTGCAGTGCCCGGATCTCCTGGCGCTCCAGTTCATTGTCCAGGCCGGAGTTGACCACCATCAGCAGGTGTCCGTGCTCGGAGGCCGCGTCCTGTGCGCCCTGGATCATGGCGCCGGCGAAGGGGGTGGTGGTGATCTCGTCGCTGACGAGGCCCAGGATCTGGGAGCGCTGGTTGCGCAGTCCGCTCGCCAAACGGTTCGGTGCGTAGCCGAGGTCGCCGGCGACGGCCTTGATGTGCTCCACGGTCCGGGCGTTCACCCGGGAGCTGTGCGCTTCGCTCAGGGCATGCGACACAGTGGTCACGGAAACGCCTGCAGCTTTCGCTACGTCCCGGATGTTTACCTTCGTCGCCATCGACCTTTCCTTTGCAAAACGTTTTGTATGTTGCCTGCATCACTATATGCAAAACGTTTTGCAACCGTCAAGGGGTGAGCTGTAATTTCCTAGGATTCCTGTGGCCGTCCATAGGAGGAACCCGAAGGCGTCCGCTCCAGCAGTCCGAAGTCAACCAGGTAGCGGCGCAGCAGGACCACATCCTCCGTGTAACCGAGGAGCCGCTCATTTACCTGTTTCTCGGTCAGGTGCTCACCAGGCCGGATTGAGTCGTTGGCAATCCACGCCAGGAGTTCGCGGCGTTCCGCCATGGTGGCCGGGTACCTCTCAATCCTGCCCAGGCGCAGGAAACGTGCCACCCCGGTGGGTGCCTGCCGCCGCGGCTGCTGGGCCAACAGATCCCGGAAGATCGCTTCAGGCGCCACCAGCCCGCCGGCCGCAGTGCGCTCCACGAGCCCCGACCCGAGCAGGTTTTCGATGGCCCGGTTCCGCCGCCGGCCGTTCAGCTGCTGATTCTTCAACTCTGTGGGCGCGTCCCCGGGCACGGCACCGAGGACAATTTGTGCATAAGCAGTGCGGGCATCGCTGTTGGCCAGCACAGCCACAACCCGCCGCCAGTGCGGGCCGCCGTACCGCGCCGCTCCAGCCATGGCACTCTCCTTCGATGCCGCCGTCGAACGCCTATACCGACTGCGGGCCGCGCTTGAAAAGGACCGCAAGGAGGACCCCGCCGGCGATCAGGGTCAGCCAGACGATGCTGATGATGATGATTTCGAAGACATCCTCCCGGTTCATGCCGCGCAGCGCCACTACGACGGCGAGGGAGGCCACCGCAGCGGCGAAGCTGGCGAGGAACAGCCACCGGATACTCCGCTCAAGCCTGGTCCGGGTAGACAACACAGGCACCAGGCAGAGAAATACCACGGTCATGAGCAGGTACCCGAGCTCCTCCAGGGCGATGAAGATCCCGTTGGGGTTGTACTGCGTGAAGATGGACCAGCCGTCAAGCTGACCTTTTTCGAGGCTCGTGGGCATCACCACTGCCTGGATGTAGTAGTTGACCAGGAGGACAGCCGCCGCGATCACCGCGAGGCACAGCGCCAGCGAACTGTAGGTCTTGCTCCTGTCCGGGGAGTACTGATGCAGTGCGGCAACCAACGCCACGAACAGCAGCATCAGCATCATCGCCGGAAACAGCCAGTAGTAGTCACCGGGCCACTGGGCGGCGATCACGTCGTCCGTGAAGGGGTAGGGGACCTTGTCCGGCAGTGCTGTCAGGGCAAGCGCAAAGGTCAGCACCGTCAGGACGGTGGTGGCAACTGCCACCCGGAACCCGAACAGGCAGGCGGCCTCGACGGATGCCTGGGCACCCTGCCCGCCGCCTGCAGCAGGACCGGCAGTGCGGCTGGTCTTCCTTCTTGTTGGCATGGCTGCTTCCCACAGTTTGTGCGTACACGTCCCGATCAGGATGCGGCTTACCCGCCGGAGGAAACAGGGCATAAGGTCCCCGCGGCGCAAGCGCGGGACGGCAATCTGGTCAGTCCTGGCGGCCTTCAAGGATCCGCCGGGCGTCATCCTGCGCCTGAAGGGCATGCGGGCTCACTGCCTCGCCCCTCAAATGGCCGGCAGCGGCGATGATGTTCCGGAGTTCCGACACCGTGCGTGGTTCCGTCACCCCGTGGTGCGCCACGGTGTGGCAGTTGGGGCACAGCGGAACAAGGTCGGCAATAGGATCCAGCTGGTACCCGCTCGCGAGCATTTCCGGCGGCACAACGTGGTGGATATCGATGTAGCCCGTGCCGGCATCACCGTAGGAGGCCTCGAAGGAGAATCCGCAGGCAGCGCAGGACGTTCCATGGAAAGCCAGGCATACCCCGCGCGCCTCGGCGTCCCGCTCGTAGCGGTTCACCTCGATGCTGCTGACCGCGGACGGCGGGCAGGTCCCGGACACCACCTGGGCGGGGGTACCCGCCGTCGGCCCCTGCTCCCGCCACAACCGGCGAAGGCCAGGCTCCGCCCCAGGCGGAAGGTGCATGCCGGAACGAACCGTGGCGTCGCGCCACGCCAGCCAGGGGACGGCCTCGCTGAGGGCCTCGGGCCGTATCTGCTCGCCGAGCGGGAGCAGGGCGTCGAAAGCGACGCTGACGCTCCAGCCGGCGTCGGCAGGTTCCGCACCGGGCATGCCGGCGTATGGTTCGGACACCACCACCCCGTGTCCAATAAGCCCGGTCCATGCGTCAGTCCTGCCCTGCACCAGGAGCCAGGCTTCAGTCCCCGGCCGGACGTCCAGCGCATGGCCGACGCTCCAACGCTGCAGGAACCGGCCGGACTGCGCCACCTGCTCGACGGCGGCAGGGTAGTCCCAGCGGTCCCATGCGTTGGGATTCCATCCAAGGAGGACTGCAGCCACTACCCACCCGATCCAGCACACGCTGTGCCTGGTGCACAGCCTTCCGAATGGAACCTAGATAGGTTCCTTGGCCAGCGCCTTGGTCTTGGCCGGTGTTTCGCGGCCCAGGCGCTCGTCAAGCGTGACGCGCAGCCTGGCGGCCGCAACCTGGACCCGATGCTCAGCCGGTGTGGCCTTCTTGGGGGCAGGCTTGGCGGAAGTGTTCCGCGGAGGATGCACAAACCGGTGTTCAGGCGACGCTGCGCTCATGGTCCAGCCTCCTTGGTTGTGCCTTCATCCGTCGTTCCATTCTCGCCCATGATGCGGCTGTCGTCCACGAAGGGCATCTCCTGGCCGCCGTTTCCTTCCTCCCCGAGGTCCTCCCCGTTCTCATCGCCGGAGACGCTTTTCCATGCAATGTCGAACAACTCGAGTTCTTCGGTGCGCGCGAGTTCGCTGCGGGCCAGCACTTCCAGGGTGGCCAGTCCCAAGGCCTTTGTTCCCTCGTCCCCGTCCAGCGCGCGGTCCAGTGCCCACTGCGTCCGCCGCCACCATTCAGCGCGGCTGTCCGCTTCAGTCTTCTGCATCAGGGCACGGGCATCCGCTTCCCGCTTCTGGTCCAGGGCCGTCTTGTCCGCAGCGGTGCGCTGCTTAAGGGTGCGCCAGTTGATATAGAAGGCCAGCAGGGCGGCGATGAGCACGGCCAGCGGACCGAGCCCGGCGAGGATCACCCACCACTCGGCCGGACCAGAGTGGACGACGACGTCCAGCGGCGTGGGGGACGGGGCAGGGGTCACCTTGCCAGCATAGGCCGGGAAGTGCTGCCAGACGTCCGGACACCCCGCAGCCGGGCATGTCAGGCAGTGATCACGACTTTCAAGGCATTGGTCTCCGCCGCCCGGGCAAAAGTGTCATAGGCATCCATGAACTGGTCGAACCGGAAATGGTGCGTGGCGAACTTCTCTGCGGGCAGCTTTTTCTGCGCCACGAGCTTCAGCAGCATGGGCGTGGTGTTGGTGTTCACCAGGCCCGTGCTGATGTTGACGTTCTGGATCCACAGTCTTTCCAGGTGCAGTTCCACTGCCTTGCCGTGGACGCCAACGTTGGCCACGGTGCCGCCGGGACGGACTATCTCGGTGCACATGCCAAAGGTGGCGGGAATGCCCACCGCCTCGATGGCCACGTCCACCCCCTGCCCGTCGGTACGGGAGAGGACCTGGTCCTTCCAGTCCGGGTCGCCCGACACAACGATGTCCGTGGCCCCGAACCCGCGGGACTGCTCCAGGCGGTTGCGGTCAAGGTCGATGGCGATGATGGTGGCCGCTCCGTAGAGTCCCGCGGTGGCGATGGCCGCCAGCCCCACCGGCCCTGCTCCTACCACCGCAACTGTGTCTCCTGGCTTGACCCGCCCGTACTGCACTCCGATTTCAAAGCCGGTGGGGAAGATATCGGAGAGCATGACCGCCTGCTCGTCGCTCACTCCGGCGGGCAGCAGGTGCAGGGAATTCTCGGCGTAGGGCACACGGACGTATTCGGCCTGGGTGCCGTCAATCAGGTGGCCGAAAACCCAGCCGATGCCCGACGCGCCTTCGTCCCCCAGGCAGTGGGAGTACAGGCCGGTCTTGCAGTTGGCGCAGTGGCCGCAGGACTTGATGCAGGAAATGATGACCCGGTCGCCGGGCTTCAGCGTGGTGACGGAGGACCCCACCTCGGTAATTGTTCCCACGCCTTCGTGGCCCAGGATCCTTCCCTCCTGGACTGCCGGCACGTCGCCCTTGAGGATGTGCAGGTCCGTTCCGCAGATGGTGGTGGTGTCCACTTTTACGATGGCGTCACTGGGATTGACGATGGTTGGTTCCGGCACATCGGTCCAGGATTTCTTCCCCGGTCCGCCGTAGACAATGGCTTTCATTCCTGCTCCTTGCTCGTCGATGATCCGGGTGCCGTCCAGCGCCGGGTTAACTCAAGAATGGTTGATGGGTTTCCTGGCTGAAAGGGTCCTAGGTCCCCGGGTCAGGTCGCCGCGGCGGACCAGCATCACGACGGCGACCACCAGCCAGGCTGTTGCCGCGTGGCCCCACGGGTAGACCTGTTGGGGGACTCCCGGCGTCAGCGGGTTCAGGATGAACTGGAAGGTGGAGAGGCTCGCGTGCATCAGGGCGGCCAGGAGCAGGCTTCCGGTGCGGTCGTAGACCCACACCATGAGCACCCGGTAGGCGGTGAGCTGCCCGACGAGCACGCCCGCGACCCACAGGGACAGGAAGATCTCCATCGGTATGCCGCCGTTGGTTCCGCCGCCGCCCCAGTAACTCACGAAGAAATGCCACACTCCCCAGAGCACCCCCACCAGGATTCCGGTCCAGAGTGCGCTGAGGCGCCGGCGCGCCCTCGGGATGGCGAACCCGGTCCAGCCCACTTCCTCGAGCAGCCCCACCACGAGCCCGAGCACCAGTGCCATGGCGATGGTCCCGGCCTTGTCTTCTGCCGTGGCGATCCGTGGCGCGTATGCGGGAGAGGAGGTCCACAGACCCAGCACGACGGCGGCCATCGTCACGGGCGCGACCAGCAGGGCGATGGCGTACCACCGCCCGCCCACGCGCCAGTGCTTCAGGCGCTGCCACAGTTCGCTGTAGCCTGCACGTCCGGAGGCAACTCCCGTCAGCAGCAGGCTGGCAACAGCAGGCCCCAGCAGCATCGCCGGCACCGTGACGGGGACCGTCAGCTGGAATTCTTCCGGCGTGGGCGACAAGCCACCCGTGCTGGCCCAGACGGCCAGCACAATGCAGCCCCAGGACAAGAGGAATGTGACGCTGAAATACCACCACAGCGGATGCGTTCGGACTGATGTCCGGAGGGCGTGCATGGGATCCTCCCGGTTGACGCGTGCCGTACCTTCAGGTTCCTGTCCACGGAACGCCCGGCATAGGGCCGACCGTCCCGATTCGCTGTGGGATATGGGCCACCGCGCCCGGGCCGCTGGGACGAAAGACCCTGTGGGCCCGCGGGATTTCGGGTGACGCTGGTTTCTGGAGCTCCAACGCGGGTTGGAGCTGGTCAACCGATTGGCCATCCAGAAGAAAGTCCGGAGGAACCATGGCGGACTCCACCAAAATCGTCAGCGCCATCGTCTTCGTCATCGCCGTTCTGCTGTGGGCGGCGTTCGGCGCAGTGCTGCTGGTCAGGCAGGGAAACCTGGCTGACCTATGGGCCGCTTTCCGGGGCCAGCCCTGGGTCCTGCAGGGGCTGGAATTCCTGGTTCTCCTGCCATGGACTGCGGCACTGTGGGTGTGGAACACCGCCTGGGAACTGTGGATCCGGGCCCTGCTGTTGGTCGGCCTGGCGTGGGTCAGCCTCTACCTGCTCTTCCCGTGGCGCTCCGGATAGGCGTGTTCGGGCTAAACACGGGCTTGGGCCTGGCGCAGGAGCGTAGGTCCGTCAGCTGTTGCCGCGCCGGGAGATCAGGACCGGGCCGCGTGCATGGTGAAGGACCGCGTGGGCGGTGGAACCGATGGTCTGCCGCAAAAAGCCGTGGCCTTTGGTCCCAACAACAAGCATCTGCGCGTCATCCGATGCTTTGAGGATGGCATGCGGGACAGACGAGTCAGTGAGCACCCTGCCCTCCACGGCAACGTAGGGTGCGAGCGCCCGGGCACGCCGGAGGGCGGCGTGGAGCACTTCGCCTGCGGCAGCCTCGGCGTCGGGCTCGTTCCGCTGTGCGTACCCGGCGGGCACATGGTGGACGTGCAGGACACTGAGCCTGGCCTGCGTTGCCGAGGCGAGGGCGCAAGCGTCCTCCAGCGCGGTGGGGGACCCGGATGCGTCCACCGCGGCGACGATCGGCCCGCCAGGGTGGAGGTCCGGCCGGATCACTGCCACGGGGCAGGATGCAGTGGCTGCGAGTTCCAGGCTGACCGACCCCACCAGCAGCCCCAGGAATCCGCCCAGCCCCCGGCTGCCCACAACAACCATCTCCTGGCCGGCAGAGGCCTCGGCAAGGTAGGAGGCAGGCAGCCCATGCAACAGGGTGCCCTGCACGTCCAGTCCCGGGGCCGCGGCGCGGGCGTGGCTGACGCCCTCCTCGAGGATCGCCTGTGCTGACCGCTCCAAGCCGCTGTCCGCCACCCCCGGAACCGGGCCCAGCCGGTGTGTCAGCAGCGGCCAAATGGAGACGTGGACAACGTGGAGGGGACAACCGCGCAGGTCCGCCTGCCGGGCTGCCCAATGGACGGCGGCGGCGGCTTCAGCTGAACCGTCGTATCCCGCAACGATGGATCCTGATTCCTCCATTGCTCCTCCGCTCCTGCCCAGGGGACCTTCGGCACTGTGGTGGCTCCCCGTGAGACTCCATGCTGTTGGGGTGGGCCGCGCTGTGTACCGCCTATTCCAGCAGAGTACCCACAGTTGCCGGAAGCAAGAACTTCTGTCCGATCCCGAGGAGCAGCACATGGCCGCCTGGCAGGAAAACATCACCCCGCACCGGTTCGAGGGCCAAACAGTCATGGTGGCGGCAGGAACCGCCTTCCTGCTGAGCCGGGACGGCACGAACATCAATGGCGTGGTGCTGGCTTCGGACAACGGATGGAACGCCGTTTAGGGGCGGACGCGCCTCCAGGAAGTGGGCGGAAATGGGCCTCATAATGCGCAGGACTGCTGGCCTGCTGCTGGCGTTGCTGGTGCTGTTGCCCGGCAGCGCGGGCATCGCCTTCGCTGTGCCGCCGGCGTCCGTGGAGGTCCAGGACACGGCAGGGGTGCTGGACCGGAACACGCTGGTACCGGCCCTCGAACGCATCGATTTCTACAACCCCACCAAGGTTGTGGTGTACACCTACAACGGCAGCGCGGAGGACAACCTCAACGAGGAAGTCCTGAGGTTTGCCCGGGCCGGACACCCTGAGTGGATCAGTGCTGACGGGCAGAAGTGGGCGGACGGGCTCTTCATTTTTGCCCTTGACCCGGTGGGCCGCCATGTTGGCACGTACATGGGCGAAGACCGCAAAGTGTCCTTGGAACAGCGGACCGACATCCAAGACTCGGCCAAGGAACTCCTGCGGGATGCGCAGTGGACAGAGGGAACCATCGCCGGCGTCCGGCGCGCGGCGGAGCTCATCAACCAGCCCTGGTACCGCTCGGCCGCCTTCCTGGTCGCGGCGTGGATCACGGCTGGAACAGCAGCCCTCGGCGGCGGAGCCTGGCTCGTTGTGCGGGCCGTTACCAGGTCTTCCAGCCGGAAGGAGATCGAGCGCGGGGACCGGAGCTACGGCAATGTGAGCATGGATCTGGATGTGACGGAGCTGAACGCCGCCACCATTCCCGAATCATCCCGGTACGGAAGCCACGTCCTCGAGAAACACCGCACCTTCCTGAGCCGCTACAACGCGGCCAGCGAGCTCTCCAACAAAGTGCACGCGCTCTCCAGACGCGCATTGAGCCGCCGGAAGAACCTCAAGCTCGCGCGCCAGTACGCAGACGCGGCCTCCGAGCTCGACGCCCTTGACGACGTCATCGCGGATACCAACGCCCTCTTGAACCGTGCCAGCGCCTGGCACACTGCCTGGGACCGGCAGCTGGCACCTTTCCGCAGCGACCTGGCCGGACTCGAACAGCTCCTCAGCAAGCGCCACGGGCAGGGGGACTCGGCAACCGCGGCGGCACTGCGGTCCTTCCGGGACCAAAGCCTGCGCGAGATCGAGCGGTGGACCGCGGAGCTGGCGGAGGAAAAGATCAGCCCGGAAAAGGCGCTGGACCGCCTCTACGACGCCCGGACCCGCCTCGCTTCGCTCCTGGAGAACCACGCGGAAACGGTTATCGGGGGCTTTGCCAAGAACGAACGCGAAGCCGGGCTCATGCGCAAGGAAATGCAGGAAGCCCAGGAAGGCCTGGACCACCGCCGCCGTAGCTATGAGCCAAGTATCCTGGGGACCGTCTACCCGTCCTACCACTTCTTCTCCGTGGCAACCTTCAACTCGGGGCTCAATACGGGGGTCAGCAGCGTCAGCTCAGCCCGCGGCGGAGGCGGCAGCACCACCGGCTATGGAAGCAGCGGCGGCAGTTTTTCTGGCTCAGGCAGTTCATCCAGCTTCTGATAGCGGGTACCGGCGCTGAGGGTACGACGGCGGCCGTCGACCTACAACGCCCGGCTGAGGCTCCGCTGCAGCAGGAAGGACCCCAGCGCCAGCAGCGCCAGCACCATGGCGGCCAGGACGCCCAGCTGCGGAAGGATCTCCGCCAGGGTTCCCTCATGCCGCTGGATGTCCGCGAAGGCGTCATATGCCCAGCGGTGCGGGGTCAGCCGGGACACTGCCTGGAGTGCCTCGGAGAAGAACTCCGGCGGCACCATGGAACCGCCCAGGCCACCCAGCACCAGGCCCAGCCCAACCCCCACACCGGAGGCAGCGGCGTCGTTATCCATCACTGAACCTATGACCATGGCGGCAGCGGCGGAAACTGCGCAGAAAAGAACCAGGACCAGCCCCGCCAGCAGGGGATCACCCCAGTCAACGCCAAACAGCAGGGCAGTGCCGGCCATGATGTAACCACCCTGGACGGCGGCGATGCCGAAGCGCCCCAGGGCCTGGCCCGCCAATGCCTGCCAGCTTGAAACGGGGGCAGCCATGACGCGGGCAATGACCCCGAGGCGCCGGGCCTTGATCAAGGTGGTGGCCCCGGTGAGGGAGCTGAGGAAGACGAACAGCAGGAGCTGCTGGGCCGCTCCGAGGTCGAACCGTCCCAACCCCTGGAACACCTGGGAGACGTCATTGGTGTCCACCACCTCCACGCGGGGCTGTTCCACCGCTTTCCTGGCCTGCTCCAGCGCGGCGGCCGCCTCGGACGCACCCACCCCTGCGGATTCGAGGAGGGACTGCTGCCGCCGCTCGGTGCTGACTGCCTGGATGGAGGCCCGCACCTCCTGGAGCACGGCCTGCGCTGCCGACTGGGACGCCGTGACCACTTCAAGGTCGGCAGGCCGGCCGGCTGCGAACGCTGCGGCGTCGTCGTCACTGATGAAGATCCCGACGTCGGTCCGGCCTCGGCTGAGCTGGTCCCGCACCGTCCCGGCCCCGGCAGTGGACACCTGGAGGCCGTCCTTTCCCAGCCGTTCCGCCAGGGCCGTCGCCAGCCGGGTGTCCGGTGCGCCGGACAGGGCAACACGTGACTGGCCGCTGTTGGCGCCGAACTGCGAGCCGAGCAGCAGGATCAGCAGGAGGGGAAAGATGAAGACAAAGAAGATATTGGACCTGTCCCGCAGGAAGAGCCGGACTTCCACGGCCGCGATGCCGGTGATGCTCCTCATGCCCTGGCGCCCCTGTCCGGAAGCAGGCGTGAAGCCAGTGTGGCTGCCGCCGCGAAGCCCAGCATGACGGCAAGGGGGACGGCGACGTCAGCCACTCCGCCCCCGCCCGACGTGATGCCCAGGCCCCGGATGAAGGCGGCAATCGGGTTGAGGTCCATGAGGGTGGCCAGGAATCCCGAGGCCTCGATGGGGAAGAACGCGCCGCCGGCGATGCCCAGCACCATGCCCAGGATCGACTGGGCGATGTTCGCCTGCTCCGCGCTGCGGACCAGGCGGGCAACCACGAAGGTCAGGCTGGTGGCGGACGCTGCCACGGCCAGCACCAGGAGCGCGACCACCGCGGGCGAGCCGAAGGAGACGCCGAACAGCATGCTGCCGGCAGTGAGCAGGATGGTAGTGGCGGTAACGCCGAGGATGAATCCAACAAGGGCTTTTGCCGTGATGATTGTCCCGCGGGCCACAGGGCTGGCCTGCAGCCTGGCCAGCGTGCCTTCCTCCCGCTCGGCCAGCAGCCCAAGCACCCCGAAGCCGACGGTGAAAAGCAGGAAGAGCCCGGTCTGGCCGGCCACCAGGGTGCCCTTGAGGGAAAGCTGTTCAGCGGACGCCTTGCCTTCAGACAGCGTCAGCGCAGGGCTGCCGGCTGCGGCCTGCTGTGCAAGGGCGCCGAGGCCTTCATGGGGGAGCCCTGCGATTTCCCCTGCCGCGGCGGTCGCGGTGCCCGCCGCTAACTGCCCCAGGAGCCCGTCCACCACGGAAATCAGGACGTTGGCTTCAAGGCCCGCCGAATCCCCTTCCACCACCTGGACGGAGAGGGCCTGCCCTGACCTCACCGCCGTCGTGAATTCCGCGGGGAGGATGATGCCCAGGTCGGCTCCGGAGTCCTTCGTCTCCCGGCCCACGTCGGCGGCAGGCACCTTGCGGATGGTGACGTCCATGATGGGAAGCGAGTCCAGGGCATCAAGCAGCGCGCCGCCCAACTGCCCGCTGTCCTCAGAACTTGCGACGACGACGGCGGGCTTGAGGTCCACGCTTTCAGTGTCGAAGCCGCCAAAGGAGAGGTTCAGGACCCCCATGAGGGCCAGGGGGACAAGGAGCGAGAAGATAAACACGGATTTGTCCCGGATCCGCTGCCGGAGGTCATTGGCCACCATGGTCCACAGTCCGTGCACGTCAGTCCCGCAGCGCTTTGCCGGTCAGGTGCAGGAAGACGGACTCCAGGTCCGGCCGGACAATCTCCACCGAGGTCAGCACCATCCCGGCGCCGCCCGCCTCGGCCACGATGGGGGCAAGGAGGCCCGGTCCGTTGTGCACCGTGAGGATCAGGCCGGAGGCGCCGCCGTCGACATGCTGCACGCCTGGAAGCTGCCGCAGCGCCGCGGCGGCGGCACCGGTGTTTCCGCTGCCGTGCAGGTCGATCCGGTCCACGCCGCCCGTCAATTCAACGAGCTGGTTCCGGGTGCCCTCGGCCTGGATCCGGCCCTCGTCAATGATGGCGATCCGGTCGCACAACCGCTCCGCCTCCTCCATGTAATGGGTTGTGTACAGCACCGCCATGCCCTCCGTGGCGAGGCCTTCCACGGATTCCAGGATGGAATTGCGGGACTGGGGATCCACCCCCACCGTCGGCTCATCAAGGATCAGCAGGGTGGGCCGGTGCAGGAGGCCGATGCCGATGTTCAGCCGGCGCTTCATACCGCCCGAAAACTTCTTGGTCTGCTCGCCGGCCCGGTCCGCCAGCCCGATCAGGTCCAGGACCTCCTGCGTCCGGTTCTTGAGTTCCTGGCCGCCGAGGCCCTGGAGCCTGCCGAAGAACAGGAGGTTCTCCTTCGCCGTCAGGTCCGGGTAGATGGCAAGTTCCTGCGGGACCAGCCCGATGTGCCGCTTGACCCGGGTGCTCGCAGGAGTCATGGCAGAACCGGCGAGTTCGATGGTTCCGGAATCCGCGGGAATCAGCCCGGCCACCATGGAGATGATGGTGGTTTTCCCCGCCCCGTTAGGGCCCAGGAGCCCGTAGGTTTCGCCGGCCTCGATGTGGAAGGTGACGCCGTCCACCACCGTGTGCTGGCCATAGCTCTTCACCAGGCCTTTGACGCCCAGGACCTGCGCCTTCCGGGTTTGAACGTCCGCCGTCACGGCGCGGCCGGTTTCCTAGGCGGCACCGAGGGAACCGGCCTTGCCGGAACCGAACGCCCGGAACTGGGGTCCCCTGCGGGGCGTCCGGACAAGGGTGGCCGCGGGCGCGAGATCCCGGATCAAACCGGTGCCGGCGCATTCGCGGACGTCCTTGATGGCGTCAGCAGCGGTGTACTTGTCCGGGTACTGTCCGGAAACGGCCAGTACCTGTCCATCCGGCGCCATCAGCCTGAACCTGATCCGCGAATCCTCGTCGACAAACAGTTCGAACGTTCCCGCCATAAGCCTTGTTCTCCTCAAGCATCCTTGCTCCAAGCAGTGGAGCGCATGGGCCCACCGGCATCCGGTGCGCAGCCCGGACACAGCACCCCAGCCACGGTGCATCCTTCGGGCCTCAATCCAGCGTGCCAGAGGGTAGGGGCTGCCATCAGGGACCAAAGTCCCGTCTGCCCTATTCATTGGGGTAATTCGTGGTTCGCGGGCGCGGGTACTGCCGCCGCCACTTACCCTAGGCACATGAGCGAGCGGAGAACTACATGGCATGCACGGCACAAGGAGGGCCTAAGCCGGGGTGAGCGGGCGGCGGACGTCCTACGGAACGGCATGGGCAGCTGGACCTTCGTGGGGCTGTTCGTTGCCTTCATGGCGGCATGGGCCGGGTTTAATTCCTACGTGCTGGCGGCGGACGCCTGGGATCCTTATCCCTACATCCTCCTGAACCTCTTCCTCTCCATGCTGGCCGGGCTTCAGGGCGCCATTCTTTTGATTGCCGCAAAGCGCCAGGACGCCATTGCCGCGGCGATGGCCCGCCACGACTACGAGACAGACGTGCAGTCAAAGTCGGAGATCGACCGGCTGATGGCGATCAACAGCCAGCAGCTTGAGCTGCTCGAGGAGCTCCGGGCCCTGCTCTCCCGGCCCGGCGCGCTGCCATCCGGGGCAGTGCAGGAGCGGCAGGATGAAGGCACGGATGATGGTTTATGACTTTCCGTCCGTTCTGTGCCCGGAAAGCCGGATCAGCGCGAAACCGGTAGCCACAAACCACACCCAGAGCAGGATGCCGTAGCCCCAGTAGAATTCAGGCACCGCGTGGCGGAGGATTTCGCTCACCACCCCCAGCGCCCCTGTTGCCACGCCCAGCCAGGCAATCCACTGGGGGAAGAGTGCCCTGGGCCCCCTGGCCATGGCGACAGCCATCAGGAGGATGCCGAAGGCAGAAAGGGTTCCTACGCTCGCGGGGGTGTTGTTCTCCGCAGTGATTGCTTCTGCGGCCGTGGCAAAAACCCTGCGTTCTTCCTCGGTTCCGGCCTCCAGGTAGCGGTCACTGAGGTAGATGAGGTTCAGCGATCCGCGGCTGCTGACAGGGATGGCCAGGATGAGGGCCCATGGCAGGGCGCCAAAAATGAGGGCGATCAGCGCGAGGCTTCTCTGTGCGGGGGCCAATGCCACAAAGAGCGCGGTGAAGGCCAGCACCGGAAGGATGTTGGGGAGGATCCACAGGATCTGCTCCGCAACGTAACTCGCCTTGTTGGCGGCGATGAATTCGAGGTTTTCCGCCCCTCCGTGCACAGGCGGAGGTGCAAGGAAATCCAGCACCAGGGCGGCTATCAGCAGGAATACGAAGAGGACACAAGCTATCCCCGCCCACCGGAAGAGCGGCCTCCACGGCTGGAGATTGCCCTGGAAGGCGGGACTGGGTGGAACCGCGGACTGAACATCAGGCATGGCCGGGCTAGCCTGCCTGGACGCCGGCGGCCGGTCCGCCTGGGGAGTTCAGTCCGGCAACGATCCTGTCGGCCCAGGCGTCGATGGCCGCCCAATCCCGGAAATCACCCGCAGGCAGGGCTTCCTTCGCTGCCGGGGCAAGCCTGATGAGGCGCTCACCGATGCCGATGGGAGGGGAATCCGGGTCCCACGCGCCGAAAAAGACCTGTTCTCCACTGGGATGGAGCAGCTCCTGCAGTTCAGCGAACTCCTTCGGCCGGGCGCTCGCCAGAACATCCTCCCCATCCTTGTCAACAGCTTCGGTGCCAAGGGGGCCGCTGCTGAAGAGCCATACCTTTTTGTCCTGGAGCTCCCGCCGGTGCCGCCTCGCGAAAGCCGTGGCTTCCTTGAGCCAGTGGACCATGTAGGCGGCGCTGCCCAGCACCACGGCTTCGTACGGGCCGACGTCATGCACTTCCGCCACCGGCCGGGCCTCGGCCTCGAGCCCCTGTTCACGGAGGCGGGCAGCGATGCGCCCGGCTATTCCGGTGGTGGAACCGTGCCGGCTGGCGTACGCAACAAGGACCTTCATGGGAGACCTCCTTGGATGGTTGGCTCTTACGCGACGGGCCAGACAACCCTTGTCTGCCACTTCGCGGGGTCGGGTTCGGCTTCCGGGTCAGTCAGGTAGTACTCCCACATGGTGTCCGACGGGGTGAGGCCGTCAGCTTCCATCTGCCCCAGGATCGCGTGGTAGGTGTTTTCCAGGGTGTCGTACGGGCCGACGTGGAGCGCCTCAAGGGCATCCGTCTCAGGCAAAGTCCCGCCCGCCACGCCATCCGCGTCGGTAAAGCTGCCGGCAATGGGGAAGCCGGCTTCCACGTCAACCGTCTCGCTGGGCATGCCCCGGTAGAGCGCAAAAGGCGGTCCTGCGGGACTGGCTCCCTGCTTCCGGGCTGCAGCCATCACGGTACCGAAGGCCCGGCCGAAGAAGTCGGTCAGTGCAGCCATGGGGACGCGTTCGCGGACGACGGCGACGGGCTGTTCCGTGAGGTGGACTTTCTGCGGGTGCTGGGCGGAGTTGTTCATGGCATTAGCCTGCGCCGCAGGCTGCCGGGGTTACAGGGCCTTAGGACTCTAAAAGGTGCCCACGGCGTCCCGCCCTAGCCGGCAGCTTCATAGGCCTCGCGCAGCCACTGTTCGACCTCGGCGTCCAGCTCGCCGCTGTCCTGCAGCTCAAGATGGTGCATCCAGATTCCGGGGGAGGGGTGCGCGATTTGCTTGAAGCGCGGCGATGCCGCCTCGTAAGGGAGCGCCAGGGACAAGACCACGGGGACCGTGGACTTCACGTAGGAGCCAGGGCGCCAAAGAAATGCGAAGCCGCGCCCGCGGCGGAACGAAACCTGGCTCTTGGAGACCCGGACCTCCAAGGGTCCCAGCCCGGTTGCCATGCGTTCTGCCGCCCGGTAAAGGCCGTAGGCCGTGGGGGAACCTTCAAAAAAGCGGTCAACCGTCCAGGGTCCGCCGTCCTCCATGGGGAGGGGCTATTCGAGTCCTGCGCGGGTGGCTTCGTCCAGCGGGGTGCCCCAGGTGCCTGTGGCGGACAGGGTGAACCGCCGGCCCGTCACGGACTGGGGAACGATCCGGATGAGGTGGTCCTGGCCTACTCCCTGCCAGGGAAAGAGCCCCCGGCGCGTCTCGTTCAGGGCCGGCCCCGCGGCATCGTCCTGGACAGCCCTGCCTTTGACCACAACGCTCCAGGCCAGGCCAAACTCGGCGCTGACGCTGTCCGCCTCCAAGGCCACCAGGGAGTTCGCTTCAATGGCCTGGAGCTTCGTGCCGCTGCCCGTCCGGAAAACAAGGCCGTCGCCGTCAACCTTGAAGCCCACCGGAAACACATCGGGCTGGCCGTCCACGACGACGCCAAGCCGTCCCACACTCGTGCGTTCCAGGAGTTTCCAGCACTCCTCGGAGTCCAGGATTTCAGCTTCTGGCACCATGTTCTTGTCGGTCATGCCCAGATCCTACGGGGCTGGTTACTGGACTGACAGGGCCCAAAGACCTTTGACCTCCCGCGGAGTTCACGCTTCCCTGCGGCTGCCCTGGTCCTTCAAGGCGGAGCGGAGCGTTTCCGCCCACGCAGCTGCGCGGTCAACCTCCCCTTGACGGAGGGGGCCTTCGCTGCCTTTGACGTAGAAGGCCATGGGGCCGGTGATGATGCTGGCGCCGGCGGCCTTGAGCGCCCGGGTCATCTTCTTGGCGGCATCCCCATGGATAAACAGCTTGAGCCGGGTGTCGAACGCTGCCGCCTTCACCCCTGCCAGCCCACGGGAGGCAAGGTCGGCGAGCGCCTGTGTGATTTTGGGCGTCGGGCGCCAGCCATTGATGGGGCTGCCCACCACAAGGAGGTCGCCGGACTGGAGTGAGCCGGCATCGAAACGGTCAACGGGGACTGCAGCGGCCTTGTTGCCCAGGCCCGCTGCCAGGGCTTCCGCGATGGTCTTGGTGTTGCCGTAGGCGGAGTCATAGACGACGAATGCCTTCATGGTGTCCCTGGCCTTTCCCGGACCCAGCCGGAGGAGGATTGTTCCCTCCAGCATGCGGGTGGCACGGCGCGCAGTGCAGGGCCGAAAGTCATGACAGGGCCGGGGAAAGCCCGGCCGCGGAACCATCTGCTGCTGCCTGAATGCCCCTGCTGCTTTTGTGCCGTAGTGCCTAAATGCCCTAGTGCAGCGCGCCAGGGAGCACTACGTTCAGCAGTATGCGCAACAACTCACCGGAACGGGACGCAACTGCAGTCGAGGTCCTTGGCGCAAGTGCCTGCTGGGATCTCCTGCGCACGGTATCGGTTGGCCACCTTGCCGTCCTGGTTGACGGCCATCCGGAGATCTTCCCCGTGAACTACAAGGTGGACCATGAGTCGGTGGTCTTCCGCACCGGAGAAGGAACAAAGCTGCACGCAGCGGCCGGGCCCGCCGCCGTCGCCCTCGAAGCCGATGGCACCGACCAGGGAAGGCACACCGCATGGAGCGTCGAAGTGAAGGGCCATGCTGAGGTCCTTGAACCTTCACCGGACCTGATGACAGGCGTTGGCCTCACCCTTTTTCCCTGGCAGGCGGGGCACAAGGACTACTTTGTGCGGATCACTCCGACGGCGGTGACCGGCCGGCGCTTTAAGGTCACCCCGCCGCTGACCTGGTGGAGCCACCTGGATGATCCGGCGCGGGCGGGTTTTGCCTGAGGGACGGCCGGCCGCCCCGCCCGGCACCGCTCTAGGGCCGCGGCAGGCGGCGAACCCCGAGCAGCCCCGCACGTCGGCGGCGGGCAGGGGCGTCGCGTTTGTCCGGCTGTACCCGCTGGTTGCAGTGACCGGCCTGATGCTGATTCTGACGGGGCTGCTGCTGCAGTCGGGCCTGGAGGAGCAGGCCCGGCTCGGCGCGTCCGCCTATGCCGTCGTCGTCGCCGCCAGCCGTGGCGTCTCAATGTTCCGCTCCCTGCGCGAGGGCCGCTGGGGAATCGACGTCCTTGCGCTGATGGCGATTGGCAGCACAGTGTGGGTGGGCGAGTATCTTGCCGCCCTGGTGGTTATTCTCATGCTCTCCGGCGGGGAAGCATTGGAAACCTTTGCCCAGGGACGCGCTGCACGGGAACTGAGGTCGCTGCTGGACAGGGCTCCGCGGTTCGCGCACCGGGAAGGCGCCGGATCGGTCCTGGAGGACACGCCGATTGGCGAGGTGGTGCCGGGGGACGTACTGGTGGTGCGTCCCTCCGAGCTGGTCCCCGTGGACGGGGAGCTCCTGTCCGACGCCGCCAGCATGGATGAATCCTCGCTGACGGGCGAAAGCCTGCCGGTGGAGCGGGTCCGCGGGGACCTCCTGCTCAGCGGCTCCGTCAACGGCGAGACGGCCGTCAGGATGCGGGCCGCCGCCACGGCGGCCGAATCGCAGTACAGCCGCATCATCGCCCTGGTGGAGGAGGCGGCGTCCAGCCGGGCCCCGGTGGTCCGCCTGGCGGACCGCTACGCCGTTCCCTTTACCGCGCTCGCCGTCCTCATGGCTGGAACCGCATGGCTCCTCTCAGGGGATCCCGTGCGGATCGCCCAGGTCCTGGTGGTGGCAACTCCATGCCCGCTCCTGATCGCCGCCCCAGTGGCGTTCCTTGCCGGTACCAGCCAGGCCGCCCACAGGGGCATCATCATCAAGAACAGCGGGACCCTCGAACAACTGGCCAAAGCAAGGACAGCCGTGTTCGACAAGACCGGAACGCTGACATCCGGGCGGCCTGTCCTGGACACCGTGCAGGCCGCGCCGGGCGGGGAAGAAGGCGGGTCCATCAACCCTGCCCGTATCCTGCAGCTTGCCGCCTCCGCCGAGCAGTACTCCTCGCATGTCCTGGCGGCGTCCGTCATCGAAGCCGCTGCCGTGCGCGATCTTGAACTCCTGCCGGTAACCCGGGCCACGGAACACGCCACCCAGGGGGTGGAGGCGGTATGCGGCGGGGACACTGTGGTGGTGGGAAAGGCCGGCCTGGTCCGGAGCTTGTCAGGGGGCTTCAGGGAAGCCGCCGTGCGGAGCGGTCAGCTGGCGGTCTACGTTGCCGTGAACGGCGAATACGCCGGTGCCCTCATCATGAAGGACCCGCTGCGCGCCGACGCCCGGGAAACCCTTGCCCGGCTGCACCGCCTGGGGATCCGGCACACCATGCTGCTGACCGGTGACGCCCAGGGGACAGCGGCGCACATTGCCGAAGAGGCGGGCATCCGGCACGTGCAGGCGGACTGCCTTCCCGAGGACAAGGTTAATGCGGTGGCCGGCGTGCGGGAGCGCCCCGTGGTGATGGTGGGCGACGGCGTCAATGACGCCCCCGTGCTCGCGGCAGCGGACGTCGGGATCGCCATGGGAGCCAAGGGCGCCACAGCGGCAAGTGAATCGGCGGACGTTGTGATCATGCTGGACGACCTCTCCAAGGTGGCCGTTGCAGTCGAAATAGGCAAGCGCACCGTAGCCGTGGCCCTGGTCAGCATCTGGACGGGAATAGGCCTCAGCATCGGACTCATGGCTGTGGCCATGACGGGATACATCCCCGCCGTCACCGGGGCACTCCTGCAGGAGCTCGTGGACCTGGCCACGATTCTGAACGGGCTGCGGGCGCTGCACGGACCCAAGCCGAAAAGCCCCTGAGCCTCGGCTGACACCGCAGGGGCGGGCATGACCTTCGGCCCTTCCCATGGCCTGCAGCAGTAGGGAGTGTGGTGGATATGAAAGCAGAAACAGTATCCAAGCCCGTGATCGTGGGCGTCGACGGATCGGAATTCTCTTCGGCAGCCCTGAGGTATGCGGGCACCCTGGCGGCCCGCCTCGGCGCCCGGCTGGAGGTCATCACCTGCATCGGCATGCCGGACTACCTGGTGCTGCCCCACCTTGAAGGCGCCGACCGCCAGTTCACGGCGAGGCTGGAGGATGCTGCCCGCCGGTTGGTGGACGAAGCCCTGGGGCGTGCATTTACCGGCGACCGGCCCGAGGACATCGGCATAACAGTGAAGTTCGGGCCGCCGGGCAAGGTCCTGGTGGAAGAGAGCCGGCGCGCGCAGCTGCTGGTGGTGGGCCGGCACGGTGAGGGAGGTTTCCTCGGAACCACCATGGGCTCGGTCAGCAAGGCGTGCGCCGCACGGTCCGTGTGCCCGGTGCTCCTGGTGGGCCAGGAGGCGGACGTCGTGTGATGACCGCGGCTGGCCTGACCTCGGTCCAGGCCGCGGAACTCCTGCAAAAGGCAGGGCCCAATCTCCTTCCGGCCGAGAAACCCGTACCGCAGTGGCGGAAACTCTGGGGGGAGCTGACACACTTCTTCGCCCTCATGCTGTGGTGCGCGGCCGGCCTGGCCTTCCTCGCGGACATGCCGCAACTGGGCGTGGCGATTATCGTCGTCGTCATTGTCAACGGCGTCTTTGCCCACATCCAGCAGGAACGCGCCCAGCACGCGGCGGCCAAACTGCGGGCGTTGCTTCCCGCGGACGTCCTGGTGCGCCGCGACGGGCGCGTCCGGAAAATCCATGCCAGTGAACTCGTGGTCAACGACGTGGTGCTCCTGGCCGCAGGAGACCGCATCCCCGCCGATGTCACGCTGGTCACTGCAGCGTCCTGCACCGTGGACGAATCGATGCTGACGGGGGAAAGCGAGCCGGTGCCGAAAGTGGGCGGCGATCCTGCCTGGGGTGGAACGTTCCTGGTCAACGGCAACGCCGAGGCCGCCGTCGCCGCGACAGGCGCCAGGACCCGGCTGGCGGGGATCGCCCTCCTGACCAGCGGCGCCGTGTCCCCACCCACTCCGCTGTCCTTGGAACTGCGGCGGATTGTCCGCGTGGTGGCCTCTGTCGCCCTGGCCATCGCCGCCCTCTTTTTCCTGGTATCCCTGCTGGTGGGCATCCAGTGGCGCGATTCCTTCCTCTTCGCCATCGGTGTGGCCGTTGCCCTGGTTCCGGAGGGCCTGCTGCCCACCGTGACACTGTCACTGGCGATGGGCGCCCAGCGCATGGCCTCCCGCAACGCGCTGGTCCGCAACCTCGAGGCCGTGGAGACCCTCGGCTCCACCACGTTCATCTGTACAGACAAGACAGGCACGCTCACCCAGAACAGGATGAACGCCGTGGAGGTCTTCACCTCGCGCGGACAGGTCCAGATTGCCGGTGACGGGTACAGCCCCGAAGGGACGGCCCAGGGGGAGGGAACGGACAAAGCCGCGGAAACTGCGCTCGCGGCCCGCGCCGCCTCGCAGGGCCGCGTTGAACTGCACGAAGGGCAGTGGCGGGCCTCGGGCGACCCGATGGAGGCGGCCATCGACGTGCTGGCACGGCGGCTGACGGGCACAGCGGGTGAGGGGAGGGCGCCTTCGCGCCGGCTCCCCTTCGATCCCGTACGACGGCGGGAATCGGCGATCGTGGGACAGGACCTGTACTGCAAGGGTGCCCCCGAGGCGGTACTTCCGCTGTGTGGCCCCGCGTCCGGAGCGCTGGAGGAACAAGTCCACCTGATGGCCTCCCGCGGACTGCGTGTCATCGCCGTGGCGCGCCGGAAGCTGGAGGGCGCGCCGGACCTTTGGGAGTCCCGCCCCGCGGAGGACCTCGAACGCGGCCTGGAGCTGCTGGGCCTGATCGGGCTCCATGATCCGCCCAGGCCCGACGTGGGCGAGGTCATCCGGACCGCCCGCAATGCCGGGCTCAAAGTCGCCATGATCACCGGCGACCACCCCGGGACGGCGGCGGCGATCGCGCGTGAGATTGGCCTGATGGGGGTTCCGGAACGGGTGCTGGAAGGCTCGGACCTCCCGGACGATGAACAGTTGCTGGGCGCTCTCCTGGACCGCGACGGCGTGGTGGTGAGCAGGGTGTCCCCGGAGCAGAAGCTGCGGGTTGCCAAGGCGTTGCAGTCCCGGGGACACGTGGTGGCCATGACCGGAGACGGGGTGAACGACGGCCCGGCCCTGCGCGAGGCGGACATCGGGGTGGCCATGGGCTTGAGCGGCACCGACGTTGCACGCGAAGCTGCGGACCTGGTCCTCCTCGATGACCACTTTGGAACCATCGTTGCTGCCATTGAGCAGGGCAGGGCCACCTACGCCAACATCCACAGATTCCTCACCTACCACCTCACGGACAACGTGGCAGAGCTGACGCCCTTTGTTGTCTGGGCGCTCTCCGGCGGGCAGTTTCCCCTTGCCCTCGGCGTCCTGCAGATCCTTGCCCTGGACATCGGCACCGACCTGCTGCCGGCCCTGGCACTGGGCGCCGAACAGCCCGGCAAGCACGTGCTGGCCCGGCCGCCGGAACGGCGGCACCTGATGGACCGGAAGCTGATGGTGCGCGTCTTTTGCGTGCTGGGCCCCGTGGAGGCGGCCGTTGAAATGGCAGCCTTCTCCGCGGTGCTCTTCGGTGGCGGCTGGGCCCGCGGCGAAGCGCCGGATCCCGGGCTGCTCCTCGCCGCATCAGGTGCCGCCTTCACGGCCGTGGTGCTGGGCCAGCTGGCCAACGCCTTCGCCTGCCGAAGCGCGACAATGCCGCCCTGGCAGCTGGGCTGGGGCACGAACAGGCTCCTGGCATGGGCCATCGTGGCCGAACTGGCTGTGCTGGCGGCTTGCCTGTTCATTCCCCAGCTCGCCGCCGTGCTGGGGCAGGCCCCGCCGACGCCGGCCGGACTCCTCGTGGCCCTGTCCGCAGTGCCCGCAGTCCTCGCCGCTGACTGGGCCTACAAGGGCATCAGGGGACGCGCCAGCCACACGTGACCGTACGTGCCCCTGGGCGTGAGGTGCCCGGCCCGGGGCGTTTGCCTGGGGTGTTTGCCCGGAACGGGGCATTCCCGGCAGGGGCGGGGCTCGGGACCAAAGACTCTGCCCGGCTTCTTCCGCCACGGCCCAGAATCAAGGCATGACTGCTCCCGCAACCCCCCTTGCCGATGTCCATGTCATGTGGATCGAAGATACGGGAATAGGGGATATAGCGTCCGTGGGCGGAAAGAACGCCTCCCTGGGCGAGTTGAGCCGGTCCCTGCGTTCTGCCGGAGTAAGGGTCCCTGAGGGGTTCGCCACTACCGCCGCCGCCTACCGCGCCTTCCTGGAAGCCAACGCCCTGGAGCCGCGGATCAGGGCCTACATCGAGGAGTGCCGCGCGGGACGGGCCACCCTGCGCCAGGCGGGCGCGGCCATTAGGGAACTTTTCCTGTCGGCAACCTTCCCGGAAAGCATTGGAGAGGCAATCCGGGAGCACTACCGCCTCCTGTGCCGCCGCGCCGCCCAGCAAGAGGCGGCGGTCGCCGTCCGCAGCAGCGCCACCGCGGAGGACCTCCCGGACGCCAGTTTCGCGGGCCAGCAGGAGACCTTCCTCAATGTGGCCGGGGAGCGCGCCGTCCTCGAAGCCTGCCGGAACTGCTACGCCTCGCTGTTTACAGACCGCGCCATCAGCTACCGCGAGATGAAGGGCTATGACCACCTTGAGGTGTCGTTGTCCGTGGGGGTCCAGCGCATGGTCCGCTCGGACCTTGGCGCCTCGGGGGTCATGTTCTCCATCGACACCGAGTCCGGCTTCCCGCAGGCAGTGCTCATCAGCGCCGCCTGGGGCCTGGGCGAGACAGTGGTGCAGGGAACCATCAACCCGGACAAGTACCAGGTGTTCAAGCCGCTGCTCGCCAATGACCGCTTCAGCCCAATCATCGAAAGGGAACTGGGCGCGAAGGAACGCAAAATGGTCTACAGCCACGGGGGAAACGCGAGGACCCGGATGGTGGAAACCACGGAACGTGAGCAGGAAACCCTGGTGCTTAACGACCGGGAAGTGGTCCTGCTGGCGCGCTGGGCCACCGCGGTGGAGGAGCATTACGGCCGGCCGATGGACATGGAATGGGCCAAAGACGGAATAACGGGCGAACTGTTCATGGTGCAGGCGAGGCCGGAGACAGTCCAGGCGCAGCGCAGCAGTTCGACCTTCCGCACCTACCACCTCCGGCAGCCGGGGCGGGTGCTGACCTCGGGGGCAGCGATCGGGGATGCGATCGCCAACGGGCAGGCCTGCGTCATCCGGGACGCGAAGGACATCGAGTCGTTCGTGGACGGCTCGGTGCTGGTGACCCGGATGACGGACCCGGACTGGGTTCCGGTGATGAAGCGTGCCGCCGGCATCGTCACGGACCACGGCGGGCCCACCAGCCACGCGGCGATCGTGAGCCGGGAACTGGGCGTGCCCGCCGTCGTCGGAACACGCAACGCAACCGAAGCGCTCCCGGACGGTGCCCCCATCACCCTGTCCTGCGCGGAAGGCGAAGAAGGCCGCGTGTACGAAGGACTCCTGGAGTACGCTGTGGACGAGGTGGACATGGAGGCGCTTCCGGCCACCGGCACCGATGTCATGGTGAACATCGGCAGTCCGGCCGCAGCATTCAAGTGGTGGCGCCTGCCGGCTGCCGGGGTGGGGCTTGCCCGGATGGAATTCATTATCAACAACCTCATCCGCATCCACCCGATGGCCCTGGTGCACCCGGAGCGGGTGACCGATCCGGAGGAGGCGGCCCTCATCCGGAAGCTCACCAGCGGCTACCAGGACCCCCGGGAGTACTTCGTCGACGTCCTGGCCACCGGAATCGCCAAAATTGCGGCGCCGTTCCATCCCAAACCCGTGATCGTCCGGCTCAGCGATTTCAAGACCAACGAGTACAGCCACCTGATCGGCGGCGGCTACTTTGAAAGCGCGGAGGAAAACCCGATGCTGGGTTTCCGGGGTGCCTCGCGTTACTACAGCGAGCACTACCGTGAGGGCTTTGCCCTGGAATGCAAAGCCCTGAAGCGCGTGCGGGAAGAAGTGGGTTTCGCCAATGTCATCGTCATGGTTCCCTTCTGCCGCACCCTGCACGAGGCCGACCTGGTCATCGAAGCGATGGCGGAGCACGGCCTGGTGCGGGGCAGCGCCGGGCTGCAGCTCTACATGATGTGCGAAATACCCTCCAACGTGGTGCTCGCGGAAGAGTTCGCCAAACGGTTCGACGGCTTCTCCATTGGCTCCAATGACCTCACGCAGCTGGTCCTGGGCGTGGACCGCGACTCCGAACAGCTGGCCGGGCTGTTCGATGAACGGGACCCCGCCGTCAGTGCCATGATTGCCCAGGCCATCGATAAGGCTCATGCCGCCGGCATCAAGATCGGTATCTGCGGGCAGGGCCCCAGCAACCACCCGGATCTTGCCGAGTTCCTCATCGGCAAGGGCATCGATTCCATCTCGCTGAACCCGGACACGTTCCTGAAGGCCCTGCCCGTCATCGCCGCAGCCGAGCGTCGGCTGGGCAGACAGGCCTAACGGCACTGTCACGGGCGGGTGGCCGGCTGATAGCACTGTCATATGACCGCGTCGCCCACCGCAGCTGCCGCCAAGCCGCCCTTTGACGCCGTCATCTTCGACCTGGACGGGGTGGTCACCAACACGGCACTGGTCCATCAGGCCGCCTGGAAAGAGGCCTTCGAACAGATCCTGCAGGATCCGCGGATACCCGCAGCCGCGGACCGTTCCCCCCTCACCAAAGCCGACTACCGCACGTACATTGACGGCCTTCCCCGGGAGGAAGGCGTACTGAAGTTCCTTGCCTCCAGGGGCGTGAGGGTTGACCGGGGATCTGACCGGGACGAGCCGGGCACCTGGACGGCTTTTGGGCTGGGTGCCCTGAAGAACCGCCTTTTCCTCGAGCACCTGAGGCGGGAAGGGGTGCAAAGCTACCCGGGGACAATGCAATTGCTGCAAAGGCTGTCCGACGCCGGTGTTCCCACCGGTGTGGTCACGTCCAGCCGCAACGCCTCCTCCGTCCTGGACGCGGCCGGTATTCCGGGCAAATTCAACGTCATCCTGGACGGGACCGCTGCGGCCAACCTGGGCCTCCGCGGGAAGCCGGCCCCTGACGTCTTCCTGGCCGCCGCATTCCGCCTGGGGGTATCGCCGTCCCACGCAGTGGTTATCGAGGACTCGGTGGCGGGGGTACTCGCGGCGCACCGGGGCGGATTCGGGCTGGTGGTGGGAATCGACCGGAACGGTACCCGGCGGGAGCTTGAGGCCGCCGGAGCCCGTTCAGTCCTCAATGACGTGGGTGAACTGGACCTTGGCCTCGTGGTGGGTGATCCCTGGCAGCTGGTCTACGAGGGTTTTGACGCCGGCCACGAGGGGCACCGCGAAGCGCTGACCACCCTTGGCAACGGCTACTTAGGCGTGCGGGGCGCGGCGCCGGAAGGTGGAAGCTTCCGGTACCCGGGCATGTATCTGGCGGGGGTGTACAACCGTGTAACCGCTGAAGTGGCCGGTGAAGTGCTCGTGGAAGAACACATGGTCAATGCTCCTGACTGCCTTCCCGTCGACCTTCGGCTGGGGTCGGGACAGTGGTGGTCGGCGGGAGGAATGACTGTCCTCCGCGAGCGCCGCACCCTGGACCTCCAGCGGGCCGTCCTGGAACGGCGGCTGCTGCTGGAAGCTGCCGACAAGCGGCGGCTGGAAGTGGTCCAGACCCGGTTCGTGTCCATGGCCGAACCACACCTGCTGGCCCTGGAAATGAAGGTCACCCCGCTGGGCTGGAGCGGTTCAGTGGACGTCCGCAGCGGGATCAATGCCGGCGTCAGGAACGCGAACACTCCCGGCCAGGGGGCCGGCCCCGGGACCCACCTGGTGGACCGGACCGGGCCTGGAAGCGGCGCCCTGCAGTCCCCTCCGGACAACATTTCCGTCGTTGAGGCTGAAACGACGCAAAGCCTGGTCCGGATAGCTGCCGCATTCCGCACCGGGGCCGCCGGGGCGCAGGGCGCGGGACACCCCGGCAGGAAGGGTGCCTTCCACTTCCGGACGTTCCAGGTTCCGCTCGTCGACGGGGCGCCGTCGAGGATCAGCAAGGCCGTGGCCGTTGTGACCTCGCGTGACCGTGCGATTTCCTCCCCGGCGTCGGCTGCACGCGCAGTCCTGGAGCGGTCCGATGATGACTTCGAAGCCCTTCTGGCTGCCCACCAGGAGGCCTGGCGGCGTGAACTGCGTCCGTTCCTGGTGGACATCGACGCACCGGTCCAGGTGCGCCTGGTCCTCAACCTGCACATTTTCCATGTGCTGCAGACTTTGACCCGCCACACGGCCGAGCTTGATGCGGGAGTTACCGCCCGCGGGCTCCACGGCGAGGGCTACCGGGGCCACGTCTTCTGGGATGAGCTGTTTGTGCTGCCCCTCCTGACGTCCAGGACGCCCGATGTTGCCCGGTCCCTCATCGACTACCGCTGGCGCAGGCTTCCCGCGGCCCGTCACGCCGCCTCCATCCAGGGGCTCGCGGGTGCGAAGTTTCCCTGGCAGAGCGGCAGCGACGGGACGGAGGAGACTCCGAAATGGCTCTACAACGACAGGTCCGGGCGGTGGGTCAAGGACCATTCGCACATGCAGCTGCACGCCGGCCTGGCAGTGGCGTTCAACGCCTGGCAGTACTACCAGGCCACAAGTGACAAAGCCTGGCTCCTCCGGAGGGGCGCCGAACTGGTCATCGACGTTGCCCGTTTTTTCTCGTCCCGGGCGGAGCACAGCCAGGACACCGGCCGTTACCACCTCCGCGGCGTCGTGGGGCCCGATGAGTACCACACGGGTTATCCGGGCAGCGCTGCTCCGGGACTCGATGACAACGCCTACACCAACGTCATGGCTGCCTGGGCGTGCCTCCGGGCCGCTGAGATTGTCTCAATTGTCCAGGGCAACGAACTGGGCGGGCTGATGGACCGCCTCGGCATCACCAGCGAGGAAGTTGCCGGCTGGGAGCTGGTGGGCAGGGCACTCTTTGTGCCGTTCCACGCCGACGGCGTCATCAGCCAGTTCGCCGGTTACGAACAACTGGAGGAACTCGACTGGGACCGCTACCGCGAGGCCTATGACAGCATCGAGCGGCTGGACCTGATCCTGGAGGCTGAGGGGGACGAAACCAACCGCTACAAGCTCGCCAAGCAGGCAGATGTCCTGATGCTGCCCTACCTGCTGGGCCAGGAGGGACTCATCAGCCTCCTGTCCGAACTCGGCTACGCCTTCACCCCGGACCAGCTGAACCGGACCATCGAGTACTACCTTGCCCGGACCGCCCATGGATCCACGCTCAGCCGCGTGGCGCACGCCTCCGTCCTGGCGGCGGTGGATGCGGACCGTGCATGGGACAGTTTCCGGGAGGCTCTCGACGCCGACCTCGACGATACGCAGCACGGCACAACACGGGCAGGAATCCATTTGGGCGCGATGGCTGGATCCATCGACGTTATCCAGCGCAGCTTCGCGGGACTGCGGCTCAGCGGCGACACCATTGTGTTCGCACCCAACCTGCCCAGGGGGCTCCGGGCTGTCGCCTTTGAAGTGCGCTACCGGGGACACCACCTCAAGGTTGAACTCAGGGACGGACGCATGCACCTGGCCTCCGCCCCAGGGGACGCGGACCCTATCAGGGTACGCGTGAACGGCAGGGACACGGCCCTCCCGGCCGGGCAGGCCCGGAGTTTCCGGCTGCCGGCGCAGGCACAGGGATCGGCGGCATGATGAAGCAACTCGGCATCCTGACCAGCGGCGGCGATTGCCCAGGGGTGAACGCCGTGATCCGGGGAGCCGTCCTGGGCGGCGACGTTGCCCACGGTTACGGGTTCCTGGGTTTCCGCGACGGCTGGCGGGGAGTCCTGGAACAGGATGTTGTTCCCTTGCCCCGCCCCAGCGTCCGGGGACTGTCCCGGCTTGGCGGAACCGTCCTGGGAACCTCCCGCACCAATCCGCTCAAGGACGGCGGCGTTGACGCGGTAAGGGACAGCCTCCGGCGCAACGGCCTGGAGGGCCTTATTGCCATTGGCGGTGAAGGAACCCTGGCGGCGGCGAAAGCACTGTCGGACCAGGGCATCAACGTGGTGGGCGTGCCCAAAACGATTGACAACGACCTCGGGGCAACGGACTACACCTTTGGTTTTGATTCGGCAGTCCAAACGGCAACGGACGCAATCGACAGGTTGCGGACCACCGGGGAGTCCCACCACCGGTGCATGATTGCGGAGGTCATGGGGCGCAATGCAGGCTGGATTGCGCTCCACGCGGGCATGGCCACCGGCGCCCATGCCATCCTGGTTCCCGAGCATCCAGTCTCCCTGGACCAGATCTCCGCCTGGGTCCTGTCCGCGCGGGAGCGCGGGAGGGCGCCACTGGTGGTGGTGGCAGAGGCATTCGCGCTGGAAGGACAGGAGGCACCCTACGCTCCCCGGGGCCTCGATACCTTCGGGCGCCCGCGGCTTGGCGGCGTCGGCCGCCTGCTGGAAAAGCGGTTGGAGGAAGTGACGGGCATTGAAACGCGGGCCACCGTTTTGGGCCACATCCAGCGGGGCGGGGAACCGACGGCCTATGACCGGGTGCTTGCAACGAGGCTGGGGATGGCCGCCGTCGAAGCGGCCGCCAACGGGAAGTGGGGCACCATGGTGTCCCTGCGGGGCACCGATATTGTCACCGTGGGCCTGGAGCTCGCACTTGGAAGCCTGAAGGTGGTCCCCGAGGAACGGTACAGGGAGGCGGCTATCCTGTTCGGCTGACCGCCGGGTGGGGAGCCTGGCCCGCAGCAGGGCCAGGCGCCAACCATTAACCCCTGCTGATCGGGATTTTCGACGCCGCGGGTCCCTGGCCCTGGTCCGGAAGGGGAGCACGGACTTCCAGGACGCCGTCCTTGTAGGAAGCTGTGACGTCGCCCTGCTGGACGCCGCGGGGCAGCGGGAGCCGCCGGACAAAGGAACCGTAGCGGAATTCGGACCGGTAGCTGTCCTTGTCCTTGTGCTCCTTCTTTTCCTGCCGCTCTGCCCTGATGGACAGCACGCCGTCGGTCACTGTCACGTCCACGTCCTTTTCCGGGTCGATGCCGGGCAGCTCCGCCCGCACCACCAGGGTGTTGCCGTCCACCATCTCCTCCACCCGGATTGCGGAAGTGCCCGCCTCGCCCTCGAACAGTCTTTCGATCACGTCCATGGGGGAGCGGCGGGATTCAAACCACTTCATCAGCTCGGTCATTCTTGCCTCCTGCTCAGGTTGGTCCGGGTCAGCTGGTTACCCGGCACTACCACCATCCGCTTCATGCAGGGAAGGTTCCAGAGTCCAAGGTCCCACCGTGGCGTGCTGCCTGCCCAGCGCGGACCCGGAGAACGGCGGAACCGGTGATCCTGTCCGCAGCGAGATCCGCCAGCGCGCTTCCTGCGGCCTCAAAGGGATAGACGGTGGTGGCCGGTTCCAGCGGAATTGCGGCTGCGAGCGACAGGAACTCCAGGCCGTCCTCACGGGTATTGGCGGTTACGCTGCACACTTGGCGCTCGTAGAACAGGTGGTCGTGGTAGTTCAGGGCCGGTATGTCGCTCAGGTAGATGCCGGCAATGGCGAGCGTTCCGCCACGGTCGAGGGCCCGGAGCGCCACAGGCACGAGGTCGCCTACCGGAGCGAAGAGGATGGCCGAATCAAGGGGCACCGGCGGATCGTCGTAGGCGCCGCCGACGTACTCTGCGCCGAGGTCGCGGGCAAGGGCACGGGCCTTCGCCGAGCGGGTCATGACGAAAACGGACGCCCCCTGGTGCATGGCCAACTGCGCGGTCAGGTGGGCGGAGCTGCCGTACCCGTAGATGCCAAGGCGCCCGCCGGCAGGCACCCGGGCCCGCTTCAGCGCGCGGTAACCGATGATCCCTGAGCACAGCAGGGGTGCCGCCTGTTCATCGGTAAACACATCCGGAATGGGGTAGGCAAAGTCCTGGGAGACCGTGAGCTGCTGGGCGTAGCCGCCGTCCCTGTCCCATCCGGTGAAGACGGGGGCGGTGCACAGGTTTTCGTCTCCGCGCCGGCAGTAGGCACAGGTACCGCAGACACCGCCGAGCCAGGCGACGCCTACCCTGTCCCCCGGGGTGAACCGGGAATAGCCCGGCCCGCTCCGGACCACCACGCCCACTGCCTCGTGCCCCGGCACAACGCGGGGGTGGCGGGGCGGGAGGTCCCCTTCGGTGAGGTGCAGGTCCGTGCGGCAGATGCCGCAGACGCTCACATCAACCAGCAGTTCGTTGGGTCCGGGGCTGGGGTCTTCGCGGATCCCCATGCCCAGGGGGCGGGTAGAGACGGGGCCGGGGCGGTCCACCCACCAAGCGAGCACCTGTTCCTCCTCTTGCCGTCGGATTACAACCGTTGCATGGGCCGGCGGGGCCCGGACAGAGCCAAAAGTCATGTTCCGTCAGCCATCCCCTGGCCGGCCGGCCACTCGCCGCTGGAAGTAGCCTGCTCCTTCGATGGCAAGGCTTCCTGCCGCGGCTGCCATGACGGAGGCCGCCAACAGGTCCGGGGGAGGCCAGTCGAGCCTGAAGAAGTCCTTCACGGGCGGGACGGTGAACAGCAGGACCAGGCCGCCGTACATGCCGGCCAGGATGAGGGTTTTGATCCAGTTAAGCGGGCGCGAGGCCATGACCAGGACCCATGCCGCGATCAGGGCGAGGGTGATGACGGTGGCGGACTGGGCAGCCCCGGCACTGTATTGGCCGCCCAGCCGTGCGTAGGCGTTGACCGCCAGTACGCACAGCGCTGCGCATAGGCCGGCGGGCAGCGAGAAGGCCAGGGAGCGTTTAAGGAACCCTGGTGCGTAGCGCTGCGCACTGGGCTGCAGCGCCAGGAAGAACGCCGGCAGGCCGATGGTCAGTCCATCGAGCACGGACAGCTGGCGCGGAAGGAACGGGAAAGGCAACAGCAGCAGCGCGAAAGCCAGCGAGATCAGCGTTATGTACACCGTCTTGCTGAGGAACACCATGGAAACCCGCTCGATGTTGCTGATGGCGCGGCGGCCCTCTGCCACCACGGCGGGCAATCTGTCGAATCGCCCGTCCAGGAGGACAAGCCGCGCCACGGCCTTGGTTGCCGGTGACGCCGTGTCCATGGCGATGCCCAGATCCGCGTCCTTCAGGGCAAGCACATCATTGACGCCGTCTCCGGTCATTGCCACCGTGTGCCCGCGCCGCTTCAGGGCCTGGACCATGTCGCGCTTCTGGGCGGGAGTCACGCTTCCGAACACGTGGTTGCCCTCCATGGTCTCCTCCAGCATGGCGGGGTCGGTGGGCAGTTCCCGGGCGTCATAGGCCGGGCCCTGTCCAAACCCCACCTCGCGCGCGAGGACCGCCACGGTGCGCGGATCGTCACCGGAAATGATCTTCAGGGTGACCCCCTGTTGCCGGAAGTAGGCAAGGGTCCTGTGTGCGTCCTTCCGGATGTCCTCACGGAAGGTCAGCAGCACCACCGGCACCAGTCCAGGGGGCAGCCTGCCGTCTTCCCCGATTGCGGGCATGGAGCCCGGCAGGTGGGCGAAGGCCAGGGTCCGCCGCCCGGTGGAGGCCAACGCTGCGGCGAGCCTGTGGGCGCCGGCGCGGGAGGGCGATTCCCCGAGGACGGCATCAGGGGCTCCCAGGACCCAGGTTCCGGCAGCCCCGGAGCCAGGCGGGAACGTCACGGAGCTCCACTTCCGGGCCGACGTGAACGGAACGGAGCCGGCCGCAGGCAGGAGGTCCGCTGCGGGAAAGGCTTCACCGATGGACCTGGCGGTGGTGCTGGCTTCCTCCTTCGCACCGAACCACTCCAGCGCCTTCCGCCACCCCTCGACTGGTGGGGTGCCGGCGTCGTGCACGGCCTCGAAGGCGATGGAACCGGAGGACAGGGTGCCGGTCTTGTCCAGGCACAGGACGTCGACCCTCGCCAGGACCTCAACGGCCGCCAGTTCCTGCACCAGGACCATGTGGCCGGCCAGCCGGACCCCGCCGACGGCGAAGGCGACGCTGGTGAGCAGGACCAGGCCGAGCGGAATCATGGAAATGATGCTGGCCACCAGCCCCAGGGTGCCGGGTACCCAGCCTCCGGAACTGACGGCATCCTCCCAGCCGCCCGCGTTCTGGATCTGGGCGTTGGCCACAAGTAGCGCGGTGGGCAGCAGCAGCCAGGTGATAACACGGAGGACCTTGTCCAGGCCCGAGCGGATCTCGGACGTGACCAGGGAGAACCGTTTGGCCTCAGCCGTGAGTTTGTTGGCGAACGTGTCCGCTCCAGCCCGGACCACCTCCGCACGGCCACTGCCTGCCATGATCAGCGACCCGGAGAGGAGCACCGCCCCGGGGGCCTTGGACACGGGTTCGGACTCTCCGGTCAGGAAGGACTCATCCGCCTCGACGTACCCTCCGTCCAGGAGGCGGAGGTCCGCGCTGACCTGTTCCCCGGCGCTGAGCAGGACGATGTCGTCCGGAACCAGGGCGTCCGCGGGGACCTGCTGCGTCCGGCCGTCCCGCACCACCCTGCTCTCCGCCGCGTGGAGAATGGCCAGCCGGTCTAGGGATTGTTTCGCGCGGTATTCCTGCACGATGCCGATCAGGGAATTCCCGAGGGCTGAAAAGCCAAAAAGCGCGTCCCGCCACTGGTCCAGCACCAACAGCAGGATGAAGCACCCCGCCACGATGCCGTTGAAAAGGGTCAGGACGTTCGCGCGGACGATCTCCCAGAGACTGCGGCTTGTTGTCCCCGGGACACTGTTGCCCCGTCCTGCGCTGGTTCGCTCCAGGACCTCAGCCGAGGTAAGCCCGTCGCGCCGCCGCCGGCCCCCGGGAACGCTGGAGGACGGTTGGTGTTCGATGCTTTCCCGGGCTTCATACATCACGCCGTTGGCAGGGTTCCGCCGGTCATTTTTCGTGCCGGGTCTTCTTCAGCCGTGTGATGACGGTGGGGCAGGGAGGCTGGGTCAGGACACCATGCGCCGTCGACCCCAGGAGCAGCCTCCCGAAGCCGCCCCTGCCGCGGCTTCCCAGGACCAGCATCCTTGCGTTGGCGGCGGCCTGCACCAGGGCGTCGGCAGGTTCCAGGACAGTTTCGAGGACTCCATGCACCACGAGGCCGGGATAGTCCTGGCGGAGCCCGGCCACTGTCTCCGACAGCACGATCTGTTCCTCTTCCACCACGTGCTCGGCGAAACTGCTGGACGGCAGTCCGGCCTTGATCCAGCGATTGGGGCCGGTGAAGGCGTAGAGGACGGTGAGTTCTTCGCCCAGTGCGTCAGCTTCAGATGCCGCGAAGGCCACGGCCTGGGTGGACTCCCTTGATCCGTCCACGCCCACCACGACGCCCTGGCCGCCGCCCTGGTTCGTGCCAATGACCGCCACCGGGCATTCTGCGGTGGCGGCCGCCTGGAGTGCGCGGTCCGTCAGTGCGGCGCGGGAGTGGCCGCTGCTGCCCAGGACCAGCATGGACGCGTTCTTTGAATAGTCGCCCAGCGAACCCCCGACGCTGCCTTCCAGGAGTTCGGTTGTTACCTGGAGGTCGGGTTCTGCCGCGCGTACGCGTTCCCCGGCCTCCTTCAGCATGTCCAGCGCGGAGTTCCGCAGGGCGTCAATATAGGGGAGGGCGTCCAGCGCCTCGCCTGCCATCCAGCGGTCATCCAGGACATGGAGGACTGCCAGCGGCAGCTTGAGCCGGCGGGCGCGGGCGGCCGCCCACAGCAAGGCGGCGTTCGAGGGGGAGGAGTCGATGATGCCGACGGCGATGGGCTTGGTTGCGTCCATGGGTTACCTTCCTTGGTACTGTCGGTCCGGCGGTGAGGATGCGCGTCAGGCCCTGTCGGCCGGTTCCTGCGGAGCCCACCAATGGGTTGGCGGAGCGATCACGAACCTCCGTCCGGTGATTTCCTCGGGTGTTACGCGGATAAGGCTGTTCTTGGGTCCCGCCTGCCAGGGCGACAAGCCCGCGTCGGCGGCGTCCTGGAATTCCTCGGCGTCGGTGACGGCCACTGCGTGGCCCTTCACCACCACACTCCAGGCGATGGTGCCGTATTGGTTCAGCCCATCGGCCTCCAGCGCCACCACCCTGCGTTCAGCCACGGCGTCCAACTTCGTTCCTTCTCCCGTACGGATCAGCAGTGTTCCGTTGCTGGGCACGTAGTTCACCGGGAAGATTTCCACCGTGTCGCCACGCGTGAAGGCCATCCGGCAGAGGGAGGTTGACCGGAGGTATCTCCAGCAGTCATGTACGCCGAGGCTTTCGGCTTCCGGTTCCGTCGCAGCTGTATCCATGGCCGTAGCCTAAAGCGGGGAATCCCGCCCGGCTAGGGAAGAAGGTCCCGGACCGTTCCTCCGAAGGCCGCCTGCGTTGATCTACGCTCCAAATGGGGCATTTCAGGCCTTGACTTTGTCTTCTAGACTGGTCCCAAGACATCCCTTCGTGCTCAGGTGAAGTGGTGTTTCCGGGGGAACCAACCGGCCCGGACGATTGGAATGCTGCTGGGCCCGCAGCGTCGCGGGTAACTGTCACAGGAGGTCGGACGTGAGTACTGAGCCGTGGCGCTCTCCAATGAAGGAAAGGGCCGAGGACCTCCTGCGCGATTTTGTTGCCCGTGCGGATGAGCTGCTGCAGACCCAGGAACGGATGAACGGACTCCTCTCTTCCGTGGTGGCCCTTGCCGAGGATTTGAGCCTGGAAGCCGTGCTGGACCGGCTGGTGCGGTCCGCCTGCGAACTTGTCGGCGCCAGGTACGGTGCGCTGGGGGTCATCGCCGAGGACCGCAGCCTGAGCCATTTCATCACCGTGGGGATTGACGAGGACGAAATCAGGTCCATCGGGGACCTGCCGACCGGGCATGGCGTCCTGGGGCTCCTGATCCGCGAGCCGCGGCCTTTGCGGCTGCACGACCTGGGCCAGCACCCCATAGCATCAGGCTTTCCCAGGAACCACCCGCCAATGAAGACCTTCCTGGGCGTACCCGTGCGTGTCAGGGACGAAGTGTTCGGGAATCTCTACCTGACGGAAAAGGACGGCGGACAGGACTTCACGCCGGAGGACGAGGACCTCGCGGTCGCCTTGGCTGCCGCAGCGGGCGTGGCCATCCAGAATGCCCGCCTTTTCGAGGACAGCAAGCGGCGCCAGAAATGGCTGGAGGCCGGCATGGAGCTGAGCAGCCGGCTGATCATGACACCGCACCCGGAAACTGAGGAAAACCTCGATCTTGTTGCCGAAACTGCATTGCGGGTGTCGGATTCAGCGCTTGCCGTGATTGCGGTTCCCGCCGGGGACGGCGTCCTGCGGTGCAGGGCGTGCCTGGGGGTGCAGGGCCTGCAGGCGGGACAGGAAATTGCGGCGTCCGACGTCGTCTCCCGGGTCATCGAAACAGGGGAGTCGCTTGTGGCGCGGGACCCCCAGCTGGTCTTCGAGGACGAGGTGGCGGAAAAGCTTGGTTCGGTGCTGGTCTGCGCCATTGGCCACAGCAACAGTGAAAACGGCGTGCTGCTGCTCGCCCGGCCGGTGGGCTCGGCTGCCTACAACCAGGCCGAAGTCGAGTCCAGCTCGCTTTTCGGCAGCAGGATCGGGCTCGCGCTTGACCTGGCCCGCGTCCACGCCCTGCGGGAACAGAATCTCCTGTTCACCGACCGGGAGCGGATTGCCCGTGACCTGCACGATCTTGTTATCCAGAGGCTGTTCGCTTCGGGGCTGAGCATCCAGAGCCTTCGCCGCTACACCCTGGACCCGGTCGCCCACGAGCGTATCGCCGTCGTCACGTCAGAACTCGACGACACCATCAGGAAACTGAGGGACACCATCTACTCCCTCCGCACGGGCGAACACGAGCATGAACCGCTCACGGGCCGCATCCTGAAGGTGGTGCAGGAGACATCCCGGAGCTACGCCGTGGCGCCGAAAGTCGCTTTTGCCGGGCCCGTGGACGATGCCGTCCGGGAGAACATCGCCGGCCACCTGCTCTCCGTCCTCTCCGAGGGACTGAGCAACGCTGCCCGGCACTCCGGCGCCGACGAAATCCGCGTCACCATCTCCGTCACCCAAAAACAGGTTGAGCTGGTGATCACGGACAACGGCTGCGGTTTTGCCGAGCCTGCACGGGTCAGTGGCCTGGCAAACATGCGGCACCGTGCGGAGCTGCTGGGCGGCAGCTGCGCTATCCAGAGTGCTCCGGGGGACGGCACCCGGATAACCTGGTCCGCCCACCGCCAATAATCAGGCCCGGATCCAGCAGAACCCGAACGGTCCGGCCCTGCGCTTAAGCGCCGGCGGCTACTGCGCGTCCTGCGCGTTCCGGGTTACGTACACGGCAGCCTGCGTGCGTCTCTCGAACCCCAGTTTGGCCAGGATGGAGGAAACGTAGTTCTTCACGGTTTTCTCGGCGAGGAAGAGTTCCTCGCCGATTTGGCGGTTCGTCAGACCTTGCCCGATCAGCGTGAGGACCTTCTTCTCCTGCGCGCTGAGCGCCTCCAGGCGCGGGTCTGTCGGGGTCTTGGACAGGCCGGCGATAATCCGCTCCTTGACACCGGGCTCGAACAGCGATTCGCCCCTGGCAGCCTTGCGGATCCCTGCCAGCAGGTCATCACTCCTGATCTGCTTGAGGATGTAACCGGACGCGCCTGCCAGCACTGCTCCCCGGATGGCCTGCTCGTCGTCGTAACTCGTCAGGATCAGGCAGTTCAGGCGGGGATCGAACGAGCGCACATCCCGGCAGACCTCGATCCCGGTGCCGTCCGGAAGCCGGCCGTCCAGGATCGCAATATCCGGCTGCAGGGCCGGGATGCGCCGCGTGGCCTCCGCCGCCGAACCGCTTTCGCCGACCACCACGAACCCTTCACCCTCAAGCAGGTCCTTCAGGCCCTGCCTGACAAGTTCGTGGTCATCGAGGATGAACACGCGCAAAGGCTCGCGGGGATCTGCAGTACCTTCCGGGCCTGACTCATGCATACGCACTTAACCGCTCCCATGTTCATAAGGACCAAGCACCCACTGCTGTGTGAGGCAGCCCCTGCGAAGGGCTTAGGCCTATTCTTCCTTCCGCACAGATTGGCGGGAAGGGACCAAAGTCTGGAGTCATGATCATACAACGGCGCTTTTTCGGCAAGGACTGCACCAGCACCAGCTGGTCCAACGGTTGGCCGGCGGCCCCACTGTGACTTTAGGCCCTATTCCGGCAGCCGAACCTTGTCCAATCTTGGAACAGGCCAAACAGAATGGAGCCCACATCATGGATGCCCACGAACGGCACCCCAAAATCATTGTGGGCGTGGATGGTTCCGACGCCTCGGTTGCGGCCCTCCGGACGGCCGATGCTTTGGCCGGGCCCCTCGAAGCGACGGTGGAGGCCTGGGCATGCTGGGATGTTCCACCCGGCTTCGGGCTCTACCTCGTGGTGGGTATCGAAGGTTTTGAATATGCTGCGGAGCAGTCGCTGGAGAAGGCGCTCACAGCCGCGTTCGGCCCCGAGCGGCCTTTGCATGTCCATACCCGGCTGGTGCGCGGGAAACCCGGCGAGCTCCTGGTCGAGGGGAGCCGGAACGCCTCGCTCCTCATCGTTGGACGGCGCGGGCACAGCGGCTTTGTCCCGGGCTCCGTCAGCTCAGCCTGCGTCAGCCACGCCCACTGCCCTGTCCTGGTGGTGCACGCCCCGGAGGAAGAGCGCGGCTATGCAAAAGAAGCGGCAGAGGCCGACGGCGGGAAGTAGGTACGCCGGGCAGGTCACCGCTGGTGCGCGCCGCCGTCGTGGGCTTCCGCGTGGTGCCCGCTGCCTTCTCCGGTCAGTTCGTGGAGGCCCTTGACCGCTTCGGCCAGGGAAAGCCCGGGGGAGTCGGCTATGAAGGGCATGAGGAGGCGGTTTTCCTTGTCCAGGTGCATGGCGAACATGCGCTGGATGGCAGCGCCGGCAACAACCGCGGACAGCCCGCTGGACGTACGCAGTTCCTCCACCAGGTCCACGATGACGCGGTGCTCGGCCAGCATGCCCTCAACCAGGAGCCGCCCCTCCGGTGTGCCGCGCGGTCCACTGTACAAGGGGCCCTCTTCGGCCAGGGCGTGGGGAATCAGCTCGCTGTCGCACCAGTCCAACAACGTTGCCTGTGCTGTTCCTTCGGCGCCGGAATCACCTGCCTCAACCGCTTCCATCAGCAGGGCCACCAGCCCGTTGAGCTGCTTGAGCATGTGGGAATGATGCCGTTCCACCGCCTGGAGTGCCTGGGCCTCGGAGGCGGCGTCTTTGGGCTGGTTCATGGACTCTTCCTAACTCTTGCGCAGTCCGTGGCTTCCGGACTACTGGCAGCGGAGGGTGCTTCCCTGCCGTTAACTATGGGCGGCAGGCGCAGGCCGCAGGCAGAGCCATTGGTCCCGGTTCCGGTCTCAGCCGTTTCCCAGCTTCTGGGCCAGCATCACGAGGATTCCGCTGGGGCCGCGGAGGTACGTGAGTTTGTAGGTGTCACCGTAGGTCGCCACGCCGCGCAGCGGATGGCATCCGTGCTTCGCAGCTGTCTCAAGCGCTGCGTCGATGTCGTCGACCGAGAAGGCCACGCGGTGCATGCCGATCTCGTTGGGACGGGTTGGATTCGTCTCGATTGCTTCGGGATGGATGTATTCGAAGAGCTCCAGCTGGCCACGACCGTCCGGGGTCTGCAGCACCGCAATCTTTGCATGGTTCCCGTCAAGCCCGACCGCGGTGTCGGCCCACTCGCCGCTGACCGTGTCACGGCCGGCGACAGTGAGCCCCAGGTCCGTGAAAAAGGCGATTGCCGCTTCCAGGTCGCGGACCGCGATACCCACGTTCTCAAGTTTGATGCCCATCCGTTGAAGCTACCAAGGCGGGACGGCCGGCTCCAGTGCCACCGCCGGGGCCTTTGGCACTGGCGTTTCCACCGCCGCGCGGCCCACGCTGGGAGGACAGCAGAAGGAGGACTGTACCCGGTGGCTGACGGACCTGTCGCGACGCGCAGAAATACATTCCTCGCCCAGTGGGTGGGCTGGGTGAGCCTCGGTGAGAGCCTGGGGTTCCTGGCCCCGGCACTCGCCCAGTCCGCCTCGGCTGCCCTGGGTCCGGCGGCGGCGGTTCCCCTGCTGGTGCTGGCCGGCTTTGTTGAAGGAGCCGTTCTGGGGTGGTTCCAGGTGCGGGTACTCAGGACAAGGCTGCCCGGTGTGTCCGCCCGGCGGTGGGTCCTCTTAACGGCAGCGGCGGCAGTGGTTGCCTGGGCCGTGGCACTGCTGACCTTCAGCAACGAGGGTTGGCAGGGCTGGCCCGCACCCGCCCAGGCCGCTACGGGAGCCGTGGCGGCGGTGGTGGTCCTGGTGTCGATCGGCCTTGCGCAGTGGGTAGAACTGCGGCATCACGCCCCCCAGGCCTGGCGGTGGGTAGCCGGCAGCGCCGCCGCATGGGCGGCAGGGCTGGGTGTCTTCATGGCTGCGGCCACCCCGCTGTGGCAGCCTGGCCAGGAGCTATGGCTGGTTGCGGCGATCGGAATCGGGGCGGCCATCCTGATGGCGGTGGCCATGGCCGTGGTTACCGGTTTGGTGATGGTGCGGCTCCTGCCGACGACGTGGGGCACGGCGGGCCAGCGCCGTCCAGAAGGGTGACAGGACCTAGAACTCACTGCGGCGGAAGCGCTTTTCCACTGCCACAACCAGGGACGCGAGCAGAGCGATACCCAGGATCCGCAGCCAGGCTTCCGCGGTGATCGGGGCCGTATGGAACAGCTCGTTCATCAGCGGCAAGTACGTAATGGCCAGCTGGCCGGCTGCCTGGACCAGGACACCAAGGATGACCCAGCGGTTGCTGAAGAAGCCGATCCGCCAGACCGACCGGGTCAGGGAACGGCAGCTGAACAGGTAGAACAGTTCCACGACAACAAAAAGGTTGACGGCCGCCGTCCGGGCTTCTGCGAGCGAGGCGCCGCCTGCGAGTTCGAGTTCGAAGATCCACCAGGTGCCTGCCACGAGGAGGGTGGAGACCAGCATGATCCGAAGGGTGAGGGTCCAGGTCAGGAGCGGGCGGCCGGGGGCGCGGGGCGGGCGGGACATCAGGCCGGGTTCCTTCGGCTCGAATGCCAACATCAGGCCCAGGGCCACAGCGGTGGTCATGTTGATCCACAGGATCTGGGTGGGCAGGACGGGGAGCGTTGCCCCGACCAGGATTGCCACCAGGATCACCAGGCCTTCCCCCATGTTCGTGGGCAGGGTCCAAACGATGAACTTGGTCAGGTTGTCAAAGACGTTCCGGCCTTCCTCGACGGCTGCCTCGATGGTGGCAAAGTCGTCGTCGGTGAGGACGATGTCCGAGGCCTCCTTGGCCACCTCCGTCCCCGAGCGGCCCATGGCTATGCCCACGTTCGCCTGCCGCAGGGCCGGTGCGTCGTTGACGCCGTCCCCCGTCATGGCGACCACGTTTCCCCGGGACTGCAGGGCGCCGATCAGGCGGAGCTTCTGTTCGGGGGACACCCGTGCGAAGACCGTGGCCCGCTCGACGGCGTCGGGCAGGGCGTCCGCGGGTATCGCGTCAAGTTCAGTTCCCGTCAGTGCCGTCCCGTCCGCGCGGTCCGCTGTCAGGCCCACTGCCTTGGCAATGGTGGAGGCTGTTCCCACGTGGTCTCCGGTAATCATTTTCACCGCCACGCCCGCCTGGTGGCAGGCCTCCACTGCCTTCGCCGCGGCCTCGCGGGGTGGATCGAACATGGCCTGCAGCCCTGTCAAGGTCAGCTGCCCCTGCAGGCTTGGCTCGGCCAGGGCACCCCCGGCAGGGAGGCGCATCATCGCCGTGGCAAGGACCCTCAGGCCGGTGCCGGCGAACCGGTGGGCTTCATCGAGCACCGGCTGCCTGGACAGCGGAATGGTGCGGCCCTGGCTGTCCATCTGGCCCGCACAAAGCTCCAGCACCCGCTCCACCGCGCCCTTGACCAGCACAATGGCGGGCTCCTTGCCGCTGCCGCCCGGGAACGCGGAGGTGTGGAAGGTGGCCATGTACTGGCGCTCGGAGGTGAAGGGCAGCGCGCCGGTCCGCGGATTGGCCGAAAGGAATCCAGCGGCGTCCACGCCGCCCTTCGCGGCAGCCACCACCATGGCAGCTTCCGTGGGGTCCCCCTGGGCCTGCCAGGCATGCCCCTCCCGGATGATCTTGGCGTCATTGCAGGCACCGCCCGCCAGCAGGGACCAGTACAGTCCCTCGTCCCGTGCCGCCGTCGTCCGCCCTGCTCCGGTCCCGGCCGCAGGGAGGCCGGCCCCGGCAGGAAGGACGTGCCCTTCCGGGGCGTAACCGGAACCCGTCACCTCGTACCTGGCGGACGGAGTCCAGAGCGCACGCACCGTCATCTGGTTTTCCGTGAATGTGCCGGTCTTGTCCGAGCAGATCACCGTGGTGCTGCCCAGCGTCTCAACCACCGGGAGCCGGCGGACCACGGCCCGGCGCCGGGCCATCCGGCGGACCCCGATGGCGAGCGTGACAGTGACGGCGGCCGGCAGCCCTTCCGGAATGGCCCCCACTGCCAGCGCGACGGCGGCAGTGAACATCTCTGCCGGTTGCTGGCCCCGTGCCACGCCGGCGAGGAACGCCACCGCGGCCAAGGCAAGGATGGCCACCGTGAGCGTCATGCTGAAGCGGGACAGTTTCTGCGTCAGCGGTGTGGCCACCGGCTGCACAGCACCCATGAGCCGGTGGATCTCGCCAAGTTCCGTCTCGCCGCCGATGGCGACGACGATGCCCGCGCCGGTGCCCGCGGTCACCAGGGTGCCGCTGTAGACCATGTTCCTGCGGTCCGCCACGGGGGTGGCGGTGGGCAGTACCACCTCGTCCTTGGCCACGGCGTCGGATTCGCCGGTCAGTGCCGACTCGTCCGCGCGCAGGCCGGACAGCCGTACCAGCCGGAGGTCCGCCGGCACCTTGTCGCCGGCTTCCAGCAGGACGAGGTCTCCCGGGACCAGGTCCTCGGAGGGAACCTCATGCCTTTGCCCGCCCCGTGTCACTACGGCGCGGGTCCGGACGAGGGAATGGAGGGCATCCAGGGCAGCCTCCGCGCGGACCTCCTGGACAAAGCCGATGACCGTATTCACCAGGACCACGGCGAGGATGACGGCCGAGTCCAGGTACTCGCCCAGGAGGAGGGTGACGGCGGCCGCGGCCAGCAGGACGTAAACCAGCGGATTGTTGAACTGGCGGGCAAGCTTGCGGGCAATGCCCCCGCTTCGTGAACGGGGCAGCACGTTGGCGCCGAACTGGGCCTGCCGGCGTGCCACCTCCCCGGAATCGAGGCCCTGCACGTGGTCCGTCTCCAGCAGCAGCACAACTTCGTGAAGGGGGAGGCCGTGGTGGGCCCGGTCCTGGACGCCGTTCGTGGCCGGGGCGGACTTCCTGCCGCCGGGTCCTGCCTGCCTGGCCTTCGCCATGGGTCCGGCCCTGCCTATGGGGCCAGCAGTGCGTCGAGGGTGACGAAGCCATACCCCGCGGCACTGATCCGGTCGATGATCTGCGGTAGGGCATCGGCGTCCAGCGTGGTGCCGTCGTTGGGATTGGAACCGATGTGCATCAGGACGATTTCGCCTGGCTGCAGCTCCGCCAGGGTGCGGTCAGCGACGATCTGCATGGTGACGCCGCCGCTGGTGCCTTTCCATCCCAGGGTGTCCACCGTCCACCGGACTGCAACGTAGCCGAGGTCGTTGACGGCGGTAATGGTCCGGCCATCGCGTTCGCCGAAGGGAAAGCGGAACAGCGGCCGGGGGTCCGCGCCGGCGGCCAGGATGGCCTGCTCCGCCCCGAGGACCTGCTGAGCAATGCCGGTGGCGGTAAGCCCCGTGAAACCAGGATGGGTCATGGAGTGGTTGGCCACCCGGTGCCCCGCGGAAACGATCTGCCCCACTCCGCCGGGGTTCGCACCGGCCCAGTTCCCGGTCAGGAAGAACGTGGCGGCAACCCCCTTTGCGGACAGGGTTGCGAGGATCTTTGGCAGCCCCGCAGCGTTGGCTCCCGCATCGAAAGTCAGCGCCACCACTTGCCCGGCGCCCGGGATGACCGTGAGGTCCTGGCCACGGAGCGGGGCAGGGAACGGCGCGGCCGGCGCAACCGGGCCGGGGCCGGCGTCGGGCCCGGAGGGCGGAGCGGCGGGGACGGGAGGCACGATGACCGGCGGCTGGACGGGAGTTTGGCCCGCCTCGGGTGTTTCCGTTGAGGCTTCCGCCGGCTCCGACGCCGGGGGAGATGCGCTGGCGGCACCAGGAGTGGGGCTGGGGCCCGGGCTTGGCGCTTCCGGGCTTGCGGAGGCACTCGCGGAGCCTGACGGACCGGCGGACGGCGGCCCTCCTGCCGGCGCCCTGAGCACCAGCGCCAGGACTATGGCGAGCGCCAGCAGGGCGAGCGCCACCGCCACGGCGACCACCCGCCGTCGTCCGCCCTGCTGCATTATTGTCAACGGTCACTACCTGGTGTGTTCCTGCCCAAGCCGCCCTGCCCTAAGGGGACGCCGTGTGGCTTTCCGGTGTGTGGACCACCAGCACGGGACAATGGGCATGGGCCACCAGCGCGGAACTGACTGAGCCCAGCAGCAGCCCGCCGAAGCCGCCGTGCCCCCGCCTTCCCACCACTACCATGTCCGCTTCGCGGCTGGCTTCAATCAGTGATTCCCTGGGATGGCCGCGGACCAGGCTGGAGATGACGTTCGACGGCGTTTCGTCACCGAAGGCGGCCTTGACTGCCTCCGCCAGGATGTCCCCGGCGCGTTCCTCGAAGCCCTCAATGCCCATCATCACGTAGCCCGTGTAGACCCGCGGATAATCCCAGTAGGCATTGGCCAGGACCTTCGCGCCGAGCGGGACCGCCAGCCGCTGGGCCTGCCGCAGGGCCTCAATGGAAGCCTCCGATCCGTCGACCCCTACCAGTATCCGCGAGAACGGTGCTCCGGAAGTATTCATCTCAGCTCCTCATGCGGCCCGTGCGGCCACACTGGCAATGGTGTCCCGGCGGGCTCCCGCAAAGGTAGGGCCGAAAGTCACTCCAGGCGGCAGCGACGAGGGGGTTGAGGTCGGGTGGCAGCGGACATTCCCACCTAGCCGGTGTGGGACCCCTCTTTGAGCCACAACGTATCGCCCTCAACCCGGTCCAGCTCATCCGATGCAAAGTAGGCGTGACCAGTCAATAAACCGGACCTGTCCACTTTCACATAGCCGATCCGCAACAGCCTCTCTGCGGTGTGGTGGGGCAACCTGGACGACGCGGCAAACCCATGGATCGAAGTATTGACGAGGCCTCCGGTTTCAGGGTCCGTCTGGCCGTCAGAGGTCACCGCCTCCGGATCACCCATTTTAAGGTCCTCGACCTTGCCGATTTTCTTTCCGTCCGACGCTACGACGTGCATTCCTTCGCGCACCTGCTCGATGACCGCCATGGCCTTCTCCCTCTTGTATGCAGCCGATGATTGCAGAGTCAGTTTAGGGCGGGCTTCTATCCAAAAATAGAGGCAAACCTGGGGCCGTTCGACGCTGCTGCTGCGTCAAAGCAGGCCGTCATTCGAGGGGCGGGCCGCTCCCTGGTATGGCGGTCCCGCCAGGGCCGGCGGTACTTCACGGGCCCCCTGGTCCAGGCGGAACGGGGGGTATTCGTCCCGCATAAGGGCGGCGTATGCAAGGACCCTGTAGATCCAGCGGTTGATGCCGAGGATCAGGTCGAACAGCGGGCGCTGGTAGCGGCCGGTGAACAGCAGGGCCACAACTGCAATCAGGACCAGCAGGCCCAGCAGCGACACGCCTGTGCTCCGTTGGTAGGTGGTTCCCAAGTCATCGGTTTCCGCCCGCCAGGTCCAGTTGGTGCCGGAGAGGGCTGCAACGATGAGCAGATGGGGGATGGCGAGGAGCCACGATTTCACCAGGACCAGCCCGCGGGATAGGCGCTCCGGGTAGTCAACCTCGAAGTCGGCAGGATAGTTGGTTCGTGCCAGGGTGAACGGCGGGTAGAGGTCCGTTCCTGCCGCGGCGTAAGCGTAGAAAGCGACCCGCCAGTTCCAGCGCAGGACGCCCACGTTGAAGTCGAACAGGGACCGGGGGTAGCGGCCGGTAAAAAGGATGGCGAACCACGCCACGATGGTGGTCACGACGAACGCAAACCACAGGAAAAACAGCACGATGAAGTGCGGGATGGCAAGGAACCACTTGACCAGCCACATCGCGCGCGACAGGGCCGGGTCAAGATCGCCGAAGAGCCGGGCCGGGTAGGGAGCACGTTCCGCCCGGTCCCCTTGGCCAGGCTGGGGCAGCGGCGGGGCTCCCGGTGTGCCGGGATTTCCGGGACCTCCCGGGGCGCCCTCCGTTCCCGGTGCACCTGCGTAGCCGGGTGGCGGCGCATACCCCGGGGGCTGGCCGTACCCGGGTGGGGGTGGCGCATAACCGGGGGGTGGCCCGTAGCCGGGTGGTGGCCCGGCCGGCCCGCCGGAGTGGGGCCCCGTATGCCGGCCGAGTCCAACGGCCCCCAGGATCAGCAACGGAATCCCGATTGCCAGCGCAACTGCACCACCCACCAGCAGGCCCGTTGCCGCCGGCCGGATCAGGTCAGAGCGAAAACCTGCCTGCACCTCGGCATTGACACCGGGGCTGGCGTCGGCGTTCATGATGACAATCGCCCAGTTGCCGGCGGCAAGATCCCACGTGAGATCCTGTTGGCCGGACCCGGAGGCCGAGGCGCTCCAGAACGTTTGCTCTCCTGGCGGTGCCGGAGTGCTGGTGCCAGGAATGTCGCGGTATTCGGCCCTGAAGGGCCGGCTGTCGACTTTAAGCAGCTCCGAGTGATGCACGCCTGAAAGGTATCGCTCGACGTCGGCCTGCGGGGCGACGCCCATGAAGATTTCCTTGCCGGGGTCCACGGAAGAAGCACGCAGCCTCAGCGTTCCGACGTCGAAAGGAAGGCGGGGCGGTACGCCCTCGCCCACCGCGTCAAGCCTCGGCGAGGTCAGGGCGTGGGAACCCACCGAAAGGCGTTCCGTGCGAGTGGTGAGGTATCCGTCGCCTTGGGCGGATCCCACCACTGACGCCACGGCACCCCCGGCCAGGATGGTGGCCCCGACGATCGAGATGAGGATCCCCAGGATGAGCATGATTATTGCAGCGGTCTTTTTCATGATGCCGAACCCGGAATGTAGGGAAATGGGACAGTTTGTGCGTGGGAGCACGGTGCGCGGGCGGCGGCGCCGCCGGTGCGGCCTAGGTCTTGTTCTTGATTGCCTGGATCCGGGTAATCACGGTAGGGCACGGCAGGTGCTTGAGGACCCCATGCGCTGTGGAACCGAGAAGAAGCCGTTTGATTCCGCCCCTCCCTCGGCTGCCCACCACCAGCATCCTGGCCCCGGCAGCAGCATCAACCAGTGATTCCACCGGGCCCCTTTCTGTTTCCAGCACCCGATGCACCCGCAGGCTTGGGTAGTCCTCGTTGAGCCCCGCCACTGTCTCGGACAAGACAATGCGCTCCTCCTCGGTAATGAGGTCAGCCAGGCTGGTGGACAACAGGCCGGCGTCCGTTACCCGGTCGGGAGCGTTGATGGCATACACCACAGTGAGGTCGTCCCCCTCCCTGTCAGCCTCCGCAGCGGCAAAGGCCACAGCCTGGGTCGCTTCCTTGGAGCCGTCGACGCCCACCACCACGCCGGACCGGCCCTCCAGCTCCTGGGTTCCCACCACCGCAACAGGGACCTTGGACGAGGCCGCAACCTGGAGGGCCCGGTCTGCGAGGGAACCGCCAAGGTGGCCGGTGCCCGAGCCCACCACCACCATGGATGCTTTGCCGGAGTACTTCGCCAGCGAGCCCCCTACGCTTCCGGTGAGCAGCCGGGTGGTAACGCCAATGGGGAAAGCCCCCCGGATACGTCCGGCGGCAGTCTGCAGGAGCTTGTCGCCCGCCTCCTCGAGGACGCCGATCCACGGATACGGTTCAGCCATCCACCGGTCGTCCACGACGTGGAGGATCACCAGTGGCAGGCCGGAGCGCTCGGCCCGGCGGGCAGCCCAGAGCACGGCCGCCTGGCTCTGCGGGGAGTCGTTGGTGGCGACTGCGATCGGTTTACGGGTTGTCATGGCAGGGCTCCCTGTCTTTCTCGGGCGGTGTCCAGTTCAAGACTGGCTCTGTGCCGGCAGGAGATATAGGGCCAAAGGTCATGGCAAGTCGCGCGGGTGGCCACAGGGGGACCTTAGCCACTTCGCCGCCGCAACGCGCCCATGGGAGCCTTCACATAAACCCAAAGGAGCCGCAAGTTGAATAAAGCAGCAGCAGGTACGCCATCCGCGCCCGCCCGGGAACCCATGAGCCGGGAGAGGAACATCCAGCGGCGGGTTGCCTGGGTGCTCACGGCAGTGCTGACGCTTCTGGCATCCGGTGCCGGAATCGCCTCCCCGGGGATCTACAGCGGCCTCATCGAGGAGCCTTACCTTCCCGGAGCGTTCTCGCAGGACGCCATGTCCCTTGGCGCCGCACTGGCGCTGCTGGCCCTTGCCTGGGCGGCCGGGGGATCCAGCCCAAAGCTGGAGATCATTGTCCTGGGCCTGCTTGGCTACCTCGCCTATGCCTACGGCATCTACATCATTGAACGCGTCTATAACTGGCTCTACCTGGTCTACATGGCCATCTTCTCAATCGCCTTCTGGGCACTGGTGTACCAGGTGGCCGCCTTGTGCCGCGGGACGGCCCGGGTGCACCTGCCCAAACGCGTACGGCTTGCGTCAGCGGCGGGGGCGCTCCTGCAACCGCTGATGTTCTATCCGTTGTGGATCGGCATGCTGGTACCGCTCATGGCAGCCCGGCAGAAGATTGAAACCATCTACTCGGTCTTTATCCTGGATCTCTGCTTCATCATGCCGGCCTTCCTCATCCTCGCAGTTGCGGCCTTCCGGGGGAGGACGCCTGGGGTGCTGCTGCTGCCGGCCGCCTATGTGCTCGGCTTTGCCCTGATCCTGTCCCTTGCTGCGGCGGAGCCCGCCAAGCCGCTGTTCGGCGCACGGTTCGACCCCGCAGCCTTCTGGTCCTGGCTGGCATTGTCGCTGCTGTTCCTGGTCCTCGGAGCCCTGCATCTGAGCCGGTTGCGCATAGTCCAGGTCCGGGGCAAGGGAAGCCAGGGAGGTTAGCGCCCCCACTGTTTCGTCAGTATGCTTACTATTGTCCGCTTAGCCTGTCCACGCGACGTTGGCTGTTCAAGAGAAAGGCATCACCATGACGGAACAGAACCTCCCTGACGACAACCTTGAGGTTGTCCGGGATGACGACGTGCTTCTTGATGAGACTCCCGGCGCGGCTGCGTCCTTTGAACTCGACCCTGTTAAGGGCGCGCCGGACAGCTACCCGGGTGCGGCGGAAAACAATCCGGACCGCTGGCAGGAGGATCCTCTGCTCCAGGACGAGGCGGTCTCCGGGGAAGAAGAAGATTTCATTAGCGAGCAGGCATTCCGGGACGACTCAGCCCAGGCACGGTACGCAGCCGATGACCGCCAGGATGTTCCGGTGACGCCCACCTTGGACGAGGCCGTTGCGGACGTCGACTTCGGGGAGAATCCGGGCGGGCCTGAGTCTGAGGGCAGCGACGACACGGAGAACTTTGGCGGGTCCCCGCTCAGCGAGTTCGAGCCTGACGACCTGGAGCGTTGAGGTGTGCGGCCCTGACCGCGCGTTCATCCTTGGGACGAAAGACTCTGGCGGCGCGGCCGCGCGGGATGGATCCTCGAAGCAGGAGCAGGGCGGGGCCGCATGAGGTGAGGAGGCAGGGATGATGTTTTGGGACGGCAACATGGGCGCCTGGGGCTACATCCTGATGGTGGTGAGCTTCATCTTGTTCTGGGGTGCAATCATCGCCGCCATCGTCGTTTTTGCGCGCTCCATGTCGGTCAACAATCGCAGGGATGGCGGCGGAGCCCACAGTACCGGCAGTGCGGAGCAACTGCTGGCCGAGCGGTTTGCCCGCGGTGAAATAGACGAGACGGAATATTCGGCCCGCCTCGCGGCACTCCGCCGCGCCCGCGGGGCCTGACCAGCCGCCGTGCCCGGTTTTCCACGGCCGGATCCATGGATGTGCAGCTCGTAGCCCGTGTGCTCTTCCTCCGGGCCGCCATGCGGCGACGGGACCGCTGGAGCCCCGCCCGGATCGCCGCGCACCAGGAACGCGCCCTGCGTCAACTCCGGACGGCGGCTTATGCCGGGTCCGGGTTCTACCGGCGCCATCACTCAGGGCTGCATGGCGCTCCGCTTGCCCAGTTACCGCCTGTGACCAAGGCTGACCTGATGGGCCACTTCGACGAGGCCCTGACCGCACGTGACCTGAGCCTGGCGGAGCTGGAACAGCGCCTCCGGACCCTGGCATCGGAGGGCGGCGATCCGGGCTTGCCCTGGAGGGGCCGCTGGTGGGCCGCGGCGACGGCCGGGACCGCCGGTCCGCGCGGAATATTCGCGTGGAGCCGTCCGGAATGGGCGCAGGTGCTGGCCTCCTATGCCCGCGCCAATGACTGGGCCGGAATAGCGGCGGGCCCCACCCGGCCGCTGAAAATGGCGCTGGTAAGCTCGCGCGTCCCCACCCACCAGTCCGCCGTCGTTGGAGCTTCCCTGCGATCGGGCCTGGTCCCCACCCTCCGGCTGGACGTGACCGCGCCCCTGGATGAAACGGTGGCGGCACTGAACGGGTTCCAGCCCCGGGTGCTGGTGGGCTACGCCTCAGCGCTCCTCCCACTGGCGGCTGAACAGTTGTCCGGACGCCTGAAGATCTCTCCCGAGGCCGTGATGTCGGCCTCGGAGGTGCTCACTCCGCACGCGGCCCAGGAACTGGAACAGGCCTGGGGGAGCGCACCCTTCGATGTCTACGCCGCCACGGAGACGGCTGGTATCGCATCGCCGTGCGCCTACCGGAACCGGCATGTCTACGAGGACCTGCTCATCATCGAGCCAGTGGACCGGGAAGGGGTTCCGGTGCCTCCCGGGACAGCGGGCGCGAAGCTCCTGGTCACCGTCCTGTTCTCGCGGACGCTGCCGCTGATCCGATACGAACTGTCCGACAGCGTGGCATTGGGCCAGCGGGGCTGCCCCTGCGGCCGTTCGTTCATCCGGATGGAGGACATTGAAGGCCGGCTGGAGGACGTGCTGGAACTGCCAGGCAGGGCGGGCATCGTCAGCATTCACCCGATCGTGTTCCACCACGTCCTGGACCAGGCTGCGGCCTCGGGTTGGCAGGTGGTTCAGGAACGCAGCGGTCTGCGGGTACTCATCGCAGGGTTGGCGGCGGGAAGCACTCCGGCGGGCATCCAGGAGTCGGTGGCCGGAGCCCTGACAGCGGCCGGAGTCACGAGTACCCCGGTATCCGTGTCAGTGGTGGACCAGCTGGAACGGACCCCACTGGGCAAAGCCCCCTTCGTCCGCCGACTCAAGCGGTAAGCCTGGGCAGCATGCCTGCACGCCAGACCGCCCGTCCACGAGGAAGTAGCCGCCCGTTACGAAATGATGGCTTTCCTTTACTGGAAGCCGGCCAGCCAATCGTCGGGACCGAACTCTTCATGCTGGATGTCCTTGGGCGGAACGCGCCGGGCGATGAGGCCCCTCCGCACCCACTTCGTCGCCCACCTTCACGTCGTTGTGGAGGAGGTTGGACATTTCGCCGTCAGGCGCCCCCTGCCCGTGCACCTGCTTGACAGCGAAGGGGCGGTGCCTGCCGTCGTTGGCAGGCGTAGGGCTGTACTGCCGGGGGCTGGTGGACCCCGTCCTTCATAAGCATCCTGATGGTGACGTACAGCCCGGGCAGGGAAGGCTTCACCTCCCTCTCATCAACACGCTCCACGGCGAAAGTGACGACGTCGTCCGTCTCCTGGACACTCGGCCACCCGCCAGGTGCGCCAGATCGTCCCACGCGCCAGGTGCACGGCGTTGAAGAGACCACCCCACTGCCGCTGGTAGGGGCAATTGCCCCTTGTTCCGGCCCGGGATCTCCCCCGACGAGCGGGCTGCCCGGCGTCGGGGCTTCGGCTTTCCCCGTTCGTGCGGGGAGAGTAGCCTTGGATGACCGTTAGGAAGCATGCGGCCGCCACAGCAGATTGGATGACATCTCCAGCATCCCGGAGGGGTGTGCGGTGGCCGCCTAAATCCGTTGTCCTTTCCCACGGGCTACCGGTCCCCCCGCACCTGGCACCTCCGCTGCTGGGCATCCCTGCGACGAGGCCCAAGATCCAAATTGGGAGGAGTTTCAATGGATACAGGGGCCGTCCTGGCCTTCATCGGAGGTTATTTTGCGGCAGCAGTAGGGGTATTCCTCCTGTATTCGCCGGTTATTGTCCTGGTGCTCGCGTTGCTGGTTACGGCGGGCCTGCTGCGGCTTTTGGCCTGGCCCTTCCTCTACCTGGTCCGCAAATTGCGCCGGAAGCCTGGTCCGCCGCAGGACGGATCGTGGCTCCTCCACTGAGCCAGCACCATTCCCCAAGGCTCTTCCGCTGCTTCCTCCGGCTTCAGCCAAACTGCGCTAAAATGATAAGCAGGCTGATGAATATCGGTTGGCAGGATCAACACTGAAGGAGTTTTCACATGAACTTGGGAAGCATGATCAGGAATGCCGCTGGACGATTCTCCGGCAGGACCGGGACCGCCGGAACACCGCGCCGGACCGGACTGAACGCCACGGGCCGGGCGGCCGGCACAACGGGGGCCGCAGGAGCCAGGCCCGGTGGCGTGGCCGGCAAAATCATGGGGATGCTCCGGCGGCGCTAGGCCGTCCGGCAACCATAAAAAGCAGGTCCCGGACTCGTCCGGAACCTGCTTTTTGGTCCCATCTGCCATGCGTGAACTCACCATCCTGGGTACGGCCTCCCAGGTCCCCACCCGGACCAGGAACCACAACGGCTACCTTCTGCGCTGGGACGGGGAGGGCTTCCTCTTTGACCCGGGCGAGGGAACACAGCGCCAAATGATCCATGCGGGCGTCCCGGCCAGCCAGATCACCCGCATCTGCCTTACCCACGTCCATGGAGACCACTGTTTTGGGCTGCCGGGAGTGTTGTCCCGTATGGCCCTGGACGGCGTGGCGCACCCCGTCCACCTCCACTACCCGTCATCCGGCGAGGACGTGGTCCGCGCCCTCGTGTCCGTCAGTTCACCGGGAATCGACCTCAGGCTGCAGCCCCACGGCGGAAGCGGTGCGGTGTCCGAAGGCCTGGACGTCCGGCCGCTGAAGCACCGCATCGAGACCTACGGCTACCGGCTGGCGGAACCGGACGGCCGCACCCTCCTGCCGGAGCGCCTCGCCACAGCAGGAATAGCGGGCCCCGCGATCGGCCGCCTGCAGCGCGAAGGCAACCTTGCCGGTGTCCGCCTCAACGACGTCAGTATTCCGCGGCCAGGCCAGCGCTTCGCTTTCGTGATGGACACAGCGCCCTGCCCGGGCGCCGAAGAGCTGGCCGACGGCGCCGACCTCCTTGTTGCGGAGGCCACCTTCAGCGATGACGACGCCGGGCTGGCGCGCCAGTACCGCCACCTCACCGCCGGGCAGGCAGGGGAACTTGCTGCGGGGGCGGGCGCTGGGACCCTCGTGCTGACGCATTTTTCCGCGCGGTACGGCGACGACGCCGGACCGCTGGCGGCCCAGGCCAGGGCCCGCGCGGGGGACACCACCGTCATCGCCGCGCAGGACCTGCAGCGCGTGCCCTTTCCCCGGCGGCGCACCTGGCCCGGGACCCGCTCCACTGCGCCTGAACAGTCCACCGCGCGTGAACGGTCCACTGCACCGGAACCCTCCGCTGCACCAGGGCCACGCCATTCAACAACCCCTGGAGGTCACCCATGAACGCCGCTTCCGACGAACTGCCCGGTGTCACCGCCCACGGCAAGGAACCCACCCTCACCCGTGTGCCTGGCCTGCCGGCGTCCGTCGTCGCCGGTTCTGCCGTCCACCGCCGGACAGACGGCGGAGATAGGGTTAACCCATGACTGCTGCAGCAGAATCAACTGTCGCCTTCGAAGGCCGTTTTGCCCGCGAACTAACCGAGCTGGCCGTTCCGTGGCAGGCGGAGGAAGCGCCGGATCCCGAGCTGCTGGTCCTCAATGACTCCCTGGCCGAGGAGCTGGGGCTGGCGCCCGACTATCTGCGGACGCCGGAAGGTGTGCGCCTCCTGCTGGGCAACTACGTTCCGCCGGGCGCCACCCCCGTTGCGCAGGCATACGCAGGGCACCAGTTCGGCGGCTACTCGCCACTGCTCGGCGACGGCCGGGCGCTGCTGCTGGGCGAACTTGTTGGCGACGGCGGGCGCCTGCGGGATGTGCACCTGAAGGGTTCCGGCCGCACACCTTTTGCCCGTGCGGGTGACGGCCGTGCCGTCATCGGGCCCATGCTGCGGGAGTACCTGGTCAGTGAGGCCATGCATGCCCTGGCCATTCCCACCACGCGCGCCCTCGCTGTCGTGGCCACGGGACGGCCGGTGCGGCGGGACACGATGCTGCCCGGTGCAGTCCTGGCCCGGGTGGCCAGCAGCCACCTCCGGGTAGGCAGCTTCCAATACGCCCGGGCCACCGAGAACATGGACCTGCTGCGCCGCTTGGCGGACCATGCCATCAGCAGGCACCACCCTGGGGCAGCCCGCTCCGAACACCCCTATCTTGCACTGTTCGAGGCAGTGGTGGCTGCCCAGGCAGACCTGGTGGCCAAGTGGATGCTGGTGGGCTTTGTCCACGGGGTCATGAACACGGACAACATGACCATCTCCGGGGAAACCATCGACTACGGGCCCTGCGCTTTTATGGACGCATTTGATCCCGCCGCCGTGTACAGTTCCATCGATGTGGGCGGCCGCTATGCCTACGCGAACCAGCCCGTGGTTGCTGAGTGGAACCTGGCCCGGCTCGCGGAGGCCATGCTGCCGCTCTTCAACGAAGACCAGGAACAGGCTGTCGGCCCCGCCGTGGAGGCCCTGGGCAAATTCCGCGGCCAGTACAGCGATGCCTGGTTCAACGGCATGAAGGCAAAGATTGGATTGCCGGCAGGCTTGGCCGGGACGCCCGAAGGGGACGCGGCGTCGGACCTGGTGGACGGCGTGATCGGCCTGCTGAAAGATGGGCCGGTTGATTACACGCGGTTCTTCCGGAACCTTGGCCAAGCGGCCCGGGGCAATTCCAGGACTGTCCGCGGTATGGTGCTGGACCTCGCGGCTTTCGACGCCTGGGCTGAACGCTGGACCGCGTTGAAGCCCGACGCCGAACTCATGGACAGCGTGAACCCCGCCTACATCCCCAGGAACCACCTGGTGGAGGAAGCGCTGGCCGCCGCCACCGAGGGGGATCTTGGCCCGTTCAACCGGATGCTTGAGGCTGTCAGGTCCCCGTTCCGGGAGCGCGAGGGGCTGGAACGCTACACGGAGGGACCGCCCGAGGACTTCGGCAAATACCTGACCTTCTGCGGCACCTAGCGGCTGCGGGGCAACAGGACGCCCAGGAGGCCTCACCGGAAATGGACAGGGGCGGCAGCCGGTAAACCCGGCTGCCGCCCCTGTGTGCACGGCGGGCCTGCCGCTACTAGCAGGACATGCCGCTACTAGCAGGACGTGCCGCTGCCGCTGGTTACGCTACGCGGACAAAGGATGCGCCGCTCAGCCAGCTGATGGAGTGCACAGCGGTCTGGTTGCCGTTTACGCCGCCGCTGACAACCTGGCCGTCACCGGCGTAGACGCCCACATGGCCGGCGGTGATCACCAGGTCACCGGGGGCGGGGGAGCCCACGGTGGAGCCGTACTGGTAGAACTGGCCGGGGGCCAGGTCGCCTACGGACTTGCCAACAGAACGCAGGGCCTCTTCAACCATGGCGGTGCAGTCCTGGATCTGGCCCACCTGGCTGTAGGCGTTGGCCAGGATAGCTGCGCCGGTGCCCGTGCCGGTGCTGGCGGACGCGTAGGACAGGTTCATCCCCGTGTTGGCCGGTGCGGTGGCAGCAGCGGTCTGGACCGGAGCCGGTGCCGGTGCGGCGGCCGGAGCCGCCGGGGCGTAGCCTGCAGCCGGGATCTGGATCTGGTCGCCGGGGTAGATGACCGCAGAAATGGCCAGTCCGTTGGCGGCCAGGACATCGTTGAGGGTGACGCCGTAGGCGGCCGAGATGGCGCCGAGTGTGTCCCCGGATACAACCGTGTGGACGGTACCGGCTGCGGCGGCGGGGGCAGCAACTGCTGCTGCCGGCGCGGCCGAGGCCTGGACGTTAGTGGTCTCGGTGGTGTCCGGACCGGTCACACCGGCGTGCGCCGGGGCGCCGACGCCGAAGGCAATGCCGGATGCGGCTGCCACGGCGAGTGCCGGGCGGCCCAGGGTCCTGGCTTGGGACTTGGCCGAAACGGCCAGTCCTTCGAGGATGATGGAGCGGGCCGGAGTCGCGCGGTGACGGGCGGTGGTGGAATTTTTTGACACAGTAGATCGCCTCTCCCATGCCTGCGGGGTGAGCTGTCGGGTTCGGGTTGGAGATACCCGGCCGGGAGCAACTCCGAAAAGGAACGGAGGCGCTAGCGACTTAACCCCAAGGCCTCAAAGAGGCCGTGGAAACTTGGTTCCCCCGTCCCTGCCAGCTGGAAAGCGATTGGTTCCCGGGTCAGCGGCAGGGCTCGGCAAGCTGAGGGGAATGTCCCGCGTGGGAGGGACACCTGAAGACCATAACCCGGCCCGGCTCCGATTGTCACATTTGGGTAACATGCGAGGCTGTCCTCTCGGTTTACGCCATCGAATCGACTCTTCCTTGCTCCTGCGCTGACCTCGGAAGATGCGGGCGGTACGCGAAGGAAGATGGAATCGTCACAGAGTCATAAACCGTGGGGCGGATGACCTTGCCGTGGACCGCCTTTGGAGGTTCCCTTCGTGGCCGGCCCGGGCGCTCAGCTCGGATGTAATGGGGGAGTGTCTCCGCTGTATAACGATGCAGGCCGCTCATCCTTAAAGTGAAGGTTGAGGCCGGTAAGCTTCGGAACTATGTCGCGTTTCGTTACACATGCCCGGCACGTCCTGCCGGGGGTACTGTTGGCTGCCGCCCTCGCCGGCAGTGTTTGGCTGCCTCCCGCCGGCGCGGCAGAAGGCCTTCCGCCTGGTGATTACCCCTCGTGGGAGGACGTGCAGCGGGCCAAGCTGACCGAGGCCGGTACGGCAGCGGAGATCGGTAGGATCACCGGCCTTTTGGACGGGCTGCAGGCGCAGTCGGAGGCGTTGGGCACCGCAGCCGTAGTGTCCGCCGCCGAGTCCGCAGCGGCTGACGCCGTCCTGGCAGCGTCCACCGCAAGGGTAGGGGCCCTGGCGGAACAGGCGGGGCAGGCCAACGCCGAATTCGTCCGCCACAATAGGGACATCGGAGCCTTGGCCGTCCAGTCCTACAAGACCGGCGGCACGAACATGGGGTTCTTCGTGGCGCTGGACGCGATCGAGAACAACAACGTCCACGGGCTCAATCTGGTCCAGCTGGTGGGCGGCAAAACGGCGGGGCTTGTGGACAAGGCCGCCGCCGCGGGGAGGATCACCGCTTCTTTGGCCGACCAGGAGAAGGCCGCCCGGGCCGAGCGTGAACGGCTGGCCGGCGAGGCGGCGGAGAAGCTTGCGGCGGCCCGCTCGGCCCAGGAAGCCATGGCCCGCCAGCTTGCCGAGGAGCAGCAGCGCAGCGAGGAACTGACCGGGCAATTGGCGTCCCTGAAGGGCACGACGGCGGCCGTTGAGGCCGAATTCCGGCGCGGCCAGGCTGCGCTGGCCACATACCAGGCGGCGCAGGACGCGAAGCGGGCGGCGGCCGAGGAAGACGTGCGACGACGGGCGGCCGCAGCCGCCGCGGCGGCAAAGGTGCAACCTTCCGCCGCTCCCGCTCCGGCGCGTCCGGCTCCTGCCCAGCCGGCACCCCCAAACCCTCCAGCCGGTAACCCTGCGCCGGCGAATCCTGCCCCGCCTGCCCCCGCTCCGCCGCCCGCCGCACCGCCCAGCCCGCCCGCCGTCGTCGTTCCCTCTGCTCCTGCAGGTGCGGTCAACGATCCTGCCGGCGCCAAGAGCTACGCCTCGGGCAGGCTGGGGGCCTACGGCTGGGGATCGGACCAGTTCCTCTGCCTTGCCCAGCTGTGGACCAAGGAATCGAACTGGCTGACCACGGCCACCAACCCGTACTCCGGGGCCTACGGCATTCCACAGGCGCTGCCGCCGGGCAAATACTCCAGCGCCGGCAGTGACTGGCTGACCAGCTACCGTACGCAGATCGAGTGGGGCCTGGGTTACATCCGCGAGCGGTACGGCTCCCCGTGCTCGGCGTGGAACCACTCCGTAGCCAAGAACTGGTACTGACACCGCGCTAGGCTTTTCCCATGCCTGATTTCGAAAGGTTCCGCGTCCTCCTCGAGGAGGAACGGAAGCGGAAGGTGGCTCTGCTCCCGGCGCTCCGCGCCGACATTGCCTCGGCCAACTCTGCGCGCCAGGATTCGAACGTTGACGACGAGCACGATCCAGAGGGGTCAACCATTGCGTTCGAGCTGTCCCAGGCTGCTGCGCTGCTGAAGCAAAGCTCCGCCGGCCTTGACCAGGTGGAGGCCGCCCTGGACCGGATAGCTGCCGGCACGTACGGCATCTGCGCGGTCTGCGGGGAAACGATTGCCGAGGGACGGCTGGAGGCCAGGCCCTGGACACCGTTCTGCATCCAGCACGCGGCCACGGGACGAGGGCGATGAGCGGCGCGCCGGACTCGGTCACGGCCGCCGCGGGGTTCATCGACCGCACCCTGCAAAATGAGGGCGCCTGGTACCGCGCGGACGACGTCGAGGCCCGGCTGGGCGGGGTGCTGGCCTCCTACGGATCCTCCGTGGGGGCTGTGCGCGGAACAATCCGGGACGCCTTGCGGAAGTTCAAGGAATTGGACCACGATGCCGTGGTCCTGCTGGCGTCCGCGCTGTGGGGCCGGCCCCAGCCCGGCGGCAGGCCGGTTTTCGAGCGCCGGCTGGCGGCCGTGGTGCTCCTGCAGTCGAGGGCCGGCCTCCTGCTGCACTCCGACCTGACCCGGGTCGAGGGCTTCCTCCGGTCCGCCGGAAGCGCCGAGTTGGTGGATCCCCTGCTGTCCGACGTAGTGTTGCCGCTACTGGCTGGACTGACAGGACGCGACCGGCAGCGGGCAGGGGTGGTCCTTGCGAGGTGGAGCCGGGATCCGGACCAGCGGCTGCGCCGGGCTGCGGCCTTCATTGAGCAGCAATCCAGCCCTGAAACCCCGCACAAAGGAGACAGCTATGAATGATCCCTATGACCTGGAACGCTTCGTGTCAGCCCAGGACAGCGGCGCAGGGGAGGGCGGGACCTTCGGGCAGGCATTGGCTGAGTTGCAGGTGGGCAACAAGACTGGCCACTGGATGTGGTTCATCTTCCCGCAGCTCGCCGGCCTTGGGCAAAGCCCCACCTCCCGGAAGTATGCCATCACATCGCTTGCCGAAGCCCGGGCGTACCTGGAACACGAGGTCCTGGGCCCGCGGCTCCTGGAGTGCGCCCTGGCGCTCACCAACCACGCCGGGCGCACCGCCGAGGACATCCTGGGCGGCATCGACGCCAGGAAGCTGCACTCGTCCATGACCCTGTTCCTCCGCGCGGCGCCCGGCGAAACGGTGTTCAAGACCGTCCTTGCCCAGTTCTTTGACGGCCAGCCGGACGAAGCCACCGACGCCCTGCTTGCGGAGCAGGACCAGGACTGACCGCTACGGTGTGGGGCTGCCGCCATTGACGTTCAGGGTTTCGCCCACCACATAGCTGGACTCCGGTGACGCGAGGAAGACGTAGGCCGGCGCGAGCTCGGCGGGCTGGCCTGCCCGGCCCAGCGGGGTGGACTGCCCGAATTCCGGCAGTTCCTCCTTTGGCTGGCCGCTGCTCACCTGCAGCGGGGTCCAGATGGGCCCCGGGGCCACGGCGTTGACGCGGATGCCCTTGGGGGCCAGTTGCTGCGCCAGCCCCTTGGTGAAGTTGTTGATGCTGGCTTTGGTAGTGGCGTAGTCCAGCAGTGTGGGGGATGGGTTGTACGCCTGGATGGAGGTGGTGTTGATGATGGTGGATCCCGCTGGCATATGCGGGAGGGCGGCTTTCGTCAGCCAGAACATCGCGTACACGTTGGTCTTCTGCGTGTGGTCGAACTGCTCGTCGCTGATGTCGGTCAGCTCCTCCTGCGCCACCTGCTTCCCTGCGTTGTTGACCAGTATGTCCACTCCGCCCAGGACTGCCACGGCGGTGTCCACCACCTCGCGGCAAACGATGGGGTCCTTCAGGTCGCCGGGAACCTTGACGGCCTTGCGCCCGGCCGCCTCGATGATCCCGGCGATGCGGGCAGCATCCTCCTCCTCTTCGGGCAGGTAGGAGAGCACTACGTCGGCGCCCTCCCGGGCGAAAGCTATGGCGGTTGCGGCGCCAATCCCGGAGTCCGCGCCGGTTATGATCGCCTTCCGCCCTTCCAGCCGGCCGGTGCCGCGGTAGGTGTCCTCGCCGAGATCGGCCTTGGGCGTGAGCTCCGCATCCAGCCCCGGCTCGGGCTGGTGCTGCTCGGGCGGCGAAATCTTCCCATAGGCGGTCACTGGATTGCGGAAGGTGTACTGGTCTGTCATGGCGGTCCTCCTGTTGCTCGGTCGGAAGGAAAAGCTAAGCATGCTTACCGTTCCAGCCTAGGCAATAGCGCGTGCCCTGCCAACCCGCTCCCCGCGGACCCTCTTGCGATGCGCCTCAACCGCGGGGAACCTCCACCAGCCGGACCTCGGCCAGCCGGCCGGCATCCACCACGGCCGTCATGTAGGTGCACGCCGGCTGGCGGCGGCGGTCGGTGGGGGAGCCCGGGTTCAGCAGCCGCAGGCCGCGAGGGGTGGTGGTGTCCCAGGGGATGTGGCTGTGGCCAAAGACCAGGACGTCCGCTTCCGGGTACAGCACTTCACAGCGTGCCTCACGTCCCTTTGCCTGGCCGGTTTCGTGGACCATCGCAAAGCGGACGCCCTCGAGGGTGGCCGTTGCGGTTTCCGGGAGCTGCCGGCGCAGTTCGGGGCCGTCGTTGTTTCCGTAAACGCCCAGCAGTGAGCGGCTCCGCTGTTCGAATTCCGCCAGGAGGGATGCCGCCACCCAGTCGCCGGCGTGAAACACCACGTCGGCGCTTTCGACGGCGGACCACAGCTGGGCGGGGAGCGTCCGGGCCCGCTTGGGGACATGGGTATCGGCAACGAGCACAAGGTTCAACGGCATGGCCAAGATCCTGCCATGGCGCGGGCACTTTCCCCGCCGGGGAGGCAGTCGTAATCTGGGGCTGGGAGGTGATTGCCATGGAGGCAACGCAAGGCGACCGCATCATCGTCCATGGAAGGACCGTGGGAGCCACGGACCGGCACGGGGTGATCCTGGAGGTGCGGGGCCAGGGCGGTACGCCGCCCTATCTGGTCCGCTTTGATGACGGACACGAAACCATCATGTATCCCGGTGGTGATTTCGCCGTCGAACGCGGGCATGCGAACCAGGCCTGACTGAGGGCAGGCGTGGCTGACGGCAGACCTGGGAGGTGCACCGCATCCACGGCACCTGTCAGACTGGAGCGATGGATCATTTTTCGGCTTCCACCGCGTCCTCAGCCCCGCCCGTCCGCACCGGTCCCCGGGACCCCGGCGACGCCTGGGTCGAAGGGGACCGCGGCCGCTACTGGGGGCGGTTCGGTGCGGCCGGAGTGCTGGCGTACGATCCGGACAAGGGTGTGCTGCTGCAGCACCGGGCTGTCTGGAGCCACAACGGGGGCACATGGGGGCTGCCCGGCGGGGGGCTCCATCACGGCGAGGAACCCGTCACCGGCGCGCTGCGGGAAGCCTTCGAGGAAGCCGCCGTACCCGCCGGCAATGTCGAGGTACTCTTCACGTCCTTGTTTGACGTCGGTTATTGGTCCTACACCACGGTGGTGGTCCAGGTCAGGGAGCCCTTCGACCCGGTGATCAGTGATCCGGAAAGCCTCGAATTGCGGTGGGTGCCCCTGCCCGACGTGGCAGCGCTGGAACTGCACCCGGGTTTCGAGGCATCCTGGCCCGCCCTGCGCGAACGGCTCGGAGCCTAGTAGTCCGGACCGTACTCGGCGTGGACCAGGATGGGGAGGTGGTCCGAGTTTCCGCGGGGAAGCGTTTCGACGCTTTCGATGTCCAGGCCCAGCGACGTCGCAAAATCGAAGTGGCCCTTGAACACCTTGTACCGGGTGTAGGTGCGCCTGTTGCTGAGCGACAGGGCATAGCCGGAATTCTTCATGTGCATGTCCAGGTTCTTCGTGAAGAACGGATAGTTGAAGTCTCCCACCATGAGGGTCATCAGGCCCTTGCCCATGCTGAGCAGCTCAGCGTGGGCGGCGTGGATCTGCTTCCGCCGCAGCGAGTTCGACGCCGTGAGGGGCGCGGCGTGGAACGAGCCGATGACCAGTTCATGCTGCGTCTCGTTGTCCATCACCCGGGTGCCGATCAGGCGTTCGTGGGCCGGGGCCAGGACCCGGTCATGCATTGACTTCTTGAGCGCGAACGACTGGGTGTCCAAGGCAGTGAAGCGGCTCATGCGGTAATAAATGGCGAGCCCCAGCCGGTTACCTTTCGTGGCATCCGCCAGGTGGAGCGGCCCCAGCGTTTCGGGGAGGTCGCTGGAATCCACCTCCTGGAGGCAGAGCGCATCAATGTCATGGTTCCGCGCCAGTGCGAGGAGTTCACCGCTCGCCTTGTGCTTGCGGAGGTTGTAGCTGATGACACGCATGGAACACCTCTTCCGAGGGTTGCTGACAGGACCAGTTCCTGAGTCTAGTCGGATGAATCCTGTCAGGCTCCAACATTTCGCCGCGTCCGGCGAAGTCCCCCCGGTCGGTGGTCCAGTGCGGCGGTTCCGGCGGGGCCCGCGCAGCCGACCGGTGGAGTGGCCCAGACCGGCCCCCGGCAGACGGCAGATAGAGTTAAGACCAATTCACTGAGTATGACCGGAGGGGCCCGCGTTGACTGCAGACTTGCCTGAACTGGCCGAGGGAAGCTTCTACTACCAGGACCTGGGCGGGGGACGCTTCTGTTCCACCATCCATGCCCAGGGCGCCTGGAACGTGCATGAACAGCACATGGCGCCTGCGTCAGGCCTGATGGCGGACAGCCTGGAACGGCATGAGCCCCGGGATGACATGCGGATGGCGCGGATCAGCTACGAGATCCTGGGCCTCATCCCGGGCGGCGCCTTCCACATCGAAACCACCACCCTGCGGCCGGGGAAGACCATCGAACTCCTCCAGGCGGAACTGGTGGCGGGCGGGCGGACGGCGATCCGCGCCACCGCGTGGCGGCTGGCCACCAGCGATACCACGGGCGTGGCGGCCATCGAGGACAGCCCAATTCCCGGTCCGGAGGACTGCAAGCCCTACGACGGCGCGTCCGTCTGGCCGGGCGGCTACATCCGCTCGCTCGAAATGCGGGTGGCGGAAGGGCACCGCCCGGGTGCCGGGAAGGTATGGCTCCGGACGGAGCACCCTCTGACGGACCGCGCCAACAGCGGCGACCTTGCCCGGCTGATGGGAATGGTGGACACGGCCAACGGCATCGCGGCGCGGGTTCCCCCGGGCAAGGACAGCTACGCCTTCCCTAACCTGGACCTGCAGATCCACATGTACCGCCGCCCCGAAGGGGAATGGCTGGGCCTGGACAACGCCGTGTCGTTCGGCGGGGACGGGATTGGCCTGACGTCCACCGTGCTGCACGACCTCAAGGGTCCGTTCGGGCGTGCGGAGCAGATCCTCACGATCCGCAGGACCTGACGCTGCCGCCCAGACCGGCGCCCCGGCTGCGGACGGATCCTGGGTACCCCTAGCTCTTGGCCTGTGTCGTTGAGTATCGTTGTATATCGTTCACGATTCACAGGAGGGCAACATCATGCGTGGTCCGTATCCATCCGGTGGCTTCGGGGGGAGCAATATTGACGGCATGTGGCAGGCCGTCGAGGAACTGCGTTCGCGGTTCGAAAAGCGTGCGGGAACCCGCGCCGGCAAAGGGGAGGTCCGCGCTGCCGTACTGGCCCTGCTGGCGGAGCGGCCAATGCACGGCTACCAGATCATCCGCGAAATCGAGGAGCGCAGCAACGGCAGCTGGAAGCCAAGCGCCGGCTCCGTCTATCCCACACTGCAGCTGCTCGCGGACGAGGGCACCATCAGTTCCGAGGAGTCCAACGGCCGCAAGATCTATTCGCTGACCGAGGCCGGCCGTGAGGAAGTGGCGCACGACCATGCCGCGGCGGCCCCCTGGGAATCAGTGGGCTCCCAGGCCGGCGGTTTTGCTGCCCTGCCCAAGGCGGGCGTGGAACTGGCCCAGGCGGCCGCCCAGGTTGGCCGTACGGGTTCACCGGAACAGGTGCGGCAGGCGGTGGCAGTGCTCGACGAGGCACGGCGCCGGCTCTACTCGATCCTCGCCCAGGACTGACGCGGGTGGCGCCTGTCCACCGGGACCGTCCCGCCCCGGTACCCGGCGCCGGAGACACCCGTGCCCGCTACCGCCGTATCCTTCGCTTTGCCGCGTGGAACCTGGCGGTGACGTGGTGGTTTGAGCTTTTCCTCCCGCGGATCGGACTTGCCCGCATCGCCGGACGGACACGTTCGCAACGGATGCAGGGCTTCGCCCGGAAATTCCGCCTGCTGGCGGTGGAACTGGGCGGTCTGATGATCAAGGTGGGACAGTTCCTGTCCTCCAGGCTCGACGTCCTTCCGCCGGAGATCACCAAGGAGCTTGAGGGCCTGCAGGACGAGGTTCCCCCGGTTCCGTTTCCCGCGATCCGCGCCCTTGCGGAGCAGGAACTCGGGGCACCGCTTGAGCAGGTGTTCGCCTTCGTGGAGGAAACACCGGTCGCGGCGGCCTCGCTGGGGCAGGCGCACCGCGCCCGCCTCCTGCCTGCCGACGCCGCCGATACCGGACTCGCCGATGTGGTGCTGAAGGTGCAGCGCCCGGGCATCCAGGACATTGTCGACGTCGACCTGGCGGCCCTGCGCAAGGTGGGAGGATGGCTCAGCCGCATCCGTATGGTTTCCAGCCGGGCGGACGTCCCGGCCTTGGTCGAGGAGTTCGCTCAGACAAGCTTCGAGGAGATCGACTACCTTCACGAGGCGGTAAATGCCGAGCGCTTCGACGCCGGGTTTGCCGGTGACGGCAGGGTCAGCGTGCCCCGCGTCGCGTGGGAGCGGACAACCCGGCGCGTCCTTACCCTCGAAGATGTCACGGCCATCAAGATCACCGAGGCCAGGGCGCTCCGTGCCGCCGGCATCGATCCGGCCGAAGTGGCCCCGGTGTTCGCGTCAGTCATGTTCGACCAGCTGTTTACCACCGGCTTCTTCCACGCGGACCCGCACCCGGGCAACATTTTCGTCACCCCGGTTTCCACCGGCTCCGGGGAACACCCCTGGAAACTGACGTTCATCGACTTCGGCATGATGGGCGAGGTCACCGCCTCCACGCGCAGCGGATTGAGGAAGCTCCTGATTGCGGCCGCCGCCCGGGACGGCAAGGGGCTGGTGGCGGCGATCAACGACGTCGGCGTATTGGTGCCGTCGGCTGACAGGCAGGAGCTGGAAAGGGCCATGATCCACCTGTTCGCCCGCTTCGGCGGGATGGGGTTCGCTGAACTCCGTGAAGTGGATCCCAAGGAATTCCGCGATTTCGCCGTGGAGTTCGGTGACGTGGTCCGCTCCCTGCCGTTCCAGCTCCCGGAGAATTTCCTGCTGATCATCCGGGCGATGTCTCTGACGTCCGGAGTCTGCAGCTCGCTTGATGAACGTTTCAACCTGTGGGACTCGGTGGAACCGTACGCGGCCCGGCTGCTGCGTGACGAGCGCGGCAACCTTGTGCAGGACGCGGCCCAACAGGCCGTCGAGGCCGCGGCGATCGCCCTGCGCCTGCCGAAACGCCTGGACGCCCTGGCGAGCCGCCTCGAGGAAGGGTCCCTCGCGGTGGCCAATCCCCGCCTTGAGCGGCAGCTCGCCCGGCTGGACCGCAGGGCCCGGCGCTCGGCGTCGGCCCTTGTTTTTGCTGCCCTGCTCGTCGCCGGCGCCGTGGTGCGGGCAGACGACCTTGTCCTGGGCAACGTCCTCATGGCCGGTTCAGTGGTCCCGCTGCTGCACGGGCTTTGGGCAGGCCGCCGCGGCCTGTGACGGCGTCAGGTGCGTCCCTGGAAAACAAGCCAGCCGGCAACCGTGGACAGTCCGGTGAGCAGGGCGCCCCACAGCATGTCCACCACGATCAGTTGCAGCGGCCACACCTTCAAAGTGGCGGCGTTGGTGAGGTCATACGTCGCGTAGGCAAAGGCGCCCAACGCCGCACCATAACCCAGGGCTGTCAGCCAGCTGCCGCCGTCGAGCGCGGGACGAAGGGCGAAAAACACAATCCCGGCGATGTAAATGGCATAGAAGGCCACGGCGTAACCTAAGTGTGGTTTGTCCGCCAGCAGCTCGCCGATGTGGCTGCGGTAAAAGGGGTTCATCAGTTTGAGCCAGACGGCGTCAAGCGCCGCGAAGGCGGCGGCAACCACGAGGAACTGCAATATGACCATAGGGGAGCATAGCAACATGAACGACGACGCTCCGGGACCCCGCACGCTGACCGTTGTGCGGCAGGAGAAGTCGCTGGGCGCCGGCCGTGACCTGGAGTTCGGCCTGGAACTGCTCGCAAGGGTCAAGGAGGGGGACCTGGGCCCGACGCTCAGGCTTTACCGGCCCGCTCCCACTGTCGCCTTTGGCCAGCGTGACACGCGGTTGCCGGGGTTTGAAGCGGCAGCGCAGGCGTGCCGGGCCAATGGCTTCGAACCCCTGGTCCGCAGGGCCGGGGGTCGGGCGGCCGCCTACCACGAGGGGACCCTGGTGGTGGACCATCTTGAACCGGACGCCGATGCCATAGCCGGTTCAAAAACCAGGTTCAGCTACTTCGGGGACCTGTTTGCCCAGGTGCTGCGCAGCGTCGGCGTCCAAGCGGCGGTAGGCGAGATTCCCGGTGAATACTGCCCCGGCGAGTTCAGCGTGCACGGGACAGACCCGGCTGACGGCCGCCACCAGGTCAAGCTGGTGGGCACGGCGCAGCGCGTGGTGGCCGGCGGCTGGCTGTTCAGTTCCGTCATTGTGGTGGAAAATTCCGCGCCCATCCGCAAAGTGCTGACGGACAGCTATGCCGCGCTGGGACTGGACTGGAATCCCTCAACCGCGGGGGCGGTGGACGACCTGGTCCCCGGCGTGGACGTTGCCGCAGTGGAAGATGCGCTTCTTGCCACCTACGCGGGCCACGCCGTCCTGCAGTCCGCTTCCTTCAGCGGCCTGGGGGCATGACCCGCGCCATGGCTTAGGGCCTACGCTGCGAGGCGGGTCTTGACCTCGGCTGCGGAAGGGTTGGTGGCCGCGGTGCCGTCCGGGAAGAGGACGGTGGGCACCGTGCGGTTGCCGCCGTTAAGCTGCTCCACGAGTTCGGCAGTGCCTTCCACTTCTTCGATGTTGATCTCGGTGTAGCCGATGCCCTGTGCATCCAGCTGCTTCTTCAAACGGTTGCAATAGCCGCACCAGGTGGTGGAAAACATGGTGATGGTGCCGGAGTCGGGAGTGAAATCCACGGAGCTCTCCTCTGTGTCGATGACGGGTTCGTTCCTGTCAACGGTAACGTGGCGGCCTGTATTCCCCGGCAAACACCGGCCGCAGGCCCTTCACATGTCCTTCGGATGACACCACCTGGTGCCGATGGCATGCTGGAGCCATGTGTGGACGCTATGTGATGGCACGTGCCGTGGGGGACCTGCTTGCCGAGTTCGACGCCGAGCTGGAGGACGAGGTGAGCATCCCGCCATCGTGGAATGTGGCGCCGACCGATGACGTGCCCATCGTCCTGGAACGCCTGGTGAATGACGGGCCGGCGGCCAGGCAGGTCCGCCAGCTCCACGTTGCCCGGTGGGGGCTGGTCCCGTCCTGGGCCAAGGACCCGGGCATCGGCTCGCGGATGATCAACGCCCGCAGTGAGTCCGTCCTTGAAAAGCCGGCGTTCCGGAAGGCCGTCCAGTCGCGGCGCTGTGCCGTCCCGGCGGATGGATACTACGAATGGAAGCAGGGGCCGGGAAAGTCCAAGCAGCCGTACTACGTGCATCCCGGCGAGGGGAAGGGGCTGGTCTTCGCAGGGCTCTACGAGTGGTGGAAGGACCCTGCATGGCCGGCGGGGGAGCCGGGCGGCTGGATGCTTTCCACCTCCATCCTCACCGCTGACACCCCGCCGCCGGGCAGCGAGTCAACGGTGTTCGGGAAGCTGACGGCCTTGCACGACCGCGTGCCGCTTCCCATGGACAAAGCAACGATGCAGGCGTGGCTTGACCCCGCCGCCGACGACGCCGCCGGCCTGGTGGACCTGGTGCGGGCGGGGGTCAAGGACGTGGCGGCGGACTGGCGCGTGGACTCGGTGGGCAAAGAGGTCGGCAACGTGCGGAACAACGGGCCGGAACTCATCCGGCCCGTGGAGGCACTCTTCTAGCACTCCGGCTCTAGCACTCCGGCGCGGGCCGGTGGCAGGCGCTAAACGGTGACCGCGCCGTCGTCGTCCACTCTCCACGTGGGGTTGTACGCAACCTCCCAGCGGAAGCCGTCAGGATCGGCGAAATATCCGCTGTACCCGCCCCACGGCTGGGTGATGGGCTCCGCGATGATGGCAGCCCCGGCTGCGGCGGCTTCTTCCATGACCCGGTCCACGTCCTCCGTGGAGGGAAGGTTGTGGCTGAGCGTGATGCAGGGGACCGGCCCGGGCGGGCTCACACCGGCGTCGGCCTGCATCTGGCGCACGTCCCACAGGGACAGCACCAAACCATGGTTCACCTGGATAAACACGACATCCCCCGCAAGCTCGCGGTGGACCGGCCAACCAAGGCCGTCCACATAGAACGCACGGGAAGCGGAAACGCTGCGGACACCTAGTGAGATGAAGTCGACTCTGGGCTGCATGCTTCGATACTGTCAGACGATGGCGACAATTCAAGGAAACGATAGAGATGCTTTGGCCGACAAGGAACAGCTCGCTGCCGTCCGGATTGCTGTTGACGAGGTGGATGACCAGATTGTCACCCTCATCGCCCGCCGCGAACGGCTGATCCGGATCGCCGGAACCCTCAAAGGCGATGACGCCGAGGTCCGTGCCCCCGGCCGCGTGGAACGGATCATTGAGCATGTCCGCTCGGCTGCGGAGAAAAAAGACATAGACCCGGACATTGTTGAGTCCACGTACCGGGCAATGATCTCCGGCTTCATCGAACTCGAAATGCGGGTCCACAAAGGGAACAGCTGAGCTGCCCCAAGCCTGGAAATTTACAGGTTTTCCTCCACCGGAACCCCGGACTGGAATTCCCGGCCGTCCGCCTCGCTGAAGGCTGACATCACATGCCCCTGGCCAAGGCCGTTAATGGCCGTGCGCGGAAACTGTCCCGTGATCCTGTTCTCCGAGTGGGTCACCCCGGCAAGGTCATAGTTTTCTTCGAGGCCCTGTTCCCGGTTGAACGAGTAGAACGCAATGGCCTCCCCATTCATGAACTCAATGCATAGCCGCCGTTGTGTTGAATAGTCGGGAGTGGCCCCGACCAGTCCCACCACGTATGCGCCCGATCCCGGAATGGCTCCGTCAATATCGAACGTTGCCACGAGGGTGGAGTCCTGGGCCTGAATCATTGCCTGCTTGAGGAGTGCGTCATCGGTACTCATGGCACAATCCTGCTCCCTGCCGTTCGGTCCGTCCACCCCCGTTTGGGTAGGAAACGGAAAGCGGCGTCGGGATGGCAGGACCTCCCTGGAGGGGGCTGGAGGGTTTTCTATGCACAGGACCCGCCCCCGCGCTAGACTGGAAGTGTTCGAACAAGTATTCGAATAAACCAGTTTGGATCCGGGAGGCGCCATGGGCATGTTCAGCCAATCCGTGGACGTCGAGTGCACAGCCGAGGGCGTACCGCAGCGACTCCTGTGGGCGGGCCTTTCCTATGCCGTGTGCGCTGAGCCGGTGCGCTGGTATGAACGCAGGCAATGGTGGACGGAGGAAAGCCGCGCGCCGCTTGGCAGCGGCCCCGGACTGGTGGACCACGAAATCTGGCGCGTCCAGGTGCTGCCTGACCACCCCGTCGGTGGAGGCCAGGAAGAGCCCTTGACCCTCGACCTCACCCGGCATATCCAGAGCGGCCGCTGGCGGCTGCTGCGGATCCATGACGCACTCCGGCCCAGGACAGCATGAGCTTCACCCATCTTCACGTCTCCACAGCCTTCAGCGCGCACTATGGCGTTTCCTGGCCGGAGGAACTGGCGCAGGCCGCCGCTGCCGACGATGCAACAGCGCTTGCCTGCACCGACCGGGACGGTTTGTACGGAACCATCAAACACCTCAAGGCCTGCATGGAAGCGGGCATCGATCCCATAGTGGGGGTTGACCTTGCGGTCTTTGACGACGACGGCGACCACCGCACGCAGCTTGCCGGCAGGGTGGTGGTGCTGGCCCGGGGCAACAACAACGGGGCGGGGTACCGCGCACTCTGCAGGCTGATTTCGGATGCCCATGCCCGCACCTCCGGTAAATCCGGGGGCACGGTTCCAGTCGCCGTGACTAGGGCCGAACTCGCCTCCCGAACCCTCGATCCCCACACCCTGAAACCGGTGTTGACTGTCCTGATCGGGCCTGATTCCGACGTCGGACGCGCCATGGGCGGACGGCGCTACCTTCGTCCGCGCACCCTGTTCAAGCAATGGGTGGACGCCATGCCCGCAGGCACGCTGGTTGCCGAGATTGTTTCCCAGCTCAGCGCACCGGGAAAGCCCCTGAGTACCGCCCATGCGGTCCGCATGCTCAAGCTGGCAGAGGAACACCATGTTCCTGCCATCCTGACCAACGCCGTCCGGTACTGCGCGGCAGACGGAGCACCCACCGCCGATGTGCTCGACTCAGCCCGCACCCTGAAATCCCTGCCGGAACTCGCGGAAGAGCCCCTGCTGCAGCCAACAGGCCAGGGGTGGCTTAAATCCTCCGCGGAGATGCTCCGCCTGGGCCAGGAGATCATTTCAGCGGCAGGTTATGGCGCAGCGGACCTCAAGCAGCTGATGGCGCAGACCGAGGCGCTCGCGGACCTCTGCAGGATTGATCCGGTCACGGACATGGGGTGGAAGCAGCCGGTGGTGCCGGAGGCCTCAGTCATCGGGATCAGCCAGGATCCGCACCTTGAACTGGTCCAGCGGTGCCAGGCTGGAATCAGCAGGCGGTTCCCGGGAATCACCGGTGCTGAAGGGGCGGAGATGCATGCCCGGCTGGAGCATGAACTTGGCATCATCCGGAACCTCGGTTTTTCCTCCTACTTCCTGACTGTTGCGGAGGTGTCCCGCATGATCCAGGAAATGGGGGTGCGGGCAGCAGCCCGGGGATCCGGCGCCTCAAGCCTGGTCAATTACCTGATCGACGTCAGCCAGGTGAACCCCCTGCAGCACGACCTGATTTTCGAACGCTTCCTTTCGCAGGACCGGGCAACCCTTCCGGACATTGATATCGACGTCGAAAGCGCGGAGCGGCACAACGTCTACCGCCGGATTTTCGAGCGCTTTGGTGCCGAGCGGGTAACCCTGATGAGCATGCAGAACGGCTACCGTGCCCGGGGCGCCGTCAGGGATGCCGGAATGGCGCTGGGCATGGATGACGGGGAAGTGGGGGAGATCGCTAAACAGTTGTGGCGCTTCTCTGCCCGGAACTTCCGTGAAGCGCTCCAGGAAAAACCTGAACTCCGGGAGTTCGCCGGCCGGGTGGAACAGCGGGATCTGGACGGAAACCAGCAGCTTGACCTGCTGGTGGACCTGACGGAACGCCTGGACCGGCTGCCCCGCCATATCTCCATGCATCCCTGCGGCGTGATCCTTGGCGACGCAACCCTGCTTGACCGCACTCCTGTGCAACCCAGCGGACTTGGCCTGCCCATGAGCCAGTTCGATAAGCACGACATGGATCCCATGGGCATGCTCAAGCTTGATGTCCTGGGGGTCCGGATGCAGAGCGCCATGGCTTTTGCCGTGCGGGAAGTCATCCGCATCCACCCCTCCAAGGAACAAGTGGTGGCAGCTGGAAAGCATTCATCCGGTTCTGACGGGACCGGTCCTGACTACATTGCTGACAACGGGCACATCGACCTCAACGCCGTACCCCTGGATGATGAAGCAACCTTTGAACTGATCAGGAGCACCCACACCCTGGGCTGCTTCCAGATCGAATCGCCCGGGCAGCGGGAGCTCATCGGCAAGATGGCACCCCGGGAATTCAACGACCTGATCATTGATATTTCACTGTTCCGCCCCGGCCCCATGAAGTCGGACATGGTGCGGCCCTTCCTTGAGCACCGGCACGGGTTTGCGCCCGAGGTCTACCCGCACCCCCTCCTGAAACCGGTACTTCAGGAAACCCACGGGGTGACCGTGTTCCACGAACAGATCCTGCGGACACTGGACGTGATGACCGGGTGCGGCCTTGCCAAGGCCGATGAATTCCGCCGGGCACTCAGCAGCGAGGCGGGGGTGTCCCGGGTGGAGGAGTATTTCCGAATGCATGCCAAGGCAAAGGGCTTCCAGCCCGATGTCGTGGACAAAGTCTGGGAAACCCTGAAGTCCTTTGCCAGCTTCGGTTTCTGCAAAGCCCACGGGGCGGCCTTCGCCGTACCCACGTACCAGTCGGCCTGGCTGAAGGCGCACCATCCCGAAGCGTTCCTGGCCGGCCTGTGGGAACACGATCCCGGCATGTACCCCAAAAGGCTGCTGGTTGCGGAAGCCCGGCGCCTGGGCATCCCGATCCTTCCGTTGGACATCAACCGCAGCAAGGCAGAATACCGGGTGGAACGGGTGGAGGAAGGCCCGGATGCGGGAAAGCTGGGAATCAGGCTAAGCCTGAACGGCATTTACGGACTGTCCGCAACAGAACTGAAGCGGATCGTCGCCGGCCAGCCCTTTGACTCGCTCGCAGACCTGCGGGCACGTTCCAGGGTCAGCAAGCCCAGCATCAAGCGGCTGGCCCAGCTGGGCGCTTTTGATTCCCTTCACCGGGAGTCGGGCGGCAACGCCAACCGCGCGGACCTTGTCCACCACCTTCAGAAGCTCCAGGTGTCCAGCAGCGGACGGAAAGGCGTGGAGGTGATTGAGGGGCAGCTGTCCCTGCCTTTGGGGGATGTTGAACTGCGCAACGTCAAACCGGGTCTGCCGGCGCCTACCCTGGTGGAAAACGTCCGGGCCGAACTCGACCTCATGGCTGTTGATGTCAGCAGCCACCTGATGGACAGCCACCGGCCGATGCTCAACAGGCTGGGAGTCGTCACGGCGGACAAGCTCCTCGGCCTGCGGAACGGGACGGAGGTATTGGTGGCGGGGGTGCGCGTGGCAACCCAGACACCGCCCATGCGGGGCGGCCGAAGGGTGGTGTTCATCAGTATCGACGACGGCACCGGCTGCATCGATTCGGTCTTCTTCCATGAAGCCCAGGAAAAGGCGGGAATGCTCCTCTTTGGAACCCGCCTGCTCCTGATCCGTGGCACTACCAGGCGGACCGGCCCGCGGGGGATCAGCCTGAGCGCAAGCATGGCCTGGGACCTGAGCCGCACCGAAACCTTGCCGTTCCAGGAGTCCACAGCGCAGGAACCGGAGGCGCAACACCCCTTGGACGGAATCACCAGGACCCTCGCCATCACGGGATTCGGCGGCTGATCCTCCCGTGCGCCGCGTTGGTCGGGCCTCAGCGGAACCGATAGCATTGACGATGGCTGGCTGTGGTCCCCGTATGCCACAAGCTATGAAGCCTTAACTTTGAATAGGAGACACCCGTGTCAGATGCCCAGCAGATCACCCTTCTCGTCGATGGCGAAGAGACCAAGGTGACTACCGGGACAACCGGTGCGGAACTCTTCTTTGAGCGCCGTGATGTTGTAGTAGCCCGCGTCAACGGCGAGCTGAAGGACCTGGACCAGGAACTGCCCGAGGGCGCCGACGTCGAGGGCGTCACCATCGATTCCCCCGACGGGCTGAACGTCCTCCGTCACTCCACCGCCCACGTCATGGCGCAGGCCGTCCAGCAGCTGCGCCCGGACGCCAAGCTGGGCATCGGTCCGTACATCACCGACGGTTTCTACTTCGATTTCGATGTTGCCGAACCGTTCACTCCCGAGGACCTCAAAACCCTCGAAAAGATGATGCAGAAGATCATCAACCAGAACCAGAAGTTCGTCCGCCGCGTGGTCTCCGAGGACCAGGCCCGTGAAGCGATGAAGAACGAGCCCTACAAGCTTGAACTCCTGGGCAAGAAAAACGAGGCCGCGGAAGCCGGCGAAGGCGTCAACGTCGAAGTCGGCGCCGGTGACATCACCATCTACGACAACGTTGAGCGGAAGGAAGGGACCACCGTCTGGTGTGATCTCTGCCGCGGCCCGCACCTGCCCAACACCAAGCTGATCTCCAACGCCTTCGCCCTCACCCGCTCGTCCTCCGCCTACTGGCTGGGCAACCAGAAGAACCAGCAGCTCCAGCGGATATACGGCACGGCCTGGCCCACCAAGGACGCACTCAAGGCCTACCAGGAGCGCATCGCCGAGGCCGAACGCCGCGACCACCGCAAACTCGGCTCCGAACTTGACTTGTTCTCCTTCCCGGACGAACTCGGCTCGGGCCTTCCCGTCTTCCACCCCAAGGGCGGCATCATCCGCAAGGAGATGGAGGACTACTCCCGCCAGCGGCATGTCGAGGCCGGCTACGAGTTCGTCTACACGCCGCACATCACCAAGGGCCACCTGTACGAGGTCTCCGGCCACCTGGACTGGTACAAGGACGGCATGTTCCCGGCCATGCACGTGGACGCCGAACTCAACGAGGACGGTACCGTCCGCAAACCCGGCCAGGACTACTACCTCAAGCCGATGAACTGCCCCATGCACAACCTGATCTTCCGGGCGCGCGGACGCTCGTACCGTGAGCTGCCCTTGCGGCTGTTCGAATTCGGGTCCGTGTACCGGTACGAGAAGTCCGGCGTGGTGCACGGCCTGACCCGGGTCCGGGGCATGACACAGGACGACGCCCACATCTACTGCACCCGCGAGCAGATGAAGGACGAGCTCACCAAAACACTGAACTTCGTCCTTGGCCTCCTCAAGGACTACGGTCTGAACGACTTCTACCTGGAACTCTCCACCAAGGATCCTGAGAAGTACGTTGGCGAGGATGCCGCCTGGGAAGAGGCCACGCGGACACTTTCGGAAGTGGCCCAGGAATCCGGGCTTGAGCTTGTCCCCGATCCGGGCGGAGCCGCGTTCTACGGCCCTAAGATCTCCGTGCAGGCTAAGGACGCCCTGGGCCGCACCTGGCAGATGTCCACCATCCAGCTGGACTTCAACCTGCCGGAGCGGTTCGAACTCGAATTCCAGGCCGCAGACGGCACCCGCCAGCGGCCCGTCATGATCCACCGGGCATTGTTCGGATCGATCGAGCGCTTCATGGGCGTGCTCACCGAGCATTACGCCGGCGCCTTCCCCGCGTGGCTGGCCCCCGTGCAGGTGGTGGGCATCCCGGTTGCCGAAACGTTCAACGAGTACATGTTCGACGTCGTCGACCAGCTCAAGGCTGCGGGCATCCGTGCCGAGGTGGACACCTCCTCGGACCGGTTCCCGAAGAAGATCCGCACCGCCAGCAAGGACAAGATCCCGTTCGTGCTGATCGCCGGCGGGGATGACGCAGAGGCCGGCGCGGTCTCGTTCCGCTTCCGCGACGGAAGCCAGGACAACGGCGTGCCCGTGGCAGAGGCAGTCAAGCGGATCACCGAAGCCGTCCGTAACCGGACCAGCTAGCGGAAACGGAACAGCACCGTGCAGGAGAACACAGGCGCAGGGTATCCAGGCGATGCCGGCGTTACCGACGACTTTGACCTCGCCGGTGTCCCGGACGCCTTCCAGCGCCTGTGGACTCCGCACCGCATGGCCTATATCAAGGGCGGGCAGCACCAGTTCAAGAACGAAAATGACTGCCCCTTCTGCGTAGGACCCGGACGGACTGACGAGGAAGCCCTCATCGTCCACCGCGGAAAGACCTGCTACGTGGTGCTGAACCTCTTTCCCTACAATCCCGGGCACCTCCTGGTCTGCCCGTACCGCCACATACCCGACTACACGGACCTGACCCTCGATGAGACCGCCGAGTTCGCGGAGCTCACGCAGACAGCCATGCGGGTCCTGCGGAAAGTGGCCAACCCGGGCGGCTTCAACCTCGGCATGAACCAGGGCGTGGTGGGCGGTGCCGGGATCGCGGCGCACCTGCACCAGCACATCGTTCCCCGCTGGGGCGGTGACGGAAACTTCTTCCCGATCATCGCCCAGACCAAGGCCATCACGCAGACCCTGGACGAGGTCCGCCAGCAGGTGGCCGACGCCTGGCCAGGGGAGACGGATGCTGAATAGGCACGCCCGCGGCTTTTTCACCGCGCTGTTCACCCCGCTTGCCCGCTGGCTCCTCAAGATCGGTGTTTCACCGGATGCAGTAACGGTCATCGGCACCGCCGGCGTCGTAGTGGGAGCCCTGGTCTTTTATCCGCTCGGCCAGCTTTGGTGGGGAACCCTGTTCATCACCGCGTTTATCTTCTCCGACGTCCTGGACGGCATCATGGCCAGGATGCGGGAGGTAGGCAGCCGGTGGGGCAACTTCCTCGACTCCACGCTTGACCGGATCGCGGACGGCGCCCTGTTCGCCGGACTGGCCGTCTGGTTTTTCACCGGCGGGGCGAACATTCCCATCGCGGTGGCAGCCATGGTCTGCCTGGTCCTGGGCATGGTGGTGTCGTATGCCCGGGCCAAGGCCGAATCGCTGGGCTTTACGGCCAACACCGGCATCGCGGAACGGGCAGAACGCCTGGTCTCGGTGCTGGTTGTTACCGGTTTCACCGGGCTGGGCCTCCCGGAGGTGGTGCTGCTGGTGACGCTTCTGCTGCTTGCCGTGGCCAGCTTCATCACGGTGGTCCAGCGCGTGCTGTCCGTCCGCCGCCAGTCCCTCGCAGAGCCGTCGCCTGCTGATTAACGCGAATTAAGCCCGCTGGCCGCGGTGAGACTAGTATTAGGACTGCCCGGTCAATGGATCCGGCAACCCGGTGCGTGTACATCGGCATCTCCGTGCCGCCCTGCACCCCGGCGAAGGTCATCTATCTACCCATAGGGGTTTTTGTGTCTACACCTGATGTAAGCAGCGAAGCCGGTTCGTCCGCGAACAGCGTCACGGGCAGCAACCGCGTCAAGCGCGGCATGGCTGAGATGCTCAAGGGCGGCGTCATCATGGACGTCGTCAACGTCGAACAGGCCCGCATCGCCGAAGACGCCGGTGCCGTTGCTGTGATGGCGCTGGAACGCGTTCCGGCCGATATCCGCGCCCAGGGCGGCGTGTCCCGCATGTCGGATCCGGACATGATCGACCAGATCATCGACGCCGTATCCATCCCCGTCATGGCGAAGGCCCGGATCGGCCACTTCGTGGAGGCGCAGGTCCTGCAGTCCCTCGGCGTGGACTACATCGACGAGTCCGAGGTCCTCACCCCGGCCGACTACGTCAACCACATCGACAAGTGGAAGTTCAAGGTCCCCTTCGTCTGCGGTGCGACAAACCTTGGTGAGGCGCTGCGCCGCATCAACGAGGGTGCGGCGATGATCCGCTCCAAGGGCGAGGCCGGCACCGGCGACGTCTCCAACGCCACCGGCCACATGCGCCAGATCCGCGCCGAAATCGCCAAGCTCGCCGCCCTGCCCGAGGATGAGCTGTACGTCGCGGCCAAGGAGCTCCAGGCACCGTACGAGCTGGTCAAGGAAGTTGCCGCTGCCGGCAAGCTTCCCGTGGTCCTGTTCACCGCCGGCGGCATCGCCACCCCGGCCGACGCCGCCATGATGATGCAGCTCGGCGCCGACGGCGTGTTTGTCGGCTCCGGCATCTTCAAGTCCGGCAACCCCGCCCAGCGCGCCGCCGCCGTCGTGAAGGCCACCACCTTCTTCGACGACCCCGACGTCATCGCCAAGGCCTCCCGCGGCCTGGGCGAAGCCATGGTGGGTATCAACGTTGACGAGATCCCCCAGCCGCACCGCCTCGCCGAGCGCGGCTGGTAATTTTTCTGGTTCGCGCCTGGCGGCGCTGATCCTCTGCGCGCTATTCCCCGCGTCCCGCTAAGGCCGCTTCGCGGCGAGCCGGGACGCGGGGCCCCTCTTACGCACGCTGCCGGACCGCGCCGCCCGTCGCCTTGCTGCGTGTTGTAACTGACGACGCCGGTTCCTCACCTTTCTCTGGTGGGGGACCGGCGTCGTCCATTTAACCCAACTGAGTAGCGCTAAGTGTCGTTTTGAGGGCTCAGAACGACACTTGGCGCTACCCAGTTGGGAGCCGGTACGTTACTCGAGGCCGCGGCGCTTGAGGAGGGGCTCGAGCCGGGCGTCGCGGCCGCGGAGGGTGCGGAAGGATTCCAGCGGGTCACGGCTGTTTCCCCGTGACAGCAGCTCCTCGCGGAAACGCTGGCCGTTGGCGCGGGTGAGGCCGCCGTTTTCGGTGAACCAGTCGACGGTCTCGGCGTCCAGGACCTCGCTCCAGATGTACGAGTAGTAGCCCGCCGCGTACCCTGCGCCTGCGAAGACGTGCTGGAAGTAGCCCGTCCGGTAGCGCGGCGGAATCAAGGCGTGGGCGATGCCGGCGGCAGCGAGCGCCTTGTCCTCGAAAGCCGCGGCGTCGTCGGGAACATCGCCGGCCGCGAGGACATGCCAGGCCAGGTCCAATAAGGCAGCGCCCAAGTACTCGGTGGTGGCGAAGCCTTCGCCCCACAGCCGGGATTCGTTCAGCTTTTCAACGACACCTGCCGGAAGGGGTTCGCCGGTGGCGTGGTGGCGGGCATAGTTGGCCAGTACCGCGGGCCACATGATCCACATCTCGTTGACCTGGGACGGGTATTCCACAAAGTCGCGGGGCACCGCCGTGCCGGAAAAGCGCGGGTACGTAACGTTGGAAAAGAGCCCGTGCAGGGCATGGCCAAATTCGTGGAACGTGGTCCGCAGCTCATCCAGGGTCAGCAGGGTCGGTTCGCCTGCCGGCGGCTTGGAGATGTTCAGGTTGTTGATGACAACCGGCCTGGTTCCCAGCAGTCCCGCCTGCTCAACCAGTGAATTCATCCAGGCGCCGCCACGCTTGGACTCGCGTGTGTAGTAGTCACCCAGGAACAGCCCCAGTCCCTCCCCGTCCTCGCCGCGGACCTCCCACACGCGCACATCGGGGTGGTAGCCGGACAGGTCCTTCCGCTCGTGGAAGGTAATGCCGTACAGGGATGTGGCGGCGAAGAAGACCCCGTCGGCCAGGACCCGGTCAAGTTCAAAATAGGGTCGCAGCTCCTGTTCGTCCACCGCGTACTTCTCGCGGCGGACCCTGGCCGAGTAGAAGGCCCAGTCCCAGGCCTCCAGCGGATGGCCAGCAGCCTCGGCCAGCGCCGCCGCCTCTGCGTCTGCGTTCCGCACTGCTGCCGGCGCCATGCGGCTAAGCATGGACTGGACAGATTCGAAGTCCGGAGCAGTCTGGCGGTCCACCACCAGCTCGGCGTAATTGGCAAAGCCGAGCAGCGACGCCTTCTCGGCGCGAAGTCCTGCCATGGAGGTGGCGAGTCCGAGCACGTCAAGGCTGCCGCCGCTGCTGCCCCGGGCTACGGAGGCTTCGAAGAGCCGACGGCGGATGTCGCGGTTTTCGAGGGCGGCCAGGGCTGGCTGGTTGCTGGGCTGGATCAGCGTCAGCAGGAACTTCCCTTCATGACCGGCCGCGCGGGCAGCCTCCGCGGCGCTGGCAATGTCATCAGCCGGCAGGCCCGCGAGGTCGCCGGCGTGGTCCAGCAGGAGGGCCGCAGACTTCATGCCTTCCTTGACCCGCTGGCCGAACTCCGTGCCCAGCCGTGAGAGTTCGGCATTGATGGCGCGGAGCCTGTCCTGGCCCGGGCCGTCAAGCTGGATGCCGGACTGCCGGAACTCCTTGAGGTACTCCTCCACGAGGCGCACGGACTCGGCGTCGCACCCCGCAGTGTCAATCGCGGCGAAACGCTCAAACAATGCCCGGTTCAGGTACACCTCGTCCTGGTGTGCGGAGAAGAGTGGGGAGAGTTTCGTCTCGAGGTCCCGAATCACGTCAGAGGCATCGGCTGAGACAAGTGTGAAAAAGGAGGCTGCCGCCCTCTCCAGCAGCCGGCCGGAGCGCTCCATCGCCAGGGCCGTGTTCTCGAAGGTGGCGGGATCGGGGTTGTCCACGATGGCCTGGATTTCGGCCAGGTGCCCGGCGAGGCCCGCTTCGATGGCTTCCTGGTAATGGGCGGGTTGGATCTCGGCGAAAGGCGGGAGTCCGTACGGCAGGGGACTCGGCGCCAGGAGGGGGTTGGTCATGAACTAAAACCTTTCACAGCAGGCCACGCTTCTCAATGTGCGCCACGCCACGCCCCCATCCCTAGAATGGCAACTATGGGGACCATGTCCGGCAGGGGGCCGGTGCGTATCCGCGCCTGCGCTTCGGCCTTGGCGGTTGCACTGTTACTGTTCGGCGCCGTGGCGGGCTGCGGCCTGGTGGCGGAGCAGGACGGATCCACGGCCCGGCCAGGAAGCTCCGCTTCAACCGGGGCGCTTCCTGGCACGGGCGGCGACAGCAGCTCGGTCCCTGCAGCCGCCGCAACTTCAACTCCGCAGCCCACGCCAACGCCCACCCCCACCCCCGGGAAGGGGCCGGCCTGCCCCGTGCTCCGCTGCACGTCCGTCCTGGTCACCGGCGACATGCTGGTTCACGCGCAGCTGTGGCAGCAGGCACAGCAGGACGCGGCGGCCGCGGGCAAGCCGGGGATGGACTTCGTTCCGCTCCTGGAAGGCCAGCGCAGGTACATCAACAACAGCGACCTTGCCATCTGCCACCTGGAAACCCCCGTGGCCGGTCCGGACGGCCCGTTCTCGGCCTATCCCTCCTTCAACGTTCCGCCGCAGATCATCACCGCCGCAAAGGTGGTGGGATACCAGGCCTGCACCACGGGCAGCAACCACACGATCGACCGCGGTACTGATGGACTGCTGCGCACCCTGGACACGCTGGACGCCGCCGGCCTCAAGCACACGGGGTCCTACCGGACAGAAACCGAGTCCCAGGGGATCCTCGTCATGCAGACTGCGGCCGCGAAGATCGCCGTCGTCCAGGCAACCTACGGGCTGAACGGCTTGGTTCCGGACCACCCTTGGCAGGTGGACACGCTGGACGCGCCCGCCATGATCGCCAAGGCGGAGAAAGCGCGGGCGGAGGGAGCGGACATCGTGCTGGCGGCCATGCACGCGGGGGACGAATACTCCAGCGAGCCCAACGCCCAGCAGCAAGAGGTGGCGCACGCCCTGGCGGACAGCGGCCAGTTCAACCTGGTCTATGGGCACCACGCGCATGCCGTGCAGCCGATCGAAAACTACAAGGGCACCTGGATCGCCTACGGGCTGGGCAACGGCATCACGGAACTTTCCCCGTGGTACGTGGTCAACAATGAGGGCCTGCTCGTTCGGGTGCAGTTCGGCCAGGAGGCGTCCGGCAGGTGGTCCACCACGGACCTGGCGTGGGCCCCATCGGTGATGGTCCGTGATCCCTACCGCTGGTGTTCAGTGGCCGCGGATGCGCCGAAGGGCCCCTGCGCCGGGCCGGAAGCCGACGCCGCCACCAGGCAGCGGACACTTGGCGTCGTGGAGTCAAGGGGCGCTGCGGCCGGTGGCGCGCATGAACTGCTCATCACGAAGGAACGGTGACAGATGGCAGACATGGAACGACGGCAGAAGCGCCAGGCAGTCCTGGGCGTACCCTTCCGGCTGATAGGCCCTCTGGCGATCGGCGCCCTCACTGTCGCTTTTGGGGCACTGTGGCTCCTGATGCGGCCGCAAGGGGAGCCAGTGGTACGCCACCTCGGTCAACTTTCGGGCGGAGAGTCAATCCTGCTGATGTCCCTCGCCCTCGTCCTCATCAGCACCCTCCCGCAGGTCGAGCAGATTTTCGGCGGTATTGATTACGCCGCCATCTGGCACCGCCGCCTCGCCATTACTGGGACACTGCTATTGCTGCCGCATGTGGAACTTGCCTCCAATCCGCAGGCAACCGACCTGGGCAAGGCGATGGCGGTGCCCGGCGCTGTGGGGCTGGCGGCTTTGGTGGCGTGGGCCATGCTGCCGAGGTGGCGTACCCTTCTTCCGGCTGCCATGCATGGTCCGGTACTTCATCTACGTGATTCCTGGCCGGTGAAAATGGTCACCCGTGTCCTCGGCGGCTACGAACGATGGCGGGGATTCCACCGGTTGACCGGCCTATTTGTTGCCGCAGGCTTCTTCCACGGACTCCTGGATGCCACCATCTTCGATTCCGAACCGGTGCTGCGCTGGACTTACGTGGTGGTTGGCGGCGTGGGGCTGGGGTTCTACGCCTACCGGGAGCTGGTGGCACGGTACTTCCTGCCGCATCACGACTACCAAGTGGACGAGGTCCGGACCGTAGCACCAGGACTGGTGGACGTGCATCTCAAGCCCCTGGGGAAGCAGCTGGATTTCAGGGCGGGCCAGTTTGCCATGATCTACCTGGAGACAAAGGAGGGCTGGCAGCGGCATCCGTTCTCCATCTCGGGATCACCGGCGGACCAAGGCATCCGCATCACAGTGAAAGCACTCGGTGACCACACCGCCAAGCTTCCCGATCTGGTGGAGCCGGGCATGCCCGCAGTGGTCAGCGGGCCTTACGGCGGGTTCGACCGGCTGGCCGGCACGCCGCGCCAGGTGTGGATTGCTGCCGGCGTGGGCATCACGCCATTCCTCAGCTGGCTTCGCTCCCTCGACGGGGAACTCCAGGAAACGGTCCACCTCTTCGTCACATCGGCTGGCCGGTCGCCGTTTACTGACGAGATCGAAACCATCGCCGCACAGCAACCAGGACTGACCGTCCATCTCATCGACACCCAGGCAGGCAGCCGCCTGACTCCGCAGCAGGTGCTGGACACCGCGGGCGGCGACCCGGCCGGCGTATCGGTCTTCATGGGCGGCCCGGACCGGATGCTCCGCCAATTCCGGCGGGCGTTCCGGGCCGCAGGCGTGCGTGCCGCCAACATCCACCGCGAGTACTTCCACTGGCGTTGAGGGCACCGGGCCGCGGTTCGGCGTGAACGCCGGTGCGCTTAGCGCGGCCGCCGCGCCGCGTGTTCCCTGGCGAGTTCCGCGTAGTGGTCGTCAGGGTGGCCCGGGACGAACGTGCCGAACTTGCGTTCAGCGGCGGTTCGAATCAGGAAGTCCGCGATGGCAGGGTTTTTGGGCAGCAGGGACCCGTGCAGGTAGCTGGCCACGATGTTGCGGTAGCGGGCGCCCTCGTGGCCGTCATTGCTGTTGTTTCCGGTGCCCTTGGCCACGGTGCCCAACGGACGGACTCCGCTGCCCAGCGTGGTCTGCCCGCTGTGGTTTTCGTAGCCCAGCACTTCGCCGAACTCCGGCGTGGACACCTTGACGTTGCCGATCAGGCGCTCGTCCGTGCCGTGGGTTTCCACGTCCAGGACGCCGATGCCGGGAATCACGGCTCCGGTCCGGGTCTTGAAGAACTTGCCGAAAAGCTGGTAGAGCCCGCAGATCACCAGCATCGGTGCACCGTCCTCAGCCAGGTCCTTCAGCATTCCGGCCCGCGCCTGCAGGTCGTCCTGGATGACCAGCTGGCCGCTGTCCTGCCCGCCGCCGCCAACGATGATATCCACGCCGTCCGGGAAGGGGTCACCCACGTTGTACTCGACCAGCTCCGGAGTGTAGCCGTGCCAGCTGATCCGGCGCTTGAGGACCAGGGCGTTGCCCCAGTCGCCGTAGATGTTCATGTCCCGCGGGTAGAGCTGCACCACGCGGATGGTGCCTTTGCTGTCAGGGTTCTCCCGTGCGTGATCCGCGTCTGCCTGGCTCAAGAGACAACCTCCACAGTGGTGATTTTGGACAGTTCACGGCGGATGGCAAGCATGGCGGTGTACGTGCAGAAGATACGCTTGGGCTTTCCCTGGGCTTCCCGGATGAAGGCGGAGAGGGCCGGCGCGATGTCCGTCTGCACACTGCCGATGGGGACCTCGTCATACTGCAGCCGGAGGGCCATGTCATAGGCCCGGGACCCGGTCAGCTGGTCCACGCCGCCTTCGCGCAGGGAATCGAATTCCACGTCCCACAGCCAGGACATGTCCCGGCCGTCGGCATAGTTGTCGTTGATGGCGATCATGGTGGCGTAGCCGCCGGCGGGGAAGGACTTCAGGCCGAGCCGGAACCCGCTCGGGTTCTTGACCAGGACCAGGTCCAGGGGCTGGCCGTCCACGGTCAGGCTTTCCCCGCGTCCGAACGCCGGTGCCACGTGGGACAGCGCCTCCAGCAGGGTTTCGTGGTTGGCGGCGGCGGCGCCGCTGCCGCAGATGCTCCGCGCCAGCGCCAGCGCAGCGGCCGCGTTAAAGATGTTGTAGACACCCCGAAGCTTCATGCCCGTGGTGACGGTGACGCCGTCGTACTCGAATTCGGCCGTGTCCGTGCCCACTTTGCGGAGTACGACGTCGGCAGCAGGCTTCTCCGGCAGGCCCGCCGGAGCGGGACTTCCGGGAGCAGCGCGCATGTCATCGTCGTTTGGGAAGGTGCTCAGGAGCGAATCGTCCAGCCCGAAATACTTGACGTCCTGGCCGGTGAGGGTCTCCGCGATCCGGGCAACCCTGGGGTCCTCCCGGTTGAGCACTACGGTTCCGGTGGTCTTGGCGGCGATGTGCTGCAGCAGCTGGGCGGTCTTGTCGATCTCGCCGAAGCGGTCCAGCTGGTCCCGGAGGACGTTCAGCAGGAGGCAGTAGCGGGGCGGCACGCTGTTCACGAAGTGCACGGCGTGGGCTTCATCCAGTTCCAGGACCGCGACGTCGGCGTCGAGCCGGCCGCGCCAGTCCACCTCGCCCAGCAGGGCTGCGGCCACACCGCGGGTGAAGTTGCTGCCCGTGCGGTTGGTGAAGACCTTCAGGCCCTGGCTTTCCAGCAGCTCAACCACCATTTTGGTGGTGGTTGTCTTGCCGTTGGTGCCGCTGACAACGGCGACGCCGTGGGGGAGCGTGGTGAGCGTCCGCCGCATGAAGCCGGGGTCGATTTTTTCAACCACCAGCCCGGGCAGGGCGGACCCGCCGCCCCGGAGCCGGGACACGCGGCGGACCAGCTTGCCGAGCGGAACACTGAAGGAGAGCATGTTTTGAATATATCCCAGCAACGGCATGCGACCTCCCGCCCGGGCCCGCCGTGAGGCAGGCGGAACGGCGCGGGCGCTTATGCTGGTTGGATGGCAAATTCCCTTTCAGCTGATCCTGCGTGCCCGGGCGCCGGCCTTCGAATCGGTGTGCTGGCGCTCCAGGGCGACTTCCGCGAGCACCTCCGCGCGATCGAACTGACGGGCGCCCAGGCCGTTGGCATCCGCCGCCCGGAGGAGTTGGACGGGCTGGACGGGCTGGTCATTCCGGGCGGTGAATCCACCGCCATCGACAAGCTGGCCCGTGCCTTCGACCTGGCGGAGCCGCTCAAGGAACGGATCGCCGGGGGCCTGCCTGTCTACGGCTCCTGCGCCGGCATGATCCTGCTGGCCTCCGACATCGCCGATCCCGCCACGGACCTGGCCGGGGCTCCGCAGCAGACCTTCGGCGGCCTGGACATCACCGTCCGCCGCAACGCCTTCGGCCGGCAGCGGGAGTCCTTCGAGACGGACCTTGAGTTCAAGGGACTGGAGTTCAGCGCAACGGAAGACGGCGTGCCGCCCGTCCATGCCGTGTTCATCCGGGGGCCCTGGGTGGAGAGGGTGGGCCCCGGCGTCGAAATCCTTGCCCAGGTTGAGCCGGCCGACCCGGAACACGCGTCCCACGCGGTCCCGCTGCCCGGGACGGCTAGAATTGTTGCAGTGCGTTCCGGCCAGTTGCTGGCCACCTCCTTCCACCCGGAAGTGACTGGCGAGAAACGCGTACACGAACTTTTTATCCGCATGATCAGAGGAGAAGCGTAAAAGCATGTCAGGCCACTCCAAATGGGCAACGACCAAGCACAAGAAGGCCATCCTCGATAGCCGCCGCGCCAAGTCGTTTGCCAAGCTGATCAAGAACATTGAAGTTGCTGCACGCATGGGCGGGCCGGACCTTTCCGGCAACCCGGGCCTGGAACTCGCCGTCACCAAAGCCAAGAAGACGTCTGTCCCGGCAGACAACATCGACCGCGCCATCAAGCGCGGCGCCGGGCTCACCGGTGAAGTAGTGGACTACACCGAGATCATGTACGAATGCCGCGGGCCGCAGGGTTCCGCCCTGCTGATCGAATGCCTCACGGACAACAAGAACCGTGCCGCCTCCGAGGTCCGCCTCGCCATCTCCCGCAACGGCGGCACCATCGCCGATCCCGGCTCCGTGAGCTACCTGTTCAGCCGCAAGGGCGTGGTCACCCTCCCTAAGAAGGACCTGACCGAGGACGACGTCCTGATGGCGGTCCTGGACGCCGGGGCCGAGGAAGTCAAGGACAACGGCGAAACCTTCGAGATCCATTCGGACCCCAAGGACCTCCAGGCCGTCCGTGATGCCCTGAAGGAGGCCGGCATCGAGTACGACACCGATGAGGCTGAGTTCGTTCCGTCCATGGAAGTTCCGCTGGACCTGGAAGCTGCCAGGAAGTTCATGAAGCTTGTTGACGCGCTGGAGGACCTCGACGACGTCCAGAACGTCTACAGCAACGCCGACCTCAGCGACGACGTCCAGGCCGCCCTGGAATCTGAGTGACCTTCCGCCCGCCCGCCGCACCCTTCCACCCGTGACGCTGCGCGTCCTCGGGGTGGACCCGGGCCTGACACGCTGCGGGATCGGCGTGGTGGACGTGGAACGGAACCGGCGGGCCACCATGGTTGCCGTGGGGGTGGTGGGCACCTCGCCCGACGAAACCCTCGACCAGCGGCTCCTGGTCATCGCCTCCTCGATCGACGAGTGGCTGGACCGCTACGAACCCGCGGTCCTCGCCGTCGAGCGCGTCTTCTCCCAACTGAACGTCAGCACGGTGATGGGCGTGGCCCAGGCATCCGGCGTGGTGATCGCCGCCGCCGCCCGGCGCGGGATCCCGGTGGCGCTGCATACGCCGTCGGAGGTCAAGGCGGCGGTTACCGGCAGCGGTTCCTCCAACAAGGATGCCGTGACCAAGCTGGTCACCAAGATCCTGCGCCTGGATGCGCCGCCACGGCCTGCCGATGCTGCCGACGCACTGGCGCTGGCCATCACCCACGCCTGGCGGGCCGGCAGTGGGGCAGCCGTGGCGACCACCGGGCCCGGCAGTTCATCCCTGACTCCCGCCCAGCGGGCCTGGGCGGAGGCAGAAGCGAAGGCGCGCCGCGCACGCTGATTGTCCTGGCACCTTGCTAAGGTATTCGTAGATATGTTCGGATAGCCGGTCCTGCTCCCTCCCGGGTGGCAACCCCGGCAAAACACCAGGAGCCCGGCCTTGATCAGTTTCCTACGCGGGACGGTAGCGCACGTGGGTCTCTCCACGGCTGTCATTGACCTCAACGGTGCGGGCATGAGCGTCAACGCCACCCCCCAGACCCTGAGCCGGCTGCGCACGGGGGAAGAGGGCCAGCTCTTCACCTCGCTGATTGTGCGGGAGGATTCGCTCACCCTCTTCGGTTTCGCGTCCGACGACGAGCGTGAAGTTTTCGATGTCCTCCTCAGCGTGAGCGGGGTCGGCCCCCGGCTGGCCCTGGCTGTCCTGGCGGTGCACGAGCCGGAGGCCATCCGGGTGGCCGCCCACACCGGGGACAGCAAGACCTTCACCAAGGTGCCCGGCATTGGTCCCAAAGTGGCCGGGCGGATCGTGCTCGAACTTGCGGGCAAACTGGTGCCGCACGGTACGGCAGGCACTGCCGGTGCGCCTACAGCTGCAGAAGCCGCCTGGAAGCCGCAGGTGGTGGCGGCCATGACCAGCCTGGGCTGGTCTGAAAAGGACGCGTCGTCCAGCATCGACAAGGCCCTGGCGGATGACCCCGAGGTCTCCTTCCGCGGCAACGTGCCTGAGATCCTGCGGACCACGCTCCGCTGGCTGGGCCAGGACGGCGCCCGGGCCGGAAACCGCGTAGGCAGCCGTGGCTGAACCGTCACTGGTGGCCGCGGGGGAGGAGCCGGAGGAACGCGCCATCGAGGCGGCGCTCCGGCCCAAGAACCTGGACGACTTTGTTGGCCAGCACCGGGTCCGCAAGCAGTTGTCCCTGGTGCTCCAGGCATCCCGGATGCGCGGGCGCAGCGCGGACCATGTGCTCTTTTCCGGCCCGCCCGGACTCGGTAAGACAACCCTGGCCATGATCGTCGCGTCGGAAATGAGTGCGCCGCTGCGGATCAGCAGCGGTCCCGCCATCCAGCATGCCGGGGACCTCGCAGCCATCCTCTCCTCCCTCTCGGAGGGCGAGGTGCTGTTCCTGGATGAGATCCACCGGATGTCCCGGCCGGCCGAGGAAATGCTCTATATGGCCATGGAGGACTTCCGGGTGGACATCGTGGTGGGCAAGGGGGCGGGCGCAACCGCGATTCCGCTCGAACTGCCGCCCTTCACCCTGGTGGGCGCCACCACCCGGGCCGGCCTGCTGCCCGGGCCCCTTCGGGACCGGTTCGGGTTCACCGGCCACCTGGAGTTCTACTCCGTCCCGGAGCTCGAACTGGTGCTGCGCCGCTCTGCCGGCCTGCTGGACCTCAAGGTCAACTCCGCCGGTTTCAGCGAAATCGCGGGACGCTCCCGCGGCACCCCCCGTATCGCGAACCGGCTGCTGCGGCGTGTCCGGGACTGGGCCCTGGTGCACGGCATTGACCAGATTGACGCGCGGGCGGCATCCGCAGCCCTGGACATGTACGAGGTGGACAAGAAGGGCCTTGACAGGCTGGACCGCGCCGTCCTTGAAGCACTCATCACCAAGTTCGGCGGCGGTCCCGTGGGGCTGTCCACGCTGGCGATCGCCGTCGGCGAAGAAACCGAGACCGTGGAAACGGTGGCGGAGCCCTTCCTGGTGCGGGAAGGGCTCCTGGGCCGCACGCCCCGGGGCAGGATAGCCATGGCTCCCGCATGGACGCACCTCGGCTATGCCATCCCGTCGGGAGTCTTCGCGCAGGAGCAGCTGGACCTGTTCGAGCCGGCCGCGGACACGGAACCCGCGGGCGGCTGGGTCCCGGAGAACCAATAGGCAGGCTGCGTTCAGCTTTTCCCTTTAGACTGGTATGACGCTCGGCACGTTCGGGTCTTTGTTTCGTGGGCGGCCACCGGCCTCCTGCGTCGCTGGGGAAGGAACCCGACAGGCTCTCTGCCTGCCTGACCGTTCTGCCCCGGCCGGAGCGAAGCCGATGGTGCTGGAAAATCAGCTATGTAAATAAAGGACGGAATTCCCCTTGGATCCAATGTCAATTCTCCTGTTCGTCATGCTCGGCGTATTCATCTTCATGATGTTCCGCCGCAACAAGAAGACGCAGCAGCAGCAGGCGGAGCTCCAGTCGAAATTCGGCCCGGGCGTGGACGTCATGACCAGTTTCGGCCTGTTCGGCCGCATCGTTGCCATCGACGACGAGGAAAACAAGGTCACCCTGGAACTGTCACCGGGCAACCTCGCCACCGTGCACCGCCAGGCCGTCACCAAGATCGTGGAACCCGCAGCAGCAGCCGAGCCCGAAGTTGCTTCACCGGCCGTGCCGGATGATGCCTCCTCGCTGACGGCGTCCGAAGGCGGCAGCACGGCTGCAACAGCGGAAACACCTGACGAAGCACCGCAGCGCCTCAACGACGAGGGCAAGAAGGACAGTTAGTCCCCGCTGCTTCCTGACAACCTCTACCGCTGCGGACCACCGCCGGTGCAAGCATGGGCAGGCACCGGCGGTTCCTCCGTGAATAAGAGAAAGATCGACAATGGCACGAACTGGCCCCAAGAAACCAGGCCTCAGGGTCCTGGTCTGGCTCGGTGTAATCCTCGCCGCCCTCACTGCCGTCCTGGCTGGGGGCACCCTTGCCGGACAGGCAAGCTGGGCACCCAAACTGGCCCTGGACCTCGAAGGCGGCACCCAGATGATCCTGGCGCCGAAGGTAGAGGGCGGCTCGGACATCAACGAGGAACAGCTCAACCAGGCCGTGGCGATCATCCGCCAGCGTGTTGACGGTTCAGGTGTTGCAGAGGCCGAGATCAGCACCCAGTCCGGGCGCAACGTGGTGGTCAGCCTGCCCGGCACCCCCTCCACCCAGACCCGCGACCTGATCCAGGCCTCCGCCGACATGAACTTCCGTCCCGTCCTGCTCGCCGGAGCAGGTGCGCCGGTACCGGAGGAGCAGCGGGCGCCTGAGGACCAGTTGCCAAAGCCGACGGCGGAACCCGCCAACAGCAGCGACACGAACTGGATCACCCCCGAGGTCTACCGCCAGTTCGAAACCCTGGACTGCGACAACCCGGCCCAGGACAAGCAGGAACGCTCGGACCCGGCCAAGCCGCTGGTGACATGCGAGCCTGCCACGGACACCACCCCTGCCATCAAGTACATCCTGGGCCCGGTGGAGGTCAAGGGCAGCAACATCGTCACGTCCTCGTTCCAGCTCCAGCAGGGGGCACAGGGCGCCGTCACCAATGACTGGGCTGTCAACATCCAGTTCGACGACGAGGGGACTGCGAAGTTCAAGGAGGTCACCGAACGCCTGAACCAGTTCTACGTGGCCGCCGGCGGTGACGCAGGCAACGACCCCAAGGCGCAGTTCGCCATTGTGCTCGATGACCAGGTCATTTCCGCACCCCGGTCCCTCGCTGTCATCACCGACGGCCGTCCCCAGATCACCGGCGGGTTTACCGAGCAGAGCGCAAAGGCCCTGTCCGACCAGCTCCGGTTCGGTGCACTGCCCATCAGTTTCGAAATCCAAAGCGAGCAGCAGATTTCCGCCACCCTCGGCGGGGAACAGCTGCGGATGGGCCTCCTCGCGGGCCTCATCGGCCTCCTGCTGGTGGTGGTCTATTCCCTGTTCCAGTACCGGGCGCTCGGCTTTGTGACCATCGCGTCACTGGTGGTGGCCGGGATCCTTACCTACCTCGCCATCGCCATCCTGGGATGGACGGAGAACTACCGCCTGTCCCTCGCGGGCGTCGCGGGCATCATTGTGGCCATCGGCCAGACGGCGGACTCCTTCATCGTCTACTTCGAGCGGATCCGCGATGAGCTCCGTGAAGGCCGCGGCCTGGTCTCCGCCGTCGAAAACGGCTGGAAGCGCGCCAAGCGGACGGTCCTGGCCTCGAAGGCCGTCAACCTGCTGGCCGCCCTGGTCCTGTACTTCGTGGCCGTGGGCAACGTCCGCGGCTTTGCCTTCACCCTGGGCCTGACCGCCATCGCCGACCTCATTGTGGTGTTCATGTTCACCCACCCCACGCTCCAGCTCCTGGCCCGCACAAGGTTCTTCGGCGAGGGCCACCGGCTGTCCGGACTCGACCCGAAGCGCCTGGGCGCCGTCCCGCTTTACCGGGGTGCCGGACGCATCCGCACTCCGGACGCCAAACCGTCCGCGGTCCGTGCCAAGAACGCCGGCGCCGCAGCAGAAGCCGAGCGCAGGATGACCATTGCGGAACGCCGCCTGGCGGAGAAGCAGGAGCAGCTTGCGGGCTCCTCGAAGTCCTCAGCGAAGGAGAACAAGTAATGTCAGGCTTCGCCAACTTCGGCAACGAGCTTTACACCGGCAAACGCTCCTACAACTTCGTCGGTGCCAAGAAAATCTGGTTCATCATTGCGGCGGTGGCCGTTGCCCTGTCCATCCTAATTCCGGTGGCCAAGGGCGGTTTCAACCTTGGCATCGAGTTCCGCGGCGGATCCGAATTCACGGTCTCCAACGTGCAAACCACGGATGCCGGCGTGGGGGAGCAGGCCGTCACCGATGTGGTTCCGGGCAGCGTTCCCCGGGTGGCGAACGTGGCTGGCACCACCATGCGGATCCAGACGGACAAACTCACCGATGATGAGACGCTGCGCATCAAGGAGGGGCTCACCGGGGCGTACGGCGTCACCGACAATGAGGTGACCTCCACGTTCGTCGGTCCCACCTGGGGCGCCGATGTCACCAAGCAGGCACTCATTGGCCTGGTGGTCTTCGTGCTCCTCGCCGCCGTGCTGATGGCCCTGTACTTCCGCACGTGGAAGATGTCGCTCTCGGCAATAGCGGGCATGGCAGTGACGATGTTCATCACCGCCGGTGTCTATGCCCTCAGCGACTTCGAGGTCACACCCTCGGCCATCATCGGCTTCCTGACCGTCCTCAGCTACTCCCTCTACGACACTGTGGTGGTGTTCGACAAGATCCGCGAGAACACCGCGGACCTGGATGCCTCCACCCGCCGGACGTTCGCCGAAGAGGTCAACCTCGCCGTCAACCAGACCCTGGTCCGCTCCATCAACACCATGATGGTGGCGATCCTGCCGGTGGGGGCCATCCTCTTCATTGGTGCCGGACTGCTGGGCGCCGGTACCTTGCGCGACCTTTCCTTGGCGCTGTTCGTCGGAATCCTCATCGGCACGGCGGCCACCATTTTCGTGGCGGCCCCCATGTACGCGTGGCTGCGCCAGAACGAGCCGGACCTCGTCAGGCAGGCAAAGCGCGTTGAGCAGAGGCGCGCCACCGCCGAGCGGCACGCCGCGGCGGAGCCTGCCCAGGCTTGAGCATTCAGCACGGGCCGGACACCGCCAGAATCCCGGCAGTGTCCGGCCCGTCCGCGTTTAAGGGTCCGGTTATAAAACTCACCGCCGCGGGGAATAGACTGAAGTAATTAAAACGGTGGTGAGGGGTACGTCATTGGAAGAACGTTCGGCGTCGGCGCCAACGGCACAAGGAGACAATAGTCCCGCCCACGGTACGCAGACCGGGGTGGCCGCCTCCGCGCGCCCCGGGCCGCTCGTTCCGGTCGACAACTCCGGGTCCCGTCCCACATTCCCAGGCCGCAGGGAGCGCACCCGCTCCAGGCTCGCCCGGCTGACCGGTCGCAGCACGGCCACGTACTCTCCCATTCTTGAGCCGCTGCTCAGGACCGTCCGGGCCAACAACCCGAAAGAGGACTTCGAACTCATCCAGCGGGCGTTCGACGTCGCTGAGCAGAGCCACCGCGGGCAGAAGCGCAAAAGTGGCGATCCGTACATCACCCATCCTGTGGCCGTGGCCACCATCCTTGCCGAACTGGGCCTGAGCGGCACAACCCTTGCCGCCGCCCTGCTGCATGACACGGTGGAGGACACCCCCTACACGCTGGCCGACCTCAAGCGGGACTTCGGTCCGGAGGTGGCCATGCTGGTTGACGGCGTGACGAAGCTGGACAAAGTCAGCTTCGGCGAGGCAGCACAGTCCGAGACCGTCCGCAAGATGGTTGTTGCGATGGCCAAGGACATCCGCGTGCTGATGATCAAATTGGCTGACCGGCTGCACAACGCCCGGACCTGGCGCTTCGTGTCCGCCGAGTCCTCAGCCCGCAAGGCCCGCGAGACCCTGGAAATTTTTGCCCCGCTTGCGCACCGGCTGGGCATGAACACCATCAAGTGGGAACTGGAGGATCTTTCCTTCGCCGCGCTGTACCCCAAGGTGTACGAAGAAATTGTCCGCATGGTGGGGGACCGGACCCCCGAGCGGGAGAAGAGCCTGAGCGTCATCCGGGACCAAATCACCGAAGACCTGCGCACGGCCAAGATCAAGGCCACCATCACGGGCCGCCCCAAGCACTATTACTCCATCTACCAGAAGATGATCGTCCGCGATAAGGACTTCGACGACATCAACGACCTCATGGGTGTGCGGGTGCTGGTGGACTCCGTCAGGGACTGTTATGCAGCCCTTGGCACCATGCACGCCCGTTGGAACCCGCTGCCCGGCAGGTTCAAGGACTACATCGCGATGCCCAAGTTCAACATGTACCAGTCGCTCCACACCACGGTGATCGGGCCTGGCGGCAAACCGGTGGAAATCCAGATCCGCACGCATGAAATGCACCGCCGGGCCGAGTATGGCGTCGCCGCGCACTGGAAGTACAAGGACCAGCCCAACCGCACGGCCGTTGGCCCGGGAAGCCCACGCGACGGGGACATGGGCTGGCTGCGTTCCCTGGTGGACTGGCAGCAGGAAACCTCCGATCCCGGTGAGTTCCTGGATTCGCTACGCTTCGAGATCAACGCCCGCGAGGTCTTTGTCTTCACCCCCAAGGGCGAGGTCATGGCTTTGCCCGCAGGCTCCACCCCCGTGGACTTCGCCTACGCCGTGCACACCGAGGTGGGCCACCGGACCATCGGTGCCCGGGTCAACGGCAAACTGGTACCGCTCAACAGCGAACTGAACCACGGCGACTGGGTTGAGATCTTCACCTCCAAGGCCGAGGGGGCGGGGCCGAGCCAGGACTGGCAGCATTTCGTCAAGAGCGCCAGGGCACGGAACAAGATCCGCCAGTGGTTCAGCAAGGAGCGCCGCGAAGAAGCCATCGACCGCGGTAAGGAACTGCTGACCCGTGCAATGCGCAAGCAGAACCTTCCCCTGCAGCGGCTGATGACCCACGAGGCCCTCGCCGCGGTGGCGGAGGAATTCAAGTACGTTGATATCTCCGGCCTGTACGCCGGCGTCGGGGACGGCCATACGTCCGCGCAGTCGGTCATGGAGAAGCTGGTCGAAAGTCTCGGCGGCAATGAAACCGCCGACGACGACATTGCCGAAGTCAGCATCCCAACCCAGGTCACCAAAGCCCGTTTCTCCGATTCGGGCGTGGTGGTCCGCGGCGTAGGCGATGTCTGGGTGAAGCTGGCCCGCTGCTGCACACCGGTCCCGCCGGATCCCATCCTGGGCTTCGTAACAAGGGGCTCGGGCGTCTCAGTCCACAGGACCGACTGCACCAACATCTCGGACTTGAAGGACCAGCCGGACAGGATTGTGGACGTGGACTGGGCGCCGACACAGTCCAGCGTCTTCCTGGTGGAGATCCAGGTGGAGGCACTGGACCGCAAGTCCCTCCTGTCCGACGTCACCCGGGTCCTGTCCGAGAACCACGTGAACATCCTGGCAGCCAGTGTGCACACGTCCACGGACAGGGTGGCCATCTCAAGGTTTGCCTTTGAGATGGGCGACCCCAAGTACTTGAGCCACGTCCTGAGCGCCGTCCGCAGGATTGACGGGGTGTTCGACGTCTACCGGACCACTGGAAACAAGCGCCGGAGCTAGGGCAGCGAGTTTTTCCAGGGCAGCCTTCTTATGGGGCACCCGCGGCGTGGCTTCTATGGCAAGGACCAGCAGGCGCAGGCGGACGTCGTTCTGCGGACGCGCCAGCAGTCTTGCCAGGGTGGGCAAGGCGCGCTCGGCGTCCACGTGCAGGGCGATGTCCAGGGCGGTCCGCATAGGGCTTGAGACCATCAGGCCGCCGAGGCTGACAACATCGAACGGCCCGAGCCTCACTTCGTGCAGGGTGCACCCCCTGGTGGTCCGCAGGCTGGAAACCCTCCGCTTGGCATCCACAAGGAGCGCCAGCCTGTCCGGCTCGCCGGCGCAGCCATAGATCCAAGCGGCCGTCATCCGGCCCGCGACCACCCTTTGGCGGACCGAAGCGGGCACCGCCCCTGCCGCCGCCCGCGCCCGCAGTTGTGGAGAGGCAGGGAGCCCTGGAAGCGTGTAGCCGCGGTGGTGGATCCTGTCCAGCAGTCCATCCGCCGCGAGGGATTGCAGCTCGGGCCAGGCGAAGGGCATGTCCGGGGAATAGAGTTCCGGAAAACGGGGCGCCAAAGCGTCCGCCGCAGTTGCATGATCGGGGCCCGGAGCGGCCGGTGGAATCGCCATTCGTCCATCCTGCACCGGCAGCCGTTAACAGGCACAGGCCCGGTTCCGGTTATGTGGATAACCGGTACCGGGCCTGCTGCGTCAGCGAGGGTGGATCAGGAAAGCTCGCTGGCCGAGCGCTGGATCTGGTCCAGCCAGGCCTGGCGTGCTTCGAGGGCTTCCTGGGCAGCCTTGATCTTGCGCTGGTCGCCGGTCTTCTCTGCCTTGGCGAGATCCTCCTGCAGGCCGGCGATCGCCGATTCCAGCTGGGAAAGGGCGCTGTTGGTGCGGGCCTTCCGTTCCGGGTTGGAGCGCTGCCACTGTTCTTCCTCGGCGTGGCGGACGGCGTCCTCAACCTTGCGCAGCCCGGCTTCAATGCGTCCCATATCGGCGCGTGGAACCTTGCCCGCTTCTTCCCAGCGGTCGCGGACGGACTGGAGTGCCTTCTTGGCCGCCGCAAGGTCCTTCACCGGAAGGATGGCGTTGGCCTCTGCCAGGAGCGCTTCCTTGACGGTGAGGTTGGCGGCGTATTCCTGGTCGATTTCATCGTTGGCGGCCTGGCGGTTCGTGAAGAATACATCCTGCGCCGCGCGGAAACGGGCCCACAGCGCGTCGTCGTCCTTACGGCTGGCGCGTGGCGATGCCTTCCACTGATCCATCAGCCGACGGTACTCGCCGGCGGCGAAACCCCAGTCGGTGGAGCTGGACAGCGCTTCGGCTTCAGCGATCAGCTTTTCCTTGGCCGACTTGGCAGCGGAATTGTTGCTGTCCAGCTGGGAGAAGTAGGCGCGGCGGTGCCGGTCGAAAACCGTGCGGGCGGCGCGGAACCTCTTCCACAATGCGTCCTCGTTGCTGCGGCCCAGGCGAATGCCGCTCTTCTGGGCTGCCTTCCAGGTCTCAAAAAGTTCGTTCATCCTGGCGCTGGAGGTCTTCCACTGCGTCTGTGCCGGATCCTGGCCGGAGATCTGCTCGGCCTCCGCAACGATCGCCTCGCGGGCCGCGAGCTCAGACGCGCGGACGGCGTCGTGCTCGGCCTTCTCTGCTTTCTCCAGCTCAACGATCTGCTCGGAGAGCTTGTCCAGCCGGGCCTCCGCAGAACGCAGGTCGCCCACCATGTTGCGCTCCGCAAGCTGCTCCCGCAGGTGCGTCACGGTCTTCTGCATATCGGTGCTGGGGGCCTTGGACGTGACGCGCTGTTCAAGCAGCACGATCTGCGCTGCCACGTCGTCGTATTTCCGGGCGAAGTAGGCGAGGGCTTCGTCGTCGCTTACGCCGGGGTACTGTCCAACGGCGTGCTCGCTGCCGTCAATGGTCAGGAAGACGTGTCCGTCCCCTTCAACCCGGCCCCACTTTGAGGCCTCCGCCAGGGAGGTGGCCGGTGCGGCCGGTACCGCGGCTGCAGCCGGGGCCGCGGCGGCAGGCTTGGGACGGGAAGCGAAAGCGGCCGGAGACGGCGCTGCTGACCGGGGCGAGGGGGCAGGCGCAGGTGCAGGGGCGGGAGCAGCTTCGGCCGGCGTTTCGCCCGCCGGAGCCTGGCCGGCGGCTGGTTCTTCTGCAGCAGCCCCGGTATCGCTTGCATCCGCAGCGGGGGTGCCGGCCGCTTCAGGGGCCTCACCGGAAGCCCCGGGGGCCGCCGCTTCGGTCAGGTCTGTTGCTGTTTCGTCGGATTTCTGACTGTCTGTCACCGCTAAAAGTCTTTCGCTTGGAGGGAAATACTCACGTACTGCACCGCGGCCGCTCCGGCCGGGCTTCCTACTTCAGAGAAAACGAGTCTATCGTGACTGGTTCAACGGGCGCGCCGTCTGTGACGCTGCTGCCTGGGGTGATCCCGGCAGCAGCCACGCTGGACACTACATCCAGCCCGGATGTCACCTTCCCCACGACCGTGTAGCCCCCTGCGCTGTCGGCCGGAATCACGGTGTCCTTGTAGACGATGAAGAACTGGGTGCCGTTTCCATAGGCGTTGTTGCCCGTCCGGGCGACGGCGATGGTTCCTGCCGGATAGGTGTTGTCCGCCGGCGTGTTCTCGAGCGGCCCCCACGTGTAATTCGGGTCGCCCTGCCCGTCGCCGGTGGGCGAGCCGCACTGGAGGACGCCGAAGGCCTCGCCGGTGGTCAGCCGGTGGCAGTTCTTTCCGTTGTAGTAGCCCTCGTCGCTGAGGGACTTGAAGACGGCGGCGGCCTGCGGCGCGCTGGTTCCGTCCAGTTCCACACCCAGCGGGCTGCCGTTAAGCACGAGTTCGCCGGTGAACGTCTTGCCTGCGGCGGTGCCGGCCGCAGGAATGTGGGGACCATTCGTTGCCTGCGCAGACGGCGTCGCCGAGGGGCTGGCGGTGGCCGGCGGGCTGGCCAGGTCCGCTTGCGCCGCGGCGAATTCCTCCTCGGTCGGGTTGCCGGCAAAGACAGTGAGTTGGAGCACGACGGCGAGGACCACTGCGGTCGCTCCGGCACCGGCGGCGACCAGGTTGTCACGCTTGCGCCGGCCCTCCTGGTCCCGCCGCAGGGCACGCTTGGCTTCCATCTGCTGAATGCGCCGTTTGGTTTCGCGGGCACTGCGTGAATTGGCCGCCAAGGGTCCTCCTTATTGTCGGGCTGCTGCAGGCCCGGCTTGGGGCCCGGTCAGCAGTTGTTTGGCGGCCGAGCCCTGCCGCTCCGCTGCATTAGAGATGGCGGCGGATGACGCATAAACTGACTGCCGCACATAGTTTATGCATGACTGGCTGGACTGCTGTCGTCGCAAGCCCGTTTCGGGCCGATTGCCACGCAGGTCCCGGCAGCCGTTCACCAAGAGGAGAAACTCCACCATGGCACGCACCGCCTCCCTGTCCGGATTCCCCGAGTGGCTTCCCGAGGAGCGGCTGGTGGAGCTCCATGTGCTGGATACGCTCCGCCGCGTTTTTGAACTGCACGGGTTCTCCTCCATTGAGACCCGCGCTGTGGAGACGGTGGGCCAGCTGCTGCGCAAGGGTGAAATCGACAAGGAAGTCTACGGGCTCAGCCGGCTGCAGGACGATGAAAGCGCCAACCCCGTTAAAGAGGGCAAGGCCGATCCGCATGCCCTTGCCCTGCATTTCGACCTCACTGTTCCTTTTGCCCGCTACGTCGTCGAAAACGCCGGCTACCTTGCCTTTCCCTTCCGGCGGTACCAGATCCAGAAGGTATGGCGCGGCGAGCGCCCACAGGAAGGCCGCGCCCGCGAGTTCACCCAGGCGGACATTGACGTGGTGGGCGACGGCGACCTGCCGTTCCGTTACGACGTCGAGATCGCCCTGGTGATCGCTGAGGCCCTCAGCGCCCTCCCCATCCCTGACTTCCGCCTGCGCATCAACAACAGGAAGCTCGCCGAGGGCTTCTACCGCGGAATCGGCCTGGATGACACCGCAGGGGTGCTGCGGAGCATCGACAAACTCGAAAAGATCGGCGCCGCGAAGGTGGCTGAACTGCTGAAGACTGAACTGGGTGCCACCGACGAGCAGGCCCGGAAGGCCCTGCAGTTGGCTGGAATCCGCACCGAGGACACCTCGTTTGTGGCACAGGTCCAGGCGCTGGGCGTCAGCGATGAACTCCTCGACGAAGGCCTGAGTGAACTCGAGCAGGTGATCGAGGCTGCAGTGCAGCGTGCCCCCGGCAAGGTGGTGGCGGATCTGAGCATCGCCCGCGGCCTGGACTACTACACGGGAACCGTTGTGGAAACCGTCCTGGTGGGACATGAACAGCTCGGCTCGATTTGCTCCGGCGGCCGGTATGACGCCCTGGCCTCGAAGGGGAACCGGAAGTTCCCGGGCGTGGGGCTTTCGATCGGAGTCACCCGCCTGGTGTCCCGCATTCTGAGCCAGGACCTGGCAAGGGCGTCGCGTTCGGTTCCCACCGCGGTGCTGGTGGCCCTCACGCATGATGAAAGCTGGGATGCCGCCCAGGACGTGGCCGCCCAGCTGCGCAGCCGGGGCATCCCTACTGAAGTGGCAGCCAAAGCGGAGAAGTTCGGCAAGCAGATCAAGTTCGCCGACCGGCGCGGCATTCCCTTTGTGTGGTTCACGGACGACGACGGAACGCACCAGGTCAAGGACATCCGCACCGGTGAACAGGTGGTGGCCGCCCCGGAAACCTGGATGCCGCCGTCGGAAGACCTGGCCGTCCAGGTGTCGACGGTGACGGAGCCTGCCGCAGCTCTTTAGCGCCGCAGCCGGAGCACCAGCCACCGCCCCGCCACGCCGGCTGCCAGTACCCCGGCCATGGTGAGAACCGGGGCCGGCGGCAAGGTGAAGGCAAGCAGCAGGCAGGCCAGGAAACCGGCGGCGTTCAGCCACTTCGGCGCATATCCCGGGTGCACGGGCAACGTGTACGCCGCCGCGTTGGCCACTGCGTAGTAGATCAGTACGCCGAAGCTGGAGAAGCCCACCACCGTCATAACGTCCGTGGTGACAAGCAGCAGGATCACGACGGCGGCAACTGCGAGTTCCGCGGCGTACGGCACGGTGTGCCTTCCGCCCACCCGCGCAAGGAACCCGGGCAGGTCGCGCTCCCTGGCCATGGCCAGGGTGGTGCGGCCGACGCCGGTGATGAGTGCCAGGAGCGCGCCCAGGCACGCGGCCGCGGCTCCGGCCTGGACGGCCGGGGCCCCCGCTGCCAGGCCGGACTGCAGCACGGCGTCGAGCAGCGGCGTCCTGGTTGAAGCGAGCTGCCCGCCGGGAAGGTGGTTCAGCAGGAGCAGCGCCAGGACGAGGTAAATGGCAAAGGCACCCGCGAGGGCGGCAAGGATGGCACGCGGGATGGCGCGGACGGGATCCTTGACCTCCTCGCCGAGGGTGGCAATCCGGGCGTAGCCGGCAAAGGCGAAGAACATGAGCCCAGCTGCCGGCAGCACTCCTCCCGGGGAAGCCATGCCCGCGGGTCCGGCCGGTCCCGGAGCCGGGTGTGGCCCCACCGCAGCGGCAACAGCCACGAAGCTGAGGGTGGCCAGGACCACGCAGAGCAGGATTTTTGTGAGCAGCGCCGTCCGTGTGATGCCCAGCAGGTTCACGCCAGTCAGGGCAACAACCGCAGCCACGGCCACCGGCACGGCGTACTGCGGCCAGGCGTAGCTTCCGAACGTCAGCGCCATGGCGGCGCAGGACGCAGTCTTGCCCGTAACAAAACCCCAGCCGGCCAGGAACCCCGGCCACTCACCGAGCTGTTCGCGCCCGTAGACGTACGTCCCCCCACTGGTGGGGTACTTCGCGGCCAGGGCCGCGGATGCCACCGCGTTGCAGTAGGCCACGGCCCCGGCGATGACCACCGACAAGGCCAGCAGTTGGCCGGCCAGCGCCGCGGCCGGAGCGAAGACCACGAACACCCCGGCGCCCAGCATGGAGCCGAGCCCTATGGCGGTGGCGTCCAACGTGCTGAGCCTGCGTTGAAGTTGCTGGTGTGCGCTCATGCGGTGACAGTCCCTTGGCAGCGGGTAAACTCGAACGGAATCGTTCCCGCAACGATCCTATTGAACTTCCCGATCGACTTCCCGCTGTTACCCCGCAGAAAGGCGTGCTGTGCTGCGCACACATGACCTCGGATCCCTTCGTTCCGAGCACATTGGACAAACCGTAACCCTGGCTGGCTGGGTGGGCCGCCGTCGTGATCACGGTGGTGTGGCCTTCGTGGACCTGCGCGATGCTTCCGGCGTGGCCCAGGTTGTGGTCCGCGAGGAAGAAGTCTTCCACGGCCTGCGCAACGAGTACGTCCTGCAGGTCACCGGCGCCGTCTCCAAGCGGCCCGAGGGCAACGAGAACCCGGCCCTGGCCACCGGCGAGATCGAGGTCATGGCGGACAAGGTGGTCATCCTCAACACCTCCGAGCCGCTGCCGTTCCAGATCGACGAGCATGTTGAAGTGGGCGAGGAAGCACGCCTGAAGCACCGCTACCTGGACCTGCGCAGGCCTGGCCCCGCCCGCAACCTCCGGCTGCGTTCCGAAGCCAACCGTGTGGCGCGCGAACTGCTGCACAAGGACGGCTTCGTGGAGGTTGAGACCCCCACGCTGACCCGGTCAACGCCTGAAGGCGCCCGCGACTTCGTGGTCCCGGCCCGCCTGGCCCCGGGGTCCTGGTACGCCCTTCCGCAGTCCCCGCAGTTGTTCAAGCAGTTGCTGCAGGTGGGCGGCTTTGAGAAGTATTACCAGATTGCCCGCTGCTACCGTGATGAGGACTTCCGCGCCGACCGGCAGCCGGAGTTCACCCAGCTGGACATCGAAGCCAGTTTCGTGGACCAGGACGACATCATTGCCCTCGGCGAAAACATCGTCAAAGCACTGTGGAAGCTGATCGACGTCGAGATCCCCACGCCGATCCAGCGGATCACCTACGCGGACGCCATGGCCCGGTATGGCTCGGACAAGCCGGACCTTCGCTTTGGCGTGGAGCTCACGGAACTGACCGGGTTCTTCAAGGACACCAACTTTGGCGTGTTCAAGGCGCCTTACGTCGGCGCCGTGGTGATGCCGGGCGGTGCTTCCCAGCCGCGCCGCACCTTGGACGGCTGGCAGGAATTCGCCAAGCAGCGCGGCCACAAGGGCCTTGCCTACGTCCTGTTCAAGGAAGACGGCGAGCTCGCCGGACCGGTGGCCAAGAACCTGACCGACACGGAGCGCGCAGGCCTGGCGGATGCCGTTGGCGCCAAGCCCGGTGACTGCATCTTCTTCGCAGCCGGGGAGAAGCCTGCGGCACGGGCACTGCTCGGTGCTGCCCGGGTGGAAATCGGCCACCGCACCGGCCTGATCGACCCCAGCGCCTGGGCCTTCTGCTGGGTGGTTGACGCGCCCATGTTCGAGCCTGCCGCCGCGGCCGTCGCTTCTGGTGACGTGGCCGTGGGGGCCGGCAAGTGGACCGCCGTGCACCACGCCTTCACCTCGCCCAAGCCGGAGTTCCTGGAGACCTTTGACAAGGACCCGGAATCAGCGCTGTCCTACGCCTATGACATCGTCTGCAACGGCAACGAAATCGGCGGCGGTTCCATCCGTATCCACGAGCGCGATGTCCAGGAGCGGGTGTTCGAACTGATGGGCCTCGACCGGGAAGATGCCCAGACCAAGTTCGGTTTCCTGCTGGAGGGCTTCAAATACGGTGCCCCTCCGCACGGCGGCATCGCCTTTGGCTGGGACCGCGTGGTGGCACTGCTTGCAGGGGTTGAGTCCATCCGCGACGTCATCGCCTTCCCCAAGACCGGCAACGGCTATGACCCGCTGACCGCGGCCCCCGCGCCGATCACGCCCCAGCAGCGCAAGGAAGCCGGCGTGGACTTCAAACCGGAAGCCAAGCCTGCAGAAGGCAAGTAGGGCGTTACCCCGTTTGGCCCGGAGGCTCTCCCGCAGGGAGGGCCTCCAGGCTTATCCGCAGACAGGAAGCCCCTAGTGGTCCTCATCTTCCCGGGCCGGCAGGCCCCCGCCTACGACGTGCTCATGGATGCTGCCTGGCCTGCCCTTGAGCGCCGGGACACGGGGGAGTGGGTGCTCCGTGCCGCTGCCGGGGTTACCCAGCGGGCAAATTCGGTGTGGCCCCGGGACGCCGCGGAGGATCCTGTGGACGCATTGCGCGAGGCGATGCAGTGGTACCGGGAGCGGCGTTTGCCGCTCATCTTCCAGGTGACGGATTCCCCCGCCAATACCGGGCTGAACCAGGTCCTGGACGCGCAGGGCTTCACCCGGCAGTCCGAGACGCTGATCATGTCCCGGCCTTCGGGGAACGGCTTCAGGGGCGCCGCGGGTGCGGGCGTGGAGGTTCTCGACGGGCCGGACGCGGAATGGCTGGATCTCTGGTGGAGCGTGGACGGCCGCGGCGGAGAGGCGGAGCGGGAAACGGCGCGCGGCATCCTGGCCGGGTGCCCTTCGCTGTATGCCCTTGCGAGGGACGACGACGGCGTCCCCGCCGCCGTCGGCCGCCTCGCTATGGTGCATGGAACCGGAGGAATCTACTGCATGGCCACGTCCCCATCGGCACGCCGACGCGGCTATGCGGCGACGGTGCTCCAGGCGCTTCTCGCCGAAGGAGGCGCGCGCGGAGTGGACAGTTCCTGGCTGCTGGTCACAGCCGCGAACCATGCTGCCCGGCAGTTGTACAGCCAGGCAGGATTTACGGAGTCGGGCCGGTACATCTATCGCCAGCAGCGGCCACGGCGCGCACTTAGCGGCTGCTGAACTCAGGAAGGGTCTGTTACCTGGATCCGGACCGCGCACGCGTCCGCTGCCGCCTTCTTCAGCACAGCGGCCTTCGGATCCGGGACATCGAGGTACGCGAGCCGGGGCAAGGCGGCATAGCCCCTCAGGGACGGATGCTCAAGGACAAGGCCGGACAGGACCCTGTCGCCCCCGGGAACCACGTATTCAAAGGACGCGCTGCTGAACACCCGGCCGGCATGCTCTGCCACAACACCAACGAGAGCATCCGCCTGGTTGCCCCGCCGGCGTGCGAACCGCTGCTGCGACTGGCCGCCCGCTGCGGACCGGGACTGCACATAGGTGGAGCCCACCTTGGAGGCCAGGACCGCGCCCTCACCCACCACGGCCACGCCGTATCCTCCACGGCGGACCAGCAGGAGGCCAAGCCTGCGCGGCTGTGATGCGAGGGAGGCGAGCCGCTCAAGGGCATCCGTCCCACGGCCGGGCCGGCCGTCAACCGGCCACGGCGGCTGCAGCAACGCTTCGGCGCCGTCTGCGGCAATCAGCCGCAGTCCGTCGTCGCCATCCTCCAGCCAGTACCCGCCGTGCGCCGCACCAAACCGCCCTGCCCATCCGGCCAGCCGGGCGCCGGATACAAAAGCGGTCCGCACGGACGGCGGCCTGGCTGCGCCAGTGGCATGCACGGACATATGCGGCGACCCTTCGCTGGCTGGCATGGCTCCCGGCGGAACCGGGAGGTGAACTGGAAGTAGCCTATCTATGTGGAAGATCTCTTCGGGCATGGTCCCGGCAACGACGACGACGGCGACGAGGCCGGTCCCGTCGCCTCCGCCAGCACCAAGCAAGGCGGAAGCGCCCAGCCGCGGAGCCCCCTGGCCGTGCGGATGCGGCCCCGCACCCTCGATGAAGTGGTGGGCCAGCAGCACCTCCTGGGGCAGGGTTCGCCGCTGCGGCAACTCGCGGCAGGCGCGGATGCCGCCGGACCGGCGGGGCCCAGTTCGCTGATCCTGTGGGGCCCTCCCGGAACCGGCAAGACCACCCTGGCGCACGTGATTGCCAGGGGACCCGGCCGGAAGTTCGTGGAGCTGTCCGCCATCACTGCCGGCGTCAAGGACGTCCGGCGGGTAATGGACGACGCCCTCACCGCGAGGGACCTGTACAAAACCACTACCGTCCTGTTCCTTGACGAGATCCACCGCTTCAACAAAGCCCAGCAGGACGCCCTGCTGCCCGGCGTCGAGAACCGGTGGGTGGTGCTGGTGGCGGCCACCACGGAGAACCCCTCGTTTTCCGTGGTCTCGCCGCTCTTGTCCCGTTCACTGCTGCTGACCCTCAAGCCACTGACCGACTCGGATATCGAGGGGCTGCTGAAGAGGGCGGTGGCGGACACGCGCGGGCTGGGCGGCAAGGTTGAGCTCGACGACGAGGCGTTGGCACACCTTGTGCGGCTCTCCGGAGGTGATGCCCGGCGGGCCCTGACTGCCCTGGAAGCGGCGGCCGGTGTGGCTTTCGGTGACGCGGACGACGCCGCCGAAGGCCCCGTGGAAGTGATGCTGAAGCACACTGAGCGCGCCCTCGACGTTGCCGCCGTCCGCTACGACCGGGCGGGTGACCAGCACTATGACGTTGCCAGCGCCTTCATCAAATCCATCCGGGGCTCCGATGTGGACGCCGCCCTCCACTACCTGGCGCGGATGCTGGAAGCTGGGGAGGACCCGCGCTTCGTGGCGCGAAGGATCGTGATCTCGGCGGCGGAGGATGTGGGGATGGCCGATCCCACCGCGCTGCAGACGGCAGTGGCAGCAGCCCAGGCCGTGCAGCTGATCGGGATGCCGGAGGGCCGCATCATCCTCGCCGAGGCGGTGGTGCACCTGGCCACCGCGCCAAAGTCCAACGCCGCCTACATGGGTATCAACAGGGCCATCGCCGACGTCCGGGCAGGCCTGGGGAACGGAATTCCCGCGCACCTTCGGGACTCGCACTATCCGGGTTCCAAGCAGCTGGGCCACGGGCTGGGGTACAAGTACGCCCACGATGCCCCGCATGGTGTGGCCACCCAGCAGTACCCGCCGGACGACCTCGTGGGGAGGGACTACTACCAGCCCACGGCCAACGGCGCGGAACGTGACATCGCGGTGCGGCTGGAGCGGCTGCGGAAGATCGTCCGGGGCAAGTAGCCGCCGTGGTAGGATAGATGTTTGTCTGGCAAGGCCCGGCGCACAATCTCCCCAGTGTTATGTTGAGAAGGTTATGCCCTGTGCCCAGTAGCAAAAGGCAGCGGTTGGCCGATGCTCTCCCTTCTGGAGGCCAGTAACACTGACACACCGCAGATATTGGAAGGACACAAGTGGCTAACAACACTCGTGCTCGCCGTCAGGCCCGCCTCTCGCGGTCCCTCGGCATCGCTCTGACCCCCAAGGCCGCCAAGTACATGGAGCGCCGCCCGTACGGCCCCGGTGAGCATGGCCGTGCCCGCAAGAAGCAGGACTCCGACTACGCCGTACGCCTGCGCGAAAAGCAGCGCCTGCGCGCCCAGTACGGCATCCGCGAAGCACAGATGACCCGTGCCTTCGAAGAGGCCCGCCGCACCAAGGGCCTGACCGGTGAAAACCTCATCGAACTGCTCGAAATGCGCCTCGACGCCCTGGTCCTCCGTGCCGGCTTCGCCCGCACCATTGCCCAGGCACGCCAGCTGGTTGTGCACCGCCACATCATGGTTGACGGCGTCCGCGTTGACCGTCCGTCGTTCCGCGTTGGCGAGGGCCAGCTGGTCCACGTCCACAGCCGCAGCGAGACCATGGTCCCGCTCCAGGTTGCAGCAGCCGGTGCCCACCGCGACGTCCTGCCCGCCGTTCCGGCCTACCTGGACGTCAAGCTGGAGGCCCTGCAGGCACGCCTGGTCCGCCGCCCCAAGCGCTCCGAGGTCCCCGTGACCTGCGAAGAGCAGCTCGTCGTCGAATTCTACGCACGCTAAATTCCAGCAGCGTATCCAAAGAAGCCCGTGGCAAGCGCCGCGGGCTTCTTTGTATGTAAGGTACTTGGGGGACATCTGCGGAAATGCGTTTCCTGACGCATCCGCCGATGACACGAACCACAGAATTTCGAGGAGTTGAAACGTCTATGTCTGGTGGCGATATTGCCGGCCTGATCGCTGCCGGGGTGTTCGCACTCCTGGTGCTGCTGCTGGCCGTGCCCATCCTTAAGCTGGGCCGGGTCCTGGACGAGGTGCGTACCTCCATTCGGTCCCTGAGCGACGGCGCCACGCCCCTGATGGACGAAGTCACGGCAACCGTCTCCACCACCAACCAGCAGCTGAAGAAAGTGGACGGCATCTCGTCCAACGTTTCCGACGCCTCGGCCAACCTGTCGGCGCTGTCCTCACTTGTGGCCGCCACTGTTGGCTCGCCGCTCATCAAGGTGGCGGCCTTCAGCTACGGTGTCCGCACGGCGTTGGCCAACCGCAAGAAACCCGCTGCCGGCCGCCGCAGCCGCTGAACTCCGGAGAACCTAAAATGAAACGACTTGTCTGGATGGGAATCGGCGTTGCGATCGGAGTGATCGCTTTCCGCAAGGTGACCGAAGCACAGGCCAGCATGCAGTCCACGCTTGGCCCGGAGGGCCTCAACCGCGCGGTGAACCGGCTCGCGGACGGCGTCTACGACTTTGCCGACGCCGTGCGCGCCGGGATGCGTGAGCGGGAGACCGATCTCCGGGCCGCCCTCGGCGTCGAATCGGAAGACCTGGTCCGCCGCTGACCACATTCCGCAGGCCGGTGCCATGCCCGCCTGCACCTGCAGCCGCACGATGCGGCGGCACCACACGTTATAACTACACCGGCGGGAACCGTATACCTACGGAGACCGCCACGCGAAAGAACCTCCGCGCCGGACAGTGCGCGGAGCAAGAAGGGTACGTAACAGCTCATGAAGTCGCAGGAGATCACAAAGCGCTGGGTGGACTTTTTTGTCAGCAAGGGCCACACCGCGGTTCCCTCCGCATCGTTGGTTTCCAGCGACCCCTCCCTGCTGTTCACGGTTGCCGGCATGGTGCCGTTCATTCCCTACCTGACGGCCAGGGAGGAAGCACCCTACTCCCGTGCCGTCAGCGTGCAGAAATGCATCCGCACCGGCGACATCGAAGAAGTGGGCAAGACCGCGCGCCACGGGACTTTCTTCCAGATGTGCGGCAACTTCTCCTTCGGCGACTACTTCAAGGAAGACGCCATCAAGTTCGCCTGGGAACTGCTGACCAAGGGCGTTGACGACGGCGGCTACGGGCTTGACCCGGAACGTCTCTGGGTGACCGTCTACGAAGAGGACGACGAAGCCAAGGAACTGTGGCTCAAGAACACCGGAGTCCCTGCCGGGCGCATCCAGAAGATGGGCAAGGCGGACAACTACTGGCACACCGGGCAGCCCGGCCCGGCGGGTCCCTGCTCCGAAATCTACTACGACCGCGGCCCCGCCTACGGCGTCGAGGGCGGTCCGCTGGCGGACGAAACCCGCTACATCGAGATCTGGAACCTCGTGTTCATGCAGTACCAGATCGACAACGTCCGCTCAAAGGAAGACTTTGATGTCCTGGGCGAGCTGCCGAAGCGCAACATCGACACCGGCCTCGGCATGGAGCGCCTGGCCATGATCCTGCAGGGCGTCGAGAACATGTACGAGACCGACCAGGTCCGCCCCGTCATCGACAAGGCCGCCGAACTTTCCGGCAGGGAGTACACGTCCGCGGAGTCCGACGACGACCCGCACCACACCGATGACGTGCGCATGCGCGTGGTGGCCGACCACATCCGCTCGGCGCTGATGCTCATTTCCGACGGCGTGACCCCCTCCAACGAGGGGCGCGGCTACGTCCTGCGCCGGCTTATCCGCCGTGCCGTCCGCTCCATGCGCCTGCTCGGCGTCGAACAGGCCTGCCTGCCCGAGCTCCTTCCGGCCTCGCGCGACGCCATGAAGGGCGTCTACCCGGTCGTCGAGACCGACTTTGCCCGGATCAGCCGCATTGCCTACGCGGAGGAGAAGGCCTTCCTGCGCACCATCGCGTCCGGCACCGCCCGGCTCGAGGACGCCGTCAAGGTGTCCAAGGCCGCCAACAGGCCGCTGTCCGGCGAGGATGCCTTTACCTTGCACGACACCTACGGGTTCCCCATCGACCTGACCCTGGAAATGGCTGAAGAAGCCGGGCTCAAGGTGGATGAGGCAGCCTTCCGCAGCCTCATGCAGGAACAGCGCCAGCGCGCCCAGGCGGATGCCAAGGGCAAGAAGGGCGGCCACGCCGACCTCAGCGCGTTCCAGGACATCCTGGCCCAGGGCGAGACCGTCTTCACCGGCTACACCGAGCTCGACGGCGAGTCCCGCGTCCGCGGCATCCTCACGGGCGGCCGCCCGGTCCAGCAGGCCTCCACCGGCGAAGAAATCGAACTGGTTCTTTCCGAAACCCCGTTCTACGCCGAAGCAGGCGGCCAGGCCGCAGACACCGGCCTCATCACCGGTGACGGCTTCGTCGTCGAGGTCCTTGACGTCCAGCGGCCCCTGAAGGGCCTGAGCGTGCACAAGGCGATCGTCCGCGAAGGCGAAATCGGGTCGGACTCGCTGGTCCGCGCCGCCGTCGACCGTGAACGCCGGCACGCCGCCGAGCAGGCGCACACCGGCACGCACATCGTGCACGCCGCACTCCACCAGATCCTCGGCCCCGAAGCCACCCAGCGCGGTTCCTTCAACAAGGCCGGCTACCTGCGCTTCGACTTCGCCTGGGGCGAAGGGCTGAGCACGGCCACCCGGTCCGAGATCGAGGAGGTCTCCAACCTGGCCATCCGCAACAACTTCCGCGTGGAGACCAAGGTCATGGGCCTGGCGGAGGCCAAGGCACTCGGCGCCATGGCCCTCTTCGGCGAGAACTATGGCAGCGAAGTCCGGGTCGTGGAGATCGACGGCGCGTGGTCCCGCGAGCTGTGCGGCGGCACCCACGTGCCCAACACCTCCCTGATCGGCAGCCTTTCCCTGCTGGGCGAGCAGTCCGTGGGATCCGGAAACCGCCGCGTGGAGGCGTTCGTCGGCATGGATGCGTTCCGCCACCTTGCAGCCGAACGCGCCCTGGTCACAGAGCTGACCGAGCTCCTCAAAGTGCCCTCCGGCCAGCTGGCCGACCGGATTTCCGCCACCCTCGCCAAGCTCAAGGCCACCGAGAAGGAGCTGGACCGCCTCCGCAAGGAGCAGCTGGCGGCCTCGGCCGCCCAGCTGGCGGGCAGCGCCAAGGACGCCGCCGGCGTGAGCGTCATCGCGCACGACGCCGGCCAGGTCAGCGGTGCTGACGATCTTCGCGGCCTTGCCCTGGACCTGCGCAACCGCCTCGGCTCGGCAGCGGCAACTGTGGCAGTTGCCGGCGTCGCGAACGACCGCCCCATGATCCTGGTGGCCACCAACGAAGCCGCCAGGGAAGCCGGGGTCAAGGCGGGTGCGCTGGTCCGGCTTGCCGCGGGTATCCTCGGCGGCGGCGGCGGCGGCAAGGACGACGTCGCACAGGGCGGCGGAACCGACGCCGGCAAGGTGGGCCAGGCCCTTGCCGCAGTCGTTGACGCCATTACGCGGCGCTAACCCTCCAATGACCAGTCCTGCAACTGCCGGCGCCTACCCCCAGGGCATCAAACTGGGGGTGGACGTCGGCACTGTCCGGGTGGGGGTTGCCATCTGCGACCGCGACTCGATCCTGGCAACGCCCTACAAGACACTGGACCGCAACGCCAAGAAAAACTCCGACGTGCGGGTCATCGCGAACCTGGTCGAGGAGCTGGGCGCCGTACAGGTGATTGTCGGGTTGCCCCGCACCCTGAAGGGTGAGGAACGGGCGTCAGCCAAGATGGCCGTGGACTACGCCCAGCTGCTGGCCGGCGAGCTTGCAGCCCGTGCATTGGCGGTGCCGGTGAACCTCGTGGACGAACGGTTGAGCAGCGTGACCGCGCACCGCAACCTGCATGAAGCTGGCATGAGCAGCCGGAATCACCGTAAAGTAGTTGATCAGGTCGCGGCGGCAGGTATCCTTCAGCACGCCATCGACATGCAGAAAGCCAGGGGAGCGGACGTCGGCTCACGCGTGACGCCGCCCCCTTCCGTGGACCTGGGAGGCAGCGGGCAGGATGACCCTGTGCGCGCCGCCCCCGGCGATACGGCCCGATCTTCAGATAATGGAAGGCAACAGTGAGCCCTGCCAACATTGACGACGCTTCCAGCCCCCTGGACGCCGGAGCAGCAAGACCGCTGACCCGCAAAGAGCTCCGGGCACGGGAAAAGACCTCCAACACCGGTGGCCAGGACGCGGTTCCCGAGCAGGCCTACGAGACCGGCCACGACATCCCGCCCCAGCCTGCGGAACCTCCCGTGGCCCATGAGCCGCACCCCCTGCACCAGGACGAAGCATTGCGCGAAGACACAGCACCGCAGGAAACACCGGTTGAACAGCCCGTTCCTGCCGCACCCCTCACCCCGCCGTCCATCCAGGACATTCCCCAGGAAGACGCGCGGCAGCAGGAGCAGACCCATGCAGACGCCGGCCACGACGAAGCCGCCCCGCATGATGGGCTTCACGCCCACGACGCGCCGGCTTTCTCGGGGGCGTCCGCCCTCGGCACGCACCAGAACGCGGCGGGAACGCACTACGAGGAGCCGCACTACGCGGATGGGGCTGACTATGCTGCAGCACCCCACGGAGAGCACTACCACGATGGCCACTATGACCAGGAGCACTACGGTGACGCCCATTATGCGGAGGGGCACGACGACGCCGCGCACCATCACGAATTCCTTCCTGCCTCCTCGGCGGCAGCGGTAGTGGCCAAGCCGTCCAAAAAGGTGCGCCGCCGCCGTCGGATGCTGGCGCTGTTCCTGACCCTCGCCGTCTTCGTCACGGCCGTGGCAGTCGGCGCGCAGTTCCTGAAGCCGCTGCTTGGCAACGACAAGCCCGGCGACTTTCCGGGCCCGGGGACAGGCGAGGTGGTGGTGACTGTAGAAAACGGCGAGGGCACCCGCTCCGTGGCTTCCAAGCTGGAAAGCGAACGCGTCGTGGCGAACGCGGACACGTTCCTGCAGAGCTTCGCCGCGTCCGGCGGAACCCTTTCCCCCGGGGAATACACGTTCAAGTCCGAGATGAAGAATTCCGACGCCGTGAACGTCCTGCTGGGCAAGGACCAAACGAAGGTCATCTACTTCGCCCTCAGTGCAGGGCTGCGCGTGGGCGAGTCCCTGCAGGCGATCTCGCAGGGCTCTGGAATTTCCATCCAGGACCTGCAGGCCCTGAGCAACCAGCCGGCCCAGTTCGGGCTGCCGGCCAACGCCAAGAACCTCGAAGGCTACCTGGCCCCGGGGGAACACCGCTTCCCCCTTGGCACCCCGGCAAAGGACATCCTCCAGGCCCTGGTCAAGATCACGGTCGACGAGCTTGTGTCGCAGGGGATCACGGACCCGGCCAAGCAGTATGAGGCCGTCATTGTGGCCAGCATCGTCCAGGCGGAAGGCGGCCAGGCGGAGTACGGCGACGTGGCGGGAGCCATCTACAACCGGCTCAAGCCCAACGACCAGACCAACGGTTTCCTCCAGGTGGACTCGGCAGTGACCTACGGCCTGGGCACCAAGAGCTACAACTTCACCGACGAACAGCGCCAGGACAAGTCCAACCCGTACAACACCTACGCGAATCCGGGACTTCCCCCGGGACCCATCGGTTCCCCGGGAAAGACGGCCATTGATGCTGCCGCCAGGCCCAAGACCAATGACTACCTGTACTGGGTCACCATCAACCTGGACACCAAGGAGACCAAGTTCTCCAAGACGCTGGCCGAGCACAACGGCTACGTCGACCAGTACAACGCCTGGTGCGCGGCGAACGCCGGACGCTGCACATGAGCCTTCGGGCAGCCGTCCTGGGCCACCCGATCAGCCACTCGAAGTCGCCCGCACTGCATCTGGCTGCCTACGGCAGGCTGGGCATCGGCATCAGCTACACGGCAATCGACGTCACGGAGCAGCTGCTTCCGGGGCTGATGCGGCAGATCCGCGACCAGCCGGGCTGGCGCGGGCTGTCCGTCACGATGCCCCTGAAGACAGCGATGCTGGGGCAGGTTGACGAGGTCCGGGGCGTCGCCGGGATCCTGGGCGTGGTGAATACCGTGTCCTTCGAGGAGCACGGCAACGGCACCCGGGCCATCGGCTCCAACACGGATGTGGCCGGGATCGTGAATGCCCTGCGGCACGCAGGCACAGGGATTGCGCCGTCGGCTGTTGTGCTTGGCGGGGGCGGGACTGCGGCATCAGCTGTCGCGGCGCTCAAGGAGCTGGGCGCCGCCCGGGCCGAGGTCTTCGTCCGGGACACGTCCCGGACCGCAGAGGTCTGCGCGGCAGCTGAGAGCCTGGACGTGGACCTGGTGATCCGAAGCCTTGCCGACGCTGCCCGCCCCGCCGCGGGCGCCGACGTCGTGATTTCCACCCTCCCGCCGCGTGCGGCGGACGGAATTGCCGCTGAAATGGCCGCCCTGAAGACGGCCATGCCCGGCGTTTTGCTGGACGTTGCGTACGATCCGTGGCCCAGCCTCATCGCCTCCGTGTGGCAGGCGGGCGGCGGAACCGTGGTTCCCGGCCTCGAAATGCTCCTGTACCAGGCGGTGGAACAGGTGCGCCTGTTCAGCCGCCTGGAGAAGGAAGTTAACGCATCTGTCATAGATGTGATGTGTGACGCAGTCGGCCTTCCCCGACGGGCGTTGTGACCGCCATACGTGGCAGGATGGAATATATGTTGCGTTGGTTGACTGCCGGTGAATCCCATGGTCCGGCCCTGATGGGAATTATTGAGGGCGTCCCCGCCGGTGTGGAGATCACCAGCGGGCACATCGCTGATTCACTGGCCCGCCGCCGCCTGGGTTACGGCCGCGGCGCACGCATGAAGTTTGAGCAGGACGTGGTGACCATCCTCGGCGGTGTCCGCCACGGGCTCACGCAGGGTGGCCCGGTGGCCATCCAGGTGGGCAACACGGAGTGGCCCAAGTGGGAACAGATCATGTCCGCGGACCCCGTGGACCCGGAGCTGCTGGCGGACCAGGCGCGCAACGCCCCGTTGACCCGCCCCCGGCCCGGCCACGCCGATTTCACCGGAATGCAGAAGTACGGCTTCGCCGAGGCACGCCCTGTCCTGGAACGGGCAAGCGCCCGCGAGACCGCAACCCGGGTAGCCATGGGCACCGTTGCGGCCCAGTTCCTGAAGCACCTGGGCATCGAGTTGGTCAGCCACACAGTCAGCATCGCCAGCGTCACGGTCCCGGAGGGGCGTCCGCTTCCGGTACCGGCGGACGTCATTGCGCTCGACGCCGACCCGCTCCGCTGCTTCGACCGCGAGACCTCCGACGCCATGGTGGCCGAGGTGGACGCCGCCCACAAGGAAGGCGAAACCCTGGGCGGTGTGGTGGAGGTCCTCGCCTATGGCCTACCGCCGGGACTGGGCAGCTACGTGCACTGGGACCGGCGGCTTGATTCCCGCCTTGCCGCCGCCCTGATGGGCATCCAGGCCATCAAGGGCGTGGAAGTCGGCGACGGCTTCCTGACGGCCGCGCGCCGCGGTTCGGCCGCCCACGACGAAATCGTGCGGGATGCAAACGGCCGCATCGTCCGGACCAGCAACCGTGCCGGCGGAATCGAAGGCGGCATGAGCATCGGAGACGTCCTGCGCGTCCGGGCCGCCATGAAGCCCATTGCCACGGTGCCGCGCGCCCTCAAGACCATCGACGTCAGCACGGGGGAGCCTGCCAAGGCACACCACCAGCGGTCGGACGTCTGTGCTGTTCCGGCCGCCGGTGTGGTGGCAGAGGCGATGGTTGCGCTGGTCCTGGCCGAGGCCGTCACCGAAAAGTTCGGCGGTGACTCCGTGGCGGAGACCGCGCGCAATATCAAGGGCTACCTGGACAACATTCCGGCGTCCCTGGACTCGATCGGCCAGTAAGTGCCCCACAGCAGCAAAACCGGACCTGCCGGGCGGCCCATTGTCCTGATCGGGCCCATGGCCGTCGGCAAGTCGGCCATCGGGCAGCAGCTTGCCCACCAGCTCGGCGTGCCTTTCGTGGACACCGACGCCGTGATCGTGGCCGGGCACGGATCCATTTCGGATATCTTTGCCGGGCGCGGTGAACACGCCTTCCGTGAGATCGAGGCACGGACGGTAGCCGACGTCATCGAAGCGGCGGACCGGACGGTCGCCGTTATTTCCCTCGGCGGCGGCGCCGTGCTGGACTCCGGTACGCAGCAGCTGATCAGCCGCTGCACCGTGGTCTACCTCGAATGTGACGCACAAACAGTCGCCGGCCGCATCGCCCGGAACTCAGGGCGCCCGCTGCTGGCCGGGGACGCCATGGGCCGCTGGACGGCCATGTTCGCCACCCGCAGGCCGGTTTATGAGCGGCTGGCAGACATCACCCTGGACGTGCGCCACGGCTCGGTTTCCGAGCTCGGCGCCCGGCTCGAAGCAGCACTGCGGGACTACGCAGCTGCCAAACAGGAAGTTGAAAAGTGAACACCGAATCCACAGTCATCAGTGTCACGGGCAGTTCCGCCGCCGAGAACTACGACGTCGTCGTTGGGCGGGGACTGCTGGGTGACCTTCCGGGCCTGCTGGGGGAGCGGGTGCGGCGTGTGCTGGTCATCCATCCCCGCGCCCTGCGGCTTACGGGCGATACTGTCCGCGACGAGCTGGCCGCCGCAGGGTTCACCTCCCTGACGGCTGAAATCCCGGACGCCGAGGAGGGCAAACACATCCAGGTGGCTGCCTTTTGCTGGCAGGTCCTGGGGCAGAACGATTTCACCCGGTCCGACGCCATCGTCGCCGTTGGGGGAGGCGCGGTCACGGATGTTGCCGGCTTCGTCGCGGCCACGTGGCTGCGCGGTGTCAAGGTCATCCACATGCCCACCAGCCTGCTCGCCATGGTGGACGCATCGGTGGGCGGAAAGACCGGGATCAACACGGCCGAGGGCAAGAACCTGGTGGGGGCCTTCCATCCTCCGGCTGCCGTCCTGGCGGACCTGGACACCCTCAACACGCTGCCCCGGAATGAAATGGTTTCCGGCATGGCGGAAGTCATCAAGTGCGGGTTCATCGCCGATCCCGCCATCCTCGACCTCGTGGAAAAGGACCCGGCCACTGTGGTGGATCCGCAGTCGGACGTCCTCCGGGAGCTGATCGAGCGGGCCATCGCCGTGAAGGCCAAGGTGGTCTCCGAGGACCTCAAGGAATCCGGCCTGCGGGAAATCCTCAACTACGGGCACACCCTGGGGCACGCCATCGAACTGGTGGAGCGCTATTCGTGGCGCCACGGCGCCGCTGTTTCCGTTGGCATGATGTTCGCTGCCGAGCTGGCACGCAGCGTGGGGCGCCTCAGCGATGCCGACGCCGACAGGCACCGCAGCATCCTTGAGAGCCTGGGGCTTCCGGTCACCTACCGCCGGGACCGGTGGCAGGGCCTCCTTGACGGGATGCGGCGGGACAAGAAGTCCCGCGGCGACCTGCTGCGCTTTGTTGTCCTTGACGGTGTGGGAAAACCGGGGATCCTTGACGTTCCGGACACCTCGCTGCTGTTTGCCGCCTACCAGGAAATTGCTTCCTGATGCAGGGGGACATGGAAGGAACTGCAGACTGGCCGGAGGCCGGGTTCCCGGGTGTCCGGATCAACCCGGAATCCCTGCTGCCGGAGATCGTGAACGGGGACGCCTGCCGCGAGGCGCTGGCGGTATCCACCGATCCTGCTGACCACATTTTTGTCCTCCTGGTGGAAGGACACGCCTCCGAAGCCGCCGAACTGCTCGCCGAAGCCCGGTTCAAGGACCCCGAATCCTTCCGGCTGCGCACCTTCGAGGCCGAGGTGCTGCGGGTTTCAAACCGCCTGGACCGCGCCGTGGAGCTGTTCCGCCAGCTGCTGGCCGAAGTGCAGGGAACACCGCGCGAGGCCCTGGTGTGGCAGTTCCTGGGCAAGACCCAGTACAGTGCCGGCCAGATGTCCGCAGCTGTTGAATCGTTCGCACGCGCACTCGACCTGCGGGTGGCGCAGTCCGCCGACGCGGCCCAGATCTACTCGTCCACCGTGGCACTGCAGCGTGCCCGGGATGTCCTTGACCTGGCCTGCTGACACCGCGCGAGGCCCGACGCCGGGCATCCGACAGGGGGCACTGCCGGTTTACCGGTAGAATGGTCTTTGGATTTTTCAGCACCCGATCTTTGACAAACACGGGATGGCTCGCCGAAAGGCCTGCCTGCCCCGGCATACAACGTCTGACAACGCGACCAGACAGAGAAACCAGAGGAAACAGTGGCAACCACTAACGACATCAAGAACGGAACGGTCCTGAAGCTCGAGGGCCAGCTCTGGAACATCATCGAATTCCAGCACGTCAAGCCGGGCAAGGGCGGTGCGTTCGTGCGCACCAAGATGCGCAACGTGATGTCCGGCAAGGTCGTGGACAAGACGTTCAACGCCGGGCTCAAGATCGAAACCGCAACGGTGGACCGCCGTGACTACCAGTACCTGTACCAGGACGGCGCCGACTTCGTGTTCATGGACACCTCGGACTACGACCAGATCACCGTCTCCGGCGCTACGGTAGGCGACGCCACCAACTTCATGCTTGAGAACCAGATGGTCAACATCGCCATCCACGAGGGCACCCCGCTGTACATCGAACTCCCGCCGAGCGTCGTGCTGGAAATCACCTACACCGAGCCGGGCCTGCAGGGCGACCGCTCCTCCGCAGGCACCAAGCCTGCAACCCTGGAAACCGGGTACGAAATCCAGGTTCCGCTGTTCATCGAGAACAACACCAAGGTCAAGGTGGACACCCGTGACGGCAGCTACCTGGGCCGGGTCACTGAGTAGTGAGCGCACGCGGTAAAGCCCGTAACAGGGCACTGGACGTTCTTTTTGAAGCTGAGCAGCGCTCGGTTTCGGCTTTTGATGTGATCCGCTCCCGGCGGGAAAAGACTGACCAGGTGGTCAACCCGTACACCATCGAGATCGTCGAGGGTGTGCTGTCCCAGCAAACCGCCATCGATGAGTTCCTGGAGACATACTCGCAGGGCTGGAGCCTTGAGCGGATGCCGTCGGTGGACCGCATTATCCTGCGCATCGGCACCTGGGAACTCCTGTACAACGACGACATCCCGGACGGCGTGGCAGTGAGCGAAGCGGTGGCATTGGCCAAGACGCTTTCCACGGACGAGTCGCCCCAGTTCATCAATGGCCTCCTGGGCCGCCTGCAGCAGCTGAAGCCTTCCCTGCTGGCGTAGCCACACCGAAAGCCCCGTCCGGCACAGCCCGGGCGGGGCTTTCCGGTGTCCGGGTTCCCCTTGCGCCCGGTGCCTCGGAACCGCGGCCCGTCGGCAGGTCCTGGACCGTGCAAACCCTATAGGATTCGAACATGCAAAACGCCCCCGAGGACAACGAGCCCCGGCAGGACATGGGCAAGGCCCGCCAGCCCGGCCGCGCCGTCAGCCGCCAGGTGCTTGCCGACCACGTCTACGCGGAACTCCTGGCCTCCCTCATGGACGGCCGGCTGGCCCCGGGCGCTGTGGTCAGCATCGACGGCACCGCCCGGGAGCTGGACGTTTCGCCCACTCCCGTCCGCGAGGCCCTGGCCCGGCTCGAGCACACGGGCATGGTGCGGAGGGTAGCCCTCAAGGGATACCGGGTGGCCCCGGTCTTCACACGGGAGGACTTTGCCGAGCTCATGGAGGCACGGTTGGCCATCGAGCCCGTGAATGCGAAGCTCGCCTGCGAACGCATCGGCCCGAATGGCCTTGCTGAGCTGGAAAGGGCCGTGGAGGACCTGAAAGCGGCTCCGAGGGGTCCGTCCTTCGCCGAGTTCAAGGACTACCTGGAAGCGGACGAGCGCTTTCACCAGCTCATCGCCCGGCACACCGGCAATCAGTTCATGGAAGCTGCCTATGCATCCCTGGGCGGCCAGATCCAGCGGTTCAGGCTCTTCGGGGGAGTGGGCATTACCGACGCCGACAGTGCAATCGCCGAGCACCAGGCTGTCCTCAAGGCGCTCTCATCGGGCAACGCCGGCGAGGCGGAGGCTGCAATGGCCGAGCATATCCGGCACGTCCGCGCGCGTGCCATGGCTGACGCCGCGGCCGGGTAGTCCAGCCCTCCCGCCCAAGTAGGTAGCGCTAAGTGTCGTTTTGACCCCCCAAAACGACACTTAGCGCTACCTAGTTGGGTGCACGTCGAGGGGGTGTGAGCTTGACAACATCGCTTTCATCGTAAATCCTATAGGAAAGATGATCTAGCAAGGGAGCTACACCATGGCGTACACAGCCGACAACTGGCCCATCACCGCAGCCTTGCTGCAGTTTCCGGGAACAGACGCCCGGGGAGTCCACGTGAATGACGCCGAACCCTCCGTGTGGGCGGACGTCCTGTCCGAGGTGAAGGAAGCCGGTTTCGCCAATGCCGACCTCACGGACAGCTGGGTGCGTCCCGGCGACCTGAGCCAGTCGCGGCTGGCCGAGTTCAAGCAGACCGCGGACGCTGTTGGAATCGGTGTCCCGGTCATTTCGGCCATCCGCCGCAGCGTCATCGAGGAAGGCAAGTGGGAAGAAAACCTTGCCTACAGCCACCGGACCATTGACGCCGCAGCAGCGCTGGGCTGCGAGGTCGTCTCCTTCGGGCTCCACCAGGCCATCACGGCAGAGCAGCAGAAGCACCTGTGGTTCTGGACGGTGGATGGCTACAAGGACCCGGAAGGAAACAAGGAAGCCTGGAACAACGCAGTGACGCGACTCCGCGAACTGGGCCGCCACGCAGCCGAGGTCGGCGTCCTGCTGTCCCTGGAAATGTACGAAGACACGTACCTGGGCACGGCCGACTCCTCCGTGAAGCTGGTCCAGGACATCGGACTGGCCAACGTCGGCCTCAACCCGGACCTCGGCAACCTCATCCGGCTGCACCGGCCCATCGAGGACTGGCGCGAGATGGTGGCCAAGACCCTGCCGTACTCCAACTACTGGCACATGAAGAACTACATCCGGGACGAGGACAAGGCCCGCGACATGTACGTCGCCATGCCGGCACCGATGGAAAGCGGCCTCATCAACTACCGCGAGGCGTTCAAGGTGGCACTGTCCGTGGGCTTCCAGGGAATTCTCTGCACCGAGCACTACGGGGGCGACGGGCTGAGCGTAACCGCCAGCAACCAGGCGTACCTCCGCCGCCACGTCCTCCCCAAGACCGACGGATACGCGCTGGGTACAAGCCAGGTGGCCCAGGGGCGCCAGCAGCCGTCCGCGGTTCAGCTCACCAGCGTCTGACTGCAGCCGGCTTCCACACCCAAGCCATTCCTTTTACGGATTCAATGAGGAAACCATGACCCAGATCTTCGACAATCCCGCAGACTTCGCGGATGAGGCGCTGGACGGCTTTGCCGCAGCCAACCGCGGGTACGTGGCCCGGGTGGACGGCGGCGTGGTCCGCTCCACTGAGATGCCTGCAGGCCAGGTCGCCCTGGTGGTGGGCGGCGGCTCCGGCCACTACCCGGCCTTCGCCGGGCTGGTGGGACCGGGCCTTGCCGCCGGCGCCGCCTGCGGCAACATGTTCGCTTCTCCGGCCGCCGGACAGGTTTACCGGGTGGCCAAGGCCGCGAACGCCGGCGGCGGCGTCCTGCTGAGCTACGGCAACTACGCCGGGGACGTGCTCCACTTCGGGCAGGCCCAGCTCCGCCTTAATGCCGAGGGCATCGAGACCCGCACCGTCCTTGTCACGGACGACATCGCAAGTGCGCCGCTGGACCAGATCGAGAAGCGCCGCGGCATCGCCGGCGACCTCACGGTCTTCAAGATCGCCGGCGCCGCCGCCGAAGCGGGACTGGACCTTGACGCGGTCGAACGGCTTGCCATCCGGACCAACTACCGCACCCGTTCGCTGGGCGTGGCCTTTGACGGCTGCACGCTGCCCGGCGCGGAGGAGCCGCTGTTCCACGTTCCCGAGGGCCAGATGTCGCTGGGCCTGGGGATCCACGGCGAACCGGGCATCTCCGAGCACCCCATGCCCACGGCGTCGGAGCTCGCCGAACTCCTCGTCTCCAGGCTGCTGACGGACAAACCTGACGACGCAGGAAACCGGGTGGTTGCCATCGTCAACGGCCTGGGCACCGTGAAATACGAGGAACTGTTCCTGCTCTACGGCAAGATCGAGAAGCTCCTCGGAGCCGCCGGCCTGGCCGTGGTAGAGCCCGAGTGCGGCGAACTGGTCACCAGCCTGGACATGTCCGGGCTCTCCCTCACACTGCTCTGGCTGGACGACGAGCTGGAGCGGTACTGGGCCGCGCCGGCCGACACCCCCGCCTTCCGGAAGGGAAACCTGGCGCCGCGTGCCCGCAGGCACCTCGCCGCAGCCGAGGATGAGGCTGCCCGCGACGTGGAAGACGCGACGGCGGCAGCGGCTGCCATGGGCCGGCTGGCAACCGACGTGCTCGCACAGGTGCAGGCCGTCGTCGTCGACCATGAAGAGGAACTTGGCAGGCTGGACGCGATTGCCGGCGACGGCGACCACGGCATCGGCATGCGCCGCGGCGTGGACGCCGCAGCGGCGGCCGCAGCTGAAGCCGCAGCTGCCGGAGCTTCCGTGGAGCGCGTCTTGACGGCGGCGGGGGAGGCCTGGAGCGAGCGCGCCGGCGGTACCTCCGGGGCCTTGTGGGGATCGGCCGTGATTGCGGCGGGGCTCGCGCTCGGCAACAAGGACTCCTACCGCGGCGCCGACGCGGCCGCCGCCGTTAGCGCGTTCGTCGACGCCATCACCGAACTGGGCCGGGCTGAGCCGGGGGACAAGACCATGGTGGACGCGCTGCTTCCCTTCAAGGAAGCTTTCCGGTCAGCGTTCGACGGCGGCACGGAAGTAAGGGGCGCGCTTGCGGCGGCTGCGGTGGCTGCCCAGGAGGCGGCCGACGCCACTGCTTCCCTCCGGCCGCTCAAGGGCCGTGCCCGGCCCCTCGCCGAGAAGAGCCTGGGGCATCCGGATCCGGGTGCTGTTTCCTTCGGCCTCATCGCCGCCCGGATCTCACGCTATGCCGACTCCGGCGCAGCAGACAACCCACTGACCGATTCCCGGCTGGCCGCTTCCGCGGCCGGAAATGGAGCACAAGAATGAGCGCAGGACAGACCACCACGCAGGACCCGGGGCAAGGCGCGGCGGCAGGATGGCGCATTGTCATCGGCAACGATGAAGCCGGCGTCGAGTACAAGAACGCCTTGAAGGCCCTGCTCGAGGCAGACAGCCGCGTGGCGTCCGTCGTCGATATTGGGGTAGGCGCGAACGACTCGACCGCGTACCCGCACGTTGCCGTGGACGCCGCCCGCAAAGTGGCCGAGGGGGAGGCCGACCGCGCCCTGCTGATCTGCGGCACGGGGCTGGGTGTGGCAATCGCGGCCAACAAGGTCCCCGGCATCCGCGCAGTCACGGCCCACGACGGCTACTCCGTGGAACGTTCGGTCCTGAGCAACAACGCCCAGGTCCTCACAATGGGCCAGCGCGTCATCGGCCTCGAACTGGCCAAGAAGCTGGTGGGCGAATGGCTCGACTACCGCTTCGATGAAACTTCAGCCTCCGCCGCCAAGGTGGATGCCATCTGCTCCTACGAGCCCGACTACACGAAGGCAGTCTGACAATGACCGAAAGTACAAGCACCCCGACTCCAACGGACGCCAACAGCGCACGGAAGATCGCCGTCGTCGGCTCCGGCTACATGGGCGGCGGCATCGCCCAGGTCCTGGCGCTCGGCGGAGCGCGCGTGGCACTTGCGGACGTGTCCGCCGAAGTGGCTCAGAGCAACTACGACCGCCTGCTGGCCGAATCGGACCAGTTCGTTGCCGACGGCCTTTTCCCGGCCGGCTCCACCGAAATCCTGAAGCAGAACCTCTGGGCCGCCAAGGACATCGAGGAAGCTGTGGCGGACGCCGACTTCATCGAAGAAGCCGTCCCCGAGGTCATCGCCATCAAGCACCAGACGCTGGCGCGGATCAGCGCAGCGGCAAGGCCGGACGCCATCATCGGCTCCAACACCTCCACTATTTCCATCGCCGAACTCTCCGGGCCGGTCATCAACCCGGAGCGGTTCCTGGGCGTGCACTTCTCCAACCCGTCACCGTTCATCCCCGGGGTGGAAATCATCCCCCATGCAGGCACCGCCCCCTCCACCGTTGGCGCGGTCCAGGAACTGGTCCACGCCGCCGGCAAACAGACGGCCGTGGTCAAGGACGTCACCGGCTTCGTGCTCAACCGCCTGCAGTATGCGCTGTTCCACGAAGCCGCGCAGCTGGTGGAGCAGGGGATTGCCACGGCGGACGACGTGGACACCCTGGTCCGCACCACTTTCGGTTTCCGGCTGCCGTTCTTTGGGCCCTTCGCCATCGCGGACATGGCAGGGCTGGACGTGTACAACTTCTGCTACAAGTCCCTGCAGACGGACTTCCCGGAGAGGTTTGCCACGCCGAAGATCCTCAGCGACCTGGTGGAGGCCGGAAAGCTCGGCACCAAGACGGGCGCCGGCTTCCTCAATGTCCCGGCCGAGCGCACGCCCGAGCTTATCGCTTACCGCAACAAGGCCTACGTGGCCATGCAGAAGCTCCTCGAAGACCTCGGCCCGGCACCCATCAGCTGACCATTCCTCCCACCCACAGGAGCAACCATGAGTGCTTTCCCCGAGCAACGCACGGCCATCGTCACCGGGGCCGTCTCCGAGCGCGGAATCGGCCGGGCTACCGCCAACTACCTTGCGGCCCAGGGCTGGAACATCGGCATCATCGATCTCGACGACGCCCTGTGCAGGGCTACCGCCAAGGAGCTCGCAGCCCAGTACGGCGTGCAGACCCACGGTGCCGGTGCAAACGTTGCTGACGAAGCGTCCGTCCGTGCCGCCATCGACTCCATCGAAGCCGAACTGCCGCAGGTGGTGGCCCTGGCCAATATTGCCGGCGTCAGCTCCCCTGTCCCCTACCTGGACCTGGACGCTGCCGAGTGGGACCGCGTGCTGGCCATCAACCTGAACGGCGTCCACTACGCCACGCGCCGCGTCGCCGAGTCCATGGCCAGGAACCGGATCGGGCGGATCGTCAACATCTCCTCGGTGTCCGCGCAGCGCGGCGGCGGAACGTTCTCCAAAACGCCCTACTCAGTGGCGAAGGCAGGCGTGATCGGACTGACCCGCTCCACCGCCCGCGAACTGGGGGAGTACGACATTACCGTCAACGCCATCTCCCCGGGCCCGATCGATACCGACATCATGGGCGGCACCCTCAGCGAGGAACGCAAGGAAGAACTCACCCGGGACCTCGTGGTCAACCGGGTGGGATCCACCCGCGACGTCGCAGCCGCCATCGCCTTCCTCATCAGCGAGGACGCCGGCTACATCTCCGGCCAGACGTTGAATGTGGACGGCGGCCTCTACATGCACTAGGAAAGGACCCCCATGGGCGCCTGGACCAAGGAACGACGGATCTACCTGGCAATCGGCGTGCTTGCCTGCCTGGTGGGCGTGGTTCTCATCGCCTTCCCGCTGTAACCGGGCGCGCCACCGCGCACGGATTTTCCACGCTTACATACTCAAAGAGGAGTTTTGATGTCCCTAACAGCTGCATCCACCAAGGAGCTCCTGGACTCGCCGGTCCTTAAATCGGCGATCTCCAAGGCCTCCTTCCGGCTCATGCCGATGCTCGTCATCCTGTACATCGTCGCGTTCCTGGACCGGACCAACGTGGGCTTCGCCGAGGCAGCGCTCGGGGTGGACCGCGGGGTCACCGCTGGGGCCTACGCCCTTGGCGCCGGTATCTTCTTCATCGGCTACGCACTGTTCGAGATCCCCAGCAACCTGCTCCTGACCAAGTTCGGTGCCAAGGTGTGGCTGGCCCGCATCGCCATCACCTGGGGCATCGTGTCCGCCTGCTTCGCCTTCGTCCAGGGCGAGACTTCCTTCATCATCCTGCGCTTCCTGCTGGGTGTGACCGAAGCAGGCCTGTTCCCGGGCGTCATTATGTTCCTTGCTGCCTGGTTCCCCAACAAGGTGCGCGTGAAGATGTTCGCCATCTTCTACCTGGCGCAGCCGTTCTCCCAGATGATGGGTGCTCCATTGTCCGGCTGGCTGATCAACATCGGCGACCAGGTCCCCGGCGTGGCCGGCTGGCAGGTCATGTTCTTCGTTGAAGGCATGCTGGCCGTTGTCGCCGGCATCGCCGCCTACTTCTTCCTGATCAACAGCCCGCAGGACGCCAAGTTCCTGAACCCCGGCGAAAAGCAGGCCCTGCTGGATGTCATGGCGCTGGAGGACACCGTCAAGGAAGAAACCGGCCCCCGCGGCGTCCTCGCGGCCATGAAGAACCGCAAGGTCTGGTACTTCACGGTCATCTACTTCTGCCTCCAGGTGGCTGTGTACGGCGTGACGTTCTACCTGCCGCAGCAGGTGTCCCAGCTGACGGGCCAGAAGGTTGGCCTGATGGTGGGCCTGCTGGCAGCGATCCCGTGGTTCTTCGGCATCTTCGCCTGCTACTTCATCGGCAGGGCAGCCAACACCATCGTCCGCCGCCGCGTCTGGGGCACCGGCTTGTTCCTCTCCACCGGCCTGTGCATCTTCGGCTCCGCCTGGGCGGGCGCCAACCACCTTCCGGCCCTGGGCATCCTCTTCATCACCCTTGCAGTGTGCAGCTTCCTGTCCATCGGCCCCATCGCCTGGTCCTACCCCACGGCCTTCCTCACCGGAACGGCAGCCGCCGCAGGCATCGGCCTGATCAACTCACTCGGAAACCTGGGCGGCTTCGTGGCACCGATCCTGCGCACCACGGTCAACCAGGTCACGGCATCGGACACCGGCACCATGGGGGTCTACGCGCTGGGCGTCCTGCCATTCCTGGCCGCCATCATGATGTACGCCACCAAGCGGTTCCGCAACAAGGCGGACGACCTGCTCGACCACAAGTGATCGAATCCCATGCCTGAATGCAGCACAGCCGGCCGGCAGGGCTCGGAGCCCGTGTACGTCGGCGTCAGCACCAAAATGTACCTGGGGTACGCCGACTCCCTTGAGTGGCTGGCCCGCATTCGGCACGAAGTGGACACCCGTCCGGCCCTTGCGGCCGGACGGGTGGTCCCGTTTGTGGTCCCCAGCTTCCCGGTATTGCCCGCCGCAAGCCGGATCCTCGACGGGACTGCCGTCCTTCTCGGCGCCCAGAACTGCGGCTGGGCGGACGGACCGTGGACAGGGGAGGTGTCGCCATCGCTCCTGGGAGAGCTGGGCGTGGGCCTCGTGGAGATCGGGCACGCCGAGCGGCGGCGCCATTTCGGCGAGGACAACGCCGTTATCGCCCGCAAGGTCCGCGCCGCGGACAACGCGGGCATCACGCCCCTGCTGTGCGTGGGGGAGGAAGCCCCGGACGGGTCAAAAGAACCAATGGCTGCGGCCGCCTTTGTCCACCGCCAGATCCATGGCGCCGTGGGCGGTGACTGGAGCCTGGCATCCCGGCTCATCGTGGCCTACGAACCTGTCTGGGCCATCGGGGCAGCAGAACCGGCCGCGGCGGAATACATTTCCGCCGTCCTCCGGTCCCTGCGCACACTGCTGGATGCGGAAGCCGCCGAACCGGGCGGGCCGCCGGGTGGCTTGCCAATCATTTACGGCGGGTCGGCGAAGCCCGGGCTCCTGCCCCGGCTCCACGGGGCGTCGGGGCTCTTCCTTGGCCGCTTTGCCCACGACGCGGCGAACTTCGGGAAGGTACTGGACGAGGCGCTGGCGCTGGCAGCGGAGGACACCGCGCGCGCGGCCTCCTGAGCGGCGGGGGGCGTCAGCCTGCGACGGCGGCCCGCAGGGCCAGGATGCGCTGCAGCTGCTGCCGCTCCTCTGCCTGGTGCAGCTGGACATCGCGGCCGCTCAGGATGCGCTGCCGGGTGTTCGCCAAATGGGTTGCCGCTTTCAGGAACTCCTTCATCTGCCTTTTCCTGCCATAGCGGCCGGCCCAGTCCAATGCTGTCCGCCGCCCGCCCACCGTGGCCAGGAGCTCCACCTCCGCTGGAGTAAACCAGCCCGCCGCTGAGTACTCCAGCAGCCGCTGCCGGGTCAGGCGTTTCTCCGCGACGCGCAGCAGGACGATGCCGCCCACCGCGACGAAGAAGATGGGCACCTGGACCAGGATGTAGTCCACCAGGAAGCCCTGGCCCATGCTGTTCCAGCGGTTGTGCAGGAACATCGCAGGCAGGAGCCCCACCACGAAAGCGGCCACCGAGGCTCCGGTATGCCAGCGCCGTGCGGCGAACCCCATGATCAGTCCGGTGGTGCCCGTGAAGATGGCGTGGGCAAAGGGCGACATGACGCCGCGGAGGAAGAAGACCTGGGCGAAGTCCCCGGCGGGATCTGCCGACTCCGCGATGGCCCGGCCGAAGTACAGGATGTTCTCCGTGAAGGCGAAGCCACCGGCGATGGTGAACGCGAAGACCACGCCGTCCACCGGCCCGTCAAAGTGCTTCCTCGCCAGCAGGAGCAGCACCAGCAGCCCCAGGGATTTGGCGAACTCCTCCACAATGGGAGCCTGCACGGTAGCCATGTAGGCCTGAAGGTCCGCCTCGTCCGAAAACTGGAACGCCAGGACAAAAAACGGCTGGATGAGCAGGGTCACCGCAATGGACACTGCGGCACCCCAGGTGAAGGCGAAGTACAGGAGCCGCTTCGGCTCGGGCTCCCACTTGTCGATGATGTGCACGGCCAGCAGCACCACGGACAGGGGTATCAATGATGCCAGGAACCCCACAACGAACCCGGCCGCTCCTGTGCTGGACAGCAGGAAGGGCACTACCAGGAAAAGGCTCAGGGCGGCCAGGGCACTGACGCCGACAGTCAAACCCAGCAGGCCGCTGCGGGACCTGCCCGCCTTCACCATGGTTCGCTGGACCTGCGGCGGCACCACAGTCCCAACGGGTGCCCCCTGATGCCCGGGGGCCGGGCGGTAGTTCCCGGGCTGCACGTGCCCCATCCAGCTGGGATTGGCCTCGCTGGGCAGCGGCGCCGTTCCCCGCTCCCAGGGATCTTCGGGCGGGCCGGACGCAGGGTGGCTCGGATGCATCGACATAACGGAAAGCCTAGGTGCGAGTGGCCCGGACACCTAGGACCGCGGCGGGCCTGCCGGAATGGGCAGCCGGAGTGTGACCATCACCGCGTCCTCCCGGCACGACCCTCCGGAAGCCGCTGTGGTAATTTTGAGGCGCACATAATCCTTTTTTAATTCCGTCCCGTGAGGCGGGGAAAGGGGAGACGAGCGTTGACTTCTGTCACCAGCGCACCGGTTCCAGCCAGGGTTGTCCTCAGCCAGGCGGACATTGACCGGGCCCTCACTCGTATCGCCCATGAGATCCTTGAGGCCAACAAGGGATCCCAGGACCTCGTCCTGTTGGGCATCCCGCGCCGCGGTTTTCCGCTGGCTGTACGGCTCGCCGGCAAAATCGCCGCCGCGGATCCCACTGTGGACGCCGCAGCCATCGTCGGCCAACTGGATGTCACCATGTTCCGTGACGACCTCTCCCACCAGGGGACCCGCCCCCCGTATCCCACCAAGCTGCCCCGCACGGGCATCGACAACAAGGTGGTGGTCCTGATCGACGACGTCCTCTACTCCGGCCGCACCATCCGCGCCGCCCTGGACGCCCTCGTGGACCTGGGCCGTCCCCGCATTGTCCGGCTTGCCGTGCTGATCGACCGGGGCCACCGGGAGCTTCCCATCCGGGCGGACCACGTCGGCAAGAACCTGCCCACGTCTTCCGCGGAAAAGGTACGGGTCCGGCTCGAGGAAACGGACACCGCCCCCGGCGGCGCACCTGTGAACGAAGTAGTCATCGAGGGCCGCTCATGAAGCACCTGCTCTCCACCGAGGACCTCAGCCTTGCCAACGCCATCCGTATCCTCGATACCGCCGAGGAAATGGCCGCGGTGGGCGACCGCGAGGTCAAGAAGCTACCGGCGCTCCGCGGCCGCACCGTGGTGAACCTGTTCTTCGAGGACTCCACCCGCACCCGGATCTCCTTCGAGGCCGCCGCCAAACGGCTCTCTGCGGACGTTATCAACTTCGCCGCCAAGGGATCCTCGGTGTCCAAGGGGGAGTCCCTGAAGGACACCGCCCAGACGCTATCCGCCATGGGTGCGGACGCCGTCGTCATCCGCCACTGGGCCTCCGGTGCGCCGCACCGCCTGGCCGCGACGGACTGGATCGACGCCGCCGTCATCAACGCCGGGGACGGCACCCACGAACACCCCACGCAGGCACTGCTGGACGCCTTCACCATGCGCCGCCACTGGACCCGCCTGGCCGGCACCGGCTCCGAGGGGGCCGACCTCAAGGGCATGCGGGTGGCCATCGCCGGGGACGTCCTCCACTCCCGGGTGGCGCGCTCCAACGTCTGGCTCCTGCGTACCCTTGGTGCCGACGTCACCCTCGTGGCGCCGCCCACCCTGCTGCCCATCGGCGTCGAAAAGTGGCCCTGCAAGGTCAGCTACAACATGGATGAGACCCTTGCGCAGGGCGTTGACGCCGTCATGATGCTCCGCGTCCAGGGTGAACGCATGAACGCGTCCTTCTTCCCCAGCACCCGTGAGTACTCCCGGCGCTGGGGGTTTGACGACAACCGCCTGCGGGCGCTGGACACACTGGGCATGAAGGACACCATCATCATGCACCCCGGCCCCATGAACCGGGGCCTGGAAATTTCCGCGGCAGCCGCGGACTCGCCGCGGTCCACCGTGCTGGCCCAGGTCCGCAACGGCGTCTCGGTGCGGATGGCCGCACTCTACCTGCTGCTCTCCGGGGACACCCGCGGACCAGCCGCCACCCCCGCGCTGGCGTACGCCGGCACCCATTCCACCAAGGAGAGCAACTGATGGCAGCCAACACCGGAACCTACCTGATCCGCGGCGCCTCGATCCTGGGCGGCGAACCGGCGGACCTGCTGATCCGCGGCGGGCTCATCGCCGAAACGGGCAAGGAGCTGTCCGCTGACGGTGCCACCGTCATTGACGCTGCAGGCCTGGTGGCCCTGCCCGGCATGGTGGACGTCCACACCCACCTCCGCGAACCCGGCCGCGAGGACGCCGAAACCGTCGAAACCGGGACACGGGCCGCGGCGCTGGGCGGCTACACCGCTGTCCATGCCATGGCCAACAGCACTCCCGTGGCAGACACTGCCGGCGTGGTGGAGCAGGTCTACACCCTCGGCCAGGTTGCCGGCTGGGTGGATGTCCGGCCCGTCGGCGCCGTCACCGTGGGCCTGGCGGGGGAACAGCTCGCCGAGCTGGGCGCCATGGCCGATTCCCGTGCCCGGGTCCGCATGTTCTCGGACGACGGCATCTGCGTCCACGATCCCGTCCTCATGCGCCGTGCGCTGGAGTACGTCAAGGCGTTCGACGGCGTGGTGGCCCAGCACGCGCAGGAACCTCGGCTCACCGCCGGGGCCCAGATGAACGAGGGCGAAGTGTCCGCCGTGCTGGGGCTGGCCGGCTGGCCCGCGGTGGCCGAGGAAAGCATCATTGCCCGCGACGTCCTGCTGGCCCGGCACGTTGGGTCCCGGCTCCACGTCTGCCACGTCTCCACTGCGGGCTCCGTGGAAATCATCCGCTGGGCCAAGGAACGCGGCATCAACGTCACGGCGGAGGTCACCCCGCACCACCTGCTCCTGACCGACGACCTGGTCCGCAGCTACGACCCCGTCTACAAGGTGAACCCGCCGCTGCGCACCGACGCCGATGTCCAGGCCCTGCGCGCCGGCCTCGCGGACGGCACCATCGACGTCGTGGGCACCGACCACGCCCCGCACCCCAGCGAGCACAAGGAGTGCGAGTGGGCGCAGGCGGCCATGGGAATGACCGGGCTGGAAACTGCCCTGTCCGTGGTCCAGCACACCATGATCGAGACCGGCCTCATCACCTGGGCCGATTTCGCCCGGGTCACCTCCACTGCGGCTGCCACGATCGGCCGCCTCGAGGACCAGGGCCGGCCGCTGGAGGCAGGGGAGCCCGCCAACATCACCCTGGTGGACCCGGCCGCGCGCTGGACGGTTGAGCCCGCCAAAATGGCCACCATGGGACGGAACTCCCCCTTCAAGGGCATGGAGCTGCCCGGCAAGGTGGTGGCCACGTTCTTCAAGGGACACCCCACCGTCCTCAACGGCAAGCTCAACACGCCGTTCCCGTACGCGGCGGCCACGGCGGCAGGCGCAGCCTGATGGACACCAGGCTGCTCTCTCTGGTCCTCACGCTGGGCCTCATCGCCATCGCCTTTGGCCTTATCTGGATGGGCTGGCGGAACCGCCTTCGACGCCAGTCCGACGTCGAACAGTTGCCTGTGGTGCCGGAGGCGCCGGGGGAGCCGCTCGCCGCCGCCGAGGGCCAGTATGTCGCGTCCACCACCGCCGGTGACTGGCTGGACCGGATCGCCGTGCATGCGCTGGGCATCCGCACCAATGCCACGCTCGAGGTCTACAAGCACGGCGTCCTCTTTGACCGTTCCGGGGCTCCGGCCCTCTACATCCCGGCGGCCTCCCTGACCGGCATCCGCCTGGACAGCGGCATGGCCGGAAAGTTCGTGGAGAAGGACGGCCTCCTGGTGCTGGCGTGGGCGCACGGCAGCCACAGGCTGGACACCGGCTTCCGGACCAGGCGCGCAGAGGACAGGAACGTGCTCATCCCGGCACTTCAGGAATTGATTTCTTCGGCCCCCGCGGCTGATGCCAATAGTGGAAAGTAAGACAGTGACAACAAACACCGCAGTATCCGCCCCAGTTTCCGCTCCTGTGTCAGCTCCCGCTGCGCTGGTGCTTGAAGACGGCCGCATCTTCCGCGGAAGCAGCTACGGCGCCACCGGAACGGCCCTGGGCGAAGCAGTCTTCGCCACCGGCATGACCGGCTACCAGGAAACCATCACGGACCCCTCCTACGCCCGCCAGCTGGTGGTGCAGACCGCACCGCACATCGGCAACACCGGCGTGAACAATGACGACGCCGAGTCCCGCCGCATCTGGGTGGCCGGCTACATCGTCCGCGACGCCGCCCGCCGCCCCTCCAACTGGCGCTCCGAGCGTTCGCTGGACGAGGAGCTGGTGACCCAGGGCATCGTTGGCATCCAGGGCGTGGACACCCGCGCCATCACCCGCCACCTGCGCGAGCACAAAACCATGCGCGCCGGCATCTTCTCCGGTGACGCCGCGCAGGCCACGGACAAGGAACTGCTCGACGCCGTGCTGGCCAGCGCCCCCATGGAAGGTGCCCGGCTGGCCGAGGAAGTCAGTGTGGACGAAGCCTATGTGGTGGAACCCAAGGACCACGGCTGGGACGGCGAACCCCGCTTCAGCATCGCCGCCGTCGACCTCGGCATCAAAGCCATGACCCCCGTCCGGTTCGCCGAGCGCGGCGTCCGCGTCCACGTGCTGCCCGCCACCGCCACCCTGGCGGACGTCAAGGCCGTCAACCCGGACGGCTTCTTTATGTCCAACGGCCCCGGCGACCCCGCCACCGCCGATGCCCAGGTCAAACTGCTCCGCTCCGTCCTGGATGAAAAGCTGCCCTACTTCGGCATCTGCTTCGGCAACCAGATCCTGGGCCGCGCCTTGGGCTTCGGCACCTACAAGCTCCGCTACGGCCACCGCGGCATCAACCAGCCCGTGATGGACCGCCGCACCGGCAAGGTGGAAATCACCTCCCAGAACCACGGCTTTGCCGTGGATGCACCGCTCGACGGCGCCACCCAGGCCCCTGAGGCGCGGTACGGCCGGGTGGAGGTCAGCCACGTCAGCCTCAACGACGACGTCGTGGAAGGCCTCGCCTGCCTGGATATCCCGGCTTTCTCCGTGCAGTACCACCCGGAAGCAGCGGCCGGACCGCACGACGCCGCCTACCTCTTCGACCGCTTCATCGACCTGATGGAAGGCACCCGGGACGGCCGCACCGCCAACCTGTCCAAGGACCCGGTGGACTCCGCACACTCCGCCGGCGCTGAACACAAAAACGACAACAAGACTGAGGACAAGAAGTAATGCCGAAACGTACAGACCTCAAAAGCGTCCTCGTCATTGGTTCCGGCCCGATCGTCATCGGCCAGGCCGCCGAGTTCGACTACTCCGGCACACAGGCGCTGCGCGTCCTGAAGGAGGAGGGCCTGCGGGTCATCCTGGTCAACTCCAACCCGGCCACCATCATGACGGACCCCGAGTTCGCCGATGCCACCTACGTCGAGCCCATCACCCCCGAGGTGGTGGAGAAGATCATCGCCAAGGAACGTCCCGACGCCGTACTGCCCACCCTGGGCGGCCAGACCGCGCTGAACACGGCCATCGCCTTGGACAAGAACGGCGTGCTGGAGAAGTACAACGTGGAGCTGATCGGCGCCAACATCGCCGCCATCGAGCTCGGCGAGGACCGTGAAAAGTTCAAGGGCGTGGTGGAGCGCTGCGGCGCCGAATCCGCCCGCAGCCACATCATCCACAGCATGGACGAGGCACTGAAGGCGGCGGATGACCTTGGCTACCCGATGGTGGTCCGGCCGTCCTTCACCATGGGCGGCCTGGGCTCGGGCCTCGCCTACAACGAGGACGACCTCCGCCGCATCGTGGGCCAGGGCCTGCAGTACAGCCCCACCAGCGAGGTGCTGCTCGAAGAGAGCATCCTTGGCTGGAAGGAATACGAGCTCGAGATGATGCGCGACAAGAACGACAACGTCGTGGTGGTGTGCTCCATCGAGAACTTCGACCCCGTAGGCGTCCACACCGGTGACTCCATTACCGTGGCCCCCGCCCTCACCCTCACCGACCGCGAATACCAGCGGCTGCGCGACATCTCCATCGCGGTCATCCGTGAGGTTGGCGTGGACACCGGCGGCTGCAACATCCAGTTCGCCATCGACCCCGCCACCGGCCGCGTTGTGGTCATCGAGATGAACCCCCGGGTGTCCCGCTCCTCGGCGCTGGCATCCAAGGCCACGGGGTTTGCGATCGCCAAGATCGCCACCAAGCTCTCCCTCGGCTACACGCTGGACGAGATCCCCAACGACATCACGCAGAAGACGCCCGCGTCCTTTGAGCCCACCCTCGACTACGTTGTGGTCAAGGTGCCGCGCTTCGCGTTCGAGAAGTTCCCGGCGGCGGACAATACCCTCACCACCACCATGAAGTCCGTGGGCGAGGCCATGGCCATGGGCCGCAACTTCACCGAGGCCCTGCAGAAGGCGCTGCGCTCCCTGGAGCAGAAGGGTTCGCAGCTGGACTTCAGTTCCGTCCCGGAATGGGAAGTGGCTGAGCTCATCGAAAAGGCAAAGCGCCCGACGACGGACCGGCTGCACCAGGTGCAGCGCGCCCTCCTGGGCGGCGCCACCGTCGAACAGCTCTTCGAAGCCACCAAGATCGACCCCTGGTTCCTGGACCAGCTCCAGCTCCTCAACGAAATCTCCCGGGAAATCCGCCAGGCAGGAGCGCTCACGGTTGACATGCTGAAGCGCGCCAAGCGCCACGGCTTCTCCGATGAGCAGATCGGCGCCCTCACCCACAACTCCGAGGCCGTGGTCCGCGGCGTCCGCCAGGCCCTGGGCATCCGCCCCGTCTATAAGACCGTGGACACCTGCGCCGCCGAGTTCGCCGCGTACACGCCGTACCACTACTCGGCCTATGACGAGGAGGACGAGGTTGCGCTGCACTCCAAGCCGTCCATCCTGATCCTCGGCTCCGGCCCCAACCGCATCGGCCAGGGCATCGAGTTCGACTACTCCTGCGTCCACGCCTCCATGGCGCTGCGCAAGGCCGGCTACGAGACCGTCATGGTCAACTGCAACCCGGAGACCGTCTCCACGGACTATGACATCTCCACCCGGCTGTACTTCGAGCCGCTGACGCTCGAGGACGTGCTGGAGGTCATCGCGGCCGAGGAACGCACCGGCGGCGTGATGGGCGTCTTCGTGCAGCTCGGCGGCCAGACACCCCTCAAGCTGGCCCAGCAGCTGGCCGACGCCGGTGTCCCCATCCTCGGCACCTCCCCGGAAGCGATCGACCTCGCCGAGCACCGCGGCATGTTCTCCCGCGTGCTGGACAAGGCAGGACTCATCTCCCCGAAGAACGGCACGGCTGTCTCCTTCGAGGACGCCAAGAAGATCGCCGACGAGATCGGCTACCCCGTCCTGGTCCGCCCTTCCTACGTGTTGGGCGGCCGCGGCATGGAGATCGTCTACGACGAACCCAACCTGTCCCGCTACATCGCCAACGCCACGGAAATCACCCCGGACCACCCGGTGCTGATCGACCGCTTCCTGGAGGACGCCGTCGAAATCGACGTTGATGCGCTCTTCGACGGCACGGACATGTACCTCGGCGGCATCATGGAGCACATCGAGGAAGCCGGCATCCACTCCGGCGACTCCGCCTGCGTCCTGCCGCCCATCACGCTGGGCACCAACGTCCTGGAACGCGTCCGCACCGCAACCCGCGCCATCGCCGAAGGCGTGGGCGTCCGCGGCCTGATCAACATCCAGTTCGCCCTCGCTTCGGACGTGCTCTACGTCCTGGAAGCCAACCCGCGTGCGTCCCGCACCGTACCGTTCGTCTCCAAGGCCACCGGTGTGCAAATGGCCAAGGCGGCAGCGCTGATCGGCACCGGCGTGACCATCAACCAGCTCCGCAGCGCCTACAAGATGCTGCCCGAGGTGGGCGACGGCTCCACGCTTCCCCTGGACGCCCCGGTGTCCGTCAAGGAAGCTGTCCTGCCGTTCAGCCGGTTCCGTACCCTCGAAGGCAAGGTGGTGGATTCCCTGCTCGGGCCGGAAATGCGCTCCACCGGCGAGGTCATGGGCATCGACAAGCACTTCGACACCGCGTTCGCCAAGAGCCAGGCGGCCGCCAACAACGCACTGCCCACCGAGGGCAAGATCTTTGTCTCGGTGGCCAACCGGGACAAGCGCTCGGTGATCATGGGCGTCAAGCGGCTCTCCGACCTCGGCTTCGAGATCGTCTCCACCGGCGGCACCGCCGATGTCCTGCGCCGCAATGGCATCCAGGCCACCCCGGTCCGCAAGGTGGCTGAAGGCAGCAGCGCCGAAGGCGAAGGCACCATCGCCGACCTCGTGATTGCCGGGGAGATCGACATGGTCTTCAACACGCCCTCGGGCGGCGAAGCCCGCAGCGACGGCTACGAACTGCGTGCCGCGGCCACGTCCATCGGCATCCCCTGCATCACCACGGTGGCCGAGTTCAACGCCGCGGTCCAGGCTATCGAGGCCATGCGGACCTACGAATGGTCCGTGACCAGCCTGCAGGAACATGCCGCCGCACTGGCAGAGTCCCAGAAGGCTGCCCTGCAGCATGCCTGAGCAGATACCCGCATCCGCTGAAGTGCAGGGCCGGGAGCCGTTCGGCTCCCGGCTCGGCGCCGCCATGGCCGCGCGCGGCCCGCTCTGCGTTGGCATCGACCCGCACCCTGCCCTGCTGAAGGCGTGGGGACTGGACGACGACGCCGACGGGCTGAGGCGCTTTTCCCTGACGGTATTGGAGGCGGTGGCTTCGCTCGCTGCCGCCATCAAGCCGCAGGTGGCACTGTACGAGCGGCATGGTTCCGCGGGCATGGCCGTCCTGGAGGAGCTCCTCGCCGAGGCCCGGGACGGGTCGGTGCTGACCATCGCCGACGCCAAGCGCGGGGATATCGGATCCACCATGGCGGCCTATGCCGACGCCTGGCTCCGGGACGGATCCCCGCTGGCGGCCGATTCCGTGACGCTCAGCCCGTACCTCGGCTTTGAGTCGCTGCGGCCCGCCCTGGACCTCGCTGCCGAAACCGGCCGCGGCGTCTTTGTCCTTGCACTGACGTCCAACCCCGAAGGCCCGTCGGTCCAGCACGTCGGTGGAGCCGATTCGGTGGCACGCCGGATTACGGAAGCCGCCGCTGCCGAAAACCGGCGCTACGGGGGACACTTGGGGTCCGTTGGCCTGGTAGTGGGCGCGACCGTGGGCTCGGCCCTCGCCGAACTGGACCTGGACCTGGCCGCGGTCCGGGGTCCACTCCTGGCGCCAGGACTCGGGGCGCAGGGCGCCACGCCCGCCGACCTCCGTGCCACCTTCGGTACCGCCTACCCGCAGGTCCTCGGAACGTCGAGCCGGGACATCCTGTCCGCCGGGCCGGACCTGCGCAGCCTGCGGGACGCCGCGCAGCGGACCCTGGACGGCCTCCGCGGCGAATAGCGGCGTGTTTCACCGGATGCATTGATTCGGACAGCACCAAAGGGTAGTTTCAGGACAGGTCCAAGGGCGGCCGCCCTTGGACCAAGTCCGCCGAATCCGGGGGTGTCCACATGGTCCTGCGACCGTTATCCGCATCGGAACGGGCTGACGCCCTGAACAAGGCAGCAGCAGCCAGGGCCACCCGCGCGGCGGCCAAGGAAAGCCTGAAGAACGGCGAGAGATCCGCGGCGGACATCATCGACTCCGCTCAGCAGGACGATGCGCTGGCCCGGATGAGGGTTTCCGAACTGCTTGAGGCCCTTCCGGGCATCGGCAAGGTCCGGGCCGCGGCCATCATGGGCCAGTTGGGGATTGCCACTTCCCGCAGGGTCCGTGGCCTGGGCGTCCACCAGCGCCGGGCGCTGGTAGATTTTATAGACGAGAACTAGGGCGGGCCAAAAAACCTGCCTTACCCCAAACCCCGGCAAAGGAATACGTGAGCAAGAAACCTGGACTGACAGTCCTCGCTGGTCCGACGGCTGTTGGCAAAGGCACCGTGTCCACTTACATCCGGGACAACTATCCCGAGGTCTGGCTGTCCGTATCGGCCACCACCCGGGCACCCCGCCCCGGCGAGCAGGACGGGGTCCACTACTTTTTCAAATCCAAGGAAGAGTTCGAAAAACTCATCGCCGACGGCGAACTCCTGGAGTGGGCAGTGGTCCACGGACAGAACACCTACGGGACCCTGAAGAGCACGGTGAACCAGGCCATTGCCGAGGGCCGGTCCGTGCTCCTGGAAATCGATCTGCAGGGTGCACGCCAGGTGAAGGCCGCTGTCCCGGACGCGCAGTTCGTGTTCCTCGCCCCGCCCAGCTGGGACGAAATGGTCCGCCGGCTGGTGGGCCGCGGCACGGAAACCCCCGAGGAACAGCAGCGACGCCTGGAAACCGCTAAACTGGAACTTGCTGCTGAACCGGAGTTCGACCATACCGTCATCAATGACGACGTTCGCCGGGCAGCGGACGAGCTTGTTTCACTCATGGGGCTGACCCCGCATCCGCACGGTTTGCCGGAACCGTCAACCCGCTAGACTTTGGAGAATTCGTGTCCACGAACCTTGAAGGCATCATCAACCCGCCGATCGACTCGCTGCTCGAAGCGGCTGATTCCAAGTACGGCCTGGTGATCTTCGGTGCCAAGCGTGCTCGTCAGATCAACGCTTACTACGCCCAGCTGCACGAGGGCCTTTTCGAATACGTCGGCCCGCTGGTTGACACCAAGCTGAACGAGAAGTCCCTCTCGATCGCGCTTCGCGAGATCAACGAAGGCAAGCTGGTTTCCACGCCGATCCAGCCGGCAGAGTAATCTGCCGCCTGACGTGCTGCTGACGGAGGTCACGTGCGCATAGTCCTCGGAGTCGGGGGAGGGATTGCCGCCTACAAGGTGGCGTCGCTCCTCCGGCTTTTTACTGAAGCCGGGCACAACGTGACCGTGATCCCCACGGAGGCGTCCACGCGGTTCGTGGGCACCGCCACCTGGGAGGCGCTGTCGGGCAATCCGGTCAGCAACAGCGTCTTCGACGACGTTCACCAGGTCAACCACGTCCGCCTTGGCCACGAGGCTGACCTTGTGGTGGTCGCGCCGGCCACGGCAGACCTCCTCGCGAAGGCTGCCACCGGACAGGCCGGCGACCTCCTCACGAACACGCTGCTGATGGCCCACGGCCCGGTGCTGTTCGCCCCCGCCATGCACACCGAAATGTGGCAGCACGCGGCCACCCGCGCGAACGTGGAAACCCTCCGTGGGCGCGGAGCCGCTGTCCTGGAGCCGGCCACCGGAAGGCTTACCGGCGCAGATTCGGGCCCCGGCAGGCTTCCCGAGCCGGAAGCCATTTTTGCCGCTGCCATGGCCCTGGTGGAGGGGCAGCAGGACTTCCAGCTCCCGCTGGCCGGCCGCACCGTCACCATCAGCGCCGGCGGCACCCGCGAGCCGCTGGATCCCGTGCGGTTCCTCGGCAACAGGTCCTCCGGCAAGCAGGGCGTCGCCCTGGCCGTAGCTGCGCGGAATGCGGGCGCAACCGTCCGGTTGCTCGCAGCCCACATGGAAGTCCCGCCGCCGGCCGGCGTCGAGGTTGTCCAGGTGGAGACGGCCCTGCAACTGCGTGAGGCGGCGCTGGCCGCGTCCGCTGATTCCGACGTCGTCATCATGTCCGCGGCGGTGGCGGACTTCCGCCCGGCTGAGGTCTCAAACACCAAAATCAAAAAGCGCGACGACCATGACGATCCGGTGATCACGCTGGTCCGCAACCCGGACATCCTGCATGAGCTCGTGGAGCTCCGCAGCCATGGGACGGGCGCGGCACTGGAGCGCCAGCTGATTGTCGGGTTCGCGGCGGAGACAGGCGACAGCGATGGCGATGTGCTGGCCTACGCCGAAGCGAAGCTGCAGCGCAAGGGCTGCGACCTGCTGGTGGTCAACCATGTGGGTACGGACAAAGTCTTTGGCCAGGACACGAATTCGGTTGTCATCCTTGCCCGGTCCGGCTCCGAACCGCAGGAGGCGTCCGGAACCAAGACCGAGGTTTCGGCGGCCATCATCAGCCGGATCGCCTTTGAACTGAATGCCGTTTCGCCCCGCGCTTGAGTGTTTCAGCCCACGTTTGCTTAGTACGGAGACATCTCCCGGCGTCTCCTGCGGGGCCCGCGCATTCCAACCAGTAAGGTAGTTGAGTGACTTTACCGCTGCACCTTCCCCAGACTTCCGGGGCCACGCCTACCGCGCTCAGGCTCTTCACCTCCGAGTCGGTTACCGAGGGCCACCCGGACAAGATCTGCGACCAGATCAGTGACGCCATCCTGGACGCGCTGCTGGCTGCCGACCCCGAATCCCGGGTGGCGGTGGAGACGATGGCCACCACCGGCCTGGTCCACGTAGCGGGCGAAGTCACCACGGACGCCTACGTGGAGATTCCGCAGATCGTGCGCGAAACCATCCTGGGCATCGGCTACGACTCCTCAGCCAACGGATTCGACGGCGCCCGCTGCGGAGTGTCCGTGTCCATCGGCCAGCAGTCCAACGACATTGCCGGGGGCGTGTTCAACTCCCTGGAGGCCCGCGAGGGGCGCCAGGAGGACGATTACGACCTTCAGGGCGCAGGCGACCAGGGCCTCATGTTCGGCTATGCCAGCGATGAAACCCCCTCCTACATGCCCGTGCCCATCTGGCTGGCGCACCGGTTGTCCGAGCGCCTCACCGAAGTACGCAAATCGGGGGAGCTGGCGTACCTCCGTCCGGACGGCAAGACCCAGGTGACGGTCGGATACGACAAGGACGTGCCGGTCTCGGTGGAAACCGTGGTGATCTCAAGCCAGCACGCCGAGGGCGCCAGCCTGGACCAGCTCCGCGCCGATCTCGCATCGATCGTCATCGAACCGGTGCTCGCAGGCGCCAACCTGGACCTGTCCCGGGTACGCAATATCCTGAACCCTGCCGGTGAGTTCGTCATTGGCGGACCCGTGGGAGACGCCGGCCTGACCGGCCGCAAGATCATCGTGGACACCTACGGCGGCATGGCCCGGCACGGCGGCGGCGCCTTCTCCGGCAAGGACCCGTCCAAGGTGGACCGCTCTGCTGCCTACGCCATGCGCTGGGTTGCCAAAAACGTGGTGGCTGCCGGACTGGCCAAACGCGCCGAGATCCAGATTGCCTACGCCATTGGCCAGGCCCGCCCCGTGGGCACCTACGTGGAAACGTTCGGCACCGAAACGGTTGATCCCGCGAGGATCAGCGCGGCCATCGCCGAGATTTTCGACCTGCGCCCCCGCGCCATCATCGACGCACTCGACCTGAAGCGTCCCATCTATGCCAAGACCGCAGCGCACGGCCACTTCGGCCGCGACGAGCCGGACTTCACCTGGGAGCGGCTGGACCGCGTTGATGACCTGAAGGCGTTCTTCAACGCCTAGGCTCCGGCGGGCCGGCCTGCTTCCTTCGCCGTCGGAATCATGGACTTCCGTGGAATGTCGCTGCCCTGTGGTTGGCTGGGCACGTCCACCAGGGAGCTGAACGGAGGTAACCGCCATCGCTACTGAACGCGCCCTCCAGCCTTCCCCGGTGCGTCCGGGCGCTGTGCAGCCTACCCTCCTGCAGGGCTTTCCTTCCGTGCCCCGGCCGTCGGGGCCGCAGCTGTCCAAGGACAGGCCCGTGGCCAAGGTGCTGGTGGAATCCTCCCTTCCGCACCTGGACAGGCTTTTCGACTATGGCGTTCCGGAGGCCCTGGACGAATCCGCCAAGCCGGGCGTCCGGGTCAAGGTCAAGTTCAACGGCCAGGACCTCAGCGGGTTCATCATGGAGCGCGTGGCCGGCTCCGACGCCGGACACACCCTGGTGCCGCTGGCGAAAATCGTCTCCCCGGTGCCTGTCCTCACCCCGGCTGTCAGGGAACTCGTGATGTCCGTGGCGGCCCGCTACGCGGGGACGGCCAGCGATGTCCTGCGGGTCGCTGTTCCACCGCGCGTGGCCCGGCTGGAAAAGGAGTTTGCTGCTGCGGAGCCGGTTGGCACGGCGGGGCCGGCCGCAGGTACGGTTCCGCCCTCCGGTTCCGCGGCGGACGGGTCTGCGGCAAGTGCCTGGGCCTCTTACCGGAACGGCCTGCCCTTCCTGCGGCACCTTGCCGACGGCGGTTCGCCCAGGGCCGTGCTGAATCCCCTCCAGGGATTTGGTGCCGGGGGATGGCCGCAACTGCTGGCGGAGGCGGTTGCCGCTGCCTACGCGGCCGGCCGGGGCGCGGTGGTGGTGGTGCCTGACTACCGCGACCTGGACCGCCTCGAGGATGCCCTGCTGCCCCTGCTGCCTGAGGGGGCGGTAGCACGGCTGACCGCCGACGACGGCCCCACCCCCAGGTACCGGAACTTCCTGAACCTTCTGGCGGGCACCGCGCGGGTGGCCATCGGTACCAGGTCAGCCGCCTTTGCGCCCGTCAAGGACCTGGGCCTGGTGGCCTGCTGGGACGACGGCGACGACCTCCACATTGAGCAACGTGCCCCCTATGCGCATGCGCGCGAGGTCCTGCTCCTGCGGGCCGAGCAGGAAGGCACGGCCTGCCTCCTTGCGGGGCATGCCCGCAGCACCGAAACGCAACGGCTGGTGGAAGCAGGCTGGGCGCTGACGGTGGAGGCAGGCCGCCCCGAGGTACGGCGGACGGTTCCGCGGGTGGTCAACACGGCAGACAGCTTCGAACAGGAACGGGACCCGCTGGCCAGGATCGCCCGCCTTCCCGGCGCTGCCTGGCGTGCCGCGAAGGAAGGGCTGGAACGCGGGCCGGTCCTGGTGCAGGTTGCCCGGGCCGGCTATGCGCCGTCGCTGGCATGTGAAACGTGCCGTGAGCCGGCGCGCTGCGGCAACTGCCAGGGACCCTTGGCAGTAGCGGGCGCCACCGGCACCTCAGCCATGCCCCAGTGCCGGTGGTGCTCCACCCCCGCACCGGACTGGCGCTGCGGGCACTGCGGCGGCAGGCGGCTGCGCAAGGGCGCCACCGGCGCCATCAGGACTGCCGAGGAGCTTGGCCGCGCGTTCCCGGGCAAAACCGTCATTACGTCTTCCGGCGACCATGTCAAAGCGGCAGTGGGTCCAGGCAATGCACTGGTGGTCGCGACCGTGGGTGCCGAGCCGGTGGCACCTGGCGGATACGCGGCCGCCCTGCTGTTGGACGGTGATTCGCTGCTGCGGCGCGAAACCCTGCGGGCCGGTGAGGACACCGTCCGGCGCTGGTTCAACGCCGCTGCGCTGGTGCGCCCTGCGCAGGAAGGCGGCCTGGTGGTGGTGACGGCTGCGGACACCGCCGCAGTGGGCGCCCTGCTTCGCTGGGATCCTGCCGGGTATGCGCAGCGGGAGCTCTCCCTGCGGACCGAGCTGCAACTTCCGCCTGCGGTCCGCATCGCGTCGGCGACCGGGCCCAGGGCCGCTGTCGAGCAATACACCGCTGCCGTGGCCGCGGAGCTCGGCTCCGCAGGCATCACACTGCGGACTGCCGGGCCGGCACCCCTGGTGCTCCACGGGCCGCCGTCGCCCCGCCGTTCAGCGGAAGATGTGCGTACACTGCTCTTTTTCCCGTATGGCCAGGCGGCCGCTGTGACCCGTGTACTGCGGGTCGCCAGGGCGGCGGCAGCGGCAAAGCGGTCCGCTGAGCCCTTCCAGCTGCGGCTGGACGGCGTTGACGTCCTCTAGCGGGGCCGCTAGCGCCCCCGCCGTACCATGATGTCGTGGGCAACGTCCACCAGCTGACGGGCGGACTCATCCCAGCTGAACTCCCGGGCGCGGACAACCGAACGCCGTGAGAAGTCCTCCCAGCGGCCGTTGTCCTGGAGGGTGTGGACCGCGCCGGCAAACTGCTCCGGGGACCCAGGATCAACAAAAAGTGCAGCATCTCCGCCGACTTCCCGGAAAATGGGGATGTCGCTGGCAATGACGGGCGTGCCCAGGGACATGGCCTCCACCAAGGGAAGCCCGTAGCCTTCAGCCCTGGAAAGGCTCACCAGTGCCGTCGCGGTGCGCAGGAGGGCGTGATATTCCTCGTCCGTGACGCCATTGTGGAACACCACACGGGCCCCGGGCGGGACGAGCTTTTCCAGTTCGGCGCGGCGCTCCGGGGTAATCCTGCTGAGCAGGTGAAGCGTGTAGCCCGGCAGGGAAGCCATGCCGGCCACCATGGTTTCAACGTTCTTGTACGGCATGAACGACCCCATGTAGACCAGCGACCGCTCAGCGCCCCCACCGGCTTCCCGCGGTTCCTGCTCCGGCTGTGGGGCATTGCTGATGATCCGCACAGGGCGGCGAGTCAGGCGGTACTTCGCGATCAGCGCCTCGGTGGTCCTGCTGATGGTGGCCACGGTATCTGCCCGGTTGAGGAGGAGCCGCTGCGGCCAGAACGCCTTGTGGTACAGCCGCCACAGCACCCGTACCGGGGCCGGAAGGAAGCCGGGCGGGGCGGGGTGTTCATAGTAGATCAGGTCGTGGAGGGTCAGGACCAGTCCGTACTTGCGGCCCCACGTTCCCATCGTCTGCATGGGGCACACCACCACGTCGGCGCCCAGTTTGTTGATGGTCCGAGCCACAAACACTTCCGACGGCGAGAGCGGGCTGCCAATGAGGGTGTAGGGAACGTCCGGGAGCAGGGCGAGTTGCCGGACGTCGGAAACCAGCATGGAGACGTCGGCGATTTTGGCCGTGGCGGCGATCAGGCTGGCTCCGTAGCGGCTGATGCCGTCGTGGTGGTCTGTCCGGGTAAAACGTGCGTCGATGACAATCTTCACGCGGGATGGTCCTTAAGGAAGCTGCGGATGAAAGTTGCTGCCGGTTCAGGCGTTTCGTAGTGGATCAAATGGCCGACGCCTGGAATCACCTTCAGCTCCCCGTCCGGCAGCAGGGCAGCCAGGCGGTGTTGGTCGGCAAGGACGGCGATCTCGTCCTTTTCCCCCGCAATCAGCAACACTGGCAGCGTCAGCCGGCCCGCCACTTCTGCCACATGGCTGCTGACCGATGCGGTAAACGACTCGAGGAGGCTCTCCCGGCTGGCGAAGGCGCTGAAGTAGGCGTGGTGCTGACCGTGGATGAACCGGCGGAGGTCCCTGTCGCCTGTCTTGGCCATGGTCTCACTCATCACCCGGACAATCAGGGGATTCCGCAGCAGGGCAAGGCCCACCGGGCGGGGGAGACGGGCTGAAAGGCGGTAATACAGGATCGCCAGCCGGGTCATGACGCCCTTTGGCCCTTCCAGCGCCGGTGCCGCGATGGGATTGATGAGAATGAGCGGGTTCACGGCTCCGGGGTGGTCGGCCACAAAGTGTGCGGCAATGATGGAGCCGAACGAGTGGCCCAGGAGGACCGTGTCCGGGCCGAGGCCCAGGGCGGCCATGAATGCCGTGATGAACCGGCCGTAGCGCTCCACGGAATGCGCCCCTGACGTGAACGCTGCAGAATCCCCGAATGCGGGCAGGTCCGGCATGATGATCCGCATCTCGGGAAGATGGTCTGCCACCCGCAGCAGCCCATGGTGGTCTCCGCGGAAGCCGTGGATGACCAGGATGGTGCGCGTTTCCGGTCCAGCCGGCAGCGGCTCGTAGGTCCAGTAGGCAACCTTGCCGCCGTCGAGCTCAATCGTCGAGGCGGAGGTGCGGGCCGCCAGGTCGGCGCTGAAGTAGGCAGGCGCGGCGGATCCGGGCTGTGCTGTAGTCATGTGTCCTGCCTAGTTGACGTTGTCCGGGTGGGACCCCGTGCGGTACCCGCGGTCCAGCCCTGCGAGCGCCGCCATGTCCCTGGCGGAGAGCTCGAAGTCGAAGATGTCCATGTTCTCCCGGATCCGGGCCGCGGAGCTTGCCTTCGGGATGGCAATGTTCCCCAGCTGGATGTGCCAGCGGAGGATCACCTGGGCCGGGGTCTTGCCGTGTTCCGAGGCGCAGGCGTGGACGACGGGGTCGGCGAGGACCTGGCCGCGGCCCAGGGGGCTCCACGCTTCGGTCCTGATGCCCAGTCCGTCGTGCATTGCCCGGAGTTCGGCCTGCTGCAGCCACGGGTGCAGTTCAATCTGGTTGACGGCGGGGACCACCTCGGCTGTCTGCAGCAGCCGGTCGAGGTGGGCGGGCTGGAAATTGCTGACGCCGATGGCACGGACTTTCCCTTCCCGGTACAGGGTTTCCAGTGCACGGTACGTCTCTGGAAAAAGGCCGCGGGCGGCACAGGGCCAGTGGATGAGGTACATGTCCACGTAGTCCAGGCCGAGGTTGACCATGGACTCGTCAAAGGCACGCAGCGTGGCGTCGTAGCCGTGGTCGCTGTTCCACACCTTGGTGGTGAGGAAGATATCTTCCCGGGACAGCCATGGGAACAGCTCGCCCGAGCCGCCGCTGCCCGGGTCCCCGCCCAGTTGCGAACTGATGCCCCGCGCCACGCCCGTTTCGTTGCCGTACATCGCCGCCGTGTCGAAGTGGCGGTATCCGGCCGCGAGGGCAGTGGCGACGAGGCATTCTGCGTCGGGGGCCGGGACCTTGTACAGCCCATATCCGAGCTGGTGGATCAGCACGCCGTTGTTCAGGCTGAGCCGCGGTGAAGTTCTCATAGCCACGACTCTACCCACCGGCGGTGGCGAGGCCCTCAAAATCCACCAGGCGGCGCGCGGTGGCCTCGTCGAGGATCAGGTCCGTGGCCAGGCCCGCCGCCAGGGCGCCGCGCAGCCCGTTGATCTTGGAAACGCCGGACACCACGCAGATCCTTCGCCTGACCTGCCGCAGCTCGGCGAGGGCCGGTCCGGTGGACCGTTCATTGAGGACTATCCCGTCGGAGGACCCGTCACTGCGGAAGAAGACGGTGGCTACGTCGCCCACCACATCCGATGTTGCCAAAGTGTTAAGGTCAGCCTCGTCGAGGTAGCCGCCGGCGTAGACGTGGCTGGGATAGTCGGCGTCCACGGAGCCCACGCCGAAAATTGCGATGCTCATCTTCGCCTGGAGTTCGAGGATCCGTTGCACGCTGCGCTCATTCCACATGGCAATCTTGGTGGCTGCGTGGTCAAAGAAGGCCGGCACCGGAAACTGTTCCACCCTGGCTCCGTAGGCACTTCCGAACCGCCGCATAATGTCGCTGGCATACGTGATGCCGGTGGTGTGCATGTTGCCCGCGCCGTTCAACTGCACGATGACGCTGTCATGGGTGATCTTGCGGGTGAGGTGGCGGCTGACCGCGCTCAGGGTGGATCCCCAGGCCACTCCGATGATCGCGTTGGAGTCCACCAGCGGTCCGATGGTACGTGCCGCCTGCATGGCCACGCGGTCCAGCGTCTCCGCCTCGTTGAGTATCTCCATGACCGGGACAACGTGGACATCCACGCCGTACCGGCGGCGGATCCTGCCTTCCAGCTCAGGGCCCGTGTCCAGGGGATTGCGGATCTGGATCTGGACCAGGCCGGATTCACGGGCGGAGGACAACAGCCGCGAAACGGTGGACCGGGACGTCCTCAGTTCCCGTGCTATGGCGTCCATGGTGAGGTCCTGGAGGTAATACATTTGTGCAGCCCGCAGTGCGTCAGAGTGACGTGAGGGGTCCATTGCCGCTCCCTTCTGCACGTTTGTGCATAGTGCTTGACTCCATTTTCCATTACTCCAAAGAATAGTTATGAAACGGCGGCCAACCCATGTGTGGCCGCGCCACACAAAGCCCCAAGGGAGTTGTTTTGGGACCCAAGGATTTGAACGTCCAGCCTTTTGCTTCAGCGGCGAAGCCAGGAGCAGGGCAACCAGGAGTAGAGCGCAGTTCCGTGCACCACCTGCGGCGCCGTCCGCACGCGAAAGTCCTGGTGGTGGGAGGCGGGATCAACGGGGTAGGCACGTTCCGGGACCTCGCGCTGCAGGGCGTGGACGTTGCCCTGGTGGAGCGCGGTGACTACTGCCAGGGGGCCAGCGGCGCCTCCTCGCACATGATCCATGGCGGCATCCGCTACCTGGAGAACGGCGAATTCCGCCTGGTCCAGGAATCAGTGGTGGAACGCAACCGGCTGCTCCGTATCGCCCCGCATTACGTGAAGCCCCTGCAGACCACCATTCCGATTTTCAGCACCTTCTCCGGGGTCCTCTCGGCACCCCTTCGCTTCCTGACGCACAAGCAGCACGGCAGGCCCAAGGAACGTGGAGCCTTCCTCATCAAGCTCGGCCTCAGCCTGTACGACTCCTTCTCCCGCGACGGCGGTAGCGTCCCACGCCACCAGTTCCTCACTGGCAAGCGTGCCCTTGCCGAACTGCCCAGCCTCCGCCCCGACGTGAAATACACCGCAACCTATTTCGACGCTTCCGTGCACAACCCGGAGCGGCTCACGCTCGACGTCCTCCAGGACGGGGAGAAGGCCGGCCTGGCCGCAACAGGCGAAGGCAACGGGCAGGGCAGCACAGCACGCGCCAGCAACTACGTCTCGCTGCAGTCCGTGACCGCACAGCCCAATCCCGGTACCGGCCGGGGCAGCACTGTGCGGCTGCGGGACGAACTGACGGGGGAGGAGTTCGACTTCACCGCGGACGTCATCGTCAACACCACCGGCGCCTGGGTGGACCTCACGAACGAAGCAATGGGAGCGGCCTCCACCTTCATGGGCGGCACCAAGGGTTCCCACATCGTCCTGGACCACCCTGGGCTGCTTGAAGCGTGCCGGGGCCGGGAAATCTTCTTCGAGCACACCGACGGCCGGATCGTCCTGATCTATCCCATGGGGGACCGGGTCCTGGTGGGTACCACGGATGTGGACGCCGACATGGCGGAGGATGCCGTCTGCACCGATGAGGAAATCGGGTACTTCTTTGAGCTGATCGGCCACGTTTTCCCCGACATCGAGGTCACGCGCGAGCAGATCGTTTACACGTTCTCGGGAGTGCGGCCCCTGCCCCGCCACGATGCCACCCAGCCCGGCTTTGTTTCCCGCGACTACCGCATCGAGCGCCGCGGCCCCGGAAAAGACAGCGGCACGGGCGCTGTAGTACTGAGCCTGGTGGGCGGCAAATGGACCACATTCCGGGCGTTGGCCGAACACCTGACGAACGATGTCCTGGCCGAAATCGGAATGGACCGCAAAGTCTCCACCGCGCAGCTGCCCATCGGCGGCGGCGCCGGGTTCCCTGCCGACGAGGCCGGAGTCCAGAAATGGATCAAAGCCCACATGGGCGCCGGCCGTGATGCAGACCGTACGGCGGGCCTGCTGACCAGGTACGGCACCCGGGCTGAAGCCGTCATGGAGTACCTGGACGCCGGCGCTGACCGGATGCTGCATTCCACCCGGGAACTGAGCGTCCGCGAACTTGAGTTCATGGCGGCACAGGAGCAGGTGGGACACCTGGTGGACGTCCTCATCCGCCGGACTTCCCTGGCCTTCCGTGGCCTGGTGACGGGGGAGCTGCTCAATGAGGTGGCAGACGTTTTGTCGGCTCCACTCGGCTGGAACGCCGCAGCCCGGGCCGCAGAAATCAGGCATGCGCAGGATGTCCTGCAGCGGTTCCACCGCGTAGAAACCCACAGCCTGGTCGCCTGAGGCCCGGCTGCCGGCCGGGGCGGACCGCGCCCCGGCCCACGGTCCTTCAACCCGCGAAGGACCTCCATCAAAAATAAAAGGAGTCAAAGATGTCTCTTGGAATAGTTTTCCTTTCCGAAGTATTCGGAACGGCGATGCTGACCCTGCTGGGTTGCGGCGTCGTCGCCAACGTTGCGCTGAGGGGGACAAAGGGCAACAGCGGCGGATTCCTGATGGTCACCTGGGGATGGGGCATCGCTGTCTTCGCGGGCGTCTTCGTGGCCGCAAAGTCCGGGGCGCACCTGAATCCGGCCGTGACCCTGGGTCTGCTGATCGAAGGCAAGCGTCCCTATGCACCTGACGTTCCGATCGACGTCGCCTCCACCCTGACCTACTTCGGCGGCGAAATGCTCGGCGCCTTCCTTGGAGCGGTGGTCTGCTGGCTCGCCTACAAGCAGCACTTTGACGCGGAAGAGGAAGTTGCCAGCAAGCTCGGCGTCTTCTCCACCGGGCCGGCTATCCGCTCCACCCCCTGGAACCTGGCCACTGAGATCATCGGCACCTTTGTCCTGGTGTTCGTCATCCTCACCTTGGGCGGGACCCCCTCGGGGCTGGGCCCGCTGGCCGTCGCGCTGCTCGTCGTCGGCATCGGCGTCTCCCTGGGCGGCCCCACCGGTTACGCCATCAACCCCGCGCGCGACCTCGGTCCCCGCATTGCCCATGCCCTGCTGCCCATCAAGGGCAAGGGCTCGAGTGACTGGGGCTACTCCTGGATTCCGGTGGTAGGCCCGCTGGTCGGCGGCGCCCTGGGCGGCCTCGTCGCCCGGGTTGCCCCCATCATCGTTACCGCAGCCTCCTGACCCCACCACTGCTCACCAATCCACTACAGACAAGGACGTCAACCATGAACCAGTATGTAATCGCCATCGACCAGGGAACCACCAGCACCCGTGCCATCATCTTCGATCACAGCGGGAGCATCGTGTCCTCCGGGCAGATGGAACACGAACAGATCTTCCCGAAGGCCGGCTGGGTGGAGCACAACCCTGCCGAAATCTGGAACAACACCCGTGAGGTCATTGCTTCCGCCCTCTCGAAGGCGAACCTGACGAGGCACGACATTGCCGCCGTCGGAATCACCAACCAGCGCGAGACGGCCGTCGTGTGGGACAAGACCACCGGTGAGGCCGTCTACAACGCCATTGTCTGGCAGGACACCCGCACGCAGGACATCGTGGACGAGTTTGCCAGGGACGGCGGGCCGGACCGCTTCAAGCAAAAAGTGGGCCTTCCGCTGGCCACGTACTTCTCCGGGACCAAGATCAAATGGATCCTCGATAACGTGGACGGCGCCCGCGCCAGGGCCGAAGCCGGTGACCTGGTGTTCGGCAACACCGATTCCTGGGTCCTGTGGAACCTGACCGGCGGCGTGGACGGCGGAGCCCATGTCACGGATGTCACCAACGCATCCCGCACGCTGTTCATGGACCTGGAAACCCTTCAGTGGGACGACGAGATCCTTGGCATCTTTGGTGTTCCCCGGACCATGATGCCAGAGATCAAGTCCTCCTCGGAGGTGTACGGCACCGTGCACACCTCCCAGCTCCTGCGCGAGGTGCCCGTAGCCGGCATCCTCGGTGACCAGCAGGCCGCCACGTTCGGCCAGGCGGCCTTCGAGGCGGGGGAGGCCAAGAACACGTATGGCACCGGCTGCTTCCTGATCTTCAACACCGGTGAGGAGATCGTCCACTCCAAGAACGGGCTGCTCACCACCGTGGGCTACAAGCTCGGCGACGCGGCGCCGCACTACGCCCTGGAAGGTTCCATCGCCGTCACCGGCTCGCTCATCCAGTGGCTGCGTGACAACCTGGGCATGATCAGCAGCGCACCCGAGGTGGAAACGCTGGCGGCGTCCGTGAAGGACAACGGCGGCGTGTATATCGTTCCGGCCTTCTCCGGCCTCTTCGCGCCCTACTGGCGGTCGGATGCCCGCGGCGCCATCGTGGGGCTGACCAGGTTCGTGAACCGGAACCACATCGCCCGCGCCGCGCTGGAGGCCACCGCCTTCCAGACGCGGGAAGTGCTGGACGCCGTCAATGCGGACTCCGGCGTTCCGCTGACCGAGCTGAAAGTCGACGGCGGCATGGTGGCCAACGACGCGCTGATGCAGTTCCAGGCGGACATCCTGGGCGTCCCCGTCATCCGGCCAAAGGTCGTGGAAACCACCGCCCTGGGTGCGGCCTATGCGGCCGGGCTTGCGGTAGGTTTCTGGAAGGACCTGGGGGAGTGCTCGGCCAACTGGTCCGAGGACAAGCGCTGGGAACCGCAGCTGGACCAGGCGGAGCAGGACCGCCAGATGAGGCTCTGGAAGAAGGCCGTCACCAAGTCCATGGACTGGGTTGACGAGGACGTGCGCTAAGACGCCGTTACCGGAGACCGGACAGTAAAGAAGGAGGGCGGCAGGGGTGCCGCCCTCCTTCTTTGTATCCCCGCTTCATGTACCGGCGAGGGACGTGTGCTTTACCTCAGTCGTCGAGTTCGGCCCGCGGCGTCTTGGCGTAGACGCTCCGGCTGACCTCATAGCCCCGTTCGTCCAGTTCCAGTGCCTGCTCGTTGACGGCCGCGAACTGCTCGGCATTCAGTCTCCGCACTTTGACCAGATCCATGAACTCCTGGTCCGCACCTCCCACGGCAGTCACTTTTATCAGCCCTGTTCCGGCTGAATAGAACTTCTGCTGGTGTCCGGCCTCAGGCGGTTCCAGGGGGTTGTATTCGTCGATCACCAGGACGTCGTCGTAGCATCCGGTGGGGACGCAGACTTCCTGGTTTTTCTGGAACACCGTCCCGCAGTCGAGGAAATCGACCTTGGGTGCGTATGCCTGGACGTAGGACGGCGTGTCGGTCTTGGGCCTCGCGGGCATGGCGATGCCCGCCTGCGCCTTGGCCAGTCCGCTGATGAAGGTGCTCGGGGCACCCACGAACTCGCCGTTTTCGTATTCCTCCGGGTATTCGCCGAACAGCCAGACAGTCCCACCGCGGGTCTGCGCGAAGAAGGCGAGTTCGGATTCGACCAGTTCGCCGTCCGCATAGTCACGGTCCCACATCACGCGGGTGGTGACGCCGTCGATCACCTTCGTCAGTCCGGTGACCGTGTGGACCACCTTGTGCTCGTGGACGCCGTCAGCGGAGGTCACGGTGCCCAGTGTGGTGTACTGCATGCCCGGCTTGAGCGGGAACCACTTGTTGTCGATCCGCGGAGATTCCGGGAAAGCGGACCGGTCGAAATTGATCGCAGACCCCGGACCACAGAGCTCTTCGGCCGGCGCTGCCGCCGTTGATGGTGCTGACATCACTGTCAGCGTCCCGAAGGCCAGCAGCAGCGCGGACCCGTATGCTGTGAGCCGGCGTGCCAGAAGCGTCATCTCAGTGCCTTTCATGCTGGTTGGAAACGGATTACACCGCAGGGGCCGGTTGCAGTTCGGTGGTCCTGCGCCGTCCGCGGCCATTCTTGGCGAAACGCAGGTACAGCGAGGGGACGATGAACAGGTTGACCAGCGTTGACGTGACCAGGCCGCCCAGGATCACCACTGCCATGGGATGCTCGATCTCGTGGCCGGGGATGTTTCCCATCACCACGAGCGGCACCAGGGCCAGCGCGGTGGCCAGCGTGGTCATCAGGATCGGCGACAACCGCTCTGCAGCCCCGCGGAGCACCAGCTCCGGTCCGAAGGGGACGCCCTCGAACTGTTCAAGGTGCTGGCAATGGTTGATGAGCAGGATGCCGTTGCGGGCCGCGATCCCCATGAGGGTGAGGAAGCCGACCAGGGAACCCAAGGACAGGACTCCACCGCTGAGGTGTGCCGCGATAATCCCGCCCACGAGCGCCACCGGCAGGGTCAGGATGGCCAGGGTGGCCAACCGCCAACTCCGGAAAGCAGCCTGCAGCAGAAGGTAGACCACAATGACCGCGACGATGGAGTACAGCAGCAGGCGCTGGGATGCGGCCTGCCGTTCGGCATATTCACCCAGGACAACTGCGCTGTAGCCGACCGGGAACTGGATTGATTCCATGCCGTTCTGCAGCTTCTCCACTACCTTGGCCAGGTCGCCTTCCTTGACGTTGGCGCTGACATCAATGCGCCTCGATCCCTCGGAACGCTCAATCACGTTGGGCGTGGGCTTGACCGAAACCGCCGCTACATCGGCCAGCCGGATCTTCTGCCCCGACGGCGTGTCCAGCACGAGGTTCTCTATGCTGGTGACACTCGTCCGGACCTCCGGCGGGCTCCACACCTGGACGTCGTAGGCCTTACCGTCCCGGTAGATGTCGCCCACTTCTTCGCCGGCCACCATGGTGGCCGCTGCGCGACGGACGTCGCCCGGCTTCAGGCCGTAGCGGTTGGCTGCCTCCAGGTTCACTTCCACGTCGATCTGCGGAATGTTGGCCTGAAGCGCAACCTTGGCACCGATGGCTCCGTCAATGCCGCCGAGGATCTCTTTGATCTTGTCGGCTTCCTGGCGAAGTATTGAAAGGTCGTCGCCATAGACACGGACGACGACGGCATAGCCGGTTCCGGTGAGTACCTCACGGATGCGTTCCTTGAGGTAGGTCTGCACGTCGCGCTGGATGCCTGGGTAGCCTGCAACCACCGACTCCACGGATTTCAGCGTGGCGTCGTAGTCCACGCCTGGGTCTACACTGATCCAGTTCTCACCGAAGTAGACGCCCACCACCTCATCGGCGTTGAACGCCTGCCCCGTGTGGGACCCGCAGTTGTTCACGCCCTGGATGGTCATGAGTTCCTTGCAGGCCAGCTGGCTGACGCGGACCTCTTCGGCGTTGGACGTGCCGGGCTGCGTGAGCCAGTGCATCAGGAAATCGCGCTCCTTGAAGGACGGGAGCAGCGACTGGCCCAGCAGCGGCGCCGCCACTATGCCCACCACGCCCAACGCGGCCAAGGAGAGGTAACCGGGAACAGGCCGGCGCACGATTGGCCTGAGCGCCTTGCTGTACCAGCGCTTCAGGACCCTGACCACGGGCGGATCCCTGTCCTCCAGCTTGGCATTCCGGAGGAAGATGTAGGCCAAGGCGGGGGTGACGGTCAGCGCCACGAGCATGGACGCGAAGACCGCCAGTGTGTAGGCGGTGGCCAGCGGCCGGAAGAACGCGCCCGTGAGCCCGTCAAGGAAGAAGATCGGAACCGTGGCGGCCACGATGATCAGCGTTGCGTAAACGATGGGGCCCCGGACTTCCAGCGACGCATTGACCACGACTCTCGCGGTGCTTTCGGAGCCGCCGGTTGCCCGGTGGTGCCGCAGGCGCCTGACGATATTTTCGACGTCGATAATGGCGTCGTCCACCACCACCCCGACCGCAATCACCAGCCCCGCGAGCACCATCGTGTTGACTGTGCCGCCCGTCCAATAAAGGACGAGGGCCGCCGCCACCAGCGACAAGGGGATGGCCAGCACGCTGACCAGCGCCGTCCGCCACTGGAAGAGGAAGACGCTCAACACCATAATGACGAGCAGGCAGCCAAGGAGGAGGGCAACCCCGAGGTTATTGAGGGATTCCTCAATGAACGTTGCCGGCCGGAAAATGGTGGTGTCCACGGCGATTCCGGTCAAGCCGGGTTCGAGCTGCTTCATTGCCTCTTCCACGCCGCGCGTGACTTCAAGGGTGTTGCCCCAAGGCAGCTTCTCCACGATCAGCATCAGTCCGGGACCGCCGTTAATGACGGCGTCACCAATAAGCTGCTGGTGGTCCTCCACCACGTTTGCCACGTCGCCCAGTTTCAGTGGGGGTTTCCCCTCCCGGTCCTCCAGCGACACCTGGGCCAGGTCCTCCGGGGTGGTGATGGGCTGTACGTGCCGGATCCCGATGGACTGGCTGGGCGTGTCCAGGGATCCGCCAGTGCCGATCACCGCACCGGAGGAGTACTGGAGCAGTCCGGCGTCCAGCGCATTGGCCGTTGAACTCATCACTGATTCCAGGCTGACGTTGTGGGCAGCCAGCCTGGCCGGATCAGCCTGGACCTGGAGCATCTGGAGGCGTTCGCCCCAGATTGCCACGTTCGCCACGCCCGGAACGCGGAGCAGGTGGGCCCTGATGTTCCAGTAGGAGATCATGGACATCTCGATCAGGGACCGGGTGTCGGAGGACAGGCCGATCTTCATCACCCGGCTGGTGGAGGAGAGCGGCTGCAGCATCACTGGCGGGGCCGCCCATGTGGGCAGCGTGGGAATAACTGTCGCCATCCGCTCGGAGACCAGCTGGCGTGCCGTCAGCAGGTCAGTGCCGTTCTCGAACTCCATGACGATCGAGGACAGCTGCGGAACTGATTTCGACCGCATGTGGTCGAGACCGTCAATGCCGTTGAAGGCCTCCTCCATGGGGACCGATACCAGCTCCTCAACCTCGGCGGCCGTCAGCCCAAGGCATGCTGTCTGGACCTCGACTTTTGGCGGCGCGAATTCAGGGAAGACATCCACTGAGGCGCTGCTGAGCTGGGCGCCGCCAACCATCATCAGGGCCGCCGCCAACGCTATGACGATGGATCTGAAGCGTAGGCTGGCGGCGACTATCCGGCGCATATCACTTGCCCGTAACGAACTCTGCGCCGAACAACTCGGCGGCGGCCACGGTCACCACTGTGGTCCCGACCGCTGGGCCCGCGCTGGCCGTGACCACGCCTGCCTCCACTTTGGCCACGGTCACGGCCTGTCGCTCAAACACCCGTGGCTCGGGGTTCGTATAGACCCACGTCTTCCCCTGGGCGTCGTAAAGCAGGGCAGCATAAGGGAGGACAATGCCTCCCCCCTCAGGGGCAGGCTTGACGGTGTCCGTGAGCAGTTCGAGCCGGTCAATGGCCCGTTCGCTGAGCGTTATGCGTGCGATGCCCGTGGTGGCATTCTTCTCCACCTTGGCCGGCGCCTCGGCTGCCGACTCCGCCTGAGCCGTGGTTTGGGCACAGGCGGGCAGGGAGGACAACAGGGCGGCGCAGACAGCAGCTGCGACTGGCAGGCGCCGAAGGAGGCTTTTACTGGTCATGATACTTTCACCTTTTCCGGCATTGACATGACTGGCTGTTCTGATTCGTAGACTTCCGACCACTCTTCGGGCTCCGTGCGGGGACCGAACCAGAGGGTGAGCAGCGGGAGGATGAAGAGCCCCACGAGCGTGGTGGTCACCAGGCCGCCGGCAATGATCAGCAGCATCGGTACTATCAGGGCCTGCCCCACCGTGCCGCCAAGGAAGGCTGGCGGTATCAGGATGAGGACCGTGATGATGGCCGATTTCAGGACTGGTGATACCCGGTCCCGGGCTGCCTGCATGACCACGTCCGTGCGCGACGCTCCGGCAGTTTCGCGCCAGATTTCGTCGACGCGTGCGGACAACAGGGCTGCGTTGCGTGCGGCGATGGCCAGGACGGCAGCAAACGCTGTCAGCGAAAGCCAGGACAGCGACGCCGATCCCAACCATGCCGCCACCGCTGCTCCGGACATTGCGGCAGGCAGTGCCAGGAAGGTGGCGAACGCCAGTTTCCAGCTCCTGACCGCTGTCTGGAGCAGGAGCAGCACAGCCAGGGCCGCAGCAGCTCCGAGCCCGTGCACCAGGGTATCCGCGGCCTGGAGTTCGCCATATTTCGTGGGGATCTCGGCGTGGTACTCGAGCGGGAACTCGATCTGCTGGATGGCTGCCCGGATGTCCCGCTGGATGTCTTCCAGCGGGCGTCCGCTGATGTCGGCGACAATGTCGATGCGCCGCGACGTGGCATCATGCTGGATGACGACTTCATTCGGGACCATGCGCACGTCGGCGATCTGCCCCAGTTGGACGTGGCCGCCGTTGGGGGTGTCGAGAAGCAGTTCACGGATGCTCGTCAGGTCGTCCCGGACGCCAACGGCTCCCCGCAGAACCACCTCGAAAACCTTCTGCTGTTCAAAGAGGTTCCCAACCACGATGCCCTGCATCAGCGTCGCAGCGGCGCGCCTTGCGTCGCCGGGCTTGATGCCTGCCTTTTGGGCGGCTTCGAGGTTGACCTGGACCTCCACCATCGGGACCATGTCCGGGGTGTTAATGGTCGGATTGTTCACCCCATCGATCTTCTGGAGGGCCTGGCGAATTTCCGCTGCTTTTTCGCGCAGCACCGGCATTTCGGTTCCAAACACCCGGACCGCGAAGCCCGGTTCCATGCTGGAGCGAACGTCACCGATGGTTTGCTGCGAGTAATTCATCACATTGTGTGCGATGCCAGGGTAGCCCTGGACCACGTCCCGCACGGCCCGCTCGGTCTCGCCGAAGTTGGCCCCCCGGTCGATGGACACCCACAGCTCAGCAGAGCTGTTGCCCACCACCTGGTCTGCGGAGATGGCACGCCCCACATGCCCACCGACCCCGGAGACCCCCGGAAGGGCCCGAAGCTCGTCGGCGGCCTTCGCGGCAATCCGCTGGACTTCATCGTTGGAGGTCCCGGCCATGGTGTCCCACTGAACCAAGAGGGTGCGGTCGGGCATCGTGGGCACGAGTTGCCTGTTTTGCGTCAGCTGGGAGCCGGCAGCGATGCCAAGGACGCCCACCACCGCAACAGACACCAGGGCCACGCCCTTACGAGGGTTGATTCCGCCTACCGCGCGCTCGTAGTACGCCTTCCCGCGGTTGACAGCAGCAAACTCTTTGTGGGTTGTCGTCGTGGATGGAAGCAGGAAGTGCGCCAGCACGGGCGTCACGGACAGGCCGACGAGCAGTGCAGCGGCCAACGCCAGCGCCAGCGACCAGAACAGCGGGGTGAAGAACGCGCCGCCGACCCCGGTCACAAAGAGCGTGGGAACGAGGACGACCAGCATGATGAGCGATGCGTGGAACAGCGGGGTGCGGACACCCTTGGCGATGACGCTGATCCTCGATCTTGGGGAAGTCCCAGGTTGCGTCGCGTCCTCGCCCACGGCACGTCGCCGGTGGGCCTGGATGTCCTCCACGATGTCGCCCACGATCACCGATGTGCCGAGCAGCACCCCGAGCAGGATGGCGATATTGAGTGTTGCGTTCTGGGCAAACAGCACAACTGCCGCCGTCGTGACCGTCGTGGCGATGGCCACGAGCGCAATCAGGGCCGCACGCCAGGAGCGGAAGAACAGCCAGAACAGGGCTACGGCGATCAGCAGGCTGATCAGCAGTGCGAGGCCAAGGCTCTCTACGGACTCCTGGACGCCTGTTGCGGGCCGGAAGACGGACGTGTCGATCTGGATCCCGGTGAGGCCCGGCTCCATGTCCTTCAGGGCGGCTTCAACGTTGCGCGTGACCTCCACGGCGCTGGTGCCGGGGAACTTCTCCACCACCAGCATCAGGCCTGCACCGGTGCCGGTCACGGCGTCGCCGATCAGTGGCTGGTGGTCCTCCTTGACCTGGGCGATGTCACCCAGGAGTACCGGTGGGTCCGCTTCCTCTACGCTCACCTTGGCCAGGTCGGCCGGGGTGCGGATGGGGAGAACGTGCTGGATGCCAAGGCGCTGGTTGGGCGACTCCACGAAACCGCCGGTCCCCGGTGTGGATGCCTCCAGGAAGCTCAACGGCGATACCCATACGGCGTTACCGGTGGTCTTGACCAGCTGTTCAAGGGTTATGCCCTTGTCGCGGAGCTGCGTGGGAGTAACTTCAACCTGGAGCTGCTGTTCGCGCTGGCCCCAGATGGATACGTTCGCGACGCCCGGAATGCCGATCAGGCGCGGCTTGATCTTCCACCGGGCCAGGACCGACATGTCAATGCCGGAGAGCTCGGTGGAGTTCATCTTGATCATCATCACGCGGCTGGTGGAGGACATCGGCTGCATGATCAGGGGCGGCGAGGAGACGTTGGGCAGCGCATGCGCCTGCGTCATCCTTTCCGCCACCAGCTGGCGGGCGCGCAGGACGTCCGTTCCGGGCTCGAAGACGAGTTCGATGGACGAGAGCCCGGGAACGGACTTGGAGCGTATCTCGTCCAGCCAGGCCACGCCGTTGAGGAGGTCCGCCTCCATAGGGGCGGTGATGAGCTGTTCGACCTCAGCGGCGGAAAGCCCAAGGGCTTCGGTCTGGATCTCGACCTGTGCGGGGGCGAACTCCGGCATGGTGTCCACAGCCATGTGTGGAACATTCACTACGCCAAAAGTGATGAGGCCCGCTGCGATCGCGAGAACCAGGATCCGAAACTGCATGCTGAACCGGGTAACCCAGCCAAACATGGTTCGTCACCCGTTGGTTTCTCGGCTGGGGTAGAACGAGGGGTGCAGCCCGCGGCTACGTTGCTGCGGGTGTAAATGGCAAGAATACATTTCAGGCTCCTACGCCGGAGACCAGTCAGTTTCCCCACAGACTTGAACATTACAATGCACCTGCCCTGACGTTATTGGCAAGAGGGGAAAGGCACTCAATTTCGCGGCGGTAGGGGGTAGGGGAGGGCACGTAGTTTTACCGATGGGGCCAGTAGGGGGACAGGTAATCCCGGCACCCGTTGCAGTAGGGGGAACCCGTTGCCGACCGGGTTCCCGCGGAGGCCGTCCTTCCCGGCAAAGGTCCGGCGGTGTTCCTTCCCGGGTGCGCTAAAGTGGTCTCATGCGTGCGATCCTCCTGCTTAGCCAGCCGCCCGGTATCCGGAACAACGGATAGCGTGCGGCAGCCCCTCCATGGTGAGGGGCTTTTGTGTGTCCGGGAGCATTCCGGTGGCAGCAGGAGGATCAGGCCGTTATGGCAGCACAGATGCCGTAACAGAACAGAAGAGGGCAGCAGTGGGCGTTCAGCCGGAGACAGAGACCGGAACAACAGCAGCAGTGTCAGCGGAAGTGCCCGAGGAGGGCACCTACAGCTTCACGGCGATGGAGGCCAAGTGGCCGCAGGTATGGGAAGACCTTAAGGTCTTCACCCCTGTCGACGACGGGTCCCGGGAACGGCGCTACGTACTGGACATGTTCCCGTACCCTTCGGGGGACCTCCACATGGGCCACGCGGAAGCATTCGCCATGGGTGACGTGGTGGCCCGCTACTTCCGCCAGAAGGGCTTCGACGTCCTCCACCCGATCGGCTGGGACTCGTTTGGCCTGCCGGCGGAGAACGCTGCCATCAAGCGCAATGCCCACCCCAGCGAGTGGACCTACGCCAACATCGACACCCAGGCTGCATCCTTTAAGCGCTACGCCATCTCGGCCGACTGGTCCCGACGGCTCCATACCTCGGACCCCGAGTACTACCGCTGGACCCAGTGGCTGTTCAAGCGCTTCTACGAGCGCGGGCTGGCCTACCGCAAGGACTCGCCGGTCAACTGGTGCCCCAAGGACCAGACCGTGCTGGCCAACGAGCAGGTAGTCAACGGCGCCTGCGAGCGCTGCGGCACCACGGTCACCAAGAAGTCCCTCAACCAGTGGTACTTCAAGATCACCGAGTACGCCGACCGCCTGCTCGATGACATGGAGCAGCTCCGCGGGCACTGGCCCGAGCGCGTGCTGGCCATGCAGAAGAACTGGATCGGCCGCTCGGAGGGTGCCCACGTCAACTTCGTGATCGAGGCCGACGGCGGCAGGCCCGCCAAGGAGGTGACGGTCTTCACCACCCGCCCGGACACCCTGTACGGCGCAACGTTCTTTGTGGTGGCAGCAGACGCGCCGCTCGCCGTCGAACTCGTCACGGACGAGCACGCCGCTGCGCTGGACGAGTACCGTGAACAGGTCAAGGCGCTGTCCGAAATCGAGCGCCAGTCCACGGAACGGGAAAAGACCGGTGTCTTCACCGGTCGGTACGCCATCAATCCCCTGAACGGGGAGAAGCTGCCGGTCTGGGCCGCTGACTACGTCCTGGCCGACTACGGCACCGGTGCCATCATGGCCGTGCCCGCGCACGACCAGCGGGACCTGGATTTCGCCAGGAAGTTCGAGTTGCCCGTTCGGGCAGTGCTGGACACCGGTGAGGAAGACCCGGCCGTGTCCGGCACCGCAACGGCGGGAGAGGGCACCCTGATCAACTCGGGCAACCTCGACGGCCTGCCCAAGTCCGAAGCCATCCCTGCCGCGATCGCCATGCTGGAGAAGCAGGGCACGGGCGAAAAGTTCGTGAACTTCCGGCTGCGGGACTGGCTGCTGAGCCGCCAGCGGTTCTGGGGCACGCCCATCCCCATCATCCACTGCCCGTCCTGCGGCGAGGTCCCGGTTCCCGACGAGCAGCTGCCCGTCACGCTTCCCTCCGACCTGCGCGGCGAGGACCTGTCGCCGAAGGGCACCTCGCCCCTGGCCGCGGCCGAGGCCTGGGTCAACGTCGAGTGCCCGTCCTGCCATGGCCCGGCCAAGCGCGATACCGACACCATGGACACCTTCGTGGACTCGTCCTGGTACTTCCTCCGCTTTGTCTCCCCGCACTACACCGAGGGCCCGTTCGACCCGGAGAAGGTCAACGACTGGATGCCTGTGGGCCAGTACGTGGGCGGCGTGGAGCACGCCATCCTGCACCTGCTGTACGCCCGGTTCTTCACCAAGGTCATCAATGACCTGGGCCTGATTGAAGCCAACGAGCCCTTCACCGCACTGCTGAACCAGGGCCAGGTGCTCAACGGCGGCAAGGCCATGAGCAAGTCCCTGGGCAATGGCGTGGACCTGGGCGAGCAGCTGGACAAGTATGGGGTGGACGCGGTCCGCCTCACAATGATTTTTGCCTCCCCGCCTGAGGACGACGTGGACTGGGCCGACGTCTCGCCGTCCGGTTCCGCCAAGTTCCTGGCCCGCGCCTGGCGCTTGGCCCAGGACGTGGCGAGCGAACCCGGCGCCGACGTCACCACGGGCGACCGCACCCTGCGCTCCGTCACGCACCGGACCATCGCCGACGCTGCCCAACTGCTGGACGCCAACAAGTTCAACGTGGTGGTGGCCAAGCTGATGGAGCTGGTGAACGCCACGCGCAAGGCCATCGACTCCGGCGCCGGCGGCGCGGATCCTGCCGTCCGTGAGGCTGCGGAGGCCGTCGCGGTGATCCTCAGCCTCTTCGCGCCTTACACCGCGGAGGACATGTGGAACGTCCTGGGACACCCGGCCTCCGTCGCGAATGCGGGCTGGCCGGCCCATGATGCCTCCCTGCTGGTCCAGGACACCGTCACCGCCGTTGTGCAGGTCCAGGGCAAGGTCCGGGACAGGCTCGAGGTCTCCCCGGACGTCTCCGAGGACCAGCTGCGCGAGCTGGCGCTTGCATCGGAAAACGTCCAGCGTGCACTGGATGGCCGCGGCATCCGCACGGTGATTGTCCGCGCCCCTAAACTGGTCAACATCGTCCCGGCCTAGCCGGACCAGGCCGCCGGAACAGCTCCGGCGGCCTGCCGTGACCCCAGGAGGCCCCCTTGCCCGACCGTGACGCCGCCGCCTGGCCGTGGATCCGCGGACGCCTCGCGGCGATGCGCGCCAGGCAGGACGCTGTCCGGCGGGATGGTGCTGGAACCCGGCAGGCCGCCGTCGTGCGCACTGCCGTGGTCACTGATTCCGCCGCTGCCTTGCCGCCGGAATGGGTGGCCGCGCTCACGGGCGACGGCGTCCTGACCGTCATCCCCATGCCCGTAATGGTGGGGGAGGAGATCTACGGCGAGGGCGAAGACGACATCTCCGAAACAATCGCCCTTGCCCTGGCCAGCGGAACCTCCGTGAAGACATCCCGGCCCTCGCCGGGCCAATTCGAGCAGGCTTACCGCGCTGCACGGCAGAAGGGCTTCGAAGCGGTGGTCTCCGTCCATATCTCCGGGGACCTGTCCGGCACGGTGGACGCGGCCCGGCTGGCCGCGGACAGGGTGGACATTCCGGTGGAAGTTGTGGACTCCCGGACCGTTGGCATGGCTTTGGGCATGGCCGTCCAGGCGGCCGTGAGGGCAGCGGCCGACGGCGGTGGCGCTGCAGCCGTTGCCGCTGCCGCGGCCGAACAGGCAGGACGGACGAAGGTCTATTTCTATGTTCCCAGCCTGGAGCAGCTGCGCCGCGGGGGCCGGATCGGTGCCGCCGCCTCGCTGCTGGGGACGATGCTGGCCATCAAGCCGATCCTCGCCGTGGATGGCGGCAGGATTGTGCCGCTTGAGAAGGTGCGCTCTGCTGCCAGGGCCGTTGCGCGCCTGGAGGAGATCGTTGCCGCCGATGCTGCTGGCCGGCCGGCGTCGGCCGTCCACCTCGCCGTCCACCACTTTGGCAACCCCGAAGAAGCGAAAAACCTGGCCGCACGGCTGGCCTTGGCCTTGCCCGGGTGCCCGCGGGCCCAGACCAGCTCCCTTCCCGCCGTCCTCGCAGCCCATGCCGGGCTGGGAGTCCTGGCCGTGATCGTTGGGGAGGAGCTGGCGGAAACGGGAACCCCTTCCGCGGGCCTTTCCACATAACGGGTACCAGCACTGTTGCCGCGCCCGGACGTATCCCTAGCGTGAAGCTATGGCACGCCGGGACGCTGGAGAAGCAGGTGGTTCGGCGCGCCATGCCAGGAAACGCCTGCAGGCCGCCCTCGGGGACGCTCCCGCCGGCCTGCTCCTGGACGGCAGCGGGGAGGCACCCTTCGAGTACCGGGGACCGGCAGGGGACCCGCCGGGCGCCTCCCCGCATTCCCCATCCGCTGGCTCCGCGCCGGACAGGGATCCTGCCCCCTCAGCGGTGGGGCCCGTGCTCCGCTGGCGGGTGGGGCAGCGCCTCGCCGTGCTGCTGGGCGTCCTTTCCGTTGCAGCCGGTGCATGGTTTTGGTGGCAGGCCGCATCAGGCCGTCCGGAGATCCTGCCGCTCAGCGGCATCAGCACCGGCAGCCTGGTGGACGAAAGCGCCCCCGCAGGGGACCAGGCGGCAGGAGGTGCCACTGAACCTGCCAGGCACGCCAACGGAAGGGATTCCACCGGATCGGTGGTGGTCCATGTGGCCGGTGCGGTGGCAAGGCCGGGCGTGGTGCAGCTGCCCACAGGCAGCCGGGTCCACGAGGCCATCGCAGCTGCCGGAGGAGGGATACCCGGGGCCGACCTGAACCGCCTCAACCTGGCCCTCGCGGTGGAGGACGGCCAGAAAATCCACGTTCCGCGGGAAGGCGAAGAGGGCCCTGCCTCCGAACAGGAGGGCGCGGGCCAGGACGGCGGTGGCGGCGTGGGTGGCGGAACCGGAACATCGGCGGACGGAAAAATCAACCTCAACACCGCGGGCGTGGAGGAGCTGGATGCCTTGCCGAAAGTGGGCCCCGTGCTTGCCCAGCGCATCGTGGACTGGCGCAAAGAGCATGGGGCTTTCAAGAACGTCGAAGAGCTGGATGCCGTGGACGGCGTGGGACCCAAGATGCTTGAAGCGCTCCTGCCGCTGGTGACCGTGTGAGAAGGCCCGCCGGTGCGGGAAGGCCCCTACGATCTGGACGCACGTGTGAGCTGCGGTCCTCAGGTGCTGCTGATGGCCAGCGCTCCCGATGGGTAGTGGAAGGAAGTCGTCCGTGACGAGTCCTTGGAGCCGCTATGTGGAGTCCGCGGTCCGTGGCCCGTCCACACCATCCGGTCCGGGGGGCAGCCCTGAAGCAGGCGCGGGGTTTCAGGAGGCCCCTGACATTCCGGCAGTCCGCTCCGAAAATGTTCCTGGCCGGCGGCGGACGCTGGCCCTTGCGTCGCCGTCCGGGCACCGTGTCCTGGGGCGCTGGAGCCTGATCCGGGAGGCGGCCTGGCAGCGGGCGGTGAAGGACGGTCAAGGGACAACCACCGGCACTTCCGGTGAGGCCCCGCGCCGCCGCACCGACATTCGCCTCACCCTGCCGGCGGCAGCAGTGTGGGCCGCGTCAATCGCTGGACTCTGGCTGACGCCGCTGCCTCTGGGAATCCTGTGCTGCGCAGCGGTGGTCCTTGGACTGCTCCTGTTATCCAGGGCAGCCAGGGCCTCCTTGGCGGGCTTCCGCCGGCGCAGGCCAGGGGAAACTGTGGCAGGGGAGGCCCGCCCTGCAGGACGACGGGCGGCGGGAGCAGGGGTATGGGGAAGACGGGCGGCGGGAGCCGGAGGTACTCCTGTTCAGCGGAGCTTCCTGGCCACCAGTGCGGCAGCGCTCTTCCTCGCTGCCGCCGCGGCCTCGCATTCGGCTGTGGCAGCCACCCAGAGGTCCGAGGGTCCACTGGCGGAAGCGATCGCGGCCGGAAAGTCGGTGGTGGCCGTGGTCGAAGTGGCGGGGACGCCTCGCGCGCTGTCGGCACCCGGGCAGGCAGGACCGCCGGAACGGTGGTCCGTACCCGTCTGGACGCAGGAGATCAGCACCGGGGGAGCCATCCTCCGGACCCGTGCCCAGGTAGTGGTCATGGGCGGCCAGGCGTGGGCCAACCTTGTACCGGGCCAGCTGGTCCGCACTGCCGGAAAGTTTCGCCCGCCTGATCCAGGCCGGAACGAAGCCGGGATCCTCACTGCTTCCTCCGCCCCCGGGCGGCCTAACGCACCTCCCCTGCTGCAGGGATCGGCCAAGATACTGCGGGAACGGTTTGTGGCGGCAGCCTCCTTCCTGGCCCCCGATCCGGCGGGCCTGCTTCCCGGCATGGTCACGGGAGACACCAGCAAGCTGGATGAGGGCCTGGACAACGCCATGAGAAGCGTCGGCATGACGCACCTGACAGCCGTCAGCGGGGCCAACTGCAGCCTTGTCCTCGGCGCCTTGCTGTTGGCCTGCCGGAGCCTGCGCCTTCCGCGCGTGCCCGCTGCTGTGCTCGCCGGCGCTGGGCTGGGCCTGTTCGTGGTGCTCGTGGGTCCCGATGCAAGCGTCCTGCGGGCGGCGCTGATGGGGGCTGTTGGCGTGATCTCGCTGGCTGGCGGGCGATCCGGGCGCGGGCTGAGCTTCCTGTGCCTTGCCGTGATCGGGCTGCTGCTGATCGACCCTGGGCTGGGGTCGAGTTTCGGGTTCCTCCTGTCCGTCCTGGCCACCTTGGGGATCATTGTCCTTGGACGCCGCGTCATCGACTGGACGCCGGCAGTCATTCCGCGCTGGGTGGCCGCCGCGGCGGCCGTCCCGTTGTCCGCGCAGTTGATGTGCGGGCCCGTCCTGGTCATGCTGCAGCCCCAGTTCTCAACGTACTCGCTGCTGGCAAATGTTATTGCGTCACCCCTGGTGGCCCCGGTGACACTCCTGGGGACGGCAGCCGTGCCCCTGGTGATTCCGGCGCCCTGGGCCGCCACAGCCCTGATCGCCGTGGCAGGCACCTTCAGCGCCGGCGTTGCAGCTACGGCAAGGTTCACTGCACAACTTCCGGGTGCATCGCTGCCGTGGCCGGAAGGCATTGCAGGGCTGTCCACCATGCTCCTGCTGTCTGTCCTGACCTTCGGGACGGTGTGGGTGGCCTGCCGTCCCCGCCGGCTCGGCCACTTGATCCTTGCTTTGCATCGGCAAACTGTTGCCCTGATCGAAGTCCTGGAAACGCGACAAGCCGGGACCCTGCGCCGCATTGGCTGCAGGTCCGTGCCTGAGCCGGGACGGCCCCGGGTGCCACTGTCCGAGGCCAGCTTGGAGCGGACGGCCGGACGTGGCAGGCTGGAATACTCCACAAGACTTTCCGGAAGGAACCCACGATGGCCGCTGCGCAGAAGCGAGCAACCCGTTCCCCGGCAGCGAATTCAGCCTCCTGGCGGGATGTAGCGCCGGCAGCGGTGGTGCTGGTCAGCGGCCCGGAGGAGTACCTGGGCATCAGGGCCATGGACCACGTCCGTGCCCAGGTCCGGGCCTCGGCCCCGGACGTCGAGGTAAGCCGGATCAATGCTGCGGCCTACGAGGCGGGCACCCTGCTGATGCAGGTCAGCCCGTCCCTCTTCGGCGAAAGCAAGCTCATTGAAGTGGAATCCGTCGAGGCCATGAACGACGCCTTCCTGGCGGACTGCCTCGCATACCTGGACCATCCGGAAGCGGATGTCGTCCTGGTCCTCCGGCACGGCGGCGGAGTCCGGGGGAAAAAACTCCTGGACGCGGTCAAGAAGGGCGGCTGGCCCGTGGTGGACTGCCAGCCCCTCAAAAAAGACTCAGACAAGACTGCGTTCGTAGCGGCCGAGTTCAAGGCCGGCGGCCGCCGTATCGAGCAGGACGCCGTGCAGGCACTGGTGAACGCCGTCGGCGCGAATCTTTCGGAGCTTGCGGCGGCGTGCAGCCAGCTCATCGCCGATGCAGGGACCACCGTGACTGCGGAGATTGTAGACCGCTACTACGGGGGCCGTATTGAAGCGACGGCGTTCAAGGTGGCGGACGCGGCAATGGCAGGCAACGCTCCCTTGGCCCTGTCCACGCTCCGCCATGCCCTGGCCACGGGAGCAGACCCCGTTCCCCTTGTTGCCGCACTGGCCGCAAAGCTCCGTACCGTGGCCCGCGTTGCCGGTGCATCCGGCTCCTCTGCCCAGATCGCGGCGGAGCTCGGCATGCAGCCCTGGCTCGTGGAGCAGGCGCAGCGGGACGTCCGCCGGTGGACCCCGGATGGCCTGGTCCGGTCCATCCAGGCAACGGCCGAGGCGGACGCGCAGGTCAAAGGGCTTTCCCGGGACCCCGTGTATGCGGTGGAGCATGCCGTCACGGTGATCGCCATGTCAGTCCGGGGCCGCTGAGTGTTGTCCCCCAGTCCTACGGGACCTTCCACAGACTCCGGGCCGCGCAGGACCTAAACTTGTAGGCGCCTCAGAACCTGCAAGGCTCGGATCCGCGCACAAGCCTTGGACCGGCAGGAACCCTTCCGCTTGAATCCGCAGCTTAAAGATGTGTGGCCGGCCCCCGAGGGGACCGGCCACGACCATCAGTTCGGTGGAACTGGAAACCTTACAGTGCGTTGACCTTCTTGGAGATCGCCGACTTGCGGTTTGCTGCGTTGTTCTTGTGCAGGACACCCTTGCTAACAGCCTTGTCCAGCTTGCGGCTGGCAGCAACCAGGGCAGCAGCAGCTGCATCCTTGTCCGTGGACTCAACGGCGGTGTTGACGGCGCGGATGGCCGTCTTCAGCTCTGACTTGACTGCGTTGTTGCGCAGGCGTGCCTTCTCGTTGGTGAGGATGCGCTTCTTCTGGGACTTGATATTCGCCACGTGTGAACTCTCTTTTTAATGCGGAAATGGTCTAGAGGGCTTTCAGGTTGGCCATTGACTGAGCGGCGTGGGGATACCTATGGCGGCCAACCATCAGTGGCCGTCGACCTGCACGGACACACAGCTATAAAGAATAGCAGGTCAGCGGCAGGGCTGGCCATTTTCCGTCCTTACGTCCAGCCGTGTCGCCTGCGCAGCCCGTCCGCCACGTTTTCGAACCGCGCACGGTCCAGGACTGCACCTTCCCGCCGGATGCCCTCCGGCCGAAGCTGTACGATCCGGTCCAGCCGGGCCTCGCTGGCCCGGCCCTGCCTGTCCCAGGCGCCGGCGCCCAGGTCAACATAGTCCTGCGACGTTGCCGCTTCGGGAACACGGTCCTTGCTGGTCAGCATTACCCCGAGCAGGTATCGGCCGCTGCGGCCCACCAAAAGTACGGGGCGGTCCTTGCCCCGGCTGTGGTCCTCTTCGTAGGGCACCCACGCCCACACCACCTCGCCCGGATCCGGTTCACCGTCCGGCTTGGGCGCGTAGTGGGCGCTGAACTGGCCCTGGAAGTCACCTGGGTACCCGTCGCCGTCGCGGACGGAGGCAGGGCGGCGGCTGTTGCCGGATGCCGGTGCCGTCGGGCCGGGGGAGGAAACCCTGTCCGGTGCGGCGGAAGTCCTGGCTGCTTTTGTGAGTGCCCGGAGGCCTGCCTGGACGGCATCCTGCAGTGATCGGAGATTGAGAACCATCCAGCAACCCTATAGCCGGGCCCGGTACGGGGGAACGAAGACAGCTGGTCCAGCCAGGATGCGGTGGCGCAGGCGCTGACGTGGGACACTGGAAGTTGAAAATGTGCGGTCGGGCCGCAGCGTGCCATCGGCGCGTCCTGCCTGGTTGCCCAATGCCATCAGTGAATGCCAACAGTAAGGACCCTGCGTGTCTCCCATGGCCCGCACCGCCCCGGTGCCCGCCGCGACAGATCCGGCCATTATTCGGAATTTCTGCATCATCGCGCACATTGACCACGGCAAGTCCACGCTGGCCGACCGGATGCTTCAGTTGACCGGAGTGGTCCAGCCCCGCGACATGAAGGCCCAGTACCTGGACCGGATGGACATCGAACGCGAACGCGGCATCACCATCAAGTCACAGGCGGTCCGGATGCCGTGGGAACTTGACGGCAAGAGCTACGCGCTCAACATGATCGATACCCCGGGCCACGTCGACTTCACGTACGAGGTCTCCCGCTCCCTCGCAGCCTGCGAAGGGGCGATCCTCCTGGTGGACGCGGCGCAGGGCATCGAGGCCCAGACGCTGGCCAACCTGTACCTCGCGATGGAGAACAACCTCACCATCATCCCGGTCCTGAACAAGATCGATCTTCCGGCAGCGCAGCCGGAGAAGTACGCTGCGGAACTTGCCAGCCTCATCGGAGGCGACCCGGAGGACGTGCTCCGCGTATCGGGAAAGACCGGCATGGGCGTTGAAGCGCTGCTGGACAAGATCGTGCGCGACCTGCCGGCTCCCGAGGGCGACGCAAACGCCCCGGCCCGCGCCATGATCTTCGACTCCGTCTACGACACCTACCGCGGCGTGGTCACCTATGTCCGCGTGGTGGACGGCATGCTGCACCCGCGCGAGCGCATCCAGATGATGTCCACGCGGGCCACGCACGAACTCCTGGAGATCGGCGTGAGCTCCCCGGAACCCACGCCCTCGAAGGGCCTCGGCGTCGGCGAAGTGGGATACCTCATCACCGGCGTGAAGGACGTCCGCCTTTCCAAGGTCGGCGACACCGTCACCAACCTCGCGAAGCCGGCCGCTGAATCACTGCCGGGCTATGCCGATGCCAAGCCGATGGTGTTCTCCGGCCTGTATCCGCTGGACGGCACCGACTACCCGGTGCTCCGGGACGCGCTTGAGAAGCTGATGCTTAATGACGCCGCGCTGGTCTACGAACCCGAGACGTCGGCCGCGCTGGGTTTCGGCTTCCGCGTGGGCTTCCTCGGCCTGCTCCACCTCGAAATCACCCGCGAACGGCTCGAGCGCGAGTACAACCTGGACCTGATTTCCACCGCACCCAACGTGGAATACGAAGTGACGCTGGAGGACAAGAAGGTGGTCCATGTGACCAACCCCAGCGAATACCCCTCCGGCAAGATCCACGAGGTCCGCGAACCGATGGTGTCCGCCACCATCCTCGCTCCGAACGAGTTCGTCGGCGCCATCATGGAACTGTGCCAGAGCCGCCGCGGCGTTATGGGCGGAATGGACTACCTCTCGGAGGACAGGGTGGAAATCCGCTACCGCCTGCCGCTCGCCGAGATCGTTTTCGACTTCTTCGACATCCTCAAGTCCAAGACCCGCGGCTACGGCTCGCTTGACTGGAAGGCCGACGGCGACCAGGTGGCGGACCTCGTCAAGGTGGACATCATGCTCCAGGGCGAGCAGGTGGATGCCTTCTCAGCCATCACCCACCGCGACAAGGCATACTCCTACGGCGTCATGATGACCACCAAGCTGCGCGAGCTGATTCCACGCCAGCAGTTCGAGGTGCCCATCCAGGCGGCCATCGGCTCCAGGATCATTGCCCGGGAAAGCATCCGCGCCATCCGCAAGGACGTTCTCGCCAAGTGCTACGGCGGTGACATTTCGCGTAAGCGCAAACTGCTGGAAAAGCAGAAGGAAGGCAAGAAGCGCATGAAGATGGTGGGCCGCGTGGAGGTTCCACAGGAAGCCTTCATCGCCGCCCTCACCACCGATGAGTCCAAGGACAAGGCAAAGAAGTAGTGAACACAGCGTCCGGCAACACCGGAGGCCCCAGCAATGCCTAGCATTCTTCCCCTCGGCGACCCGGCGCCGTCGGACGGTCTGTTGCCTGCCCAGGCAGCGGACGGTGCGGCGGACCGGGCTTTCGGGCTGTACGTGCACATTCCTTTCTGTGCCGTCCGGTGCGGGTACTGCGATTTCAACACCTACACCGCCACCGAGCTCGGCGGCGGCGCGTCGCAGGACGCGTATGCCGCCACTGCGGCCTCCGAAGTGTCGCTGGCTGCCAGGGTTCTGGCCGAATCGGGACTTCCCGCCCGCGCGCTGAGCACGGTGTTCTTCGGCGGCGGCACACCAACCCTCCTTCCCGCAGGGGACCTCGCGCTCATCCTGCGTCGCGCCATTGACCAGTGGGGAATCGAGGACGGCGCCGAGGTCACGACGGAGGCGAACCCGGACTCGGTCACCCCTGAATCCCTGGCCATTCTCAAGGACGCCGGGTTCACCAGGGTCTCCTTCGGCATGCAGTCCGCTGTTCCCCATGTCCTGAAGGTCCTGGACAGGACCCACACGCCCAGCCGCGTGCCGCAGGTCGTTCAGTGGGCGCGTGATGCCGGACTTGCCGTGAGCCTGGACCTCATTTACGGGACACCAGGGGAGTCGCTGGACGACTGGCGCTACTCCCTTGAGACGGCGCTGTCCTACCAGCCGGACCACATCAGCGCCTACGCCCTCATTGTGGAGGACGGCACCAAGCTCGCCGCCCAGATCCGCCGTGGCGAAGTTCTCGGAATCGACGACGACGACCACGCCGACAAGTACGAACTCGCCGACCACCTCATCACCCAGGCCGGCCTCGGCTGGTACGAGGTCAGCAACTGGGCCCGCACGCCGGAGCAGGCCTGCCGGCACAACCTCGCCTACTGGCGGGGCGACGACTGGTGGGGGATTGGACCGGGGGCGCACTCCCACGTGGGCGGCGTCCGCTGGTGGAATGTCAAGCACCCCACGGCCTACGCCGGACGCCTTGCGCAGGGAGTGTCACCGGCAGCGGGCAGGGAAACCCTGGACCAGGAGACCCGGAATGTCGAGCGTGTCATGCTCGAGGCCCGTCTCCAGTCCGGCCTCGACGTGTCGTCACTGGGCCAGGCGGGACGGCACGAGGTGGCCGGACTGATCGCGGACGGCCTCGTGGATCCTGCCGCCGCTTTCAAGGGAAGGCTGGTCCTCACGCTCAAAGGGAGGCTGCTGGCAGACGCGGTGGTACGCCGGGTCCTCCCGGACTGATCGGCACAAAGCAACGCGGGCCCGCGCCCGCAGCGTTCCCCTGGCCGTGGAGCCGGTGCGGCCTTGCGGGGCGGGGGTGGGGTTACTTGATCCAGCGCAGGTTGTACTGGTACCGGTGCGGCTGTCCACGGTTGACATGGATGCCGGCCGCCACCGAGAAGCAGGTCAGGGCAATCCAGATGAGGGTGGCTATGACGGCAAAGACGTTGCCGATCACGGGGACGAAGACCACCAGGATGTTCGCAACGAGGGCAGCGATGGTGGGCGGCAGGCTGAAGTTCAGGGCTTCCTTGGATTCCTGGGCGGTGAAAGGCCCCCGGTCCCGGAAGATCAGGTAGATCAGCAGCGACGGAACACAGCCCAGGATGCCCCCAAAGTGGGCCATCGTGGCCCATTGGCGGTCTTCGCTGGCTGTGAGGGGCAGCGCATTCGCGGGAACGCCGTGGTACTCCGAACGGCCCTGGCCGCCCTGGGTGTCCCTGTGATCGCGTGCGTTTTCTGCCACAGTCTGTTCCTTCTGAAGTGCAATGGTGCCGGCCAAGAATGCTTACTTGGTGCGCAGGCCTGCATTGTTGCAGGATCCGCAGTACCAAGAATACTTGGTACTGCCCGGTATCGGCGCCGGAATGCGCGCGCCGGGGTGGAGCGCCCTCAGGGAACGGTGAGGAAGTCGATGACTTCCTCAACCCTCCCCAACAGCGAGGCTTCAAGGTCTGCGTAGGTGCGGACGGCGCCGAGGAGTTTCTGCCAGCCGAGCCCGATGTCCTCTTTGGTGGCATGGGGCCAGCCGAACGCTGCGAGGATGCCGGTCTTCCAGTCCTGCCCGCGCGGCACCACTGGCCACTGCTCAATGCCCAGGACAGCGGGCCGGATGGCCTGCCACACGTCCACATAGGGGTGGCCCACAATCAGGACGTTCCCCGCGGCACCCGGCGAGGCCATAACGGCGTCGGCTATGCGTGATTCCTTGGAGTCCGGCACGAGGTGGTCCACCAGGACACCCAGCCGCCTGCCGGGTCCGGGCCTGAACCCTGCGACTGCCGCCGCGAGGTCATCAATGCCGTGGAGGGGTTCGACGACGATGCCCTCCACGCGCAGGTCATCTCCCCAGACCTTTTCCACCAGTTCCGCGTCGTGCTTTCCCTCCACCCAGATGCGGCTGGCTTTGGCCACCTGCGCCCGCTGGCCGGCAACCCGGACTGACCCGGAAGCCGTCCGGCCGGGCCCGGCAACGGCACCGGCTGCCTGCCGCGGGGCCGGGGGCAGGAGCTTGATGGCCTGCCCTTCGAGGAGGAATCCGAAGCCCAAGCGGAAAGACCTGGACTTTCCGCGCCTGTCCTCCAGGGCAACCACATGCATTCCGCCGGATTTTTCGACGCGGGTCACGGCACCCACCCAGCCGGACTGGACGTCCTCGAGCACCATTCCCCGTTCAACGGGCACCTCGGGCAGTTCAGTCTTTGCGGGAGCGGACAAGTCCCGCGGGCCCCAGTTCTGGTACTGCATGGTTTCACTCCGCCTAGCGTTCGGTACAGGTCCGGAATTTCGCCCGGAGCGGTACCAATGCTAGCAACGGGGGGAGGCATAATAGACTGTTAGCACTTAGGCATGTCGAGTGCTAACCCTTGAGGTGGCACAGCGCGGGCGGTGCTGCCGCCCCGAACCCTGGATGGAGGTGGAGTGTGAGCGAGCCACGCAAACTCGAAGTGCTGCGTGCAATCGTGGAGGACTACGTCCACTCCCGGGAACCCGTCGGGTCCAAGGCCCTGGTGGAGCGGCACCATCTCGGTGTGTCCAGCGCGACGATCAGGAACGATATGGCCGCCCTGGAGGAAGAGGGCCTGATCACCGCTCCGCACACCAGCGCCGGGCGTATCCCCACAGACAAGGGTTACCGGCTGTTCGTGGACCAGATCTCTGCAGTCAAACCGCTGTCCCAGGCGGAACGGAGGGCCATCCAGTCACTGCTGGAAGGATCGGACGACCTTGACGACGTCCTTGACCGCACCGTCCGGCTGCTGTCGCAGCTGACCAACCAGGTTGCGGTGGTCCAGTACCCGCACCTGAGCCGGGCACTGGTCCGCCATATCGAGTTCGTCCTCCTTGCACCGCGGAAGGTGCTGGTGGTGCTGATCGCCAACAGCGGCAAGGTGGAGCAGCGCGTCATCGACGTCGGCCAGGACCTGGCGGATGACGCCCTCGCCAGCCTGCGGGCACGGTTCCTCGGATCCCTTGCCGGCACGCCGCTGAGCCAGCTCGCCCAGTCCCTGCCGGCGGTGGTGGCCACAGCGGCCCCGAGCCAAAGGCAGGCCGCCCATGCCCTCGCCGTCGGCCTCGAGGGACTGGCCCAGAGCAGCAGGGAGGACCGCATGGTCATGGCGGGCACAGCCAACCTTGCGCGGTCCAACGTGGACTTTCCGCTCAGCATCGGTCCGGTCCTCGAAGCGCTTGAGGAGCAGGTGGTCATGCTCCGCCTGCTGAGCGAAATGGCGCAGGACCACCGCGGGGTGGCTGTCAGCATCGGCCGCGAGAATCCCTACGACGGCCTGGCCGAGGCATCCGTGGTTGCAACAGGGTACGGTCCGGACCACGTTGCCAAAATCGGCGTCCTGGGGCCAACCAGGATGGACTATCCCACCACCATGGCCGCCGTCAGGGCCGTCGCCCGGTACCTTTCGCGGATCCTGGGCCCCTGACGTTTTCCGGTTCCCCCGGGCAGGCAGAGCATTTTCCGCAGTCCAACTGCAGGCAGTACAACAAGGAAGAGATACGAACTTTGAGCAGCCATTACGACGTCCTTGGAGTCTCACCGGAGGCCACGGGAGAAGAGATCAAGAAGGCCTACCGCAAACTGGCGCGCACCCTCCACCCGGACGTCAACCCGGGTGAGGACGCGTCGGACCGCTTCAAGGCCGTGACCCACGCCTACGAGGTTCTCTCTGACCCGCAGAAGCGCCGCGTCTATGACACCACCGGCAACGAAAACGGCACGGACAACGGCTTCGGCGGAGGCGGATACGCCGGCCAGGGCTTCGCGTTCCAGGACATTTTCGACACCTTCTTCGGTGCCGGCGGAAGCACCGGCCCGGCTTCCCGCGTCAGGCGCGGCCAGGACGCCCTCATCAGTGTCCGCATTGAACTGCGTGACGCTGTTTTCGGCGTCAATAAGAAACTGGAAGTGGACACAGCCGTTACGTGCCCCACCTGCGACGGTTCGTGCTGCCAGCCGGGAACCCACCCGGAACGCTGCGACATCTGCGGCGGCAGCGGCCAGGTCCAGCGCGCAGTCCGGTCCATCCTGGGACAGGTCATGACCGCCGCCCCGTGCGGAACCTGCGAAGGCTTCGGCACCGTCATCAAGGACCCCTGCAACGAGTGCAGCGGCCAAGGACGCATCCGCAGCCGCCGTTCACTGACCATCAAGGTTCCAGCCGGCGTGGCCACCGGAACCCGCATCCAGCTCTCGGGCCAGGGCGAAGCAGGTCCTGCCGGCGGCCCTGCCGGCGACCTCTACGTCGAGATCCGCGTAAACAACGACGCCACGTATGTCCGGGACAACGACGACCTCCACGCTACCCTGCACATTCCCATGACGGCGGCAGCCCTGGGTACCGAAGTGAGCCTGGAAACGTTCGACGGGCCGCAGGAAATCGACGTCAAGCCCGGCACCCAGTCCGGCGAGATCATCACCCTTCGTGGACTTGGCGTGACCCACCTCCGCGGTTACGGGCGCGGCGACCTGAAAGTGCACCTCCAGGTCGAAACCCCCGCGAAACTCGACCCTGCACAGGAGGACCTCCTGCGGCAGCTTGCCAAACTCCGCGGTGAGCAGATCACCGAAGGAAAGCTTGCGGCCAGCGGAGGCATGTTCGCCAAGCTCCGGGACCGGCTCGGTAACCTGTAGCGGTGAGCAACCCGGTCTTTTTCACCCCTCCCGGTTCCCTTGACCAGATGGTGGCGGGGGAGGTCTTTGTCCTTGAAGGGCCCGAGGCGCGGCACGCCGTCACGGTGAAGCGGATAGCCCCCGGCGAGCCCGTTGACATCGTGGACGGCGCCGGGACCCGCATGAGCGGAAAGGTGCTGGCGGCATCCCCGTCCGGGCTTGATGTTGAGTGCGCCTCCCTGTCCGTCGAGCCGCAGCCAGGCACCAGGCTGGTGCTGGTGCAGGCACTGGCCAAAGGCGACAGGGACGAACTTGCCATTGAGACGGCAACAGAGCTGGGGATCGACGCCGTTATACCCTGGCAGTCCGAGCGGTCCATCGTCCGGTGGAAAGGCGACCGGGCGGCGAAAGCCCACGCCAAATGGCAGTCCGTGGTCACGGCGGCAGCCAAGCAGGCCCGCCGCGCATGGATTCCCGAGGTACGGCCCGCCGTCGACACGGCCGCGCTGGCCGGCCTCGTGGAGACGGCTCAGCTTGCCATAATCCTGCATGAGGACGCGGTCAGGCCCCTGCGGACCGTGCTGGAAGCATGGCAGGGCGGCGGAAACGGGACGGAACCGCGGGAAGTGCTCCTGCTTGTTGGACCGGAAGGCGGCATCAGTCCCCGGGAAGTCACCCGCCTCTGCGGCAAAGGTGCCGTCACGGCGCTGCTGGGCCCCCATGTGCTGCGCTCATCTACTGCCGGGCCCGCCGCCGTCGTGCTCGCCAGCGACGTCCTGGGACGATGGGCGGCCCCTCGCGCCGCACCTGCCGGTTGAGCAGGCAGCGGAGCTGCAGGGTGCGGGCTAGCGGACCTTGAAGGCCCGCGAGTCCTCGTTCTGGTCCGGCTGCCCGCTGGCGCCGGCCTGGGCAACGCGCAGCTCGTAGTCGCCCGCAGGGAGCGTGAGGGCCAGCGTAAAGAGCCCTCCCTGTCCCGGTTCGGCAGAGGCCGTTGTTTCTCCGGTGAGGAAGGGCGCCTTGGTGCCGCCCGCCTCCATCCGCTGGATCTGCCAGCGCAACTTGCTGCCGGCAAGCGTGCTGCGGCCAGTGATCTTCACGCTTCCGCCGGCGATTTCCACATTTTCCTGCGGATCGATGACCCAGACGGGCGCCACCATGCCCGCGGCCCTCGTCATCGGGTCGCCCAGCTGGACGTGGCCGAAAGCAACGTAGTCTGTGTGCCCGTCCACCAGGATCCGCACGCGGATCTGCTGCCCGGAATCGATGAGCCCGGAGCTGGCCGCAGCGGCCGTGGCCGTGTAGACCAGCTGCTGGACGGCACGGGCCGCCATGTCGGCGTCGAGGTTGCTGTTGAACGCGTCCTCGGACACGTCCACCGTGATGACGTCCTTGCCGGAAATCGAGGTGGCCAGCTCGCTGGGGTTCTGCCAGGGGGTGAAGAAGTCGGGGTCAAGCGGCTTATCCTGCATCATCGCCCGCAGGGCACGGGTCACGGGGTTCTCCTGCTCCGGCACGTCCCTGAACTCACGGTAGAGGAACACGCTGCTGCCGGTGCGGCCAATCCAGTACACCGGCGCCTTGTTGGAGGACTGCGTGGTTTCGAGCGGTGCGCTGGTGGACGGCGCAGTGCCGGTGGCAGCAGGGCCGGAATTCAGGAGCCCGCTCGGTGCAGGATTCGGCTCGGCGAGGCACCCCGCCAGGAGCGGTGTCACTGCCAGAACCGCCGCGAGGACCGCAGGGCGGACACGGCCCTGTCGTCGTCCTGCCCTCAGGGGCGCAGCAGATTCCGGCACGTTTGTTTGCCCGTCCTTTCACGAATGGGCCGCTTCCCCGGGCGGCGGTACTCCAGCAATGAATCTGGATTTCCAGCATGGCACAGGGCATCGAACAGAATGGCCCTGCCGGAGCCACTGGAGCCAACTGCAACAGGAACGATATGAGGCCGATATGAAGTTGATACCTAATGAAGCAACCTCCTGTACCGGACGGCGTGTTCACGCTTGTCCTTGTAGTGGGACAATCCGGTGTCGACGCCGTACTGGCGTAAGATGGAGGGACCGCTTGGGCAAGGCGCACCGGATGCGGTGACCGGCCCGGCGGTGGACATTTATTTTCGGACTTTGAGGGGATAACGGGCCTGCGGGCCATCACCATGACTGAATCAGCGAATGGAAAGCGCCGGCTCAACACGGGCGAAGGCGCCGCAGGGGAATTTCCCCACTCTCTCCCCGGCAGCCGTACCGAAGTTGTTGTTTTCGACAACTCCGACCAGATGGTCCAGTCACTGGGCAGCCACGATGAGGCGCTGCGCTTCATCGAGGAACAGTTCCCGCACGTCAATTTCCATGTCCGCGGCAACGAGCTCTCCATCACCGGTCCTGCCAGCGACGTGCCCCGCATCATGCGGCTCCTCCACGAGGTCCGCGGCCTGGTGGCCCGTGGAACCGTCATCAGTCCGGCCGTCCTGCAGCAGCTCGTGGCCCTCCTGCGTACCCAGTCACTGCAAAACCCCGTGGACGTGCTGACGCACGACATCCTGTCCAGCCGCGGGAAGACGATCCGGCCGAAGACGCTGAACCAGAAGACCTACGTTGACGCCATCGACGACAACACCGTGATTTTCGGCATCGGCCCGGCCGGAACCGGCAAGACCTACCTGGCCATGGCCAAGGCAGTGCAGGCGCTTCAGCAGAAGGAGGTCAGCCGGATCATCCTGACGCGTCCGGCAGTTGAGGCGGGGGAGCGGCTGGGATTCCTGCCGGGAACCCTGAGCGACAAGATCGATCCCTACCTCCGCCCGCTTTACGACGCGCTGCACGACATGATGGACCCGGAGTCCATTCCCAGGCTGATGGCGGCCGGCACCATAGAAGTGGCTCCCCTGGCCTACATGCGCGGACGAACGCTCAATGACGCCTTCATCATCCTTGACGAGGCGCAGAACACCACGCCCGAGCAGATGAAGATGTTCCTGACCCGGCTTGGCTTTGGCTCCAAGATGGTGGTCACCGGTGACGTCACCCAGGTGGACCTGCCTTTCGGCACCCGTTCCGGGCTCCGCATTGTCGAGGAGATCCTGCAGGGCATCGAAGGCGTCAGTTTTTCCGTGCTGGACGCAGCGGATGTTGTCCGGCACCGGCTGGTGGGGGATATTGTCAATGCCTACAGCATCTGGGATGACGCACAGCGCAGCCGGGTGAAGCATTCGGCGGGCGCCGGCAAGCGGGGGGAACACTCATGAGCATCGAGGTGAACAATGAGTCCGGCGTCCAGGTGGATGAAGCTGAACTCGTGGCGTTGTCCCGGTACATATTCGAACAGCTCTACATCCATCCGCAAGCTGAACTGTCCATCCTCCTGGTGGACGAACCTGCCATGGAGAAGCTCCACATTGAGCTGATGGATGAGCCGGGCTCCACAGATGTGCTGTCCGTGCCCATGGACGAGCTGACCCCGGGTACGCCGGACCGGCCCACACCGCAGGGAATGCTGGGCGACATTGCCATCTGCCCGCAGGTGGCCAAGGTCCAGGCCAAAAACGCCGGCCACCCCCTCCAGGACGAGATGTTGCTGCTGACCACCCACGGGATCCTGCACCTGCTGGGCTACGACCACGCCGAACCCGAGGAAAAGGCCGAAATGTTCGGGCTCCAGCGTGAACTGCTGTCCGGCTTCACCGGCAAAGAAGCGCCTGCCGAGACCACCCAGTGACGCCCCTGCTCCTCGTGGCAATGGCCTTGGTTTTCCTGGCCGTTGCGGCCGTGCTGACCGCGGCGGAGGCCGCATTCAACTTCATTCCGCGCCATGACGCCGAAGAAGCCCTGGTCAAAAGCCGCGGTGGCGCCCTGCGGCGCATCCTCGGCCAGCCGGTGGCCCACATCAGGGCCCTGCGGTTCTGGCGCGTCTGGTTCGAAATGGCGTCCGCCGTCGCCGTGTCCGTCCTGCTCTACAGCCTGCTCAGCAATGTCTGGCTTGCGGGCCTGGCGGCAACCGGGATCATGGCCCTGCTGGGCTTTGTCATTGTTGGCGTCTCACCGCGGCAGCTCGGCCGGCTCCACGCAGCTGCTGTTGTCCGCTTCACCGCGCCCATGATCCGTTTCCTCACTTGGGTCCTGGGGCCCATCCCCGGCTGGCTGGTGAGGCTTGGAAGTACCGCGGCCCCGGGAGCGCCCGGCGGTGACGAGGCGTTCTTCAGCGAGCAGGAATTCCGTGAACTCGTGGAGCGCGCCAGCGAGTCGGACATGATCGAGGACACCGAGGCTGAGATGATCCAGTCCGTCTTCGACTTCGGGGACACCCTTGTCCGGGCCGTCATGGTGCCCCGGACAGACATCCTCACCATCGAGGCGGGGTCCAGCCTGCGCCAGGCAATGTCCCTGTTCCTCCGCTCCGGCTATTCCCGGATTCCGGTCATCGGCGACAGCACCGACCATATCCTCGGCATCATCTACCTGAAGGATGTTGCCGCCGTCATCCATGAGCTGGCGCCCAATGAGGAACCGCCGCTGGTGGAGTCGCTCGCCCGCGACGTCCGGTACGTACCGGAGTCCAAACCCGTCAGCGACCTGCTCCGCGAGCTGCAGAAAGAGTCCACGCACGTGGCCATCGTGATCGATGAATACGGCGGAACGGCCGGCCTGGTCACCCTGGAGGACCTGATCGAGGAAATCGTGGGCGAAATCGTGGACGAGTACGACACCGAAAGCGCCGAGGCGGTTGCGTTGGGTGACGGCTCGTACCGGGTCAGCGCACGCATGGGCATCGACGACCTCGGGGAGCTCTTTGACATTGAGCTTGACGACGACGAAGTGGACACCGTCGGCGGCCTCCTCGCCAAGGCCCTGGGCCGCGTTCCCATCGTGGGGAGCTCCGTGGAAGTACACGGCGTGTCCCTCAGGGCCGACCGGCTTGAAGGCCGACGGAACCGCGTCAGCCACATCATTGCGGCGCCGTTGGCAAAAGAAGACACTGACCTTGAAGACCTCTTCGACGAGGCGGAAGCAACCCAGCAGGGAGTCTCACGTGAGCAAGAAAAATAAGGCCGAAAGCCACGACGATTTTGGCGGTTTCCGGGCAGGGTTCTCGATCCTGGTGGGCCGGCCCAACGCGGGCAAGTCCACTTTGACGAACGCGCTGGTGGGCAAGAAAGTGGCTATTACTTCCGCGAAGCCGCAGACGACCCGCCACACCATCCGAGGCATCGTCCACCGCGAGGATGCCCAGCTCATCCTCGTGGATACGCCAGGGCTCCACCGCCCCCGCACCCTTCTCGGGAAGCGCCTCAACGACCTCGTGGCAGACACGCTGGCCGAGGTGGACGCGATTGGCTTCTGCCTGCCGGCCAACGAAAAGATCGGCCCCGGGGACAAATTCATTGCCGCGCAGCTTGCAGCAGTGGGCAGCAAGCCCGTGATTGCCATCGTCACCAAAGCCGACCTCGTGGACCGCCAGGCCCTGACCGAACAGCTCCTGGCTGTTGCGGCCCTCGGCCGGGAGGTGATGGGGGAGGACGGCTGGAAGGATATCGTTCCCGTTTCTGCCACCGACGGCTTCCAGGTGGGCACCGTGGCGGACGTCCTGATCACCCACATGCCGCCGTCGCCCCCGCTGTACCCGGACGGTGAGCTGACGGACGAGCCCGAGGCCGTCATGGTCGCCGAACTGATCCGGGAGGCGGCGCTGGAAGGCGTCCGCGATGAACTGCCCCACTCGCTCGCTGTTGTGGTGGAGGAAATTGTTCCCCGCGAAGACCGGCCGGAAGACAGCCCGCTGCTGGACGTGCGGGTCAACCTGTACGTTGAACGTCCCTCGCAGAAGGCCATCATCATCGGCAAGGGCGGCAGCCGGCTGCGCGAAGTTGGCACCAATGCCCGCAAGGGCATCGAGGCGCTCCTCGGCACGCGGATCTATCTTGACCTTCACGTGAAGGTGGCGAAGGACTGGCAGCGGGACCCGAAACAGCTGGTAAAGCTGGGCTTCTGAGCCGCGACAGCCGTGCCGGCGCGGACCGCCCGGCATTTTCCCAGCCTGGGCCACTAAAATGGGCCGGATTTGGTTTTTAGAGGAAGGTTCACCACGTGGGGCTAGGCCGCGATAGACGCGACAACGGATTCGACGGGCCCGCAGGGCCCGGACCCGTATCCCGACATGCCGAGGACGGAGCCGCCGGCGCGGCCCGCCATCTTGGGCCCGTCAGCCGCATGCCGGTGTGGCTCAAGGTGGTCACAGCCGTCCTCTCAGTGGCCATTGTGGGCGGCCTCGTGTTTGCCGGCTTCTGGTTCCTGCGCCTGCAGGGCAATATTTCCAAAGCCCCCCTGAATGCAGGCGGCGGCAGCACCGATTCGGTGAGTGACGCCTCCGGACGGATGCAGATCCTTATTCTCGGTTCGGACACGCGTGACGGGAAGAACTCCGGCTACGGCACCGCGGATGACTCCAACGGATACGGCAAGTCCGATGTCATGATGCTGATGGACATCTCCGAGGACAACAAACGCGTCAGCGTCATCAGCTTCCCGCGGGACCTGCTGGTTGACATCCCGCAGTGCAAGGACACAAAAACCAACCAGGTCTATCCTGCCCGCAGCGGCGTGATGATCAACGAAGCCATGGCGGAAGCGGGCATTGGCTGCGCCGTGGATACGGTCAACAAGCTCACCGGCCTGGAGGTTGACCACTTCATGATGGCCGACTTCAACGCGGTGAAGGAACTGTCCAACGCGGTCGGGGGAGTCGAGGTGTGCATCAGCGACGCCGTCTACGATCCTGACTCCCGCCTCCGGCTGCCCGCCGGAACCTCCGCGGTCCAGGGCGAAATGGCCCTCGCGTTCCTGCGCACCCGGCACGCTTTTGCCGACGGCGGCGACCTCGGCCGCATCAAGGCGCAGCAAGGCTTCCTGTCGTCCCTGACCCGCAAGATCAAGGACGACGGAACGCTTTCGGATCCCGGCAAGATGCTGAAGATCGCCGACGTCGTCACCCAAAACCTGACCGTCGATGAAGGACTCGCCTCGGTGCCAAGCCTGCTCACCATCGGGACCCGGCTCAAGGACATCGACATCAGCAAAGTGGCGTTCGTGGCTGTCCCCACTGCGCCGGCAGTGATGGATCCCAACAGGCTCCAGATTGCTGAGCCCGCCGGTTCCCAGCTCTTCTCCGCCCTGCGCCAGGACGTCGACCTGACCGATCCCACCGCGCCGTCGCCGGCGCCTTCCGAAACATCGGCGCCCCCCACCACGGCCCCCACGGAAACCGCGCCTGCGCTCCCGCCCTACGACAAAGCCCTGCAACCGGTCACTGTGGCCAACGGCAGCGGCGTCCCGGGCCGTGCGCAGGAAATTGTCCAGGCACTGATCTCCGGCGGATTCACGCAGGCCGGCCAGTTCGAGGCGACGGCGGTGGCGCAGTCGGTGGTCTACTACGGCGCGGATTTCGCGGATGTTGCAGCGGATGTTGCGGCGATGTTGGGCATCCCGGCCGCACAGATGCTGCCTGCGCCGAACATTGCGGGGGTCCAGGTGTACCTCGGTACCGACTTCACCGCCGGCACTACGTACGGGGCGGCCGTACTGCCCGAGGACATCGTTAACCAGACAGCAAAAGACGCTTCCTGCCAGCAGGCCAACCCGGCCCTTGTCGTCGGGGATTAGCAGGCAGGCTTAACGTCGATGGGGCCCGCCGGAGGGCGGGCCCCATCCCGCGCTGCTACCAGATGCTGACGCGTTCCCCGGGAGGCATCCACATGCCGTCCTGCTCGGAAACATCGAATGCTTCGTGGAAGGCGTCGAGGTTCCTGGCAATGGCATTGGTGCGGAACTCGTTGGGGGAGTGGGGGTCCGTCGCGAGGCGGCGGATAGCCTCCTCCTGCCTGATGACCTGCCGCCATCCGGCGGCCCAGGAGGCAAAAAAGCGCTGCTCCCCGGTCAGGCCGTCCAGGACCTCCGGCTCCTTACCGTCAAGGCTGATCTGATACGCCTTGTAGGCGATCGCCAGCCCGGCCAGGTCGCCGATATTTTCGCCAAGCGTGAGCCGGCCGTTGACGTTGTGTCCCGGCGCCGCGGAGGGTGACAGGGCATCGTACTGGGCCACGAGTTTGGCGGTGAGCTTTTCGAAAGCCTGCCGGTCCTCATCCGTCCACCAGTTCCGCAGCGTTCCGCCGCCGTCGAACTGGGATCCCTGGTCGTCAAAACCATGGCCGATCTCGTGCCCGATGACGGCCCCGATGCCGCCGTAGTTCACGGCGTCGTCCGCGTCGGCGGTGAAGAACGGAGGCTGCAGGATCGCTGCCGGGAACACGATTTCGTTCATCATGGGGTGGTAGTACGCGTTGACCGTCTGCGGTGTCATGAGCCACTTGTTGCGGTCCACCGGCTTGCCCACCTCGTCAAGGTGCCGGTCGACGTCGGCATTGTGTGCACGCTCCACGTTGCCCAGGAGGTCAGCCGGATCGATCTCCACGGCTGAGTAGTCAATCCATTCCTCCGGGTAGCCGATCTTCGCCCGGAAGCCCTCCAGTTTCCGAAGCGCCTCCGCCTTCGTGGCCTCTCCCATCCAGCCCACTGCGGTGATGCTCTGCCGGTAGGCCTCAATCAGATTGGCAACAAGCGCCTGCATGCGGGCCTTGTGCGTCTCGGGGAAGTGGCGGGCCACGTAGATCTGTCCCACGGCTTCGCCCAGTGCCGCTTCGACGACGGCGACGCCGCGCTTCCAGCGGTCCTTGTTCCGCGGGGTGCCGCTGATGGTGGTCCCGTAGAACGCGAAGTTGGCATCCACGAACGACGACGACAGGTAGGGGGCCGCGGCGCTCACCACCCGCATGGCGAGCCATTCCTGCCAGTGGGCCAGGGGCTCGGATTCGAGGAGCGCCGCGGCGCCCTCGAAGAACGGCGGGGTGCTCACCACGATTTCCTGCCGTTTGGCCTCGTCGATCCCGGCAGCTTCGAACCAGGTGGTGAGCAGCGGGAACAGGGCGGACGCTTCGTCCGCCGTCTTGAGGTTGTAGGTTTTCTGCGGGTCCCGCAGCGTGACATTGTCCCAGTGGTGGGATGCGAGCTTGGTCTCCAGCTCCACAACCCGCCCTGCGGCGGCACCGGCGTCGGCCACGCCCGCCAGTTCGAGCATGGTTTTTACATGCGCTTGGTACGCAGTGACCATCGGTGCGAACTTCTCTTCCCGGTAGTACGACTCGTCGGGAAGTCCGAGGCCGCCCTGGCCGGTGTACAAAAGAATCCGGTCGGGGTTGCCGGCGTCCGGCGCGGGGTAGATGTAGAAGAGCCCGCCAACGTCGGCCCGGAAGAGCCGCCCTGCCAGGGACACGAGCTCTGCCACGGAGGTCGTGGCGAACACGGCCGCCAGCCTCTGCCGGATCGGTTCAAGGCCCTTGGCCTCTACAGAGGCCTCATCCATGAAGCTGTTGTAAAGGTCCCCGATCTTCCGCTCGATTCCGCTGGCGGCCCCACCCTTGGCTGCCGCTTCTTCAATGATGTCCCGGACCGCGATCTCCGAACCGTCCCGGAGGGCCGTGAAGGTGCCCTCCAGGGGGCGGTCGTCAGGGATTTCCGTGGCCTTCAGCCAGGCACCGTTGACGTGCTGGTACAGGTCATCCTGCGGCCGGACCGTGTGGTCGATGGTGGACAGGTCGATCCCCGATATGGGCACTGAAACTCCTTTGATGAAGGGCCGCGCCCGGTCGAATACCCGGAGGCGTCTGCATGGTGGACTTTACGGACGGTAGTGCCCTTTCATCTTACGCACGCGTGTTACCCTCAAAAGGTGCGTGCAGAGCTCCTTCTCCTTAGCTGCCGCGGCGAGGCCTCAGACGCGATCTAGCGCAAGGCCCACCCTCGCTGCGGAGTTTGTGTTGCCCGGCCACCCTTTCAACGAAGAACCACAGAAAAGGCCCCGATAGTAATGCGAAACGCACAGAAGCCCTCAGGAATGCCTGCCCACCGCTACACGCCTTTCCAGGACCAGATCAAGGTTGAGCTGCCGGACCGCACCTGGCCGGACAAGGTCATTACCAAAGCCCCCCGCTGGTGCGCGGTGGACCTGCGTGACGGCAACCAGGCCCTGATCGATCCCATGAGCCCCGCCCGCAAAATGAAGATGTTCGATCTCCTGGTGCGGATGGGCTACAAGGAGATCGAGGTAGGCTTCCCCTCGGCCTCCCAGACGGACTTCGACTTTGTCCGCCAGCTCATTGAAGGCAACCACATCCCGGACGACGTCACCATCCAGGTCCTCACCCAGGCCCGCGAGCACCTGATCGAGCGAACCTACGAATCGCTGGTGGGCGCCAAGCAGGCCATCGTGCACCTTTACAACTCCACCTCCGTCCTGCAGCGCCGGGTGGTCTTCAACCAGGACGAGGACGGCATCCTGGACATCGCCCTGCAGGGTGCGCGGCTGTGCAAGAAGTACGAGGAAACCCTCGCGGACACCCACGTGACCTATGAGTACTCCCCGGAGTCGTTTACGGGCACGGAGCTGGAATACGCCGTGCGCGTCTGCAACGCCGTCGCGGATGTTTTTGAGGCCTCCGCCGACCGCCAGGTCATCATTAACCTGCCCGCAACGGTGGAGATGGCCACCCCCAACGTGTACGCCGACTCCATTGAGTGGATGAGCCGCCACCTGCACCCGCGCGAAGGCATCATCCTCTCGCTGCACCCGCACAACGACCGCGGCACGGGCGTGGCGGCCGCGGAACTGGGCTACATGGCCGGCGCCGACCGCATCGAGGGCTGCCTGTTCGGCAACGGTGAACGGACCGGCAATGTTGACCTGGTGACGCTGGGCCTTAACCTGTTTGTCCAGGGCATCGACCCCATGATCGACTTCTCCAACATCGACGACGTCCGCCGGACCGTGGAGTACTGCAACCAGCTCCCCGTCCCCGAGCGGTCACCCTACGGCGGCGACCTCGTCTTCACGGCGTTCTCCGGCTCGCACCAGGACGCCATCAAGAAGGGCTTCGAGGCGCTGGAGCGGGACGCAGCGGCTGCCGGCAAGGCCGTCGAAGACTTCACCTGGCAGGTGCCCTACCTGCCCGTGGACCCCAAGGACCTGGGCCGCAGCTACGAGGCCGTTATCCGGGTCAACTCGCAGTCCGGCAAGGGCGGCGTGGCCTACCTCCTCAAGAACGAGCACAGCCTGGACCTGCCGCGCCGCGCCCAGATCGAATTCTCCGGCGTCATCCAGAAGCGGACGGACACGGTGGGTGGCGAAGTAAGCGGCGCCCAGCTGTGGCAGGTCTTCCAGGACGAGTACCTGCCGTCCGGGAAGGCCGACGGGCAGTGGGGCCGCTATTCCCTCGGCGCTGTGAAGACGGAAACGGATGACGACGGCGGCATGACGCTTCACGCCTCGCTCACCGTGGACGGCGTGCAGGTCCAGCGGACCGGCACCGGCAACGGCCCCATCGCCGCACTGCTGAGCATCCTGCGCGAAGACGGCGTGGACGTCCGGGTCCTCGACTACAGCGAACACGCCCTCTCCGAAGGCGGCAACGCCATGGCGGCCGCCTACGTCGAATGCGCCGTGGGGGAGCGTGTCCTGTGGGGTGTGGGCATCGACGCCAACACCAGCATGTCTTCACTGAAGGCAGTTATTTCAGCCGTGAACCGCGCCATCCGGGACGCCCGGGCCTAGACAGCGCACCCTTGTGCCGCCGGGACCCGCCGGCGGCACAAGGGCGCCCCGCCCCCGTGGCGGCGGAATTGTGCCTGCAAAGGATGGGAAGATAAGGCGTGGCCCAACACTCTTTCGCCTCCCGCGCATACCGGGACGACGCCGTCGTACTGCGCACCCACAAGCTGGGCGAGGCGGACCGGATCATCACACTCCTGACCAAGCACCACGGACAGGTACGTGCCGTTGCCAAGGGGGTCCGGCGCACCAGCAGCCGTTTCGGCGCGCGCCTTGAGCCCTTTATGGTGGCGGACCTGCAGCTTGTGTCCGGGAAGACTCTGGACATCGTTACCCAGGCCGTGGCCAAGGGTGCTTACGGCGGGAACATCGCCGCGGACTACGGGCGGTACACGGTGGCCGCTGCCATGACGGAGACCGCTGAAAAGCTGACGGACGTGGACGGCGAGGCGGGGACAGCGCAGTACAACCTGCTGGTGGGCGCGCTGGCGTCCCTCAGCAGGGACGAACATGCCGCCGGACTGATCCTTGATTCCTACCTTCTCCGGGCCCTGGCCACCGGCGGCTGGGCCCCGAGCTTCACGGACTGCGCCCGCTGCGGGGCTGCCGGCCCCCACACCGCCTTCTCCGCCCCGCTGGGAGGAATGGTCTGCAGCGGATGCAGGCCCCCTGGCTCGCCGGCTCCGGCGCCGGAAACCGTGGACCTCCTGGCGGCACTGCTGACGGGCGACTGGACGACAGCGGACGGTTCCCTTCCCGTGCACCGGAAAGAAGCTGCCGGCCTGGTGGCCGCCTACCTGCAATGGCATCTTGAACGAGTCCTGAAGTCCCTCAAACATGTGGAGCGAAGCTGACAGTGGCCCTCGGCAAAAAGAACCCCGCGTCCCGTAAGCGCACCCACCCGGTGGTTGCCCCCTACCCGCATCCCTCCGGTGCAGTGGCACCCGCCATCCCCGCAGAGTTCATTCCCCGCCACGTGGCGATCGTGATGGACGGCAACGGGCGCTGGGCCAACCAGCGCGGACTGCCCCGGATTGAAGGGCACAAGGCAGGGGAGCCGGCGCTGCTGGATGTCATGGCTGGGGCCATTGAACTGGGTATCGAGTATGTCAGCGTGTATGCCTTTTCCACGGAGAACTGGCGCCGGTCGCCGGAGGAAGTGCGCTTCCTGATGGGATTTAACAAGGATGTGCTGCGCCGGCAGAGGAACCAGCTGGATGAATGGGGCGTGCGCGTCCGCTGGTCCGGCCGCAGGCCCCGGCTGTGGGGCTCGGTCATCCGGGAGCTTGAAGAGGCCGAGGAGTACACCGCCGGCAACAGCACGTGCACGTTGACCATGTGTGTTAATTACGGCGGCCGGGCTGAGATCACCGACGCCGTTTCGGCCATCGCCGCCGAGGTCGCCGCCGGCAGGCTGAAGCCGGGTGCCATCACGGAGAAGACCATCCAGAAGCACCTTGACGAGCCGGACCTGCCGGACGTCGACCTGTTCCTCCGCAGCTCGGGCGAGCAGCGGCTGTCCAACTTCCTGCTGTGGCAGTCCGCATACGCGGAGTTCGTCTTTATGGACACCCTGTGGCCGGACGTCGACCGCCGGACGCTGTGGGCGGCAGTGGAGGAGTATGCCCAGCGGGACCGCCGGTACGGCGGAGCAGTGGATGCTGCCGCGCCGGCGGCCCCTAGTCCGGATAGCCCCTAAGCCACGCTGCCAGGTCCCGGTAAGCTTCCTCCCGCACACCGTGGCGGGACAGGAAGACGTCGTGGATCGCACCGGGGTAACGGAAAACCGCCACCCGCCGGCCTAGGCGCAGCGCACGGTTCGCGGTTTCCTCCACATCAATGACGGCGTCCGCCGCCATCAGCTCAGCTGACCAGTCGACCTGTATGTGGGTCCGGTCCGACAGCATGACCAGCGCCGGGGCCTTGATGTCCAGCCTGCGCTCCACGGCGGCGTGGCCGGCAAGGACCGCCTTCGCCCAGCCAGCCCGGATGGGAAATGATGCCTTGGGCCGCCACAGGGGGTCGAAGTGCCACTCCCCGTGGGCCTCACTGCTGACGCTCTGCCAGTAGCCGGGCATCTCGGGAAGCCACAACGGACGGCGGGGGTCGGCCCTGGACAGCGGGTCCACCAGGTGCATGGCGATTGTGCGGATGATGCTGCTGCCCTGCAGCTCCAGCCAGGGGGCGTTCAAAATCAGGGTGCCCAACGCTTCAGGGTGCCGGTCCGCCCACAGCGCGGCGATCAGTCCGCCCAGGGAATGGGCCAGCAGATGAACCGTGGGCTTGACGTCCGGCCCCAATTCTTCCGCGAGGTCTTCCCTGATGGCGCTAATGGCCGCGGCCAGGTCCTCGTCGTAAACGGCCAGGTCATCAGTAAAGCCCGGCGTTTGCCAGGGGCGCAGGCTGCGGCCGAATTTCCGCAGGTCCACGGCGTAGAAGGGGAACCCGGCGTCGGTCAGGTACTCCGCGGCTTCCGCCTGGAGGAAGTAGTCCGCCCAGCCGTGGACATACAGGACCACGTTGACGGCCGCCCGTTGTCCCGCCGTCCCCTGCCGTGGCGCGTGCTGTGCGCAACGGACAAGCGTTGCGCACACTTCACCCTCGTCATCGGGCTCCAGCGCCAGCAAACGCTGCTTAAAACGCGGCCCCAGGAAATCGGCAGACCACAGGGCGGTGGTTGTTTCCGGGCCTGTGTGCCCGCCGTTCATCCGCTCTTCCAACTTTCGGACCGCTCGGGCTCCTCGTCCCCATAGGCCCTGAGCCAGCGTGCCAGCCGGGCGTAGGCATCCGCACGCACCGCGGCGGGGGAGAGGAACACGTCATGAAGGGCACCGCCTATCCGTTCAACGGTCACCGTACGGCCAAGGGTAAGGGCACGGGCGGCAATGATGTTGACGTCCAGTACGGCATCCGTCCGCCGCATCTCTTCAGACCAGAAGAGGCCGTTGGCGCTGCCGCTGGACAGCAGGACAAGGATGGGAACATCAATGTTAAGTCCCCGGGCCACCTTGGAGTGCCCGGCCAGCACCGCATTGAGCCAGCCTGCCCGGACGGGAAACGCCATAGGGGGACGGTACCGGTCATCCAGCGTCCATTCACCGTCCGCCGAACTGCTGATCGTCCGCCAGTAGAACCCACGCTCCGGAAGCCGAAGCACGGCTTCAGGCCGGAACCGCGCAACAGGCCCCACCATCCTGGACGCCGCACGCCGTACCAGGGAGCTTCCATGCATTTCCAGCCACGGGCTGTTCAGAACCAGCCGGGATACCCTGCCAGGGTGCCGGCTGGCCCACAGCGCCGCCACCAGCCCCCCTGTTGAATGGCCCATAAGGGTCAGTGAGGGGGCGGCGCCGTCCTGGCCGATCAGCCGGAACGCGGCTTCGATTTCAGCGTCATAATCCGTGAGGTCCGCGACGTACCCGCCCGGGAAGTCAGGACGCAGGCTCCTGCCGTGGTTGTGCATGTCCAGTGCGTAAAAGTCATAACCCGCCGTGGACCAGAAGCGGGCAAGGTCCACGTTGAAGAAATAGTCGCTCCAGCCATGCAGGAACAGGACGGCCCTGCGGCGGCCCGGGGATTGGGGCAACTTCCTGGGTGCGGGGCGGAACCGGACCAGGGTGGCCGTGCGCTCCACACCGTCCGGCCCGTGGCGCGGAAGGCATGTGACTCGAAGTCAGCGCCCAGGATGTCCTGCTGCCATTCCATGGGCTTATGCTAATCCGCCGCCGGTTTCCGCCGCCTCATTTTGGTCTGGGCCGTCCAAGACGGAAAACTAGGGGCATGCGCGTTTATCCCACATTCTTCAGGCTGGCCTTTTCATGGATGGACGCCGAGCGCGCCCACAAGATCGGATTCACGGGCATCAGGCTGGCGCATCGCTCCGGGGCGGGGAAATTCCTGGCGAAGCTGACAGCTCCCGCGCCGTCCCTCCAGACCACCGCTTTTGGATTAACCTTTCCTTCACCGTTCGGGCTTGCTGCCGGGTTCGACAAGGAAGGCCACGGAATCGAGGCGCTGACGGAGCTTGGCTTCGGCCACGTGGAAGTAGGTACCATCACCGGCCAGTCCCAGCCCGGCAACGAGAAACCGCGGCTCTTCCGGCTGGTGGAGGACCGGGCGGTCATCAACCGGATGGGATTCAACAATGACGGCGCAACGGCCGTGGCCCCGCGGCTTAAGGCCGCACGTGCAGCCCTCCAGCGGCGGCACCCGGGCGTTCGGCCCGTTATCGGCGTCAATATCGGCAAGACTAAAACGGTGGACCTGGCCGACGCCGTGGAGGATTACCTCGTCAGTGCCCGCAGCCTTGCACCGGCTGCGGACTACCTGGTGGTCAACGTAAGTTCCCCCAACACCCCAGGCCTCCGACTGCTGCAGGATGTGGAGTCGCTGCGGCCGCTGCTGACGGCTGTGGGTGCAGAAGCGGACAGGGCAGCAGGGCGCCATGTACCCCTGCTTGTGAAGATCGCCCCGGACCTCAGCGATGAGGATATCGACGACGTCGCACGGCTGGCGCTGGACCTCAAGCTGGACGGCATTATCGCCACCAACACCACCATCGCCAGGACCGGCCTGGCCTCACCGGCGGAAGAGGTGGAAAGGTGCGGCGCCGGAGGACTTTCGGGCGCACCGCTGAAGCAGCGTTCCCTTGAGGTGCTGCGGCGGCTAAAGCAGGTCACCGGTGACGCCCTCACCCTGGTGGCCGTCGGCGGCGTCGAAACAGCGCAGGACGTCCAGGACAGGCTCGACGCCGGGGCGACCCTCGTCCAGGGTTACACGGCTTTCCTTTATGAAGGACCGTTCTGGGCTGCCCGGATCAACCGCGAACTGGCCAAGGGCCACCGCTCCTAAGCCCCTCAAAAGGTGAAAAAACCCCGGCGGAAATCCGCCGGGGTTTTTATTGTCTGTTGGAGCGTGCCGCAGGGGGCTCAGGCCGGGTACTGGCCGCGCTTGACCTGGGGCTTGGGGAGGCGGAGCTTGCGGAACTGCAGGGAACGCATGGATCCGTACCAAACAGTTCCGCGCTCAACCTCGCCGAATTTCGCGGTGAGCCGCTTACGGAGCTGGCGGGACAGGATGAACACGTCCACGAAGACGGCCAGGAACATCACCCAGAAGCCGCCGAGGACGTAGATCATCATGTCACTGGACGCCGGGACCACCAAGGACACCAGGACGAAGACGAGGGCGCCGAACATCAAGTACTCACCGAGGCTGAAGCGGGCGTCCACATAGTCGCGGGCAAACCGTTTCTGCGGACCCTTGTCGCGCAGCGGCAGGAACCTTTCGTCACCGGTGTCCAGCGCCTGGCGCATCTTAAGCCGCTGGTCCTGGACTGCCTGGCGCTCGGCTGCCTTGGAGGCTTTCCGGTCCTCCGGGACCAGTGGCCGCCTGCGGGCCGCTTCCTGTGCTTTACGCGTGGGAGTCGGAGCCCCCTTGCCGGCCAATCCCTCTGGCCGCGCCGGCTCTGCAGCCTGTTGGTCTACTGTTTGCTGCGCCGAGGGCGCTTCCTTTTTACGTCCGAACACCAGAACAGAATACCTTGCGGCGGGGAACGGACGTCATGCCGAAGCCAGGCGTTGCCTGAAGCAGGTGATGTGACGCGGGTAATGTTTTGCCATGACTTCATCGCCGACGGCAACGCCGCACAACCACAGTGCCCTTCCATCCCCGGGCCTTGCAGGACACGGCTGGACGGAAGACCTCCGTACCGCCATTGACCGCTCCTTTGACCAGACCCTGGCCAGGCTCAAAGAACTGGTCGCCATCCCCGGCATCGCCTGGCCAAGCTTCGACCGGGCCCCGCTGGAACGCAGCGCCGAAGCCGTGGCGGAACTGCTCCGCGGCGTGGGTCTCGGGAACGTCCGGATCCTCGGCTGCGACAAGCCTGACGGCACTCCCGGAGGCCCCGCCGTCGTCGCCCAACGGCCTGCTGCTGACGGCAAGCCCACGATCCTCCTCTACGCCCACCACGACGTCCAGCCCACAGGGGACCGAAGCCTGTGGCAGACCGAACCTTTCACCGCTGTCGAGAAGGACGGACGGCTGTACGGCCGGGGCGCGGCGGACGATAAAGCCGGCATCATGGCGCACATAGCCGCCTATGCGGCGGTCACGGAAGTTCTTGGCAGTTCGCTGGGCCTCGGCGTCACCTTCTTCTTCGAGGGCGAGGAAGAAGCCGGCTCACCGACTTTCCGCCCGTTCCTGGAAGCAAATCGGGAACTGCTCCGCGCCGACGTGATCGTCGTCGCCGATTCCAGCAACTGGAAGGTGGGGGTGCCGGCGCTGACCACCAGCCTGCGGGGACTCGTGGACGGAACCATCGAAGTCCAGGTCCTTGGCCACGCCGTCCACTCCGGCATGTATGGGGGACCGGTGCTGGATGCGCCCACGCTCCTGTCGCGCCTCATTGCCACCCTGCACGACGACGAAGGAAATGTCGCGATCGAGGGGCTGGTGGCGCGGGATACAGCCACCGTGGACCTTTCCGAGGAGGACTACCGGGCAGACGCATCAGTGCTCGACGGCGTCCGGCTGGCAGGGTCGGGCAGCATCGCCTCCCGGTTGTGGACCAAGCCGGCCCTCTCCATCATCGGATTCGACGCTCCCTCGGTGGACGCGGCCTCGAACACCCTGCTGCCCCGCGCGCGGGCGAAGTTCAGCCTGCGCCTGGCTCCCGGCCAGGTCCCGGAGGAAGCCATGGAGGCCGTCCGCCGCCATGTGGAGGCGAACGCACCGTTCGGCGCCATGGTGACCTTCACGCCGGGGGAGAGCGGCAACCCGTTCCTGACCGACACGTCATCGCCGGCGGCAACATTGGCCATGTGGGCGCTGGGCGAGGCCTGGGGGGTCACGGCCGTTGAAACCGGGATCGGCGGATCCATTCCCTTTATTGCCGACCTCACGGAACTGTATCCGGACGTGCAGATCCTGGTGACCGGCGTGGAGGATCCGGACTCCCGGGCACACAGTGCCAACGAGTCCTTGCACCTTGGCGACTTCCGCAAGGCCATCCTTGCCGAGGCCCTGCTCCTGGCCCGGATTAACCACCAGGGACTCTGAGGCAGCGGCACCGGTTGGGGCCCTGTGCAGGACCGTCCCGGGGAACAACCCGGGACCTTCCATGGTTACGTTCAGGAGTTAGAGCTACACCTCCGCCCCGCGTAGCATGTAGCTATAGCCCATACCGAAACCGTAGGGGCAGGCGCCGCCAGCGCGGCGCCGCCAGACCGTCCTAAGAAGGTAGGCCAAATGAGCACCGCAACCAATGAGAACAGCACCGGTACCACCAGCACGGCCAGTGACGAACTGCCCGTCCACGAGGTCAAGCTGACCGACGTCGCCGCAGGCAAGGTACGCAGCCTTCTCGAGCAGGAAGGCCGTACGGATCTGCGCCTCCGGGTTGCAGTGCAGCCCGGCGGCTGCTCCGGACTGATCTACCAGCTCTACTTCGATGAGCGGCTCCTGGACGGAGACGCAGTCCGCGACTACGACGGCGTCGAAGTTGTCGTCGACAAGATGAGCGTTCCGTACCTCAGCGGCGCCAGCATCGACTTCGAGGACACCATCTCCAAGCAGGGCTTCACCATCGACAACCCGAACGCCGGCGGCTCCTGCGCGTGCGGCGATTCGTTCCACTAAGCCGGTTATTTCGCCCGATGCCGGCGCCGGATCTCCTGCCGAAAATATCGGTACGGAGGCACGGCGCCGACATGTGGGCGAAACGCCCGGCGGAGCGGTAAGCTCTACACCGAGTAGTAAAACTTTTAGTGTGCCCGGGGCGGCCAAGGCTGCCCGGACAACAGCAACAAGTAGGAAGGGCCGTCTGTGAGTTCGCAGAACCGAACCGGCAGCCGACGCAAAACGATCACAACGATCTCAAGCTTGGCAATTGCCGGCGCGTTGGTTTTGACCGGATGTTCGCCAGAGGTAGAGAAGGGGTGGCTGCCCACTGAACGTGGCACCACCAGCAACACCGACCGCATCATGGACCTCTGGGTCAACTCATGGATTGCCGCTCTGGTTGTGGGCATCATTACCTGGGGACTGATCGTGTGGTGCCTTGTTGCATACCGCCGCCGGAAGGGAACCGTCGGGTTCCCGCGGCAGACCAGCTTCAACCTGCCCCTTGAAGTCTTCTACCTGACCATCCCCCTGTTCATGGTCGTGGTGTTCTTCTACTTCACCGACCGTGACCAGCAGGCGATTGACAACCGCTCCCAGCCAGCCGACGTCGTTGTTGACGTCCGCGGCAAGCAGTGGGCATGGGACTTCAACTACAAGGCCGGCGACGTCATCCAGGAGGACGTCCACGAGGCCGGGGTTCAGGCGCACCTCACGGGCAACACCATCGACAAGGAAAAGCTGCCCACGCTGTACCTGCCGGTCAACAAGTCCGTTGACCTCGAGCTCAACGCACGCGACGTCATCCACTCCTTCTGGGTACCCGCCTTCCTCCAGAAGCGCGACATGATCCCGGGCAAGACCAACTACATCAGGTTCACCCCCACTAAAGAGGGCACCTACGACGGCAAGTGTGCCGAACTTTGCGGCGAGTACCACTCCGAAATGCTGTTCCGCGTGAAGGTGGTGTCGGAATCCGAATTCCAGGCCCACATGAACGATCTGCGCGAAGCGGGCAACACGGGTCTCCTCGGCGTCGAGTACGACCGCAACCCGAACGTGAACGAAATTAAGTAAGGGGAGCGACGTGGCCACGTACACTCAATCCGCACCCACCGGAGTCCTCGCAGCTCCCGTGGTTCCGAAGTCCAAGGGACGCATCGTCGTCAACTGGATCACCTCCACCGACCACAAGACCATCGGGTACATGTACCTGATCGCATCCTTCGTGTTCTTCTGCCTTGGCGGCGTCATGGCGTTGCTCATCCGTGCTGAGCTGTTCGAGCCCGGGATGCAGATCCTGCAGACCAAGGAACAGTACAACCAGCTGTTCACCATGCACGGCACCGTGATGCTGCTGATGTTCGCAACGCCACTCTTCGCCGGGTTTACGAACGTCATCATGCCGCTGCAGATCGGCGCGCCGGACGTCGCGTTCCCGCGCCTAAATGCGCTGGCGTTCTGGTTCTTCCTCTTCGGCTCCACCATTGCGGTGTCCGGCTTCATCACCCCGCAGGGCGCGGCGTCGTTCGGCTGGTTCGCCTACGCGCCGCTCTCCAACACCACCTTCAGCCCCGGCATCGGCGGGGACCTGTGGGTCTTTGGCCTGGCGCTGTCGGGCTTCGGCACCATCCTGGGTGCGGTCAACTTCATCACCACAATTGTCTGCATGCGCGCCCCGGGCATGACGATGTGGCGGATGCCGATCTTCACGTGGAACGCCCTGGTGACGTCCATACTGGTCCTGATGGCCTTCCCGCCGCTGGCGGCAGCACTGTTCGCCCTTGGCGCGGACCGCCGCTTCGGTGCCCACATCTTCGATCCTGAGAACGGCGGTGCCGTCCTTTGGCAGCACCTGTTCTGGTTCTTCGGCCACCCCGAGGTGTACATCATCGCGCTGCCGTTCTTCGGTATTGTTTCGGAGATCTTCCCGGTCTTCAGCCGTAAGCCGATCTTCGGCTACAAGGGCCTGGTTTACGCAACGATCGCCATCGCCGCGCTGTCCGTCACCGTGTGGGCCCACCACATGTACGTCACCGGCGCCGTGCTCCTGCCGTTCTTCGCCTTCATGACCATGCTCATCGCGGTCCCCACCGGCGTGAAGTTCTTCAACTGGATCGGCACCATGTGGCGCGGCTCGCTGACCTTCGAGACTCCGATGCTCTGGAGCATCGGCTTCCTGATCACGTTCCTGTTCGGCGGCCTGACCGGCATCATCCTGGCCTCCCCGCCGCTGGACTTCCACGTCTCCGATTCCTACTTCGTGGTGGCGCACTTCCACTACGTGGTGTTCGGCACCGTGGTGTTTGCCATGTTCGCCGGGTTCTACTTCTGGTGGCCCAAGTTCACCGGGAAGATGCTCAATGAACGCCTGGGCAAGATCCACTTCTGGCTCCTCTTCCTGGGCTTCCACGGCACGTTCCTCATCCAGCACTGGCTGGGCGTCGAGGGCATGCCCCGCCGGTACGCGGACTACCTGGTGGAGGACAACTTCACCTGGATGAACCAGTTCTCCACGGTGGCCTCGTTCGTCCTGGGTGCCTCGCTGATTCCGTTCTTCTGGAACGTGTACATCACGTGGCGCAGCGCTGAAAAGGTCCAGGTGGATGATCCGTGGGGCTTCGGCGCGTCACTGGAATGGGCCACGTCCTGCCCGCCGCCGCGGCACAACTTCACCTCGCTGCCCAGGATCCGCTCGGAGCGGCCCGCCCTGGACCTGCACCACCCGGAACTCCGCCAGGTCCACACCGTTGAGTCGCCGGCTCCGGCCGCCAAGGTACTCGGAAACGCCGACCAGAGGGACAACTGACAATGAAAATTGAATCTTGGATTTTTGGTGCCGGAGTTTTCTTCTTCGTCCCGGTGTCCCTGGTATACGGCTTCCTCACCAACTGGGGTGAGTGGGTGGGCATCCTCGGCATCCTGCTGGTGGGCGGTCTCGCCGGCATGATCGGCGGATACCTCGGATTCACCGGCAAGCGTGTCGGCATGCGTCCCGAGGACCGCAGCGATGCTGAGATCCACGAGGGCGCCGGCGAGCAGGGGCACTTCAGCCCCTGGAGCTGGTGGCCGCTGGTCCTGGGCATTGCCTGCGCCACGGGCTTCCTTGGCCTTGCAGTCGGTTTCTGGATTGTGTTCATTGCAGGCGGACTGGCTGTCGTGGCACTTATTGGCTGGGTGTACGAATACAGCCGCGGAGACCACGCACACTAGCGCTTCTTGCTCATAACGACGTCGGGCCCCACCTTTGGTGGGGCCCGACGTCCTAGTTAAGGCACTTGGCAAGTCCTAGGCGCTGCCCTGCGACTCCAGCAGCTCACCGAGCGCCCGGAGGGCATCCTCGGCCTTCTGGCGGCCCACCGCGCCGCTGAGCGCGGCGTCGCTGATGCCCAGTTCCACTTTGCATCCCTGGTGAAAGTCCGCCGCCATCACCTGCAGGAGCGAGCGGGCGTCAACATCAGGGGTGCCCGCCTTCGAAATGGTTACTGGCAGTCCGGTTTCCGTAACAGCCCGGACGAAGACTGCGGCAGGTCGGGCGTGCAGCCCCACCGGGGCTTTGACCACGGCCTTATGTGTTGGCAAAGGGACTCCTTCGTTATGACGGCCCCCCGCCGTCGACATCGCGTTTTCATGTCAAATATAGGGCCTGCCACCCGGCCCTGCTAAACCGCTGGGCAGGGTGGCCAAAGCTGGTCTAGACCTGACCTAAAATTGGAGGGTGAACTTCAATGCAGGGGAGATGACCCATGCCTGCTAGCGCGGCAGCCATCGGTGGCGAAATTGACCGGGGCAGTGGCACGGCAATCTACGTACAGTTGCGTGAGATCCTGCGGACGTACATCGCCGACTCCTGCCCGCCCGGATCGGCCCTGCCCTCCGAGAGGGATCTCGCCGAACGGTTTGGCCTTGCCCGCATGACCGTGCGCCAGGCCATTGATGCGCTGGTTGGCGAAGAAGTGATTGAGCGGGTGGTTGGTTTGGGGACCTTCGTCCGCCGGCCGAAGCTCGATCTCCAGGTAAAGCTGACCTCCTACAGCGAGGAGATGCAGCGGCGGGGGATGGTTCCCGCGGCGAAGGTCCTGAGCTTTGAGCAGATTGCTGCCAGTGCGTTCCTTGCCCGCGAACTGCAGCTGGACGAAGGAACCCCGTTGGTGCGTTTCCGGCGCCTGCTGCTGGCCGACGGGGAACCCATGAGCGTTGACGAGAACTTCATTCCAGCGCACCGGGTGCCGGGCCTGCTCGACGGCGAACCGCCCACCTCGCTGTACAACGTCCTCAGCGAGCAATTCGGGCTGGTGATGGAGTGGGGCGAGGACATGATCGAGGCTACCGCGGCGTCCCCGTCCACGGCCCGGTTGCTGAACGTTGAAGTGGGTGCGCCGCTTCTGAAGATCCAGCGGCATGCATTCGTTGCCCGGGCAATGGTTGACTATTCCGTTTCGTACTACCGCGCGGACAGATACAAGCTGTGGGTTCCGCTGCAGCGGCCCGGTGCCCGCCGGTCGCGAAACCACTGAGACGACTGTTGCCGCGGAGACACGCCGTGCAGCCCATGGCTGCAACAGCAGCCAGGTAAAAGACAAAAAGGAAGGCCCGGTCCACATTGGACCGGGCCTTCCTGCTTTGCCATATGAACCCTAGTGGGACAGGCTCTTTGCTTCCTCAGGTGCTTCCACTGCAGCGTGGCCGTGGCCGTGCGCAGCTTCAAGCTCAGCGGGAGTTGCCGGCGCAACGCGGTCCTCGAAGAACCACTTCGACAGGAATGCGCGGCGCTTCTCCTTACGGGTCACCACGCCGTGTTCGTTCGGTACGGCAGGAAGAACTTCAGGCGATTCGAAGCCGACCAGCTTGTAGCGCTTGTACTCATCCAGGGGAGCGTGGACCTCGATGAACTCCCCGTGCGGGAGGCGGACAATACGGCCCGTCTCGCGTCCGTGCAGGGCGATCTCCCGGTCCTTGCGCTGAAGGGCCAAGGCCACACGCTTGGTAACGACGAAGGCAATAATCGGCCCGACGAAGAACAGGGCCCGCAGCCAGTACGTGACGTCGTTCAGGGAGACATGGAAGTGGGTTGCAATGAGGTCGGAGCCTGCAGCTGCCCACATGACGCAGTACCAGACGAAGCCAGCCATACCGATGGCCGTACGGGTGGGCGCGTTCCGGGGACGGTCAAGGACGTGGTGCTCGCGCTCGTCCTTGGTGACCCACCGTTCGATCCACGGGTACATGAACATGATCGTGAACAGGATACCCGCCGGGACCAGGGCCGGGAGCAGGACGTTCAGCGTGAGCGTGTAGCCGAAGATCACGTACTCGAAGTGGAAGTCGCCAATGACGCCCGGCATCAGGCGCAGTGCGCCGTCAACAAATCCGATGTACCAGTCGGGCTGGGTACCGGCGGATACGGGGGAGGGGTCGTAGGGCCCGTAGTTCCAGATCGGGTTGATCGTGAAGAAGCCTGCCATCAGGGCCAGGACGCCGAAGACGATGAAGAAGAATCCGCCGGCCTTGGCTGCATAGACCGGACCCAGGGGGTAGCCGACAACGTTGTTGTCGTTGCGGCCGGGGCCGGGGTACTGGGTGTGCTTGTGGACAACCACCATGAAAAGGTGCAGGACGATCATGAGCAGGATCAGTGCCGGCACCAGCAGGATGTGGAGCATGTACAGGCGCCCGATGATGGCCGTGCCCGGGAATTCTCCTCCAAAGAGGAAGAACGAGATGTAGGTGCCGATGACCGGGATGGACTTGATCACGCCGTCGATGATGCGCAGGCCGTTTCCGGAGAGCAGGTCATCAGGGAGTGAGTAGCCGGTGAAGCCGGCGGCCATGGCGAGGATGAGCAGGACGCCACCCACCACCCAGTTCATTTCGCGGGGCTTGCGGAAGGCGCCGGTGAAAAAGACCCTCAGCATGTGCACTGCGATGGACGCCACGAACAGCAGTGCTGCCCAGTGGTGGACCTGGCGCATAAACAGGCCGCCGCGGATGTCAAAGGAGATGTCGAGCGACGAGCTGTACGCCACGGACATCTCGACGCCCTTCAGCGGAACGTACGACCCGTCGTAGTGCGTCTCCGCCATGGACGGATCAAAGAAGAATGTCAGGAACGTGCCCGAAAGCAGGAGGATGACAAACGAGTAGAGGGCCACTTCGCCGAACATGAAGGACCAGTGGTCCGGGAAGACCTTGCGGCCGAATTCGCGGAGGATCCCGGAACCGCCCACACGTGCATCGACGAAGTCGGTAAACCGCCCCGTCTTGGTTTTGGCGACGAAAGCCGGCTCAGCTGTTGATGCTGCGCTCATGCATATCACGCTCCCAGTAACTTGGTCCTACGGGTTCTTTGAAGTCGCTCGTGGCGACCAAGTAGCCCTCGTCGTCAACTGCGATGGGCAGCTGGGGGAGAGGCCGGCTGGCGGGGCCGAAGATCACCTTGCACTCTTGGGTGAGGTCGAAGGTGGACTGGTGGCACGGGCACAGCAGGTGGTGCGTCTGCTGCTCGTACAGAGCAACAGGGCAGCCGACATGGGTGCAGATCTTGGAGTAGGCAACGATGCCGTTGTAGCCCCAGTCCTCACGGCCCTCGGAGGGGTTCAGCGATGCCGGGTCCAGCCGCATAAGCAGCACAACTGCCTTGGCCTTTTCGTTGAGCTTGCCCTCGTGGAGTTCGTTCAGCCCTTCCGGGATGACGTGGAAAGCGGAGCCGATGGTGACGTCGGAAGCCTTGATGGGCGTCCCGTCAGGATCACGGGCAAGCCGCTTGAGCTTGCCTTCCTGGGGTGCCCACATGGTGTGGGCCAGCTTGTTGTCCGGACGCGGTCCGAGGTCACCGAACATGGCGATGGCCGGCAGCGGCGCCAGGGCAACAGCACCCAGGAGGGTGTTCCGGATCAGCGGACGGCGCTTGATGCCCGTCTCTTCGACGATGTCATCGACAATGCGGACCGCCGCCTGGCGGTCCTCCTCGTAGCGGATCGCGTGGCGTTCCTCGGAGACTTCGTGGTCCGGCATGAGGGCCTTGGCCCAGTGCACAATGCCGGTACCGATGCCAAGCATGGCAAATGCGGTGCCAAGGCCGAGCAGCATGTTCTGCAGCCTTATGGTGCCGATGCTCGAGTCTTCGCCTCCCAGGTCGATGGCGAAGTACGCCACCAGGAAGATCAGGGTTCCAACAACAGAGATGCCAAATAGTAAGGCGACCTGCCGTTCTGCCCGCTTTGCGGCCTTCGGGTCCGTGTCAGCCAGGCGCAAACGGTGCGGAGGGATTCCAGGATCCTGGAATTTCTCCACCTCATTCTGACCAGCCGTAGCTACGGTGCCCGAGTGGTTCGGACTGCCGTCACTATGGTTGCCCATAATTCGCCTCATCCTTCTCTCGTCCCGGCGGTTGCCGGGTTAGTTTCTAATATCAAGCTGCTGAAGGATCAGCAGAAGTGTGTGGTGGTTCCCCGGGGTCAAGAGGTCCGGGAAGTCAGCCAGATAGTGAAGGCGATGATGACACCGAGGCCGGCAACCCAGACAAACAGGCCTTCTGCCACCGGGCCCAAGGATCCGAGGTCTGCTCCGCCGGGCGAACCGGTGGTCTCGATCTGCTTCAGGAAGGTGATGATGTCGCGCTTGCCTTCAGGGGTGATGTTCGAATCGCTGAACACGGGCATGTTCTGCGGGCCGGTGGCCATGGCTTCGTAGATGTGCTTGCCGGATACGTCCGCCAGGGCCGGGGCGAACTTGCCGCGGGTCAGGGCACCACCGGCAGCAGCCGCGTTGTGGCACATGGCGCAGTTGGTGCGGAACAGTTCGCCGCCGGCAGCGGCGTCACCGCCTTCATCAAGCAGGCTTTCTTCGGGAACTGCCGGGCCGGCGCCCAGGGAAGCAACATAGGCTGAAAGCTGCCGGGTCTGCTCATCGTTGAACTGGACGGGCTTCTTCATGGCCTGGGGGCCGTTCATCTGCATCGGCATGCGGCCGGTGCCCACTTGGAAGTCAACGGCTGCTGCGCCAACGCCAACCAGCGAAGGACCGTCCTGGCTTCCGCTTGCGCCCATGCCGTGGCAGGTGGCGCAGTTGGCGGCGAACAGCTTGCCGCCCTCTTCCACGTCATTGGCGCTGTAGGAAGTGGTGGAGGCCTTTGCCTCGTTGACGGTGGTGGCCGCGGCGTACAGCCCACCCGTGATGAGGAGCCCCATCAGGAGCAGCGCTAGTGCTGCTAGTGGGTGACGCCGCTTTTGTGAGAGTGCCTTCACGTGGTGGTTCCTTTATTCGATCCTGCGCCGGCTCCGGGAGCCGCTACCTGAAATTCTGCCTCTTGTAGAAAAAGAATCAAAGCTGGCTACTTGAGTACGTAGATGACCAGGAAGAGGCCGATCCACACGACGTCCACGAAGTGCCAGTAGTAAGAGGTGACAATCGCTGATGTCGCTTCGAAATGCCCGAACTTCTTCGCGGCGAAGGACCGGCCCATGATGAGCAGGAAGGCGATGAGCCCGCCGATGACGTGGAGGCCGTGGAAGCCGGTGGTCATGTAGAAGGCGGAGCCGTAGGCGTTGGAGGACAGCGAGACGTGCTCAGAGACCAGCATTGCGTACTCGGTGGTCTGTCCGGCAACGAAGAATGCGCCCATAAGGAAGGTCAGGGTGAACCATTCGTTCATACCCCAGCGGGCGAATTGGAACGCACCCCCGGTCCGGCGCGGCTGCAGCCGTTCGGCCGCGAAGACGCCCATCTGGCAAGTAAAGGAACTGGCCACGAGGACGATGGTGTTAACGAGCGCAAAGGGGAAGTTGAGCTTGGCTGTCTCCTCGGCCCACATCTGCGCACTCGTGGAGCGCAGTGTGAAGTACATGGCGAAGAGACCGGCGAAGAACATCAACTCGCTGGACAGCCACACAACGGTTCCGACGGAAACCATGTTGGGGCGGTTCAGCGTGGGGTGCGCCGGGGTACTGGGGGCATGGGTCGCAGATGTCACATAGACATTATGTCTGTAAAAGTCCGTGCTGCCCAACGCAAACCGCCTTTTCGGAGGACTTTTTCTACAAAGACGCGAAATCGCCTGGAAAAGTTCCCGGAGGGGTTCATATTGGTCACTCCCGGGCAACGGTCGATAGCATCAGGAGGTGACTTCACAGGCTCCCGCACCGTCCGGCAATTCTTGGCCCCGCCTGATCTCCGCCCTGATCGGCGGAGCTGACCTTACGGCGGACAATACCTCCTGGGCGATGGACACCATCATGGCGGGGGAGGCCACACCTGCACAGATTGCCGGATTCCTGGTGGCACTAAGCTCCAAGGGTGAAACGGTTGAGGAGCTTTCGGGCCTGGTGGAAGCCATGCTTGCGCATGCAAGGCCAGTGACCATTTCGGGCGAAAAGCTGGACATCGTGGGCACCGGCGGCGACCAGTTGAACACCGTGAATATCTCCACCATGGCGGCCCTGGTCGCCGCGGGAGCCGGCGCCAAGGTGGTCAAGCACGGCAACCGGGCCGCGTCGTCGTCGTCAGGCTCTGCCGATGTGCTCGAAGCCTTGGGCGTGCGGCTGGACCTGTCCGTCGAGGAGGTGGCACGCAACGCCGAAGAAGCCGGCATCACGTTCTGCTTCGCGCAGGTGTTCCACCCCTCGTTCCGGCACACCGCGGTTCCGCGGCGGGAGCTGGCCGTTCCCACTGCTTTCAACTTCCTCGGCCCCCTCACAAACCCTGCCAAGGTCCAGGCCTCAGCAGTCGGCGTCGCAAACGCCAGGATGGCGCCCCTGGTAGCCGGCGTGCTGGCTCAGCGGGGGAGCAGGGGCCTGGTATTCCGCGGCAACGACGGCCTCGACGAACTCACCACCACAGGGCCCTCGACAGTGTGGGAAATCCGTGATGGCCGGGTCACCGAACTGACTTTCTCTCCGCAGGACCTGGGGATCCGCCTTGCCACCGTGGAACAGTTGCGGGGCGGAAACGCAGAGGTAAACGCTGCCGTTGTCCGCGATGTCCTGGCCGGCAAGGAAGGCCCTGTCAGGGATGCCGTCCTGGTTAATGCAGCGGCCGGACTTGTGGCCTTTGATGAATCCGCAGAGGGCCCGTTCCTTGACCGGATGCGCAAGGCTTTTGTCCGCGCGGCCGAGTCCATTGATTCCGGGGCCGCCGCGGCCGTCCTTGGGAAGTGGGTCGCGCTCACCGCCCGGTGAGCGCCGGAGTTGCCTGCCCGCTACTGTTCAAAGCCCAGCGCGAACGCTGCGTCCAGATCGTGCTGTGAGTACGCGCGGAAAGCGATGTGGGTCGTGGTGTGGACCACCGCAGGGACCTTGGAAAGCCTGTCCGCGATGACGTCGGCCAGGTCCTCGTGCCGGGGAACCCGGGCCACTGCGATAAGGTCCCATTCGCCGGTGACGGAGTAAACCTCGCTGATCCCCTCGATAGCGGAGATTTCCTCGGCTGTCTCGGGTATGCGGGCGGCGTCGGTCTTGATCAGAACGAATGCAGTGATCACGTTGAACCCTTCCGGATCTGTTGCGCCGTAGCAGTGCCCGGCAAGCTTCTCCTGCCAGCCTATTACATCGGCAGTTGCTTGCGGCCGTACCATCCTGCGCCTGTTCAGGCGTCGCGGCGGCGCTTGAGCCCCGCCGCCAGCAGGCGGTAGCCAAGCAGCAGGACGCCCAGGCTAAGCAAGGCCACAATGACGAACGGGAGCACCACGGTCTGGCTCGTCAGGGCGCGCAGTGCCATCCCTCCCGCCACGCTGCCGAGCCAAACGGCAATGCCCGTCCGGCGTACCGAAAGGGGATCCCGCCAGGCCCTTGCGATAAGCCATCCCATCGCAGCTCCGGCCAGGAACGGCCAGGCAGTCAGCAGCACCCCGGTCACCACTTCGCCGCGCTGGTGGGCGTCGCGGCCGACGGCGGCGAACACCAGGATCATGGCGGCGTCGGCTCCCGCCGCGGCCACCGCCAGGCGGAGGGCCTGCGGTCTTGCGGTCTTCTCATTGCGGGAAGTCATGGAATCGAGCTTAACGCCAGCCGTTGTATGCCTCACACCGCGGCGCTAGGCTCAAGCCGGAAGGGAGCACCAATGCCTCGAAAGATCGGGACCTGCCTCTGGTTCGAGAACCAGGCGGAAGAAGCGGCTCAGTTCTACACTTCGGTTTTCGATGATTCCAGGATCCTCAACGTTTCGCGCTTCGGTGAGGGAGGACCAGGCGCTGCGGGCGAGGCAATCGCCGTCGACTTTGAACTGGAAGGACGGGGGTTCACCGCCCTGAATGGTGCCCGGGGATCCACCTTCACTGAGGCGGTCTCGTTCGTGGTGGACTGTGAGGACCAGTCCACCGTGGACCGGTATTGGGCGGCTTTGACCGACGGCGGCTCGGAGAGCCAGTGCGGCTGGCTGAAGGACCGTTTCGGCTTGTCCTGGCAGATCGTCCCCACTGTCCTCCCGTCCTTGATCGCGGGTCCCGACCCCCACGGGTCCCAGCGGGCCATGCAGGCGATGTTGGGGATGCGCAAGCTGGACATCGCCGAACTCCAGAGGGCGTACCACGGGTGACGCTGCCGGGAAACGCCCAGTAGTCTCTGGGGGACCTGTGTTGCCGAAATATCCGCTGCTGGAGGGCGCCGTGAACAAGCCACTGGCCATCTGTTGCCTCGTTGGCGCTGCTCTTGGAATCACCCTTGGGCTCGCGGTATTTGACAGTCCCTTCCTCGGTTTTGCGCTGGGACTCGGCGTCGGTGCAGTGGTGGGCGCAGGGATCGGATCAAAGCGCTAGATTGCATCCGGGCTGCCCCGCTTCGGATAGGGGACTCTCCCTTTGAAAGTTTGGGAACAGCACCATTGACAGGACCCACCGTCCTGAGGATCCTCATTCGTACCATCCACCACAAGTTTTTCTGAACCGAAATCAGGTTCCCATGGGCGACGACGGCTATGGAGAATTGAAACTGGAACTGCTCGGGTCCTGGCGTCTCTGGCGGGACGGTGCAGTCGTGCATGTTGCAACGCGCCAGCAGCGGCTCATCGCGGCGCTGGCCATCAAGGGTCCACTCCTTCGTACCTACCTCGTTGGCTTGTTGTGGCCCGAGTATCCGGATTCCAAGGCGTTGGAGAGCCTGCGGGTCAGTGTTCATTTGATTTCACGCCAAGTGCCCGGCCTGATCGTCAATGAAGGCCGGATGCTGTACCTCAGCGACGACGTGGATGTCGACCTAAGGCGGGTCCGGCTCCAGGCCAGGTCCCTGGGCGCTGCGGCGCTGCAGACCAACCGTGCGGCTTTGCTGGACGGGTTACGGGATGCGCAACTGCTTCCCGGCTGGTACGAGGACTGGATCATGGTTGAACAGAGCCGGCTGCAGCAGGACCGGTTGCGGGCCTACGTAGCCATTGCCGCACATTCGCTTGCCTTGGGCGACACCGCGACGGCGGAGGCAGCCGCTGAGGCGGCGGTGGAGATCGAGCCGCTCTATGAGAGTGCCGTCCAGCTCCTTATCCAGGCTGAACTGCAGGACGGCAACCCTGCCGCCGCGCTCAGGGCTTACGAGCGGTACCGGAAACAGCTTGGGGATGACATGGGGCTGCTGCCTTCGGAATCAGTCAGTGCGCTCCTCGCCGGAGCCCTTGAGCGCCGGCCGGGTTTGCGGACGGAACGGTCAGTTCCGCCCCGTCACCCCTGGCTGAGCGGCCAGCCAGCGCTTGACCACGCTTAGGACCTCAGCTGGATCGGCTGTGGCCACGGTCCTTTGGGAACTGCTGGGAGTCTGCCCGTAGGTTATCCGCGCGCGGAATTCCTGTGGGTGGCCGGGCTCGTGCCAGGTTCGGATGACCATAAAGCCGGCGGAGGGGAGCTCCGGCTCTGGTTCCTGGTCACCCGCAGCCTCTCCCCAATGATGGTCTTGCATCATTGCAGTCACCCCTCCCCGTCCTGGCACGATACTTGCGGGAAGGTTCAGGCTTCTACGCCGCCAATCCCCTTGGCTGCCCAAGGCGCCCTCCGTTGACATTGGAGGCCTTCCTCTTGGTCCCTTTGATCTTGCTGGAGGAAAATCAGGAGTTGGCTCGCGTTTCCGAAATATTGACGCAAGATTGCTCACCCCAGCCCAGTACACCCGGGGCGCCGTTACCGCTGCGTTACCGTCGCCGGGCAGGCAGGCCAACCAGGGAGCGGGAGGCAGTAACGCTGCAGTAACGCCCGCGGTGTTCGAATCGGCGAAGACTTGGACGCTCCAGCGGGCTCCACACAGTCGTGAACAACTGCACAAGGAGGGACAACCATGGGGTTCCCTGGTGACGACGGCCGGCTGCCGGTGATCTACGTCAGAGGTTTCGCAGGGACGGGGGCGGCGGTCAATAGCGCCGTCGATGACCCCTTCTACGGCTTCAGCCAGGGCTCTGTCCACGTCAGGGCCGACAGCAACGGCCGGGCGAAGTTCCACCAGTTCGAATCTCCGATGCTGCGGCTGGTGAGCGACCATAAGTACGAGGTTCCTGTCCACGGGGACCAATGGGCCTTCCTCAACAGCGCGGACGCCGGCTCGGTGAGCCCGGCGTCGGTCTGGATCCACCGCTTTTACGATGTATCAGCAGACACCTTTGGCGCGGACGCGGAGGACTTCTCCTTTGAACAGGCGGCACGTGACCTGTTCAAGTTGATCAAGCTTGTGTTGGAGAAAACCGGCGCGCCAAAGGTCTTCCTGGTGGCCCATTCCATGGGCGGGCTGATCTGCCGCTCGCTGCTGCAACGCGTCATCCCCGAAAGCCTGGCCGGGCAAGACGGCACAGTAGACCCCGCCGCGGGGGCCGGGTTTGTCGCCAGGGTTTTCACCTACGCGACGCCGCACGGTGGAATCCGTTTCGCCATCGGATTTGGCCTGCTCGAGAAAATTCGCGACGCCACCGGCCTCCAGGGGGCGGACATCTTTGGCCCTGACCGAATGTACGAATACCTCACTCCGCCGGCCTCCAGGCGGACACGGACACGTGACCAATTCGTCGCAACCGAGATGCCCGGGGACGGGTTCCCGGTAGAAGAACTGTTCTGCCTCGTCGGCTCCAACCCTGAAGACTACGACGTGGCCATGGGTCTGTCATCCAAAGCGGTGGGAGCCCGCAGTGACGGGCTGGTCCAGATCGACAACGCGGCAGTCCGCGGTGCGCCGCTGGCCGTTGTGCACCGCAGTCACAGCGGACGGTACGGAATCGTCAACTCGGAGGAGGGCTACCAGAACCTCCAACGCTTCCTTTTCGGTGATCTCAAGGTCGAAGTGGAGCTGGTCGGCTTCACGGTCGGCAGGGAGGCCCCCGCCGACGTCGAATTCCAGCTTGACGTCGCGCTGGCCATCAGGGGACTGCCGGTCATGGTCCACGAGCAAAGCGCGGCCCACTTCTGTCCGGTGCAGATTGAGCATTGGCGGGAAGGGGACCCCATCGATTCTCCGGTTCCGCTGCTGACGACCTTCCTGTCCTCCAAGGCACCACGGCCCCGTGTCGGGGGCAGGGTAGTACCCCGGCTCCGTCACGCGCTCCGCCTTCGGCTGATGTCCATCAGGGAAAAGGAGGGGCACTTCTTCTTCGATGACCACCTGGAACAGACCGAGGACTGGCAGGATACCTTGGTGGTTGACATTGAACCTCCCGGGAAAAACCGGCCGCTGCCGAGGGCCTGGGCCGCGTGGAACAGCCTGATCCCGACGGCCCTCAGGGACTGGGAGCCGGGGGACAGGGACCAACTGAAGGACACGGACACCACCGTTCACCGCTGGAGCGGACGGATAAGCGTCCCGGAGGCCGCCCGGGACCTGCTGGGACGAAACGCAGGCATCAACCTCACCGTGACCCCGAGAGCTCTCACGTTCTAAGGCTGATCGTTTCCGGACGCGGGGGAGGGGCACAGTCCCAGGACACCTGGGAATGCTTTCGCCGCCGTGGCTGGACATTGTTCGATTTGTGACTATTCACGGTCGCTTGCGACGCGCCGGTCTCCATGGTCTGCCGCGGCCGCTCTAGACTGGACCCAGGAGATTAACCTCTCAGCATTGGCACGAAGTTTTTCCCCTGAATGCCGGTCGATATCGTCCAGGAGCTCCTCAAGCGTGGGGGACATTCCCTCTTCAGCGCGGAGAACGGCTTCGGCTCGCATGAAGTGCAGGTCCCAGCCCGCCCCGCGGACCATTCCCAGGTCCTTGTTTCGCAAGGACTCCAGAAGCTTGGGACGTTCAAGAAGATTAGCCAGAAGCGGTAGGGCATCCGTTGTGAGCCTGAGCACCATATCCCGGGCGACGGTCGCTGCATCCGCTTCGTTCCGGACCGTCCACCACTCGTCCGTGTTTGCCGGGGATCCTGTGGGATGGATCCGGTCGCGATAGAGCCCCGATGCCTCGTCTGGGGTTTTCGGCACTTCTTGGTCCAAGAGATGGGAAGTCCAAGCGATCCATGGCTGTGGAACGAGAGAAATGTTGATGACGCAGCGCAGTTCCTCGGAAGTGCTCCACGCTGACGACTGGACGTTCACGATTGCCCAGTCCCCATGTCCGTTGATGCGTCTCCACGTCTTTCCGGAGCCGTTGAAACCCGCATCCCGGACTGCGGGACCAACGAACTCGTTCAATGCCACTTTTAGCGCATTTTGAGCATTCAAGGTTCTCCAAGCGTAGAAAAGCAGTGTTAATGCCCCGGTTGGACGCGCTGGGCTTTGTTCATGTCTTCCAACCATCATGCACGCACTGATCTCCATGTCGATCACAGCCGGCGCTGGACGGCATGGAAGGACGCAGCAGAGGCGACATCGAATTCTTCTACTTTACATAATGTAGATTATCGGCGTTTGCTGCAGTGTCCGGAAGCGAGGGTGCACCACCATGGGAATCCCGCGCCCGCTGGATAACTGCGCAGGTCACCGCCCCGGCCCACCGTTGCCTTAATCCAAGGGCTCGCTAAGAATGAACAAATGACGGTCTACGTGCGTTCACTTGAAACTGCAGTTCCGAAAACGATGCTGATCCAGTCAGAGGCCCGGGATGTCTTTGCGGCGCAGCCGGGTTTGTCCAGGCTTGGTTCCCGGCTGGTGAACACCTGCTTCGATTCAGCTGCGATCGACACACGCTTTACCGCTGTCGAGGAACTCACCAACGAGTTCCGCGCGGACGATCCGCAGTTCTATGACCCTGCCACCGGCCTCCTGCTGAATCCCAGCACCAAAGTCCGCAACGAGATCTTCGGCCGCGAGGCCACCAAGCTTTTTGTGGAAGCTGCCCGCTCCGCCGTCGACGCCTGCCCGGAACTCAATCTACTTGACATAACTCACCTGGTGACAGTCTCCTGCACGGGATTCTTCAACCCGGGGCCGGACTACAAGATCGTGCGCGAGCTCGGCCTGGATCCGGCGGTCCAGCGCTACCACCTCGGATTCATGGGCTGCTATGCGGCCTTTCCCGCCCTGCGCGCAGCAAAGCTGTTCTGCGAAGCCGACCCCAACGCCGTCGTGCTGGTGGTCTGTGCAGAACTATGCTCGCTGCACGTCCGCACGTCCAACGACCCGGACACCATCATGGGGTCAGCCCTTTTCGCCGATGGTGCGGCAGCCGCCGTCGTCACTGCCCGGCAAGGCACCGAAGAACATGCACTGATGCGGCTGGACCACTTCGAAACTGTCCTCACCCCCGTTGGCGAGGACGCCATGGCCTGGAACATAGGCGACCACGGATTCGAGATGGTCCTGGGAAACTACGTCCCGCACATCATCGACGACCACATCGTCGGGGCGCTGGACCCCCTCCTGGCACGGGAACCGGAATTGGCCGCACTCCCCTACTCCTCCATCCGCCACTGGGCCATCCACCCGGGCGGCCGCAGCATCCTTGACAAAGTCGAGTCCAGGCTCGGCCTGACGCAGGAACAGCTGGTTCCAGCCCGTGAAGTCCTCCGCAATTACGGCAACATGAGCAGCGCAACCGTCCTCTTCGTCATCAAGCACATCCTCGAACAGGACCCGGAACCGGGCGACGAGCGGATCTGCTCCATGGCCTTCGGCCCCGGGCTCACCGTGGAAACAGCGGTTTTCACCAAGCTGCGGCAGGCGCGCACCGCCAGGCCAGCGCGCACCTCGCCGGCGGAACAGGCACCGGAGCGGCTGCCCGCGGAAGCGCCGGTGGCCTGATCCCCGTGGATCTCCTGCTGCGGCAGCGCGCCGTCGGGGCGATCGAAACCATGGACCTGCCTGACTGCGACCCGCAGGCCCTGGACAACACCTACCGCCAGTTCGCGGTCGTAAACCGTGTGCTGTCCGGATGGCGCCGGCTGTATGTGCGGGAGCTGCGTCCATTCCTGGCCGGCAGCTCCGGCCCGGGCACGCTCCTGGACATCGGCTCAGGCGGAGGCGATCTCCCCGCCTTGCTGGCGCACTGGGCCACCCGCGACCACCTGGTCCTGCACATCACCGGCATCGATCCCGACCCCCGCGCCGCCGCCTTCGCCGGGCGCCGGGCCGCAGTGCCGGGACTCAGTTTCCGGCAGGCACACAGCGCCGACCTTGTCAGCGAGGGCAGGCAGTACGACTTCGTGATTTCCAACCATGTCCTGCACCACCTCGATGCGGGGCAGCTGCAGGAACTGCTGGCGCACTCGCGGGTGCTGGCCCGCAAAGCCGTGCTCCACAACGATCTTCGCCGCAGCCCGGTAGCCTATGCCCTTTTCAGTGCCGCCGCCCTACCTTTCCGCCACTCCTTCATCCGCGCGGACGGGCTCACGTCCATCCGGCGGAGCTATACGCGCCCGGAGCTCGCGGCGATCGCTCCCCCCGGCTGGGTGGTCAGGCCCGGCAGCGCCTTCCACCAGGTCCTCGCCTTTTCTAAGGGCTGACATGGCAACGGACGTGGTCATCGTCGGCGGCGGGCCCGTGGGCCTCTACCTGGCGGCGTCGCTGCTCCAGGACGGCATGTCCGTGCGCGTCCTCGAGCAGCGGACCGAACGCAATATCCACAGCCGCGCCATCGGGATCCACCCGCCCGCCCTCGAAGCGCTGGAACGGGTGCACCTGGCCGGTGCCATGGTCCGGGAGGGCGTCCCGATCCATGCGGGCATGGCCCTCAGCGGCGGCAGGACAGTGGGCACCATGTCCTTCGCAGGCGTGTCGGAGGACTTTCCGTTCGTGCTGGCCCTCCCCCAGTACCGCACGGAACAGCTCCTGGAGGAACGCGTCCATACCCTCGACAGCCGGGCAATCGTTAGGGGCGTACGCGTCACGGGAGTGACCGACGACGGCGATACAGGCGCCGTCGTCGTCGAATGTTCCGGGGGCGAAAGGGCAGGCGGCAGCCGCTTTGATGCCTCGCTGGTCATTGCCGCCGACGGCGCCAGGTCGGTGCTGCGTGATGCGCTCGGCATACCTGTCCGCACCAGGGCCTATCCGGACCATTACCTGATGGGCGACTTCGCCGACTCCGGAACCCATGGGCAGCTGGCCGTCCTTTTCCTCGAACCGGAGGGGATCGTCGAGTCCTTCCCGCTGCCGGGCGCCCTCCGGCGCTGGGTGGTGCGGCTCAGCCAGCCAGCAGGAACAGCCGACGCCGGCCGGCTGGCAGGGCTGGTGCAGCGGCGGACGGGGATCCTGCCGGACGTCCGGACGAACACCATGCTGAGCGGCTTCAGCGTCCGTTCCACCCTTGCCCGGCGCACCGTCGCGGGGCGGGTGGTACTGGTGGGAGACGCCGCACACGAAATCAGCCCAATCGGCGGCCAAGGTATGAACCTTGGCTGGCTGGACGCCCAGGCCCTTGCTCCCCTGGTCCGGGAGGCCGCAGCGGGAAAGCGCGTGGACGGGCGGCTGAAGGAATTCGACGCTGCCCGCCGGCGCGCCGCCGCGATTGCCAGGCGCCAGTCGGAGGTCAACATGCTGCTGGGACGCCCCCTGCCGGTGCCGCTCCTGAAGGTCCGCAACCTTGCCATCGGCGGCGTCGCGTCAGTGCCGGCCATAAACCAGTGGACGGCGCGGCGCTTCACCATGCAGTAGGCCGGGGACGCCCGGACGGAGGGCGCGGGGCGAGTTACCGAAAGTAGCAGTCGTAGCTGTCCTGGCTCACGATCTTTCCGTCAGCGACCTCAAAAACCGACGACGTCCTGGCCCGGATGGTCTCCCCCCGGTCCCAGTAGGGGAGGTCCATCTGGACCGTCGCGGACCAGTCTGCCTCCACGGCCACCCTGCCGCCTTCACAGGTGGTCCGCCGAATGCTGAACTTCTGCCCGGACACCACCTCGGAGCTTCGTTCCGCGCCGGCAAGGACCGAAGCGAGCGAACGGGTGGAGCCTGCCGGCGCCAGCAGGTGCGGTGCCTCCACCAGCACGAAGTCGTCCGCCAGGTAGGGCCTGACCTCAGCGGCGCCTCCGCCTGCTTCCAGAACCCGGATGAATCCGAGGACGCGGTCCAGCGGAGAGGTGCTCAGGGAGGGGTCTTCAGCCATGGAAACGACACTAACCCACCGTGCCCGGCAGGGTGGCGCCCGGCCAGTAGGCTTTCTGCATGAGCCCCATCCCGCCTGAGACCACCCTCAGCGATGAACAGATCCGGGAAACCGTGGAACGGATCCTCTCAGCAGGCACCCTCCCGCCTATCGTGCAGGCCGGCCACCCCGCCCTTCGGCAGCGCGCCGCCGCCTTTGACGGCCAGCTCTCCCCAGACCAGCTGGACCGCCTTATTGCCCTCATGCGGCAGGTCATGCACGAGGCCCCCGGTGTGGGACTGGCAGCGCCGCAGCTCGGCATCCCCCTCCAGATCGCCGTTGTGGAGGACCAGTACGACGTCGATCCGGAGGCCGCTGCGCTGCGCAAGCGCAGCCCCCTGGAGTTCCTGGCGCTCCTGAACCCCCGGTACACCCCGCTGGGAACGGAGTATGCCTCCTTTTACGAGGGTTGCCTCTCCTTGAACGGCCTCCAGGCAGTCGTGGCCCGGCCCCAGAACGTCCTGCTGGACTTCCAGGCGCCGGACGGCTCGCCGGCGCAGCGGGAATTCGCAGGCTGGCAGGCCCGCATTGTGCAGCACGAAACCGACCACCTGAACGGTGTGCTGTACGTGGACCGGGCGCAGCTGCGCTCGCTCAGCAGCAACGCGGAATACGCCGCCCACTGGGCGGAGCCCGGGATCGGCAAGGCCAGGGCAGGGCTCGGGTTCGATACCGGCCCGGTCAGCGCCGCCGGATCCTAGGCGGACCCAGCCGGGGCGACGGGCTGCCGCGGCGGGCACGATCCAGTACAGCAACCGGGCAGGCGGCCAGGCGGGCCGCCCTAAGATGGTGGCTATGCCCGCTCCCAACCTGCCCTTGCTGTGCCCCGTGTGCTTCCAGCCGCTGGAGCTGGCGGGACCGCACCCCTCCGGCCAAAGCCGTCTCGTCTGCGGCTCGTCCCACAGCTTTGATGCCGCCAGGCAGGGGTACTTCAACCTGCTGGTGGGAAAAGGCACCGCGTTCGAGGCCGACACCGCCGAGATGGTGGAAGCCCGCTTCAACTTCCTGGGGCAGGGGCACTACCTGCCGCTGGCGCAGGCGGTGGCAGCCGCCGTCGTCCCTACCCTTCCAGGGGAACACGCCGTCGTCCTTGACTCCGGAACCGGAACCGGACATTACCTGCGCGTCCTGCTCGACGCAGCGGTGGCCGACGGCCGGGAGGTGGCAGCCCTTGGCCTGGACATCTCCAAGTTCGCCCTGCGGCGAGCCGCCCGGCTCAACGCGGAGGCGGTGAACGTCGCCTGGGACATCTGGCAGCCGCTGCCCGTGAAGGACAACTCAGTCGACGCCATCACCGTTATTTTCGCGCCCAGGAACGCAGCGGAGTTCGCCCGCGTCCTGCGGCCAACAGGCCGGCTGACGGTGGTCACGCCCCGGCCCGGCCACCTCGCCTCCATCGCGGACGTGACCGGCATGCTCAGTATTGAAGAAGGCAAGGAGAGCCGGCTGGCCGGGGCAATGGAAGCGCACTTCACGGTCGAGACAGCCCGGGACGTCGACTTCCCCCTGGCGCTCACCCGCCGGGAGGCGGCCGACCTTGCGTTCATGGGCCCGGCGGGGCATCACAGCGGCCGAACCGCCATCGCCGCAAGGCTGGAGGGCCAGCCGGAGCCCGTTGTCTCGGAAGCCCGGTTCCGCCTGACAGTCTTCCGCCCCGCCAAAGCCCCCATCCAATAACGGATTGGCCACTATCTACTGCAACTGCCTGCGGCCCACCCATGCCACGGCTGCCCGCACTAGGATGGAAGGACAGTTGCTGGTGGGTCCGCGGTAGCGGCTCCCCGTAGCGAAGGGGGAGCACGTTGTTCGAATGGTTGGGCGAGAACTGGTGGGCACTGTGGCTCACCGCTTTCCTCGCTTTTGCAGTGATCGAGATGATCACCCTTGACCTGTTTTTCATCATGCTCGGCGGAGGAACCCTCGCCGCCCTCGTGGCTGACTTCGCCGGCGCGGACCTCTGGCTGCAAATCGTGGTTTTCTGCGTCGTCTCCCTGCTCATGATCGCCTTCGTCCGGCCGGTGGCCCTGTCGCATCTGAAGAAGGGCCCGTCCGAACAGCGGACCAATGTTGACCGCCTGATCGGCGAACACGCCATTGTCATGGAACCCGTCTCCTCCGACGGCGGCCTGGTCAAAATCGGCGGGGACATCTGGAGTGCCCGCTCAGCCGCGGGAGTCCTTCCTGCCGGGCAAAAAGTAGTGGTGGCCGCCATCGACGGTGCCACCGCCGTGGTTTCGGCAGCGTCGGAATCAGACACCAGGCCTTGATACTGCCTGATCAATTGGGGAAGAAGGAAATGTATGGATAACGCAGGAGGAGCCGCCCTCGCCATTGTGCTGGTGGTCCTAATCGTGTTTGTGATCATCGTCCTGGTCCGGGCCATCCGGATCATTCCACAGGCACGGGCAGGTGTTGTTGAACGGCTGGGCAAATACCAGCGGACGCTCAATCCGGGACTGACCATCCTGATTCCGTTCGTGGACCGGCTCCTGCCGCTGCTGGACCTGCGCGAGCAGGTGGTCTCTTTCCCGCCGCAGCCTGTCATCACTGAGGACAACCTGGTGGTCTCGATCGATACCGTGGTGTATTTCCAAGTCACGGACCCGCGCGCCGCCACGTATGAGATCGCCAACTACATCCAGGCCGTGGAGCAGCTCACCACCACCACCCTGCGCAACGTGGTGGGCGGGCTGAACCTGGAGGAGGCGCTCACCTCCCGGGACCAGATCAACGGACAGCTCCGCGGCGTCCTGGACGAGGCCACCGGCCGCTGGGGCATCCGTGTTTCGCGAGTGGAACTGAAGGCC